>NZ_JBEOOW010000001.1:0-679807 GCF_040309505.1 Psychrobacter sp. TB55-MNA-CIBAN-0194 | reverse complement strand
GGGTGCAACCCATTCACCATTGATGAAGTTGTCGTATTTTTCGCGGAATTGGACTTGGCTTTTTTCTGTGTTTGGATGGGGATATAACATTAACTGCTCCTTGTTGTGAGAAAGGTATATTAAATACCTTCAACTGATCTTCCTGATCGAGTCGTAATTTCATGCTACTGATATTCTTATTCAAGTTAAAGCTAATTTTTACGTTAAACATTTCAATTATCTATTACTAAAAGTTATAGCTTTAAATAAAGGTGGATGGGTCTCTTTGATAAAACTTTTCATGTTATTTTTTAGTAAAAGTCAAAGACTGTTTAGTTAATACAAACTAATAATTTTTTATAGCTTAGTTTTTCAACAGTCACTTTCAATGACTACTGAAAGCTCTGATCGTTGCGATTCAATATTCCCTAAGAAAGTACAGCTGACACAAGTAGGGGTAATGTGGGTAGTAAGCGAGATTGCAGAATGAATTAATATTAGTATTGCTGAGCGTTCATCCTAAACCTGTTAATCGGTTTTAAGGCTAAGATTAGGGTGGTTTATTTTTTATATTTATCAGCAATAAGATGAAATAAAAGATGTATTAAAAAACAAATGTTTATATAATTCTATATAGTTATATTTGGAAGGCAGATGTATCGCTAAAGACAAGGTCGAATTGATAGAGTGGTATAGCAAAGCTTAAAAAAATGGTTATATAGTCATTCCACTATAAAAGTATTACAGCGTTAACCTAGTTTGAAATATTTAATATACATCTACACTAGGTTGCTTTGTACTACTTTTAAATTAAATCGACTATAAGCTCAGCTATGACGCTCATCAAAAACTGAATGAGAAAGAATAGTTATCATGCAAAAACTTAATAAGACATTAATTCATAAAATGATGATAGTAGGATTATCAAGTGGTTTAGCCATACCTGCTGTTGCAGATCTTGGCATTGTAAATACTTTAATGAACAAAGGATTCGCTACTACTCAAGCCACTCTTGGCTATATGTACAGTACTGGTGATGATATTAGTCAAGATGATGTTAAAGCATTTGAATGGACTAAAGCCGCTGCTAATAGAGGAAGGGCATTTTCCCAATATGCACTTGGAGAGATGTACAGCAATGGCACTGGCGTACGTCAAAACGATGCCAAGGCCATTGAGTGGTATGAAAAAGCTGCTAATCAGGGCAATGCTGAGATTCAATTCAATCTTGGAACTTTTTATCAGCACGGTGAAGGTATTCCTCAAGATTATGATAAAGCAGTTCAATGGTATCAAAAATCGGCTGATAAAGGTTTTGCACTAGCTCAGTATAATCTTGCTGGAATGTACGATAAAGGCCAAGGGGTGAGTCAGGATTATGCAGAGACACTCAAATGGCTAAGAAAGGCTGCTGCTCAAGGATATGCGGGAGCTCAAAACAATATTGGTGATATGTACGAAACTGGTAGAGGGCTTAAACTTGATGATGCAAAAGCAGCTGAATGGTATCTGAAAGCTGCAAATCAAGAAATAGCCGAAGCGCAGAACAGTCTTGGCTTGATGTACTTTGAGGGCAGAGGCGTGGAGCAAGATAAAGCTCAATCCCAAGAGTGGTATAGCAAATCTTGTGACAACGGATATCAGCCCAGTTGTGATGAGTTGTAGCCAATTGAATAGGAAAAACTGTGATTTTAAAAAAGTTAAAATATACATTTATTTATTAAGTGTTAGCCATGAGGTTATCATTTGATATAACTTTGTCAGCTGGAGCCGATGAGTTTTTTGAAAGTATGAATGTTTTAGCAGAGCAGAATGGTTCTTCAAATTCAGTACACTCAATGTGCATGGATTGGGATAGATAGAGCAGGACAGTATAGAACACCAGATACAACAAAGCCCCTGATATCAGGGGCTTTAGCTATTCTATAAGATAGTATAGAACTATGTATTGGTACCAGTGGTCGGACTCGAACCGACACGCTTATTAGGCAACGGATTTTGAATCCGTCATGTCTACCAATTCCATCACACTGGCATGTTAGGTAATAATATCTATTATATAGGTATTATCGAATTGGGCTACAGGGTTAACTCTGTATAGGCTGCGTATTATAGCAGGCTATTTTTGATCGTCAAGAATTATTTTATATAATTTGCGATTAAATCAAAAAAACCGATATATTCTATATATCACTTATCCTACAAAGGCACGTTCGACCGCATAATCTGCTTGAACACCCATACGTGGTGAGACGGTTAGACCAAAGTCATCCAAAATAGCAGAAACTTCTGCGTTGAATGGCATGCTACCGCAAATCATCACACGGTCATCTTCTTTATTCATCGGAGGCAAGCCAATATCTTCAAAGAACTTGCCCGATTTCATAAGGTCAGTGATACGGCCTTGGTTTCTAAACTCTTCACGAGTAACAGTCGGATAGTAAATGAATTTTTCGCGGAACCATTCACCAAAGATTTCATCATTGGCCAACTCAGTTTCAAACATCTCACGATAGGCCAAATCTTTGGCATGACGAACGCCATGTACCAAAATGATTTTATCAAAACGCTCGTACACTTCAGGGTCACGTGCTAACGCCAAAAATGGTGCCAGTCCTGTGCCTGTCGATAGCATGTATAAATGCTTGCCCGGTAATAAATCATCTAGTACTAGTGTCCCAGTTGGTTTTTTGCTAACCAACAGCTCGTCGCCTACTTTAATGTGTTGCAGGCGTGAGGTCAGTGGACCATCTGGTACTTTGATAGAGAAAAACTCTAATTGGTCTTCGTAGTTGGGGCTAGCAATCGAGTAAGCACGTAATAATGGCTTGCCATCGACGACGATACCAATCATCGCAAATTCACCATTACGAAAACGTAGGCCGTCGTCGCGAGTGGTTTTTATACTAAATAGAGAGTCATTCCAATGACGAACCTCTGTAACCGTTTCGGTGCGAAGTTTTGACATAAAGTCCTCGTTAAGTAGTCGCTGTGTGCGTCAACAGTATTAATTGAATGTGTCATTAGGGGTTAGCACTGCATCAAATTTTTATTATGATGACGATTAAATGGTCAGGCAGTGTCCAAATGTCGAAGTATATTTTATATCTTATTAATGAGATAAAGGCCACAATTATCGTGATGCAATCTATTCTCAATAATAATTCTCGCTCATAATACCAAAATTTAAAATAAAAATCCGCCTAGCCGCTACTATGTGGCATGATAAAATGGAATATCGTTAGTGAGTAATTGTGTATCACTGGATAAAACTGGTTTATATTAGCAGGTTTTGGTTATTAGTAGATTTCTTGGAGACTTTTATGTCTGGTGACGATGCACAGTTAGATAACCATCATTATGCGCCCATAGTGGGCTATCACCGTGCACCATTATCACAAAAGTTTGGTGCGCCACGTCAGCCAAATTTGGTAGTGCTAACCAGTGTTATCGAAATGCTTGCGCCTTACGATACACCAGAAGCATTCGTGGGCTTGGAATCGTTCAGCCATATCTGGATCAGTTGGCAGTTTCATCATAACTATAAAGCAAAAGATAATGCTGTGAATGAGGCAGATAGTAGCTTTCGCCCGCAAGTACGACCACCACGGTTGGGTGGCAATCAAAAAATAGGTGTGTTTGCCAGTCGTAGTATGTATCGTCCGTCGGCACTAGGGTTGTCTGTCGTCAAGCTTGAGCGCGTAGAGGTAATACAGGGACGAGCATTTCTTATTATTAGCGGTGCAGATATGATAGATGGCACACCGATTATAGACATTAAGCCGTATGTGGCGTATAGCGATGCGCTTGTAGAGGCAGAGAGTGGCTTTGCACCCACGGCTCCTGAGCTGTTAGAGGTGACGATAACTAAGGCTGCTTATGAGCAGTTTTTAGCGCTAGCTAATACTGGACAGGCTATTAATAATGAGAAAGAGATAAATATAGAGCAGGATACGTTTACGACGCTTATGCATCAGATGCAAAATCAATTATTACTCTCTGATATCGATATTATTAAGGCACTCATTGCGCAAGATCCTCGTCCAGCGTATCGTCGTACTCAAATAAATATGCCGTTTACCATGCGCTATAAATCTGTTGATGTGAGCTTTCAGTTGATAGCGGTAGATGAGCTACAAATAACCGCCGTTGTAGAAGTGATGTGAATTGATATCATTCTTAACCATATACTCTAAAATGATAAAAGAAGAAAAATATGTCTGAGCATAAATATTCAATAGTGATTGATTTGCGTTGGTGTCTAGATGAGCTATTGGCAGATAAAGTGATTGACCAACGGGGCTATAATTTAGTCATTACTAGTCGCCGTGATAAGACACAGCATCCACTATTGAACATCAGCGAGTTTGGTTTGCCAAATGGCCATGCGCTTGATAGTGACTCTGAGAGCAAGTTAGCATTGCCGTGGCTCAATCAATGGTTGGCAGCTAAAGCGGGTATGCCACTTGTGCGTATCGACCCTCTAAAAGTTGATGTCCCTGCTGTGACGCAGCTGATGTCCTTTGAATATGCACGCTCACAGCATATTTTGCCTATTGAAGTCGCACTCGATGAAGTCGTCATCGGCACAGATCAGCCGTTTCATACCGATTGGCACTCAAATATTGAAAAGCTGATTAAGTCTAAAACTTATCGTACGGTCTATATTAATCCTGAACAGATCAATCGCTATCGACAAGAGTTCTATCAAGTTACGCAAGCTATTGCAGGCGCGAATAGTATTCATAAGCGTGCGGCAGCTGATGTCACTAACGTCGAAGCGCTACTGCAGTTAGGTGACAACACCAATCCCGATGCGAACGATCAACATATCGTCAGAGTCGTTGACTGGCTGTTGCAATATGCCTTTGAGCAGCGTGCTAGTGATATTCATTTAGAGCCGCGGCGTGAGACTGGCAAGGTACGTTTTCGTATCGATGGCGTGCTGCATACCGTCTATGAGATGCCTTTAGCAATTATCGTCGCAGTCACGGCAAGAATCAAGATTCTAGGACGGCTCAATGTTGCAGAAAAGCGTAAACCACAAGATGGACGACTAAAAACCCGTACGCCAAAAGGGCTAGAGACGGAGCTGCGTCTATCTACGATGCCTACCGCATTTGGTGAAAAATTGGTCATGCGTGTCTTTGACCCTGAAGTGCTAGTGCGTTCATTTGCGCAGCTTGGCTTATCCGGCAAGCAGCTTGAGACGTGGCATGAGCTGACAGCGCATCCCAACGGTATTATCTTGGTCACAGGTCCAACGGGTTCGGGTAAGACTACAACGTTATATAGCACGCTCAAGCAGCTCGCCACAGAACAGGTTAACGTTTGTACGATTGAAGATCCTATCGAGATGATTGAGCCTGCTTTCAACCAAATGCAGGTGAATCCAGGCGTTGATTTGCATTTCGCGGAGGGTATTCGTTCTTTGATGCGTCAGGATCCTGATATTATTATGGTCGGGGAGATTCGAGATGCTGAAACGGCCAATATGGCTGTGCAAGCTTCTCTAACTGGGCATTTGGTGCTTTCGACGCTACACACCAATGATGCACCCAGCTCTATTACCCGTTTGCATGATTTGGGTATTCAGCCGTTTTTAACCTCTGCTACTATACTAGGAGTGATGGCACAGCGCTTGCTACGTACGTTATGTACGCATTGTAAGCAAGCCGTTGATGTCACGCCAGACAGTGAGATTGCGATTCAGTGGCAAGAGTTGGTACAGCCTTGGCGCGCGCCAGCCCCAGCACAAATTTATACTGCAAATGGCTGTGAACACTGCCGTCATACAGGCTACCAAGGCCGTGTGGGCCTCTATGAAATCATGCCGTTGTCAAACGAGCTAAAAAAACTGGTTGCGGCTGATTCGAGCTTAGATGTACTTAAGCAGCAAGCATACCGTGAAGGTGTGCAGCCACTAAGGTTGTCTGGTGCGAAACGTATTAGTGATGGGGTGACGACCATAGAAGAGGTAATGCGAGTAGTACCACTGAATTAATGGGCAAATCATGCACCGCTTTTAACGCTCCCAACGTACATTTTGACGAATGATTTTGGCTGGCGTGCCGGCCACCATGCAGTTTGGTGTTTCGACTGGCTTATTGACGAAAGCACCTGCTGCAATGATACAGCCACTGGCAATAGAGACGTTTTTAGAAACGGTCACATTGGCAGCAATCCAGATATGGTCACCTAAAATGACGTCAGAATGTGCGTTATTTACTCGTACATTGGTGTCTATATCGTAAACCTTGTGGACATCGGTAGCACGAATTTCGATACCACGAGATATCATGCAAGATTCACCAATGGTCACGCTTTTATCACGTGCCAAAATATAGCAGTCAATGGCCGTAGTATGATTACCAATATGAATGTGCAAATGATTACCAACAATCAATAGTTGCCCAGAGAATTTAACTTTCTCTCCAATGGTTATGCGATTATGACTGCCATTGATGTCTATTTTTAGCTTATTAAATTTACCATGCTCACCGATATTAATTTGATTGTCATGACCTTGACGAATGGTAATAACTGAATTGCCAATAATACGTGCATCTGCGGCAATATCGACACAGTTACGAAGCCCTTTGTCTTGTAATAAAAACCGTTGTCCGTACAGCTGTTTGGGTAATAGTGTCTTGATGATAGGAGGCAGGGTGATGGTTTTTTTATGGGTCATAATAAAGGGCTTATACAAGTCATCAAATAGAAGTCGTCAAAAGGATAAAAGTGTCTGCTGGTTAAGCGTTTTATAGTGTACCGTCAAACAGCACTTGAAAATAGCTTATTCTAGAGCAATAAATACAGTTATCTATAGTTAATCCTCTATAAAAGAGTTACAGCGTTAACCTCGCTTGAAGTATCAGATATACATCTGCACTCGGTTGCCTTGTATCTCTTTTAAACTGAATCAACTATATTCGAAGCTTTAACTTTAATATTTTTTATTTATCAATTTTATTAACGAGATTTTTATGTTTACTGATACTCACTGTCACCTTAACCGTTTAGATTTAACAAAGTACGATGGCCAACTGTCTGGCGCGATAGCCGCTATGAAAGAAGCCAATGTCACTCGTGCGATGGCGATTATGTGTGATTTTGCCGAATATGATGATATCGCTAACATTATCAAAACGTATGCGGATGAAACACTGAATCTTGGTATGAGTGTGGGTATTCATCCTTGTGAAGATATGGCTATATTACAATCAGCGACCGTCGAGCGCCTGATAGAAACAGCCAATGCTGATCATGTATGGGCAATAGGAGAGACTGGATTAGATTATTACTGGTCAACAGAAAATAAAAAAGAACAACAAGCTAGCCTTGCCCGTCATATCCATGCCAGTCAAAGCCTAAAGAAGCCACTCGTCATCCATATGCGTGATGCCAAAGAAGACACAATCGATATCTTAAAAGCTGAAGGTGCAGAACACGGCATTATCCACTGCTTTACCGAGGATTGGGAGACCGCAAAAAAAGCACTCGATTTAGGGTTTTATATCTCATTTTCTGGCATTGTCAGTTTTAAAAGTGCGCAACAAATCAAAGATGCCGCAAAAAACATGCCTAGAGACAGACTGCTTATCGAAACCGATAGCCCTTATCTAGCACCTGTGCCTAAACGTGGCAAGCCCAATGAGCCAGCCTATGTACCCTACGTGGCCAGTTGTATCGCAGAGATGTATGGCTGTAGTAGCGAAGAGGTTGGCGCATTGACTGCAAAAAACTTTGAAAATTTACTGGCACAGTATCATTAAAATGGTTATGCTATGACCAGTCAGTCATTTATCATGTAGCCTTATAATGATCTGTTCCAAGCAGGCGTAATTATATGATTGTTAATGACTATTTAGAAAATATAAGCATATTCCTTGTCGTCCTCGCGCAGTCTCTGTATGGATCCATACTCTTGATGTTGGTGTGTTAACGTAAACGACAGTCGTATGCTTAATCTTATCAAGTTTTAGGAGAGACTATGAGTCGTCAGCATCAGTTCAAGGTACGAGAAGAAAATATCTTAGCAATGGCAGAGCAATTGCTACTTGAGTCGGGCGATGGTGATATCACTTTAGACAGTTTGGCAGACCAGCTAGATTTGGCTAAAGGTACACTATATAAGCATTTCTCCAGCAAAGATGAGCTCTATTTGCGTATTATTATCCGTTACGAAGAGCACCTGTTTGATATCAATCGCATCGATGACTGTCCATCGGCCGGTGTCGCGAGGATGATTTTTCAGCAGTTATTTAATCCACAAAAAGCCATGCTACTGAATCAAATCGAAGAGCGTTTGGCTGCATCAGTAACGGGCCTAAATCGCTTATTTGGTGAGCTATATGATATCCGCCGTCAGCGTATGAAGCGTTTGATTGATATTATCAGTGCTTATTTGAAAGATGAGCACAGCAGTTTGAGTACGCGAGATTATTTATCGTCTATTTGGGCGATGGGTCAAGGTGGTGCAGGGCTATTAAACTCAAGCTTTTATCAGCGTTATTTGGGTCGCCGAGATACTTTACGCTATGCGTTTGTCCAGCAAATACTAGAGTTGCCTAGCCATTATCCTGCTGTGGACGATGAGGTGATGGATGAAGATATGCAGGAATTGGTAGAACAGATTGAGACCGAGTCAGAAGAGCATCGCAATACCAATTATTAAGCGGTTTATTGACTTTTAATATTGCCTCTTAATACTGTCTATGCAGTTTGCATGTCGTAAGCAGTATCGTTATAAGTGCTTTGTGTTGTCATATTGATTATGGCAACACCAGCACTTAGCTTTTTATAACCTTTAAAGATTAATAAAGCATACCGAACCCTAATCTTCTAATAGGGTTTCTTCCGTAGATTTCCAATTATAAGCACCATAAAATAGCATCTGTGCTTGACGAGTACAGTTATGCAGCATCATCTGCTTGTTTTCTTCAATCTCGTTCAAGTCGATCTCGTCATCATGGTCTTCCGTGTACGTCAGCTCCAACCAGTCGATAATCCAAGAGAAGAACATATTGACCCCAGCTTCGGCCAATAACCGACGGTCATAGTCATTGATATGAGTAAATGCTGGCTGTAGTGCTAGATCATCCGCCAAGCCTTGAGCATGCTTCTTTGTGAGCTCATTGATGGCTTTACGGACAGACTCCGATCCGCCATAACGTTCACTGACCAAAAACTGCCAGTAATAAGGCTGATCGCTCACCATATACAAAAACAGCTGAATACTCTTGGCAATTTGACGATCGAAGCTACGCTTGCGGCCAATCTGTAAGCTATCGCTTAATATGGCCAACGTGCCTCCCAACTCCTCAACCACCAACGCACGTCCGAGCGATTCCATATCATCAAAATGTCGATAAAATGCGGTCGGCACGACACCGACTTCACGCGTGACTTGTCTTAGGCTGATAGAGCTAAAAGATTGCCCTGTCATACATAAATCGAGCACGGCGTTAAAAAAGGCGTGCCGAGTTTGAAGTTTCTTTTGTTCGCGACTGCTCATAATATTTCAAAATTGTCCGGTAGGTGTTTATCATACTCATTTCAGCGTAAAAATACGAATGAAATACGCAACTTGTATTCATTTACTAACCCTGCACTGGTCTTTTAAACCATTGTGCCCCAATGACCCTGCAATTCCTGCGCCAATCGATACGCTTCATGGTCATTCATGCCAGTAATAAAATCTAAAATATTTAAAATATTGTGATAGATATCATCTGATAACTCGCGGCGATGTTCACACAGGTGGGGCTGTAGCAGCATAGACAGACGTTGCTGCTCAAAGGACATGGATTGAGGGTCAGATGTTGCTCTACTGCCTGCCCAAGCCAATGGCATAAAAGCATCTAATAGACGATGTAAGCATTGATTGGCCATTAGCTCCATGCGTACTTTACTTGGATGATTGAATATTTTCTCACGTGCCAACTGTTTGGCTTGGTTGATGCCACTTCGCACACTGATATCACAGTGGTCAAATAGACTGCCCTGCAACGTGCCTGCTAGTAGCTCTTTATTATTGACCACAAAGGCATCGGTCACTGTATTGACCAGCCGCATCATGGCACGTGCTCGCAATGAGGCCAAACTTTGCCTAACAGACATATGTGCTGGTAAGTTGATACTATCAGGACGCTCACCAATCAGCTCATAAAATATCGTGGCGACCTCATGATAAGTGAGCATGTTTAGATTGATGCCATCTTCTAAATCTATGAGCGCATAACAAATATCATCGGCCGCTTCTAGCAAATACGCCAGTGGATGTCTGGCAAAGCCATCGTGTTGCGCTGAGCGCGGCAAATGTAAACAAGCTGCTAGCTCTTCTAACTGAGGCGCCTCGCTATAAAAACAGCCGAATTTTTGTACGTTGGCCGCGATGCCGCCTAGGTTTGTGATTTGAGAGGTATCGTTGCTATGTGTTGCTAGCCAAGGGTATTTCATAAAGGCACCTAAGGTCGCACAAGTGAGGCGCATGCCACCTTTGTCCGGATGGTGCTCGTTATTGACGAGCAATCTAAACCCTTGTGCGTTACCTTCGTATGCTAGTAGATCTAGCTGTTCATGGGCGGTTAAGGTTTGCAAAATCGTCTGCGGCTCAGGCAGCCTGAACCAGTCCCGAATGGCATACTCTCCTGCATGACCAAAAGGCGGGTTGCCAATATCATGAGCGAGGCATGCGGCTTGTACAATGACGCCGACATCTGCGGGCGAGATACCTGCTGGTAGACCATTGCCTAATTTATCATGGAGCTTTTCTGCTGCCATCATGGCTAAAGAGCGTCCAATACATGAGACCTCAAGCGAATGTGTTAGGCGAGTATGAATGCCGAGCTGATTGGTCAACGGATGGACTTGAGTTTTTTGATTGAGCTGTCTAAAAGAGTGCGAAAATACCAGTCTGTCATAGTCTTTATGAAACTGGGATCGAGTACTCGTATTGGCGTTGAATTTTTTGGAAGCGCCAAGACGCTGTGAGTTGAGAAGATGAGACCATTGTGTGGTAGGAGACGGCAAAGAGGTGGGTGTACTTAGCATATTAGACATCCGAAACCAAGGGAGCCTCTAGCATAGCAAAATAGCGCCCTTGGTACAGATATATAGTCAGAGAACTACATTAAGATTTCTGGCAGTTAAAAAGCACTTCTTCCTTTTCGATAGCCACATTACTGCCCAATGTTTTATTGAGTAGTGTTGCCTTGTCACCACTTACTTGCCATATGATGCCATGAGTATCATCTAAGCCAATATCACTCATATAGATTTTTTTATCGGTGCTTTCATTAAGATCAGAGGCAGCAGTCAAGTCATACTCTAGACCATCGATGAGCAAGGTTGCTGTCTGTGGTGTACTGTCGTTATGGTAAGAAACATCGATAGTAGCCGTAGGCTCACAAGAGAATGGCGTGCCTGCATTGGCATGGTCATGACCCTCATGTCCTTCATGATCGTGTCCTTCATGTCCTTCATGATCTTCGTGATTGTGCCCTTCATGTTCTTCATGATCATGACCTTCGTGCTCACCTCCCTCATGTTCTTCGTGCTCATGTGTTTCATGATCATGGTCGGCATGTTCATCCATTTGTACCACGTCTTCAGATTTTGTCGTTTCTGTACTAGGTTGACAGCCCAATAGTGAACCTGTCACCACACTGCCTATGAGCGCAGCACCTGCGAGTTTAGAAAAAGAGAAATAAGCAGCCATAATATAAATCCTCAAATAAGCAAAAATAAAGATATGTTATAATATAACAATTAGTATGTAAAATAAAGCCGATGATGGAGAATCTCCAACATCGGCTTATTAACTTTAAATGCTATTTACCGCTTGAAGTTATACGTTAAAACGGAAATGCATCACGTCGCCATCTTGCACGATGTAGGTTTTGCCTTCCAGACGCGATTTACCAGCAGCGCCTGCGCCTTTTTCGCCGTTATATTCGATGAAATCATCATAAGCAATGACTTCGGCACGAATGAAACCGCGCTCAAAATCAGTATGAATCACGCCAGCAGCTTGTGGGGCAGTTGCGCCAATAGCGACAGTCCAAGCACGCACTTCTTTTACACCAGCGGTAAAGTACGTCTGCATGTCAAGTAAGTCATAACCACCACGGATTACTTGATCAAGACCGGCTTCTTCCATATCCATCTCAGCTAGGAAGTCTTTTTTATCATCTTCATCAAGCTGAGCGATTTCAGATTCGATTTGGTTGCATAGTGCGATGACGATAGAGTCTTCACCAGTGGCGTAGTTACGAACGGCATCAAGGTAAGGATTGTTCTCAAAACCATCTTCACTGACGTTAGCGATATACATGGTAGGCTTTAGCGTGATTAAGCCATAACTTCTGATGAGTTTTTTCTCATCCGCATCAAGATTGGCGGCACGTGCTGCCTGACCATCTGCTAATAATGGTTCGATTTTTTTGAAGATATCAAGCATAGCACCAGCGTCTTTATCACCGCCTTTGGCTTTTTTAGTCAAGTTGAATACAGCGCGTTCAACTGCTTCTAAGTCAGCGAGTGCCAGTTCAGTATTGATGGTTTCGATGTCATCAATTGGGCTAACGCGGCCATCAACGTGGACGACGTTATCATCATCAAAACAGCGCACGACATGAGCAATCGCGTCAGTCTCACGGATGTTGGCTAGGAACTGGTTGCCCATGCCTTCGCCTTTTGACGCGCCTGCAACTAAACCTGCGATATCAACAAACTCCATGGTCGTTGGTAGTACGCGTTCAGGATTGACGATATCAGCCAGTTTCTTTAGGCGTGGGTCTGGTACTGGTACGATACCCGTGTTGGGATCTTTGGTACAAAATGGAAAGTTTTCAGCGGCGATACCCGCTTTGGTCAACGCATTAAACAAGGTGGATTTACCCACGTTTGGTAGGCCGACGATGCCGCAATTAAAACCCATAACATTCTCTCAATGTATTAATAAAATCAGTTGGTATAAAGATTGGTTAAATGATAAATCAAAATTGGGCACATTGTAGCAAATTTACCGGAATAGGGGTGAGGTTGTTGTATTGTATACTAAGATTTTGCTTCTGCTCATTACTGGTAATTTTGCTGTTTTATCGATTATGGTAAGCTGTGTTATAAAATAACAGTTTGGCTTGTAGGCATATAAAAGGTAAGCATTTGCGACTTGCTACACTTTACGAGTAATCTTCATTATGAACACCAAATGCTCTCAGTCAAATGCAGCTAAAATAAAATGAAAGGCAAAATTCTATAATGACTATCACGATTTTTGACACGCGCCACTATCATTATCCGCAGAACTTCATGGAGATCAAGCCCAAGCTGGCGCGTCTGGAAAAGGCGATTAAAAAGCTAGAGGCAAATTTAATTGATGCTAATGAGGATGCAAATATTGAGCTGTTAAAAGAAAGGTTGAATGATGAATTAGGATTAAAAATAGACTATGCCCGTGAGCTAAATCCTGACCAGTTATTAGCAGCCACAACTATCGAAGGCAAGGTCTTAGTCATAGCCGGTGCAGGCTCAGGCAAGACTAAAACACTCACATACCGGACCAGTTATTTGTTAGAGAATGGGGTCACGCCTAAAAGCATCTTGCTACTGACCTTTACGCGTAAAGCCGCTAATGAAATCAAAAGTCGTGCAAAGACTTTATTGACCAATAGTTTATCTGATGAGGATTTGGCTAAGGATGAACTGCCAACTGATAAGCGGCTCAACGATATCACTAGTGGTACTTTTCACTCATTTTGCAATATGTTGCTGCGCCAGTACTCAGGGCTACTCGGTATCAATCCGCGATTTACGATTTTAGATACAGGCGATAGTGAAGATGCCATCGACTTAATTCATAAAGAAAAAAGTATCCTGCGCAAACCAAAAGCCAAGCCTTTCCACGCAAGAAAACATTGCAAAATATCATTTCTAGCTCTCGGAATAGACGCATTCATATCCGCGACTTAATCGAAAGCAGTTATCCTGACATCGCTGTGCACATTCCGATTATCGAGCAATTAGCAGTTGATTTTCATGAATATAAGCGTGCCAATCATCTCTACGACTTTGACGATATTATTAGTCAGGTCGTGCGCCACTTAAAGACCAATGATACCTTTCGCCAGATGCTACAAAACCAATATCGTTACATCATGGTTGATGAATATCAAGACACCAATATTCCGCAAAAGCAGCTGATAGATTTGATTTGTGAACCTGAGTCGGTATCGCTGATGGTGGTCGGTGATGACAATCAAAGTATTTATGCTTTTCGCGGTGCCAATTATGAAAACATTCTGTTATTCGGTGAGACCTATCCTGAGGCCAAGCTCATTAAGCTCGAACAAAATTATCGTAGTACGCCCGCTGTTTTGGATTATATCAATGCTTTGTCTGAGCAAATAACGCTAGGCTATCAAAAGCAACTGTACTCTGGCGCATCGATAAGTGGGCATAAGCCAGTGTTTAGCCGCCTAACCAATGAGACAAAAGAAGCCAAGTATATCGCCGATAAAATCATCGAGCTAAAGTCAGATCATGATTACAATGATTTTGCGGTACTGTGCCGCACGTCGTTTCAGTCCAACTATGTCCAGCTAGAGTTTATGGAGCGTCATATTCCATTTATCGTGGTGGGTGGTATAAAGTTCGTTGAAAGGCGACATATCAAAGACGTTTTAGCCTTTATTAAAATTCTTTACAACCCCAATGATACGATTGCTTGGCATCGTATTTTGACCTTATTCCAAGGCGTTGGGACAGTTACCGCAACGCGTTTGACCCAAGCGATCAATGCGGATAACAATTCCTTTGAGCCACTACTTACAGCGAAGTTTGCTAAAAAAAGCGAACAGCTTGAGCCTTTACACAATACGCTTACGAAGGCAAATCAGGCTGAATCAGTCGAGACGGTCATTGAGCATATTTTAGAGTTCTATATTCCTGTTTTAAAAACGATTGAAGAGAATTGGCGAGAGCGTAACGAGGACTTTCGTGTGCTCAAAAACTTGGCAACAGAACACAGTAGCCTTGATAACTTCTTAGAAAATTTGGCACTCGATCCACCCAATGATTCGGTAGCCACAACCAGTCAACCTGATGATAATGACAGTGATAAAGTCACTATCTCGACTATCCACAGTGCCAAAGGGCTAGAGTGGCCAGTGGTATTTGTCAATTCATTGGTCGATGGTATCACGCCACACCATCGCTCTTTGGATGATTTTGAGGAGTTGGAAGAAGAGCGTAAATTATTCTATGTTGCTTGTAGTCGAGCCAAGACCAGACTGTATCTAACGGCACCTGATTACTTTGCCAGTTATTCAGGGTATTTTGACAAGCCATCACGCTTCATCGCAGAGCTATCTACGGATGAGGTAAAGGTAGAGACAGCTAAACATCCTAGTCTGGAAAATGATGACCCAGTGTGGTGGTGAAGGGTATTGTAATTCGATAAATAATATAAAAATACAGGCATAATTAATGCACGTTTGTTGTTAGAATAGTATTGGCGACTGATTCTTTATACCAACCTTCGTACTACTTAGCATGGACTTTATAATTAATGAAGAATTTCATCGCCGATGTAAAGGCACTCTTTAGACAAAAATATGATGCCGATGCTCAAGGTAATAAAACAACAAAGCCCGCCTTTATAGACTTACCACCTGATATAAAGCCCGATAACCGACATAGAGTAAGTCAGTCTAGTCAAAATGACGATACAGATGATTTCGCGTCATTTATCATCTCATCTGGTAAATCTAACAATGCTTCTGGTGTTTCAGCCAATAAGCAGTTAGGACGCTGGTTCAAAGAAAACGAAGCCTTTAATATTAAAGGACGTTCTATTGAGCGCGGTTTTCATTATGTTGGCGGTCAGCTTACAATGCTAACGGGGTTTGGTATTGAACCTTCGCTAGTCGATGATAGTTTACCTGCCAGCTCTCCAAACGTCATCTACAGTATATCGCCAATTTATCATGATGAATCGCTTGGTTATTGGCCAAGTTACGAGCGTTTGTCCGTTAAATGCCGAGGTACTTATCTTGATTGGCTAGCTTCAAATCGCGCGCATCCAAGTACGCCTATTGGCTATGTGTTCATTTATTTTGGCGGTTTTGAGCGCCGTATTATTGAACATATTAACGATGATGTTGTCTCCGATGCTGAGTTTATGGCTATCTATGAAGAAGTGACACGACTCAATCGCATCTATGGCAGCCAGTCTGCTTCGTTCGACAGTTATTCAGCACATTTTTTAGCGTTTATGACACTTATTCGGTCCTTGTTATTTGAAGATAAAGCGCAAACAGGGGATTTACTGCCACCGCCTTTCACTAGCCAAAACCTAAAATTTAAGATGCATTTGGCAAAGACTGTAGCGTTGCAGTTGCCTATTCCTGCATCATTAGCATGGGAGTGGTTGGTATATTCTAATGAATACAATTTTAAAACTCCCGCCAAGCGCTGTGAAGCGGTGTTTAAATCGTTATTCGCAATCCTTTACCAAGATATTTACCAAAACGGTTTCGTAGTTTCTGCCAATAAAACTAGGCTTAAGCTCAGCTATAACGCTGCCAGTCGTTCTATCGTTAGCGTAGAGCTTACGCTTGATGACTTGCCAGACCCAAGCATCCTGCGAGCGCCTGTCAAAAAAATTATAACTATCGCTGAACAATGCAATGATGCTTTAGATGCTTACAGTCGTTATTTGGGCAAGGAGGATAGCTCGGCTGATGACATTGCCGCTATCATGTTATTACCTAAGACGCTTATTTATCAGCAAGATTATCTAAATGACAACCCTACTATTAGAAAATTTAAAACATGGGCCCAGTCCATTATAAAAAACAATGAAGGGCTAACAACGACTAAAGAGTTATGGGCATATTTGGATGAGCCCTTGCCACAAACATCTAGCAAAACGCTGAGCAAAAAACAAAACGAGCTGATTATCCATTTGGTAGAGCTTGCTGGTTTTGGTATTGCTCCAGACCAACGTTATCATCAGACGCGCTTACAATCGGACGGTTATGCTGTGTTATTTGCTGGCGGTCATGGTGCGCATTGTGAAGATTTTGAACCGAGCTCATCGTTCTATCAAGTCAGCCTAGCTATGAGATTAGGGGCAATGGTAGCGACTATTAATGGCTATGTTGATAAAAGGGAAGTGGATACACTATTGACGCTGCTCAATCAAGACAGTCAACTGACCACTATTGAAAAAGGCTCTCTGACCGCTTATTTGCTATGGCAGTTAAATACCCCAGCAAATATGGCAGGTCTAAAAGCGACATTGGCTGATCTTGACGACCAATATATTGGCTTTATCAGCCGCTTTATCATTACCGTTGCTTTAGCGAATGGCAGTATTGAACCCAGTCAAATCAAACAAATCGAAAAGTTATATCAAGCTTTAGGTCTGGATAGAACGATGGTGACTAGTGATATTCATCAGCTGACGACGAATAAAAAAGTAAACATGGGCATAAATAATGCGCCTGAAACCAAAGACAATAGCGACAAAAATAGCCGTTCATTTAGTTTTGATGCCGAACTATTGGCGCTACATGAACGTGAGACCGCAGTGGCTAAAGCGATGCTAAGTAAGATCTTTGCTGTAGAAGATGAAGAAAGCGAAGATGATATAAAAGAGAGTGTACTATTAAAGATAAGCAGTAAGACGGTGACTGAGCATCAGAGTAACGTGCCTGTTAACAATCATAGTTCAGGTAATGAGGTGATCATAAACGGACTAGATAGTAGTCACAGCCAGCTGTATCAAGAGCTTATTAGTGCCGAGGTATGGCAACGTGAAGCCGTCAACGAATTATGCGAATCGTTAAATCTAATGATAAATGGCGCTATCGAAACTATTAACGACTGGGCATACGATAAAGTTGATGCACCTGTATTAGAAGATGATGATGAAGTGGTCGTTGATTTTGAGATTGTTGACGAGTTAAAAGCGTTGAATTCATAGCACATAAAAGCTAGCACACTAAAAATAATAGATTAAAAAGGAATAAAGATGAGTGGTAAAAAAATTAGAGCCAAAGAACGCGACGCGATTATCCAGTCGCTCAAGGCTGGCGTTACCCCCAAAGTTGGTATTCAGCATATCCAAGTGGGACGTATTAATGAGCTCAAAGCTTTGATAGATGATATTGAACGTGTGGCTGATGGCGGTTCTGCATTTCGGCTGATTATTGGGGAATATGGGTCGGGGAAGACTTTCTTTTTGAGCGTGGTTCGCGCCATCGCACTTGAGCGTAAATTGGTCACGGTTAATGCGGATTTATCGCCTGACAGACGTATTCAAGCATCGTCAGGCCAAGCGAGGAATTTATATTCTGAGCTGATGCGTAACTTATCAACGCGCAATAAGCCTGATGGCAATGGGCTTGCCAGTGTAGTTGAGCGTTTTATTACCGAAGCACGCAAACAAGCGGACAGTAGCGGAGAAGCTATCAGTGACGTTATACAGCAAAATTTAGCTGAATTGACTGAGTTGGTAGGTGGTTATGATTTTGCAAAAGTCATTGAAGCTTATTGGCAAGGACACGAAGAAGGTAATGACGAGTTAAAAGTCAACGCTATTCGCTGGCTACGTGCAGAATACTCTACTAAAACTGATGCCAAAAGAGACTTAGGCGTGCGCACGATTATCTCTGATGCTTCCTTTTATGATTCCCTAAAAATCATGAGTTTATTCGTTCGCCAAGCTGGTTATCAAGGATTACTCGTTAATTTGGACGAGATGGTCAATCTATATAAGCTCAATAGTACGCAAGCGCGTCAAGGTAACTATGAGCAAATTCTGCGTATATTAAATGACTGTTTGCAAGGTACGGCTGAGAACTTAGGGTTCTTATTAGGGGGTACTCCTGAGTTCTTACTCGACCCGCGCAAGGGTTTATATAGCTATGATGCCTTGCAAACTCGTTTAGCGGACAACAGCTTTGCCAAGAAGGCAGGGGTTATTGATTACTCATCTCCCGCATTACATTTAGCTAGTTTAACGCCAGAGGAGCTTTATATCTTGCTGAAAAACCTACGTCACGTTTATGCGGGCGGTGATGAGTCTGCATATCTAGTGCCTGATGAGTCACTACAAGCTTTTTTGCAACACTGTAGCCAAACGATTGGTGATGCTTATTTTAGAACGCCACGTAATACCATCAAGGCATTTTTAGATATGCTAGCTGTCATCGACCAAAACCCTACGATCTCATGGGATCATCTCATTCATTCGGTAGCTATCGACCCTGAGACGCCGTCCGATATGGACATCGATATGAGCGACCTTAGTGACATGGATGAAGATGATGGACTTGCAGACTTTAGCTTATAAGTTTGATATATAACTTTAGGACGGAAAATTACTTTGAGAGATGCCCATACCGAGCTTGATAAACGTGTGCAACGCTGGATTTTTAACCAAGGCTGGCACGGATTACGCGAAGTACAATCCAAAGCTATCGCACCTATTTTATCAGGAAAAAAGGATGTGCTTATCAGTGCGGCAACCGCTGCAGGTAAAACAGAAGCTTTCTTTTTGCCTGCTTGCAGCGCTATTGCTCATCAAAACAAGGGCGTTGGTATTCTTTATATCAGCCCGCTAAAAGCATTGATTAATGACCAGTATCGACGCTTGCAAAGTCTAGCGGAACTACTAGACATGCAAGTGACTCCATGGCATGGCGACAGTCCGCTAAGTAAAAAGAAACAACAGAAAAAGTCACCTTCAGGCATTATTTTGATTACTCCTGAATCGTTTGAATCCTTATTGATAAGAGATGCAGGATGGGTAAAGCAAGCTTTTGGTGAGCTAAAATATATTGTCATAGATGAGTTTCATGCGTTTTTGGGTAGTGAGCGTGGACAGCACTTATTGTCCTTACTGAACCGTCTTGAGCATGTGGCGGGGCGGTTAGATGCTCCTATTCCTAGGGTCGCGCTTAGCGCCACTTTGGGCGATATAGAAACTGTGCCTTTATCGCTACGCCCTAATAAGTCCTTACCTTGCGTCATTATTAAAGACACTGAATCGACTTCGAACGTTAAAGTTCAGCTAAAAGGTTACGTAGAGCCTAGTCAGCTAATGCAAGCGGTGCAAAATAATAGCGTTGAGTCTGATTTGGGCGATTTAGAAAGGGTTCCTTTATTGCTACGTTCTAACAGCTTGCTACCTTACGTTATTGTCGAAGATACTAACTCAACCTCAAATGTTAATATTCAGCTAAAAGGTGGTATGGAACCTAGTCAGATAATGCAAATGGTACAAATTGATGGTGTTGAGACTAATTATGAAAGTAATAAAACTGAAGAAGAAAATTTTACAGGTATTGGTCTAGAGAGTGCCATTATTAAAAGTAGTAATTTTGAGATTCCCTATGATGCTCAATCACAAATATGTACGGATTTATATCGCTTTTGTCGTGGCGGTAATCACCTGATCTTTGCCAATAGCCGTAAGCGTACTGAACTTATAGCCACACTGCTAAGTGAGAAATGTGAACAAAACATCGTTCCAAATGAGTTTTTTCCTCATCATGGCTCGTTAGCAAAAGAGTTAAGAGAAGGATTAGAGCAGCGTTTGCAAAAAGAGGATTTGCCGACTACTGCTGTCTGTACGATGACTTTAGAGCTAGGTATCGATATCGGTAAAGTAGATTCTGTTGTACAGGTAACAGCACCGCATTCAGTTTCAAGCTTGCGGCAACGGCTTGGGCGCTCGGGTAGGCGAGGCGGTTCATCAGTGCTACGCATGCTCATCACCGAAAAACAAATCGATGTCGATACTAGCTTGGTGGATAGACTACGCTTACAGCTTATTCAGTCATTAGCAATGATAAGACTGCTTATCGCTAGCCGATGGTTTGAGCCCGCAGATACGTCGCTTTATCACTTTTCAACTTTGCTGCATCAAGTGCTAGCGACTATCGGTCAATGGGGTGGTATTCGTGCCGATCAAATTTATACTTTGCTATGTAGACAAGGTCCTTTTCAAAAGATAACACCTACTCATTTTAAATCCTTATTATCACAAATGGGCGCGATGCAACTGATTACTCAGCTTGGCAATCAGCAATTAGTGTTAGGGGTAGTAGGCGAGCGTATCGTTGGTCATTATACTTTTTATGCGGTGTTTAAAACGCCAGAAGAGTATCGTCTTGTGGCTGGTAGTAAAACACTGGGTACATTACCCGTCACTACTCTGCTGCTACCCGAACAATACATCATCTTCGCTGGTATACGCTGGCAAGTCAAAGATATCGATATGGATAAAAAGGTTATTTATGTGAGCGCTGTCCAAGGCGGCGGTCAGCCTCCAGATTTTGATGGCGGCGGAGATATGTCGATACATGACCGAGTCCGCCAAGAAATGTACGACATATTGAGTAGTGGTGATTATCTTATTTCAGTCGGTGATAAAAAAGTAGACTTCGCTGATAAAACAGCGCGTGAACTTTTCAAAGAAAGCATTGAGACTTTTGATAGGTGTCAATTACGTCATCGACCAATCATAGATCAAGACGGCAATACTTACATTTTCACGTGGCGCGATGATAAAGTCGTTAATACCCTAGCAGCTTTGCTTATGCAACATGGATTCTCTAATGAAGCATATGCAGGTGTAATCTGTGTTCACGAAGTCGATTCGGTTCAAATTATCAGGTTTTTGAGCTTTTTAGCATCAAATGCTATGCCTAGTGCTACTGAACTTGCCGAAAATGTACCCAACAAGATAATTGAGAAGTTCGATGAATATTTGCCTGAGGATTTATTAAATCTTGGCTATGGTGCAAAGGCCTTTGATATTGATAGTCTCAGTGAATGGTTACAGTTATTATTTGAAAGAGAAGTTGATTACAAATAAAGTTTTTGAAGCTACTCAACATATCACCTTCTTGTAAAGTATGTTTATTATTTCAATAGCGTTTCTAAATAACTGACTAGAATTACATATATTCAGTTTAGAAAGAATAATTTAAAGGCAAAACCTTCGTTAACTTATTAAATTATTCCTATCAAAAATACATTTTCAAAAACCCCATAACTAAAAGTGTTCAACCCAAAAATATTTTGCAGATAAGGGTTTAATATTTAGCTCAATGCGTTACTATTACCACCTAATTCTGTTAGACCCTCATATTTGATACTCTGTATTAACACCCTAAGAAAAGGATAGGTTATGCGCTATGAAGTGATCGTTATCGGTGCAGGTATGGTTGGCACGTCAGTTGCGTGGCATTTACAAAAAAACAATTCACAAGTACTGATGTTAGACAAGAAGCTGCCAGGATCAGAGACCTCGTATGGTAATGCTGGGTTGATTCAGCGCGAAGCCATTCACACCCATCCTTTTCCTCGTCAATTGACTGAGATGATCAGAGTATTACCGAACCAAGGTACTGATATTCGCTATCGTATCCCAGCGATTCTGCGTTACCATCAAGCACTGTTACAATACTGGAAATACTCTGTACCTGCGACTGTTAAGCAAATCGAATCAGAGTGGCAGACACTGATTGAGCATTGCACCAGTGAACATCAAACAATGATTGAAGCATCTGGTGCTGACGAGCTAATCACGCGTGACGGCTGGTTACAGCTGCATCGTTCTGAAGAGACATTTAAAGAAGCGCAAGCAGCAGCCATTGATGCACGCAATCAAGGGGTTGAACATAACGTATTAAACCTTGAAGCACTAAAAGCCATGGAGCCTAGTGCTAATTTTGAAGGTTTCGTTGGTGCGATTCATTGGAAAAACTCTTGGCAAGTATCGAACCCAAGCTCGCTAGTAAAAGCCTATGCGAAAAACTTTCAAGAGATGGGCGGTACGATCAAAGAGAGCGATGTAAAAGAAATCGTAAAAGATGGCGAAGGCTGGAAAATCATCACTGATAATGACACTTACTATAGTGATAAGTTGGTCATTGCAGCGGGTCCATGGTCGAATGACTTGATCAGACCACTTGGTTATAATCTGCCATTGTTCCCAATGCGTGGTTATCATCAGCATTTCAAAGTGACAGAAAAAAATACCATCAATCACAGTATGTTTGATATGGACAAAGGCTTTGTAATGGGCCCAATGCAGCAAGGTATCCGTATTACGACTGGTGCTGAGATGACCACTATGGATGCGCCCAAGAACTTTGGTCAATTAAAAACAGTTCTGAAACTGGCTCGTAAAATCTTACCATTAGAAGACGCGGTAGAATCTGAAGCATGGGCAGGATCGCGTCCTTGTATGCCAGATATGAAGCCAGTTATTGGTCCTGCAGACAAGCATGAAAAATTATGGTTCGCATTTGGTCATAGCCATCAGGGTTTCACCTTAGGGCCTATGACAGGGCGTCTGGTTGAAGAAATGATTCATGAAAAGCCATCATTAGTAAATCTTGCACCATTTAGTGCTCAGCGTTTTTCAAAATAAGCGCATATCTGTTAGATTTAGCACAGACTTAAATTAATAAATTGAAGGTATATAATATGATAAAGAAGCTACACAGCACGCCACGCATGAGTAGAATTGTCGTCCATAACCAGACCGTATACTTGTGTGGTCAAGTAGGTAATGCCGAAGACGATATCAAGGCACAAACTTTGACGTGTTTAGAAAAAATCCAAACGTTGCTAGAAGAAGTGGGTAGCGACAAATCAAAGCTACTATCAGTGACGGTTTGGATCAAAGACATGGCAGACTTTGCTGCTATGAATGAAGTCTATGACAAATTTTTTGAAGGCATTCAGCCTCCAGCTCGTGCTTGTGGTGAGTCAGCTCTAGCACGTCCTGAGCTATTGGTTGAGATGATCGCCATCGCTGCTGAGTAATAGATTGCCCGTAGTATCCGTATTAAGCAAAAAAGGCCATGATAGCGTTATCATGGCCTTTTTTATTGTCTTATAGTTTGGTTGTGAATCTATTTTCATAAATTACTAAAACAGGCTAGATTATATTTATTCAACTTATGTCTTATAATATTATGTGTTTTTCACGTTACCTGCTATTATACGCCAGCAACAATTCTGAGATAATAAATAGTCTCTTAAAACGGCAGTCTTTTAGTGCTAATAGTTAAGAGGGTGAATAGCAGCTATATTGTGAATGTCTTTTTTTAAGCTGGTTATAGCTCGTTTTTTTATTGAATATTTTGAGGAAAATTACGTGGAAATTTTAGGAATGCTTTTACTTGTTGTTGCAAGTATCATGTGTCTTGTTTATAGCATCAAATTGATAATTATTGCTTTTCAAGAGTCGGTGCTGTGGGGGTTGTTGTATTTTTTTATTCTACCTGCAAGCTTGTATTTTATTATCACCCGTTGGCCAGAATGTAAGTCACCATTTTTGAAATTATTAATAGCAGTTGCATTTATGATCGTAGGGTCTATGATGGCTTCACCATCTCCATCTCCATCTCCATCGTATTAGAGTTATAACAGTGAATAAAGCGGTCAGATATTTGAAGCCGTTTACTACTCGATGCAACGTTAATACATAAAAATAGCGTACTCATAACCTGAGTACGCTATTTTTTTAAGCTATTACTTTACTACCACATACCATAGTCTGTTCAAGCGAATTTAGTATGCGCCTTCGCTATAGATAAGCTCATAACTGTGGCTATAGATTTCAACGATGTTGCCGAATGGGTCTTCCATATAAATCATACGATATGGCTTTTCACCAGGGTAGTAGTAGCGTGGTTTTGCCATACGTTTCTTGCCACCTGCTGCCACCATACGCTCAGCCAACTCTTCGACATTCGGATCTTGCACACAGAAGTGAAAGATACCTGTTTTCCAGTATTCAAAGTTGTTTTCAGGGTTTTCTTGGTTTTTAAATTCAAATATCTCAACCCCGATACGGTCACCCGTCGATAAATGAGCAATACGAAAGCTGCCCCAACCAGCACCAAATACTTCAGTACACATTTCACCAATCGGGCTGTCATCTTCGACAATTTTCGTTGGCTCCATGATGATGTACCAACCCATCACTTCAGTATAAAATTTTACGGCTGCATCGAGGTCAGGGACTGAAAGACCGATGTGCGAAAAGCTTCTTGGATAAACGTTATTCATTGTTGATACTCCTGTTTGATGTGCGCTTTGTTTAACGTGGAGCCAGTATACAAACAGAAGATAATTACGTAAAATTATCATTTATTATAAAGATAAGTATATATTGTAATGATAAATATCACATGGTTACGCACCTTTTGCACGCTTGTTGACGTCGGTCACTTTACGCATACAGCCGAGCGCTTACACATGACCCAGTCCGGTGTCAGTCAACACATCAGTAAGCTAGAGAATCAGTTAGATATTGATTTGCTTATTCGTCAGGGTAAGCAGTTCTCATTGACTGATGCCGGTCAACAGCTTTATCAGGAAGCAGAAGATATCTTACAGCGATTGGCACGCTTAGAGCAGCGCATTGGGGAAGACCCTGCTTATGAAGGATTGGTGCGACTGATGTCACCGGGTAGTGTGGGGCTTAAGCTGTATCCGCAGCTGTTGACACTACAGCAGCAGCATCCGAATCTAGTGATTGATTATCGCTTTGCACCCAATGTTGATATAGAGCGGGCACTTGCCAAGCATGAGATTGATATTGGTTTTATGACGGATATTTCAGGTGATGAGACAGTGAGTTGCAAGCCAGTGGCTCAAGAAGCGTTGCTATTGATTACTCCTGCAACGACTACTGAGACGAGTTGGGAGACACTAAATCAGCTTGGGTTTATAGATCATCCAGATGGTGCGCACCATGCAAGTCTGCTGCTAAGTGCTAATTATCCTGAGTTTCAGCACGTCAATGATTTTGATAAAAAAGGATTTTCAAACCAGATTAGCTTGATTTTGGAGCCAGTGAGCAGGGGACTTGGGTTTACCGTTTTACCAGCGCATGCGGTTGCCGCATACCCAAATCCTCAAGCTATCAAAAGTCACTACCTACCAGTACCTGTCAGCGAAACTTTATACCTTGCTGTCCGCAGTCAGTCTGTACTGCCTAACAGAATGCAAACCGTTATTCATGAAGTGCAAAAATGGTTATAGAGATTTTAAGACAAATATCCAAAAAACTGTTAAAAACCTCTAATAACCGTATACCTAAGACTTATCTTTATTCTAAAAATGAAGCTATTTCATGCTTTGCCCAAGTCTGATACTCGCAGCAATGTTTACAGCCGTGGTTTCAATATTGTCATAAGCCTGCCTGAGTACGTTTTCGATGGTATCTACCTTTTGGATACTGGGCATGACGACCTCGAATTGGCTAGTCTGAGCAGGTTTTAATCCGTCAACACTGCCGCAGATGGCGATGACAGGCGTATTATTGGCTTTAGCGATATGACTGATACCACCAGCGACTTTACCCATGGCTGTTTGTGCATCGAGCTTGCCTTCGCCAGTGATAACCAAATCCGCATCGGCAATATGCTGTGACAACTTGGTCACTTCAGCGACCGTATCAAAACCCGATTTCAGCTGCGCGCCACAAAAGCTCATCAACGCATAGCCAAGACCACCGGCTGCGCCAGCACCTGCGACTTCTTGACAGTCCTGATGGCTGTTCGCGCGAACAGCTGCAAAATGGCTTAAGGCTTTATCCAAATCGTTAACTTGTTGTGGAGATGCACCTTTTTGTGGTCCAAATATAGCACTGGCCCCTAATTGCCCACATAGTGGATTGGTCACATCACACGCCACTTCAAACACGGTATCTACCACTTTTGCATGGAAACTTGTATCATTGAGTTTGTGTAACTTGGCAAGCTCACCACCGCCTTGTGCTAATGGACTGTCATTAATATCATGAAATGTCATACCCAATACCGTTAGCATACCAAGACCTGCATCATTGGTGGCACTACCACCCAGCCCGATAATAATACGCTCGGCGCCTTCATCTAAAGCATCGGCAATCAGCTCACCGACACCGTAACTACTAGCAATGACAGGATTACGCTCTGCGATGGTCAGTAGATGTAACCCACAAGCTTGAGCAATCTCGATAACTGCTGTGGCATCAGGCAATAATAAGTACTTTGCAGTAATGGGTCTCATGAGTGGGTCGTGTACCACCACTTCTTTCCAGCGTCCGCCTAATACATAAGACAATACTGCAGAGGTGCCTTCACCGCCATCAGCCATGGGCAATAACGTATAGTCAGCATTTGGAAACACCTGACTAAAACCAGATTGAATGGCGCGGCAAACATCCAATGCTTCTAAGCTTTCTTTGAACGAGTCGGGGGCGATTAAAATCTTCATGAATGTCTCTCTGGGTATTTTTGAACGTCTTTTTTGATATTTCAACGAATGTGTTAAATGAACACTGTTAAATAAATACTAAAGTTAACAGCCAGATAAACACAATACTGGTCACACCTTGAATACCAGTCGCCATCGAGTGGGCTTTGTATGCTTGTGACACACTCATGCGGCTAAACTGACTGACAATCCAAAAGAAGCTGTCATTGGCATGTGAGATAGTCATAGCGCCTGCACCAATGGCCATCACACAAAATACGCGACCCAGCTCACTGTCTAGACCAATTTGATCCAATAACGGTGCAACCATCGCAGAGGTGGTGACTAGTGCTACGGTGGTCGAGCCTTGTGCCGTCTTTAGTGCAGCAGAGACGATGAATGGCATAAAAATACCGAGTCCCAACGCAGATAGTGTCGTGCCCAAATAGTCGCCGATTGGTGTTACTTTTAACATGGCACCAAATGCACCACCAGCACCAGTAATCAATAAAATAGGAGCGGCTACGACCAGACCTTGTGAGATGCTGTCACTGATCTGCTGTGTTTTTTGCTCAGTATTGATAAGTAAGAATGACAAAAACAGACCGATGAGCAGAGCTGTTAGTGGATTACCAATGAATACTAAGATATCTGTCAACGTGCCACTACCAAACGGTGCGCTTGGGAAGTTGGCAACAGACGATAGGCAGATCAATACGATAGGCACGATAATAGGTAAAAACGCCATCGTTGCTGACGGCATATTACTATAGTCGTCACGCGTTTTCATATTTTCGGGCAATGTCACGGCTGGTGCATCCAGCGCATCTATATTGTCAGGCGTCACATTCAGAAAACGGTTGGACCACCACCAGCCAGCCAATACAGCAACGGCTGTCACGACCACACCGACCATGATGACCAAACCTAGATTGGATTCTAATCCTAAGTTGCCTGCCGCTGCAATCGGACCTGGTGTCGGTGGTACGAAAGTATGGGTTGCGTACAAGCCAGTTGCTAAGGCAATACTCATCGCCACACTAGATACTTTTAAACGCTCGGCCAACGTCTCTTTTAATGAGTTTAAGATGATGTAGCCTGAGTCACAGAATACAGGTACTGAAACGACTGCACCGACGATAGACATGGTCAAAGTAGGGAAGCGTGGCCCCAAAACTTTGATAACGGTTTCTGCCATCACAATAGCCGCACCAGTTTTCTCAAGGATTAAGCCGATAATGGTACCGAATACAATTACTAGACCGATATAACCTAAGATACCACCAAAGCCATCAGAGATTGTCTTAGCGACAGTATTAAGTGGTACTTGGTAGAATAGTGCTACCAAAAATGCGGACAAAATCAACACTAAAAAAGGATGCCACTTTAATTTTGCGGTAGCGAAAATAATAAAAAGAATGGTCAGCACAAGCCAAAATACAATCATTACTGTCTCAATATGGTTTATATCTTAATGGATTATTCACGCGAACAGGCATCAATAACGATACGAAATTTTAAAGGGGCACATTTTATAGTAAATAGACGCGACTAGGAAATACATTCGTGAAATATATGGGGTTGTCGATAAGGTTTTTACGATTTACTAGGTATAGCGAAGAGGTAATACATATATCTTAAGATACTTTTATGAGGGTTATTAGCTTATAGAACAGTGATTATTGAATTTTAACCAAAAAAACTGGCCATTTTAAATGACCAGTCGTTGTGCACAGCATGTTCAAAGCAGTATTTAGTTGGTAATTACGCGATTTTATCGAATCGTGCTTTATTACCTTCTGCTACTATTGAGTCGAAACTCACACAGATACCTTCTTTATCTAATGTTGCGTACCAATGGTCGTCATTACTACCTGTCATTAGTTGAAAATACTTATCGTTGACGATTCTACCCACGGTATATATCTCACCTTCTGAGTACACGTCATTACCTTTGATACATATTAATTTGTCGTTAGTGTTTATCATATTATCGTACCTTATTATTATCTACAACTCGGAACCAGTAGATTAGATATGGCTATAATAGCAATTCACTGCACGATAATATAGATGCTTTATATATGGTATCTTGTTGTTAAGTATAAGTTTTTTTGGATATTTATTACGGCTAGTTACTGGATTATGTCATTGCAGAAATCATTAATAAAAGGACAGTTATCACGGTGTTTGAAAGGAAAATATTGTTTGTTTAAACCTCAATTTCAATTAATAGTAGACTACTATCGTAAAGTGCAGACGTAAAAAAACCAGTGACATAACATCACTGGTTTTTTATGTAGACTGAAACTAGATATGCTAAAGATTACTCTTCAGAATAGTCTTCGCTTTCATCTGCAACGTCGTCTTCGTCATCATTGTTACCTTCTTCAGAAAGAATAGTAACTAAGATGCTAGCAGTAACGTCATGATGTAGCTGAATATCAACATTATATTCGCCAACTTGACGTAAAGTGCCTTCAGGAAGCTTGATTTCAGCACGGTCTACTTCTAGACCTGAGTTAGTCAATGCTTCAGCAATATCGCGAGTACCGATAGAGCCGAATAGCTTGCCTTCGTCGCCTGATTTAGCACGCATGATGACATTAACGTCAGTTAGTGCATCAGCACGTTCTTGAGCAACAGCTACTTCTTTCGCTTCTTCAGCTTCAAGTTCAGCACGACGTGCTTCGAACTTTTCAATGTTAGTTTTAGTAGCAGGTAGTGCTTTACCCAAAGGGATAAGAAAGTTACGTCCGTAACCTGGTTTCACATCGACGGTTTCACCGAGTTTACCAAGGTTGACGATACGCTGTAACAAAATAATTTGCATGAGTCATTCCTAGTTAATTAACGGTTAACCCTGATGGTTATCAGTGTATGGAAGTAGCGATAAATAACGAGCTTGCTTGATAGCAGTAGCTAGTTGACGCTGATATTTAGTAGATGTACCGGTAATGCGGCTTGGTACGATTTTACCATTATCACTGATATACTGTTTTAGCAATTCAACATCTTTATAATCGATGTGAGTGATGCCTTCAGCAGTGAAACGGCAGAATTTGCGACGGCGATAGAAACGTGCCATGAGTATTCTCCTTTAATTAGTCTTCACTGTTGTCGTTGTCGTCGTTATCGTTTTCACGACTGTCTGGACGACGAGTAGTTGCTTTGCGTGCGCGTTTTTCATCGGCATTCTTGGCTAACTGCGACTCTTCAGTGACAGCGTCGTCACGGCGCATAACTAGACTACGAATGATCGCGTCGTTATAACGGAATAATTCTTCAAGTTCAGCTAAAGTTTCACCGTCAGTTTCAATGTTGAAAAGAACGTAATGAGCTTTGTGAATCTTGTTGATTGGATATGCCAATTGACGGCGGCCCCAATCTTCTAAACGATGGATAACACCGTTGTTGTCTTGAACTAACTTGATATAGCGCTCAACCATGCCGACCACTTGGTCGCTTTGGTCTGGGTGTACAAGTAACACCAGTTCGTAATGTCGCATTATGACTCCTTACGGATTAGTAGCTATTAACCCTATGTTAATAGCAAGGAGATTTATAAGGTAAGCCCGAATCCTATCAAATTTTATAAAAAATAATGAGGAATAAGCTTAGTTTATAAAGCGCCGTATTATAACAGTACTTAGCCATTAACACAAAGGTTAATCTCTACGGTACTGTCAATAAAATATAAAAATGATGAATATGTCTTTACCAATAAAAAAAGCAACGATCGTACGCTGCTTTTTTATTATATATAAGACATATCAATAATAACCAAACTAACAAGACGGTTATTTTATTTTTGGCTCTTTCACTATCTGACTGCTATCTGCTTTTACGACTAAGGTTTTAGCAAGTTTGTCATGCCAACCAATATTTTCAGGGCTTTTCGATGCCATGTAATAGTGAATAGCAATAATCACAAAACCTAAAAAGCTTGTGAATGAGAATAGCAAATTATAGATAATAAATAGCAGCAATGTACGCATGCCGATGAGCTTGATAAAAGAAGGCAGACGATGCGTGGTTTGATCCACGACGCGAATACCTGTAATCAGCTTGCCCAGTGATTGACCACGCATGGTGATGAATACTAACTGTAACGCAAACAAGCCAAAAACCATGACTTGCGATATCATCAATGTGCTGCTAGGAAGGCTCTCCATCAGTGTCATTGAGTATTGATAAGCCGCGTCCATATCTTGGATGTTTTGGAATTTAGTGTAATCCACATCCATTTTAGTCAATGCCATGACTAGCGGAAAAATGGCCAAGATATAAAGCAAACCATTAAGTGCAGTTGCCAAGACTCGTGACATGATGGGGGCAAGGACAACATTACCAACGACTTTGTCTTTGCTCGAGGTAGCTTTACTGTTAGTAGATTTATTCAATGACACATTGTTGTGCGGCGTATGATGACGATTGGTTGTCATGTCTGCTTTCGCGTCTTTACTGGTGTCTTTTGGACGTTCAGGCTTACCATATAATCTATCTAACGATACTGACTTGCCGTCCTGTGCATCATTGACGTTATCTTCAGGAAAAACGGTAACGTTATTGATGATAGAGTCATTGGCCTGAGGGCTATTAACGTTGGTCGGTCGATAAACCGTTTGGTTATTGGTTAAGTTACCGACGCGCTGCCATTGGTCTAGGCCGTCATGCCATATCAAATCGTCTAGCAATACTTCACCAGAGGTTAGCATGATATTGAGCTGATCCAAACTATATGGCCCAGCTTGTACGTTATTTCGAGCAAGGAAAATCTGCATAATTGCCTGCATAGTTAGTCATGTCTTCGTACATTATATTAGGGTCTATTTGAAAAAATCAAATAGACCCTAATGGTGGTACTCTTAGTGACTGTGTAAATGACCGCTACGAATGAACGTAAGGGCTTACTTTGAGTCTTCACCAGCCAAGAATAACCAAGTATCTAGTACTGAATCTGGGTTCAATGATACTGAGCTGATACCTTGTTCCATCAACCAGTAAGCAAGATCTGGATGATCTGATGGGCCTTGGCCACAGATACCGACATATTTGTTTTGCTTACGGCAAGCATCGATAGCCATAGTCAACAGCTTCTTAACCGCAGGATCACGCTCATCGAATAGATGTGAGACGATGCCTGAGTCACGATCTAGACCAAGTGTCAACTGAGTCAAATCGTTAGAGCCGATTGAGAAACCATCGAAGTATTCTAAGAACTCTTCTGCCAATAGCGCGTTGGTCGGTAGCTCACACATCATGATGATGCGCAAACCGTTTTCACCACGTTTCAGACCGTTCTTCTCAAGTAACTCGATGACTTGTGCTGCTTCGCCAACGGTACGTACGAAAGGAATCATAATCTCGACGTTGGTCAAGCCCATCTCATCACGTACGCGCTTCAGTGCTTTACACTCAAGCTCGAAGCAGTCACGGAAGTTGTCAGACACATAACGACTGGCACCGCGGAAACCAAGCATTGGGTTTTCTTCTGATGGCTCGTATAACTTACCACCAAGCAAGTTAGCATATTCGTTAGATTTAAAATCTGACATACGAACGATGACTGGCTGATCCATAAAGGCAACGGCTAGCGTTGAAACGCCTTCGACCAATTTATCAACATAGAAGTCAACAGGTGAGGCATAACCAGCGATACGCTCTTGGATAGCTTGTGATATTTCACGTGGCAAGCTGTTCATGTTTAGCAACGCTTTTGGATGCACACCAATCATACGGTTGATGATGAACTCTAGACGCGCAAGACCAATACCTTCGTTTGGCATTTGCGTGAATGAGAATGCGCGATCTGGGTTACCAACGTTCATCATTACTTTGAATGCTAGCTCTGGCATCGTTTCAACAGAGTTGGTTTGTACTTCAAAGTCAATTTGGCTCTCATAAATGAAACCAGTATCGCCTTCAGCACAAGAAGCAGTCACATCTTGACCGTCAACCAACAGCTCAGTCGCATTACCACAACCAACGATAGCTGGAACACCTAGCTCACGCGCGATGATAGCTGCGTGACACGTACGGCCACCACGGTTAGTGATGATGGCAGAAGCGCGCTTCATGACTGGTTCCCAATCAGGATCGGTCATGTCTGATACGAGTACGTCGCCTTCTTGTACTTTGTCCATCTCGTTTAAGTTGCTAACGATACGTACTTTACCTGAACCGATACGTTGACCGATTGAGCGGCCTTCGCATAAGATTTTTGCATCAGTCGTGTTGATGATATAGCGTTCCATGACATTGCTGTCTTGGCGGCTCTTAACCGTCTCTGGACGTGCCTGAACGATAAAGATTTCGTTAGTATCGCCGTCTTTTGCCCACTCGATATCCATTGCTTGACCGTAATGCTTTTCGATCGTTACGGCTTGTTTGGCAAGAGAGGTTAGCTCTTCAGTAGAGAGGGAGAACTGCATGCGATCTTGTTTTTCAACATCGACAGTTTTGACTGATTTGGCAGTACTGCCTTCATCACCATAAATCATTTTCTTATGCTTGCTGCCTAGGTTACGGCGAATAACCGAAGGTTTACCGTTGGCTAGCAATTGTTTTGAGATATAGAATTCATCTGGGTTAACCGCGCCCTGTACGACCATTTCACCTAGGCCATAGCTTGACGTGATAAATACCACTTGATCAAAGCCACTTTCAGTATCTAGCGTGAACATCACACCGGCTGCGCCAGTTTCTGAACGTACCATACGTTGTACGGCTGCAGATAGTGCAACACCTTCGTGCTCAAAACCTTTGTGTACACGATAAGAGATAGCACGGTCATTGTATAAAGAGGCAAATACTTCTTTAATAGCGATTAGAACGTTATCAATACCGCGAATGTTTAGGAATGTCTCTTGCTGACCAGCAAATGAAGCATCTGGTAAATCTTCGGCAGTCGCAGAAGAACGTACAGCAACAGCGATGTCTTCGCCGCCACTCATGGCTTCAAATGACTGACGCACTTCTTGCTCAAGATCTTTTGGCAGCTCTTGCTCAATAATCCAAGTACGAATCTTTTTACCAGTTTCTGCAAGTTTTTTTACATCATCAACATCTAACGTCTTTAGTTCGCTGTTGATTTTGTCAAGCAGGCCAGTTTCATTCAAAAAGCGGTTAAACGCATTTGATGTGGTGGCAAAGCCGCCTGGTACACTAACACCCAAATCAGACAAATGGCTGATCATTTCACCTAATGAAGCGTTCTTACCGCCGACCATTTCAATGTCGTCTTTTCCTAGCTGATCAAGATTGATTACAAGTGCTGTAGATTGCGCTGCCATGATAACTCCAGAAAATAAGGTTATTTAGTAAAGATTATAACGGTGGATTATACCGCTATATTTTGAGAATTTCGAGGGCTTAAATCAAAAAAATTGTTAAAAACACACAAATTATGGCATTTGCTACATAATTTATGGCAAGTATCACAGATTTTACTTTTTAGAGTTTTTATGAAATATAAGTAAAAGCTGATATAAATGCCATTTGATAATCATTTATGGGTTTATAAATAGAGGGTTTGGGAGTGAGGAAAAAGTGGGTTAGCAGCTACTCATAATAAATACCTATATATAGTAGAAAGTACTAAAGCGATACAAGTAAGAAGGTGAAGTGAGCAGACCTATGGACAGCAATTAGGACATCAAAAGTAGTGTGGGTTTCTAAGTGTGCGCCTGTAACATTGATTTCTATTAGGTGGCTATTATGCGTATAATGTAGGGCATCAAGAATGTAGGCCTGCCATTATATATGTGTCGACTTTTAGTGCTTATATCGAGAGTTAGATGAGTCTAAAGTAGATTGAAAATAAAAACCAGATAAAGATTACCATGTGTGTTTCTAATTGAGGTGTCAACGTTATGTACTCAAGCAATCCATCTGAACCAGTCAAGTCCACTATCCAAAATCATCATGCACTGAATTTGGACAGCTCTCAAACGGTTAGAACGGCATTTTTTATCTCAGATGGTACGGCGATTACAGCTGAGACACTTGGCCGTGCTATCTTGAGTCAGTTTGCTTCGATACCCTTTGAGACACGCGTATTGCCCTATGTGGACAGTATTGAGCGTGCAGAGGATGCCGTTGAGCAAATCAATATGGCTTATCAACGAGACGGATTTTTGCCTTTAGTGTTTGATACGATTGTTAACCCTGATATTCGTGAAAAAATTAACGCAGCACAAAGCTGTAATTTGGATATGTATGAGGGTTTGATTGGGCGTGTCGCAGAAGAGACAGGGGTAGAGCCAGATGGACATTCAGGTCATGCCCACGATAATGTCGATTCTGAGACCTATAAAGAACGTATTGACGCGGTCCATTTTGCCTTAGACAATGATGATGGTGCACGTACACGTCACTATAATGCAGCCGATATTATTTTGGTTGGGGTCTCTCGCTCGGGCAAAACGCCAACATCTTTATACTTAGCATTACAGTTCGGTATTCGAGCAGCCAACTATCCTTTGACCGAAGATGATTTGTACGACAATCAATTACCAAAAGCATTGCGTGAACATAAAGACAAATTATTCGGCTTGCTCATCGATACCGATCGCTTGGTAAAAATCCGCCAAGAGCGCCGTGCAGGCAGTCGTTATTCGAGCTATCAGCAATGTCAGCAAGAGCAGCGCGCGATACAAGGCATTTATATCACTCATGGCATTCCAAGTTTGGATGTGTCTGAGATGTCCGTTGAAGAAATTGCGACTCGTATTTTACAGAAGACAGGCCTTAAACGTCGTATTGGTTAAGGGTTCGTTTAATCAAATCAAATGTTAATCGATTTGACCATAGTCGGTTCAATATAATCTCATTATCATATAGAGAACATTATGAGTTCAGCTTACAAATCTAGCAAAACCCCTTTATTATTGGCGAGCTTACTGAGTGTAGCGACATTACTGACGGCTTGTCAGACGTCGCGTGAGCCAGTACCTGAGCCACGTTATGTGCCGTCTATCGTATTGGGTGATGCACAAACGTTAACGATTATGCCAAATCGGGTGGCCTGTGCCTCTGCATTACCGATGCAGTGTCTGCTGGCCAAGTCCAAAGATGGTAGTGTGTTTCAGATTCCTTACGATTGGATTGAAGATTTTCAGCCAGCGCTCGGTACTGAATATGTGATCAGTGCTCGCCCGCAGATCGATGAGGGAAAGCAGAGTCTCACTGGGTATTGGACATTACAAAATATTGTGTCACAACGTATGGTGAGCAACCCTCAATAATGTGACTCTGACTCATTTAACTATTGACTCACTCACGGTCTAGATATCAAATAAACCAGTAAATATAAAGAGGATACGATGGGAAGTAAAAAACCAAGCGACGCGACTAATGATATCGGTGAAGATACCCATACCGAAGTATCTAATAAAGCGGATGGTCACATACCTAATCCTGAGCACACTGAAAGCAAAAATAAACAACAAAATATTGAACAGACTCACGAGCAAGTCACTGATGATTTTATACATCACCCTGATCTTGTGAATCCACTTGATGACACACGAATCGATGTCAAATCTGGTTTTGCCAAAGACTCTCGCCGCCTAAAGAGCGATGATCATGCGTATGAATATGACGCAGTTATTTTAGGAGCAGGCCCTGCTGGTGAAGCTGCTGCCATGAAGCTGACTAAGTCTGGCAAAAGAGTCGTGGTCGTTGACCCGCGTGACCAAGTAGGTGGCAACTCTACTCATGTGGGTACCATCCCAAGTAAAGCGCTGCGCCAATCCGTATTTAACTTGATCAACTTTCGCCGTGATCCGATGTTTACCAAGGCGATGGAATATAAGCAAGTACCACTCAATGAAGTGCTGGCCAAAGCCCGTCAAGTAATACGTCGTCAAGTCAGTACGCATACACGTTTTTATGAGCGCAACCGCATTGAAGTGATTCAAGGGTGGGCAAGCTTTGTCGATGAGCACACGCTACGCATTGAAACCGATGACAATGTTTTTGAAAACATTACTTTTAATAAAGCCATCATTACTGTCGGTAGCCGTCCTTACCGTCCTGACATTCTAGACTTTGATCATCCACGCGTTTTTGATTCTGATAAAATCCTGCAAATGGATTATGTCGTTAAAAAAATCATCATTTATGGTGCAGGCGTGATCGGTTGTGAGTATGCGTCTATTTTTACCGGTCTCGGCTATAAAGTTGACTTAATCAATAACCAAGATCAGCTGCTGAATTACTTAGACAGCGAAATTAGTGATGCCATCGCGCATGACTTTAGGCAGTTTGGTGTACTGATTCGTAGTAACGAGGAGATTGATCACCTTGAAACTCATGATGATTATGTAGTCTTGCACTTAAAGAGTGGCAAGCGCATCAAATCAGACGCCATTCTTTGGTCAAATGGTCGCTCAGGTAATACAGAAGGCTTAAACTTAGAAGCCATTGGTCTAAAAGCCAATAGCCGTGGTCAGCTGAAAGTCGATGATACTTATTGCACAGGTATCGAAAATATCTATGCCGCTGGTGATGTGATTGGTTGGCCGTCTTTGGCATCTGCTGCCTATGACCAAGGGCGATGTGCCGCTGCCTTTATGGTAGGCGACGATGATGCTGAGCCAGTATCTAGCGTACCGACTGGTATTTATACGATTCCAGAAATCTCTTGTATTGGTAAAACAGAGCAAGAACTGACGGATGAAAAAGTCCCTTATGAAGTGGGTCAGGCATTCTTTAAACATCTGGCACGTGCACAAATCATCGGTGAACGTTCGGGTGTCCTAAAGATTTTGTTCCATCGTGATACGCTAGAAATCTTGGGTATCCATTGTTATGGTAATCATGCGTCAGAAATTATTCATATTGGTCAAGCCGTCATGAAGTGTAAGAGCAATAACACGCTTGAGTACTTTGTGAATACGACATTCAACTATCCAACAATGGCGGAAGCCTATCGTGTTGCGGCATTGAACGGTTTGAATCGCGTCTTTTAAAACAAGCTTATTCAAATAAAGTCATATCAATAAAAAAGCGCCTGCTACTATATTATTAATAGTGCAGGCGCTTTTTTGTGGCTTATTTATTAATCTAAGCATAGCTCAGAGTCTGTAATCCAAGCATATATGCAGAACTTTTAATAGAGCTATGTTTTATGCGACTGTCTGACTTTGTTTATCAGTGTGATACCAAAGAATAAGCATAAGCAGCATAAAGTAAAATAGCCATAGAGCGGCAAGTGCATAAAACCCAATAGCGACCTGTGAGACGCTTGCACCCATTTGGTTAAGCTGTACCGATGTGTTGACGCCAGGTGTCGTGGGTATCAGCCAGCGTATAGCTTGTAAAAACGCGGGTAATTGGTCAGCCGGCCACGGATAGCCACTGATAAAAAACATGGGCAAAGAGCTGAAGATGAGAATCTGCATACCACGTTCACGTTGGCGAAACCATAACCCCAATACACAGCCAAGTGTTGCCACGGTTGGACAAAATAACAGTAGAAACAATAGACTACCGAGCATGTTCTGTCCGCGCGGATAGTGATGCAGCTCAAATGCCCAGCCATAATAAAAGCAGCCGATGATAAAGCTGCACATACTAAGCGCTGCAATACGACCCAGCCATCCACGGATAGTAGTCCTATGACGACGTTTCTCATACCATGTGCCAATCAACATCGTCGTTGACATCAAAAGCGTTTGTTGCAAAATCAGAATAGAAACGGCTGGCACGACGTATGCACCATATCCTTCAGTTTGGTTGTATAAAGGTATAATTTGCAATGGTACGGCTTGGGTATTGGCCGTCGCGGTCGTTGGATAAATGCCTTGAGCCACGCTTTTCTTAACCTCGATACCTGCTGACACCGTACTAATGGCTTTCAAAAATCCCATCTGGACATTTTTATTTAATAAAAAATAACCACCATTGCCCAATACACTGACGCTGGCCTTTTTGCCAGACATGACTTGTTGCTCAAGTCCGCTTGGAATGACCATATATCCAGCGATTTCATCTGACCATATGGCGTCTTTAGCATCTTGCTCATTTAGAAAACGCTCTGTATCTAATTGCGGGCTAGCGCTCGCATAACGAACGATAGTCCGTGACATATTGCTATTGTCATAATCAATAATGCCAACGGGCACATGATTGATGACTTCGGTTGAGTAGGGCCAAGGATAAAAGAAACCGTAAATCATAGGAGCAATCATCAACAGTAAAAGAACACCTTTGTCAGTAAAGATATCTTTTAGGGTTTGCAAAAACCCACCAAGAAAATTCTGCGTCTGTGCGTGTAATTTTGCATCAGTCGTGGACGCATTCTCTTTCGGTGAAACTGGCATTAGCGTGCTCCCCAGCGTTCAGGATGTGCCAACGCACGTTTGGTCAATAATGTGGTCAGGAGCATCGCAATCGTCGTGGCTAGGGTAAGTCCATAGACAATCGGTAATGACACCGCAGCAGGCGCATGCATTTGTAACTGTGCAATATGCAATTTTAAGTAATGGGTAAGCGGGAGCACATCTGACCAATGCTGAGCATTGTCACTGATGGCGATATACGGAAAAGTCACACCCGCAAATGCGTAAGACGGTGCGGAAATAAAACCGGTAGAAGACAAGCCCATGCGCAGTGAAAACGAATTCAACGTTAAGATAGCACCGAGAAAGAACGAGAGCATCATCAATAGTAAGAGACCAATATAAGTGGCAACAATCGAGCTAATAGCAACGGACGCTTGCGGTGCAGCGAACCAGATTGCCAACATCGACCAGATACTATAAGCCAATAATGGCCAAAAATACTTGCCCAATAATCCAAACAACAATATTGAAATACACACTTGTCTGGACTGAGTGCCATTCTCAGAAAAGCCTGTTTTTTCATTAGTAATGTCATACTGATTGTTATGCTGGTTTTCATCAACATTGCTATTAGTAATAACATCGTACCAGTGACCGATTTTCTTATCACGTAGCTCACGGCCTATCGTCGTTGCACCAATCACCATTGCCAAGATATGCAGCAGGGCAGGAATGACAGTTGAGGCCAAAAACTGTTGATAGTTGGTCGCAGCATTGAACAGGCTGATACGTTGTATGCTAATCGGCGAGTAGGCAATTGCCGCTTGTGAAGGTGCCATACCTTGCTTGACCAAACGCTGTATCTCGACGCCTGCGGATAATGTGCTAGCCACCGTTTGTACGCTGGTTTGAATAATGCCCGAATGCGTACCGTACTGCGCGTTTACTTGCAACACCAACGGGGCGGGCTTGCCAGATAAAATATTACGAGAGAAGTCTTCAGGAATAATGACGACTGCATAGATATCGCGTTGCAAGATAGAGGCCTCTGCGTCAGATTCTGAGGTATAAGTCTGTTTTACCATCAGCGTCGGACTGGCTTCTAAGTAGCGTACAGCCGTATTGGCCACTGGGCTGTTGTCTCGGTCGATGACCCCAATGGGCAAATCCGTAATCTGAGTTTGTGAAAATATCCACCAAATCAGCAGTACAGTTGCTAATGGTATCCAAACTACCATGGCTAAGTCCCACGGATTTTTGGCTAAAAACCGCCGCTCATAGGCCGCACTACGTAAAAAAGCCCCACTTAGCTTGGTCAGGCGCATGGGCTACTCTGGGCTTTTATTAGTAAGAGTAGGGTTGATGCGCACAACGACACTCATACCTGAGCGAATCCGTGCATCAGGCGTCGTTGGGCGTGCTTTTACCTCAAAAGTACGTACATCAAACCCATCATCATTATTGGTCGGACGCCAAGTGGCAAAGTCAGACAATGTCGAAGTGGCGTAGACCGTAAACTGCTTTGTATAAGGTTTATTTGCCGAGGATAGCGCTGGAATCGTCCCCGTAAACTGCTGGCCAATTGCCAACTGGTTCAAATACGTCTCAGTGACGTTGAGCACGACCCACTGATCACTGGTATCGACCAACGTGAGCAGTGGCACACCTTGACCGATGACTTCGCCAGCATTCACAATGACATTGTCCACGATACCTGCTATTGGGCTTCGTAAATTGGCTTCATCTTTTGCGACTAGGGCTTCATCGAGTTTTGCATCGACTTGTGCCACTTGTGCGGTGGCAGCTGATTTGTCTTCACTACGTGCGCCTTCCATCGCTAAGTCGTATTGCAAGCGTGCTGCTTCAGTTTGGTCTTGGGTGGCCAGATATTGAGCGTATGCTTCATCGCGTTTTTGTCGTGCCATTAGTCCTTCTTCATACAGACGGTTGACACGTTGATAGGTGTTTTCTGCCAAGTCCGATGCCGCTTTATTGGCTTGCCATGCCGCTTTTGCTTGAGCGATCTCTTGTGGGCGGGCGCCATTTTCTGCTTTATCTAACTGGCTTTGTGCCATTTGCTTGCCAGCACGTGCTTGATCAATTTTGGCATTAATCTCAGGCGAGTCCATTTCAATAAGCTGTTGACCAGCGGTGACAGCATCACCCTCGGTTACCAAAATCTTAGAAATACGCCCCGGTACTTTTGCAGCGATGGACGTTTGCTGCATCTGCATCTGCCCTTGTAAGGTAATCACTTCAGGTTCACTGTGCTGATTACTCTTATATAGACCGTAAGCCACCATGCCTAATACAATCAAAATAAATAGTGCTAGAAGCCCTTTTTTTATCATGGCAGATTTATCAGCTTTTGCTGCATCGCGCTTATAGTGAGGCACTGTCTGCTCTTGTTGGGTATCAGGTATATCTTCTGCAGCATCAACTGAAGTTTCGCCATCTTGAGAGACTACTGGCTCGGTTGAATCAGCTGATTTTTGTGAGTGGTCTGATTCGTTTGGAAATTCAGTCATGACGGTGAGATTCCTAAAGCAACAAAGTTGAAAATAAAGGGTTTATAATTCGGGCGTGTCATCAATTAGCACATTAATACATTTAGTGGCCTTAAAATGGCTAAATTTTGCTAAACATCGTCAGTAATTTTGTCAATATATTCATATTAACGGCAATTCCTTCCTTGTATATCTACAATTTTCTCATTTTTAGCCTCAGAATCAGAATCTAATTGATGACATGGCCTAGTAAACACGGGTAGCATAAGGTTTGGCACTTTCTATGGCTTCAGAATTAAAAATTGCACCAAAGGCCACGATAAATGCTGAATAATAGAGCCACAGCATAATGACCACAGCCGCTGAAAGCGCGCCAAACTCAGCGCTATAGTTATTAAAGTTCTGTACATAAATTGAAAATATGACAGACAGTAAAATCCAAAGAACGGTTGCTAGCGCTGCTCCTGGCACCAGTTTTTTTAGCGCTACGGCATCACGGTTTGGTGCTAGGCGATACAAGCCTAAAAAGCTTAAAAATATGATACCTGCCAATATCGGCCATCGGCTCCAAAGCGCAATGGTCTTAGCTATCTGAGGGAAAGGAAAGTAGGCCGCCCCCAACGGTATGATAGCAATAGAGGAAACCGCGATAATCAACACAACTACTGCTGCAAGGGTCAAACCAACGGCTCTGATGGTGCCTTGTATAAAGCCGCGCTCTTGAGTGATATGAAAGGCAAGATTGATCAGAATAATTAAAAACTTGATACCTTTAGAGCCAGCATAAAGAGCGAGTAAGCTCGATAAAACAAGGCTGAGCGTTAGTGTAGACGTGGTGCTAGAGACCAAGTCGCTCAGACGTGAATTTAGGATTTCATATACTGTATCAGGTATAAATGGCTGTAAAAGCGCAATCTGTTCTTGCATCTCAGCGGGTGAAAATGCGAGACCATAAAGCAGTACAAATACCGCCATTACTGGAAAAATGGAGAGAAAACCAAAAAACCCCACGCTCGCGCAATGTGCCCAAACATTAGAGCTGTTCGCGATACGCCAGGTTTCTAGTAAAGTCTGTAGCCAGCTATTTGTTGATGTAGAAGTTGGTTCTTTCATAAGACAGGTATTCGCAATAGGCTGATTAATTAATTACTCATATCAAATTATTATTCGTTATATAAAGTCGGCAATTGAATGTCGGCAGCATTCAGATAAGCGTTAAACGCGAGAGGCGTGCCGCAGCTTTGCATGAGCGCCGCCAGCGACTGTACGTAACTGTTTGCTGCTTGTGCTTGTTCCGTACGTGCTTTGAGTGACTGTGTCTGAGCCTGCACCACTTCGATAGGGGTATTCACGCCTTCTTGCAGCCCCAATCGGCGTAAACGCAGTACTTCTGCAGCCAGATCAACATTGCTTTGTAATGCTTGATAACGTGATTGAGCATTGTTGACATCGTGCCAGTTTTTTTCTACTAATAATAATAGATTGTCACTGACTTCAATTTCAGACAAATCTGCTTGGCGGATTTGGGCATTGCTCGATGCCAGCGATGCCGTTTTATCTAGTCCGCCCCATAATTTCCAGCTTGCCGAAATACCAGTAACCCAACTAGGGTCTTTTTCAACTTGACTATAGCCATACAGCATGACAGTAGGCTTGTAACCCGTATCGGACAGTGCGTGTAACTGCTGTGCTTGCGCACGCTTGGCCGCTACTTTTTGTAAACCTGGATGATTGGTCAGTGCCAAATCTTGAAAGTAATTTACATCTGGTAAGGGACGACTAGAGACAAATAGTGGTGTGGTAGGTTTGATGCGATATTCGGTACGCAATAGGCGTTGCAAGGCCATCATCGCAAGGCGTGCATCATTGTTGGCATTGACGGATTCGCTTTTTGCATCGGCCAGTGCAGACTGTGCTTCTAACCGATCAACACGAGAGATGAAGCCTTCTTCAAACAGTCGCTGAGCCATATGGTCAGTCTGTTGCAGAGTATCATAAGCATCTTCGCGTAAGTAGGCCGCAATGATAGCCAACTGCGCTTTGAAATACCGCTCAATCAACGTGTTATATAGCTCATTTTTATCCAACAAGCTGTCTGCGACGGCTTCTTGAGTACGAGCATCAGAAGCGCCTATTAAGGCAGTTGTGCGTCCAGCGGTATAGATAGGCCATAAGACACCAAGTCCTGCACCCGATGTTGAGCCCGAGCGTTTTATATTATAAGAATCTGGGATACGCTCATCAACCAATCCATCAAAATCGGGCAAGTTTGGTATAGCTGGGACGATGCTGTCTATTTCGCTGACAACACCACTTTTGAGTGATGATAAATCAACATCAGTGTCCAGATGGTAAGCAGTCGCTGATACTCGTGCAAATACCAATGGGTTGTCTAAGGTGCTTAGCGCATCAGTCTGATAATCACTGGCGGCGATTGCTGCTTGATTGGCAGCGATTTTCGGCGATACTTGTAATAAAATATTTTGGGCTTGTTCGAGACTCAATAAGCTAGGTACTTCTAAAGAATAACTATCATCGATACTTTTATGAGTAATTGGGTCGATAACCGTAGATAGACCAATTGGTTGCTGAGCTTTATTCAGTTCTTGGTTTGTAGTAATTGAGCTGTCTTGGGCACGGGTTTTTTGAATATCGCTTGGATAGTCGGCATCAGTAATTTGTGTCACATTATTCTGGAGCTCAGTATTACTCTCGTTTGCGCTTGCGACATTGGATGCCGCTGAAGCTATAAGCGCAACCATCATCACCGAATTAGATAGAGTCGATAAAGCAAATTTCATAAGTCACATAAGCCATTAATTAGAGTGCAAGGTGTTTTGGTGTCAGATAACGTCTTAACTATAGCGAAAGTATGAACCATTGTAGCTATTTACTGATGGAGAAAAGCCGAAATACCAGTCTATTACAGAGACCAGAACTTTGTTATCAATAACAAAGCGTACACTGTAGTGCCACAATGGTGACGGGTCAATGCTCAATATTCTCCTGTTTTCTATTGTATAGTCAATAGCAGTATGATAGAGAGCTGATTTAGTTTTAAAATATTCGTTTATAAGTAATGTGATAGCGAATACCATGGGTGGCGTATTTTTAGGTTTGAGCGGATTAGTATTCAATAATTATTATTATTAAATGACATTATTAGGTAATGTAAGCAGTAATACGTAATGAATGATTGAATCATTGCACCAATTAATGAATCGTATAAACAATACCAGTAGAAGGTGGGTGGCATGGCAGGATACATTTTGGCTTTAGATCAAGGGACAACATCGAGTCGCGCGATATTGTACGATGACCATGCACGTCCGATAAAAATGGTACAGCAGCCGACAACGCTGCAAACACCCAAAGCTGGATATGTCGAGCAAGATGCCCAACAAATTTGGCAGACTCAGATTAGCTGTGCACATGATGTGATCAATCGGGCAGGCCTACTTGCTACCGATGTCGCCAGTATTGCGATTACCAATCAGCGTGAGTCGATTGTTATTTGGGATAAGCAAACGGGTAAGCCCTTAGCGCCTGCTATTATTTGGCAAGATCGCCGTACGGAGCGCTATTGTCAAACATTGGCTGTGGAAAAGGTTACTAATGATAGCGATGAAGACATGGCAAGTGAAGTACAACGTATCACAGGCTTACGTCTAGATCCTTATTTTAGTGCCAGTAAAATTGCTTGGTTGCTCGAAAACAATCCCAAATTGAGCGTGCGTGCTAATAGGGGTGAAATCGCGGTCGGTACGATAGACAGTTGGCTTATCTATAAACTGACTGGCGGAGAGCATGTCATTGATGTGACCAATGCTTCTCGTACGTTACTATATGACATTCATAAACTGGCGTGGTCACAAGAGTTGTGTGCGCGGTTTGCCATACCCATGAATATCTTGCCAAAGGTTCTACCATCTGATGGTGATTTTGGTAAAACTAAAAAAGGCCTATTTGCCAAGCAGATACCCATTCATGCTGTATTGGGTGATCAACAAGCCGCGCTATTCGGGCAAGGTTGTCTCGATGCTGGCATGGCAAAAAATACTTATGGCACAGGATGTTTTATGCTGATGAATATTGGTCAAAAACCAAAACTCAGTGAGCATAAATTATTGACAACCATCGCGTGGCAAAGAAAACCTATGCCAACTCGTCCAGAGAATCTATCGTTTGATCAAATCGTACAATCGGGTAAGCGTATGCTACAGCCACCCAAAAAAGAAGTGACCTATGCATTAGAGGGCAGTGTGTTTATGGCGGGTGCGATCGTCCAATGGCTGCGTGATAATTTGGGTATGATTCAAAAAATCAGCGATGTTGAAGATTTGGCACGGCAGGTAGACAGTAGTGAGGATGTGGTTTTGCTACCTGCATTTACAGGACTTGGCGCACCTTATTGGCGCTCTGATATCAGCGCGAGTATCACGGGCATGAGCCGTGGCACTACTAAATCGCATATTGCGCGTGCAGCTCTAGAAGCAGTGGCTTATCAAACTTACGATGTCCTCATTGCCATGCAAAAAGACAGCCCTCATCCGCTGACTGAGCTAAGAGTAGATGGCGGTGCGGCCAATAATGATTTGCTGATGCAGTTTCAGGCTGACTTACTTAATGTACCAGTACTGCGCCCGAGAGACACAGAAATTACTGCCAAAGGTGCTGCGTTACTGGCAGGCTTAAAAACTGGGCTATATGACGAAGCAACGATGCGAGCATCATGGCAAGTTGAGCGGATTTTTGAACCTACAATGTCCAGCGATATTCGTGAGCAACACCTCAATAAGTGGAAACAAGCTATTGATCGAGCATTAAGAACGGTATAAATGGTCGAACAGTATCATTAAAACGCTGTCACTAATTAACGGAAGATTACTTAACGTTGTTGAGTGTTCTACAAAAACATTATAAAGATACAGGCTGTAACGCAACGCAATCGCAACTTGGACACAGTTTACATAATCTGCCTATCCGTTGTTATCCATAAATTATTATACTTTAGTCGAATTAAGCAAACGTGCTGATTCTTCAGAAATTGGTAAAATTACAATTTTAAGATTCATAACTTAATAAATAAGCACTTAAGAAACAGGTGCTTAAGAAACAGGCACTTAATAAATCGAATATATAATAAACAATTAAGGATAATAATATGAGTAACCATGACAGTATTGATCGCAGTGAAGTAAAACATATGTCAAAAGAGGCAAAGCAAGACCTAAATGCTGACATTATCACTGGTGAGCCAGGCTCACATCCACTAGGAACAGGTATTGGTGGTGTAGGCGGTGCAGCGGCAGGTGCAGCTATTGGTACAATGGCAGGTCCACTGGGTACCTTAATTGGTGGCGCTATTGGTGCTATCGTTGGCGGCGGCGCTGGACATGCAGCAGCAGAAGCTCTTGATCCTACCCATGAAGAAGCCTACTGGCGCGCAGAGCATGCCAATGCGGATTATTACAAAGAAGGCTATAACTTCGACCGTGATTTGCACCCCGCCTATGCAGTAGGCTATGCTAATCGTGCTAACTATCCCGTAGATGCTCGGTTTGAAGATCATGAATCAGAGCTAGAGCGTTCATGGCACGAAGTAAAAGGCGAATCGCGCATGGAATGGAACGATGCACGTAGAGCATCACGTGACGCATGGAACCGTGTATCATAATGAACAATAACAATATAGTTATTTATGTTAATTAGTGAACTAAAATCAACTAGGTGAAACTAACAGCATATTAAGTGTAAGTAAGCAAACAGTGTGTAAGCTTGCACTCTTATGACCAGATTGAGTAAATTTGTAGATATTGCTCTATTAACAGACAGAATAACTTGAATTTATGCATTTTCGAAGCTTTCAAAGATTTCTTTGGGGGCTTTTTTGCTGTATATTGTTTGTTATATATGCATGTTATTTCCAAAAAACACTATTAAAAACAAATGTTAAGAATAATAATAGTAGGTAATCCATGAATAATAATATAAAAGAGAATAATTCAAAGCAGTTTTACATAGCCACGGCTAATTTGCTAAATTTTGCTAATCCAGATCGTATTTATTACGAGAATGCCCCCGCTTATAATAGTGATGAGTATGAGCACAAACTACAGGGTATTAGTGATTTATTATCAAAAGCACATGCTGATATCATCGCTGTGCAAGAAGTATGGGACAGTGATGCGCTTGAAGCATTGGCAGTCTCGTTAGGATTTAAGGCGGAGCATGTGGTCGTTCCCTTGGCCAGTAATGACGTGTCGAGTCCTTATACCCAAGGTAAAGGCGCACAGAACACGCCTGCTGTTGGCATTATCAGCCGTTTTGAACAGCTGGAAAGCAGCTTGTTAGAAGAGATTTTACCTGAAGCGGTGATTGAGGTTCCTGATATAGGTCCTTATCAGCGATTTAATCGTCCGCCGTTGGTGGTACGTGTTAATGCATATGGCCAACCAATAACGATTATCACTGCTCATCTTAAGAGTAAGCGTGCTTTTTTCTTACGTGATAAAAATGGCATCTTGTTAGAAGATATGGACGATCCTAATATTAGAGTCCGTGCCAAGCTACGCAGTTTATGTATGCGTGCTGCAGAAGCCGCTTCTATTCGTATGTCTATTATAGAGCGCTTGCAGCATACTCATGAGCCATTGATTTTATTGGGTGATATGAATGATGTTACTGGTAGCGTCACCACCCAACTAATGGCAGAAACGGGTGAAGTTAACTATGACAAAAGCATGCGCGATATCGCATTGTTTGATGCTGCTCGAATTCAATCACGCTATGGCTGGATGAAAGATGTGGCATATACCCATATCTATCAAGGCATGCCAGAAGTGATTGATCAACTATTTGTTTCAGAAGAGTTTTTGCCTGACAGTAAGTTTTCACTTGGTCAGGTTGAATGGGTGGACTATTTCAATGACCATTTAAAATGGGATTATGCAGATAGAGTCATCGATCATGGTATTATAAGAGCGAAAATAAAACTTAATAGTTAGTTTTATTATATTAAATTGCACTAAATGGTCAACTCTATTAGATTGTTGATTTACACATTATTTTTTAACCCATTTATCTCCCTTGCTTGATGGTGTACAAGCGTTTATGATGCGTCTCCGTTAGATGTAGTAGCGCTCATATTGACGCTATATTACTTACTAATAGGATGTAATAATTTCATTTTGGACAAATATTATCCAATGAAAATTGTATTTATAAAACAGGGTGTAACCTTAAGAGACTTATAATGAGCGAAAATAAAGACGAAAAGATTGAAGACGTGTTGGTAGACTCGGAACTGGCAAAAAAACTTGTACCGAATAAGTTTAAGTTTACGAGTCAGCAAGGCCGTGCGCGCCGTCAAAAATTGTTGGCTGGTGCCAAAAAATTGAGCGAAACGCTACCAATTAATGATATTACCTTGGCTGCTGTCTGTGAAGAAGCGGGTATTCCAAGAGCATCTGCTTATCATTTCTTCCCTAATATTGAAGCAATATTTTTAGCATTGCGCTTTTTGAATGCTATTGAAATATTAGAAATAGTAGAGACGGTTGATGTTGGTAATTATGATAGATGGCAGGGCTATTTAACCGCACTGATTGACCAGTGTGTGACGATATTTCATAATGATGAAACGAAAGCAAAGCTCATTTATGACACCAACACGCCTGATTTTGAAGGTGATAGTTTTGGTGAAGACATTAATCATCAAATCGTTGATTTGGTTTACAAACGTCTATCAGAACGCTATGAGATGCCAGGTTTCCACGATATCCAAGATACGTTGTTGATTGCTTATAGTATTGTCAATTCTATATTTACATTGTCTTATCGCCGTCATCAGAAAATCACTGATGAGTATATCCAAGAAGCGAATACTGCATTTATTGCCTATTTACGTTGCTACTTGCCAGAGAAGCTACCACGTAAAAAAGTATCAGTGTAGAGCAATCGCCTTAAGAATGTATAGAAAAAGCCGACATAATATGTCGGCTTTTTTGTGTTTAAGATTTTAATAATTCCATTATCAATGAATATGGCTATGATTGCTTTATGAAACTGGGGTCAACACTTGCCCTTGGCAAACATCATCACCCGTGTCCAAAGGCGCATATTGCTTATAATAGCGGACGATTAGCTGTTCTAAATTTACATTGGTTTGTGAGTCGTGCGCGTTTACATAAGCCTCACGTGCTTGTTCAAGCCAGCGGTCTGCCATACGAAAATGCATACTTGACTCTCGCCAGCCGCGCTCACATTGATTGGTGGCTGCCCAAATGAGAGCCACTTCGCTAAATGCTATCTCACGTGGTGCTGAGGCGATACCATCACTATCTTTAAGAGCATTTAAAGTTGCCCATAAATCAGGTCGCATAAGAGCAGAGTTTGAAGGTATGTCTTGATGTAGTGCGATGTTTGGTATCGTATCAGTCTCTAGCGCTTGCAGTATCGACTCGGCCATTTCTGTCGCTATACGACCAGCAGATGATTTGCTATTCATACTGTCTTGATGAATAGCGTAGTTTAGCCATCCTTGTGCCTGGTAAGCAAAATACTGTTGCTGCACAGTTTTATCAGCTTGTTGGTAAAATTTTAGCTGATCTACCATACAGTTCAGGACGCGTTGCTCATTACTTTGGTATCTATAAGAAGGCTCTTGGTAGTGAGCATTACTACGACAGTCAGTAATGCTATGTTTATCTGTGATCTGTACAGTAGCACTGTCTGCCAAAACAGGTGAGACAGTTGTTAGCAGTACTGTTGCCGACAGTGCAGCATATATCGGCTGTTTGCGAGAAATGGTTTTAATTACAGATGTAAACATGGTGCAAACCTTATATTAAGGTAATAAGTATTGATATTTAGCATCATTATGGCTAGAACTATGGCCTATCGGTTGATGCTAAATAACAGAGTAAGTGCAACATTGTTCTCAGTAACTGAGAACAATGTTGTCAAACTATAAGGTAGAGTCACTGGCTAGACGGTTATTCTTGCGTGGATCTTCACGTTTGAATAAGTCTTCATCAAACTTAAAGCGCAATCTGAAGTAAGCGCCTTCTTGCGTACTGTCATCATAGGCAATATCTTCATCTTCAAAGCCCATGAAGTTATAGCCAATGGATAACCAAAGATTGGTCATTGGGCTATAGCCTACTTCAGCACCAAGCATATAAGCCAAGTCATTTGCTTGCTCGTTCCAGTAAGTACCCGCTTGCATGCCGATATCCCAGCGCTCACTGATGTCATAAAGACCGCGACCATAGACGGCATGAGCAGTGTTATCACTCGTCAACCCATCTGCTTTGTATTCTGTATATTTACCTGCATAGCGACCAGACCATGTCATAGCACGCGTAGGATGGTAGTTACCGTTCCATGACCACACCATGGTATCTTTCTGATAAATATCATCGCCAGTATTATTGTCATCTAAACGATATTCAAACTTTGCAAGCATGTCTAGCTGGTTGCTATCGTAATCACGGTATGCTGCACCTAGCTGAAAACGGTTGATCGTACGATCACTATCGTCATAGTCAATACGCGAATAAATGTCTTTAGCCAATAAGGTAATATCGTCGGTATAGCGGTACGCAATACCTGCGCTACCGAGTAATGTATCGCTCGTCTCGCCCCAACGTTTCTCAAAACGTCCTGATGCTTTGTAGTCTTCTTTTGCAAGATACTCAACGCCGATACCTGCCGCCGTTGCCGTGTTATCTTCTTCACCTTTAAGAGATTCAACGCGCTCAAATAAGGTATTTAAAGTCAGACCTTCTTGAACATACCACTTGTTTTTTAGACCGATAGCAGCTTCAGCTTCGCGAGCACTAATGGCATCACTCATGCGGTATTCGCTATAGACTTTGCCATCTTTCATATAAGCGGCATCAAAACCGAAAACTGTACGCTGACGTTCATCAGTGTCATCAAGGCCATAAGTACCAGATAAGCTGTTGATCAAATCATGACGGGCATATAGTCGGCCCAAGCTTCCCATTGGAGTTTCACCACCAATAGATGTTGCATTGCGTGAGCTGTGTTCAATATCTTGCTCATATTCTGCAAATACCAATGAATTATTTAGCTTCGGCAAATGCGCTGTGATACGGGCGCGAGCAGTGGTGCCTTCGATGTCCTCGTCCGCACTGCTGATACTGCTTAACGCTGACTGATTGATGATGTCGTCATTGAACAAGGTGTCGTTTGTGATGTCCAAAACATCTGTTGCAGCTTGAGTGTTACGTGAGGCAGCGGTTGCGTCTTGTTTGTAGTAGCGCACACCAATTTCACCAACGACGTTTTCAGTCAAGCGATGCTCGATACTGGCTTGTACACCTTCACTGCTAGCATCAGTAGTATGATCTTCTGTACGTATGCCTTCTAACGTTAACGCAGTTTGCTTACTATTTAAAGTACGGTTGATTTCTACACCAGATTCGGTACGCCCAGCAGTCAGTGGCGATGAACCAGTGACAAAACCTTCATCAGCATCGTTGTAATAAGCTTTGGCACGTGTGTTTTTCTTATTATCAAAATCAAGATCGATACGGAATGCGTTGCCTTCGACATTACTGTCGTTCAGCTCTGTGGTGTTAATCTGGTTACTTGGCTGAAAGTTTGGATTTTCAGCTTTGTTCATGGCATATTCAGCGACTAGCTTTAGCTTGTCATTGAATTTAATGACGCTATTCAGGCTAGCAAGCTCTTCTTTGTTGAGTGGATCATCACTATTGATATAACTACCGCCAATAGAAATTTTCTCATTTAACTGTTGCTTGGCTGCGATACCACCAACCAAGTAATCTTCACCACCTTCATCTACTTCTACCGTGACACGGATATAGACAGGGTTGCCATCAATATCTTGGCTGGCAATAGGACTTTTTAAATATAGGCTACGGCTAATAGGGTCAATTTCGTAATCAGCAAAACGTGTCAGTGTCTCACGGCTGACGATCAGTCCAGAATTGTTTGCGTCACGAGTGATGATTTCGATGGTTTCAGAGTTTTCTAGTACGGCATCAAAGTTTTCAGCCAACGGGTAAGGGCCTGAGATACCAAGACCACGAGTCTCATTGACACGCTGGCTTGTACTGGTCTCTGCTAAAAAAGCGGTAACACGAGTATTGCTGTCTTCAAACTGAGCTTTTAGGCCTGTCAAAGTACGATTGTATTGACCGAGCTTGATACCTTCATCATTATCAATCTGAGTCTTTAGATCGCCATACATAGCGAACGAGCGACCTTTATCAAGGCGTACGTAAAGCTTGCTAGTAGATTGGGCATCAAAGCCTTTAGCTGATGAGTCACCATAAACAGGATAGTATTCGCCAGGATCGATATCACGGAATAAACGTTCGCCTTTTTTATCACTGTCATATGCTAATGTCAGCAGATAGTCGCCGCGTACTTTGCCCTTGAGGAACATAGCAGCACGACCAGTCGCTGAATAGTTGTCATCGCCAGAAATTTCATTTAGCTCTTGTTCAAATGCGCCTTGAGCATCAGTGATGCTGCCGCCATCAAAGTCTTTGAGCGAGATAGCACCTTCTACAATACCCACAGCGATCAGTGGACGCAGCTGAGCGGTAAACTGTAGATAGATAACCTGTTTGCTGCTGCCAGTATCGATAACCAGCTCGCCTTTACCCGGTGCGCTAGGTGCGGTTACAGGAATCAATAGCTCGCCACCAGATACAATAACTTGGGTGCCGGCCTTGTCTTGACTACCGTCTTTCAGGTTGATACGTCCGATGTTCGTGTCAATAGTAATCGGTGTTGAAGCAATGTAAGGACGACCATCACGATCTTTTAGGCTGATGACGATTTGGTATTCGCTGATACCGTCGGCAGCTACTAGTTGGGTTTGAGTACGATAGTCAATCGCTTGGAGGCTATCTGGCGTCAATACTTTGATCGTTTGTTCAGAGATGACTTTACCATTGATATCGGTAGCCACACCGCGCAAGGTGTTCTTGCCGCGTTGTAAGTCCACTGCGTAATAATCGAAAGCAGTGACGTTTTGCTTTTCTTGTTCAGCTGTTTTACCTATTTTTTGCTCTGATACCGCTTTGCCGTTGGCATATAGTGTGAATATTGATCCAAGTGGTGCTTGTACCTGTACTATTTGCTTATAAGAGCTAAGCTGTTGACCTTCGTTTAAGTTGATAAAGGCAACATCATTATTAGCGACTTCTTTTAGGTATAGCTCTAATTCTTGTTCGACGGGTGGTGCTACTGTCGTCACAGCCATGTCAACACGTTTGCTTGCTTCACCAACCATGTCATTGACGATTGCAGAGTCGCAATTATTACCAAGATCTAAATCGCCGTTGATATTACAGCCACTGGCATCGACATTGTCAGTAGTATCGGTGTTATAGTCAGGGTCTAGTGTCAGCTCTGTTTTTACCGCTTGCTCAAGGGTATCATTTTTAGTACCTACCGATTTGCTGCGAGCGACTAGCTCAGCATTCAAGCGTTCAGTGCTATCGTCCATGCCACCAACGATAGCAAAGTCAGCACGATGGAGTTCGCCATACTTTAAATCGACAAAACGGCTACCAGCATCACCAGCATTTCGATTACTTTGGGTGACCATCTCGGTTGTATGAGGGATGGTGGTGCGGTCTACTTTCAGGACGTGTGTCTTTGCACTGATCCCATAGAAATTATACTTACCTTCAGGATCAGTAACCACAAAGTTACCGTTTTCCATGTAGATACGGACGCCTGCGACACCGAGCTCGCCGTCTTCTTTTTGTTGAATACCGTCACGGTTGATATCGTGGTAGACCTTACCAATGATAATACCTTCCGTATTCATGATGCCGCGTTCTACATCAATTTTCCATTGTGCTTCTCTTGAAGCAACACTTTGACCTTGGTCGTTGCTAGCCACCGCAGTCGCGCGGTTGATACCGTCACCACCTAATGATGAGGCACCAATCAACACACGATAAGTTATCTTTTTACTTTCGCCAGTTGCCATATTACCTAAGCTTAGCACCTGATATTTGCCATCAGCCTTAAACTCAGTAGTCTGTGCTTGATTGATATCTACATTGGTCGTTGGACTGACACGCACACTGTTATCAACGTAATCAAAACCGCGTGGTAGGGCATCTTTTAGCTGTACATCGTAAGCCGTAGCATTACCGTTATTCGTAACATTGATGGTATAGCTGACATAATCTCCAAGATCAGCGCTTTTGACGTCACTTTCTTTGGTCACGACTAAGCTTGCATTGTCATCAATGATATTGATTTGCGTATTTAGATCATCGATACGGACAGTAAAGTCGCTAGCAGTTGGTAACTGATCAGTACCTGTACCGACAGAAGGGTCGATACAAGCATCTAAACTGGCCGTTAAGGTATCGTTGACCAAGGTCTGGATAAATTTATCATCAATCGCATTGGCATTATTTTGTGTCGGGGCAGATAGGCGGTATTTACCGGTGTTATTGCCTGTTTCGATGCCTTTGAGAGAGTAGGTGTCACCCGTTAGTGGAGACTTAACCGTGATCCATACTTGATCTGGCTTATCAGTCTGCACGTTACACTGAGCATAGCTTGCGTCAACGTAGACGTTTTCATTGATTTGTGAGGTGGCTTTGGTTTCATCAAATTGAGGCGTGGTAAATTTTATCTCAGGCTCGATGATAACAAGTCTGTCGATCGCTTCAACCGCTGCTATTGATGGGTCTTCTAGTATGATAGCGCCAATTTTTACATCAGCAGTATCGCCATCTTGACCATTGATATCTGATAGCGCTTGTACGATAAGCTGAATGCTTTCACTCTGACCAAGTTTGATTTGAGCACTCAAGTTATCGAGCATGATTTGTCTATCTGCTGAATCAACTTTTCCATTGTTATTAAGGTCTTGATAGACCTTTAAATTAGAAACTGTTGGCGAGATAGCAAGTGTTAGCTCAACCGTTTGCTCGCTATAACTTGTATTACTCAGTACGTTAACCCAACTTACTTCTGTGTTAGGCATGACAGTGCGTAGAGGCTGCTGAGTCAAGCTGATACCGTATGCAGGTAGGTCTGAGACTTTAGCCTGTACCTGATTTGAAATACCGTTTTGTTTGATAGACTCAACGTCATAAGCCACATTAGCAATATTATTGATAGTTTGCACGAGAGTAATAGGCGCAGCAAACGCCATATTTGATTGCATAAGCAACATCGCTAATGACAGCGCAGAAATCTTCGCTGTACACAATGTGATACGATTAGACGGTGTCATGATAGATAGAGTCATATGTCGCTTATCCAATAAAACATAAAGGGGTAGGGTAAGAGCCTTCTAGCTTGGCTAATAAAAATCGATTAGGTCAAGCTAGAAGGGTGTTCTATAAGCAGCATTCGCTACTCATAGATTTATTGAGTTAATTATTGATTGGTACCGGTCTGTGAAGGTTTCGCAGAAAACACAACGTTAGCGGTTGTATTAGCTGCTACAGTTGCAAACGTAACTTTTATCACCTGACCAAGAGATTGATCGGTTGCTGTCGGCGAAGCTGAAAAGCTGTTAGCTTGATAAGTAAGCGTAGATGCCAAAGTATCTGATACGACAAGGTTGTTAATTACTCTAGCGCTATCAGTAAAAGTGTTCTTAGATTCTAACTTATAGAAGATACACTGAGCAGCAGTCGCTGTTACATTTCCAGTTGACCAAGCAGCAGAGCTAACAGCAGGATTCGCACCACAACTATCTACTATTTGGTATTTTGTCAGATTAACACCTTGCATAGTCGTAGTAGACGTTGTGGACAATGGATTATCGCCAGTACTAGTAGGTGCAGCAGTACCGTTAACTGGACCCTTAGGCTGAATGGCTATTGTCAAAGTCTCAAAGTCGCCTATGTTATTTACATTAGCTTGTGTAGAGTTTGGATCGTTGCTACCTTCACCTGACGAGGCAACTTGCACGCCAATTTTGACGCTTTCGCCAGGAGCTAGGCCTTTACGATTAGTAGTACTTCCTGTTATGAAAGGAGTGGCAGCGTTCAGCTCATAAATACCGTTCACACCGACGAGTTCAGTTTCACCTGAGTCAAATTTACCATTGTTGTTAGCATCCACGTATACACGTGTGATACTGATATTAGGGTCATCGATAATGCCATTATTTCTAGTAGCAGTCGGTTTTATAGACAGTTTTACAGAACTATCATTATCGCCTGTTCCTGCTGCTTCTGTGACATCAGTACCGTTGTTGGTGATGGTATAAGTATAAGTGTTAGCAACATCATTGTTAGTTGCAGGAGTGACCAAAGCCACTTCTTTGTTTACACCTGGAGTAATAGCAATAGCACGAGTCTGATTAGTCGTTGTCACGGTTGCATTAGTATTGTCATCTTTACCTATTGTAGGCGTAGCTGTATTTTCATAAGTGCTCTCTGTTAGGCCACCTGCAGTAGCACCATCATCAGACCTATCAATGATATCCGGGGTGTTAGCGTTTACATCGCTCTTAGTATTATCTTTAACAACTGCATAGTTGGTAAATAAGCTACTAGTTGTTGCGCCAGTTGCTTTCTTAGCACGGAAAGTAAGCGTAATAGTTTCGCCTACTTTAACGTTTTGACCTGTCACTGAGATGGTTTTACCATCACTAGATATAACAGGTGTAACTGCTGCGCTACCGTTAGAAGATATAGTGGTCGGTGCAGTGTAGCTAGTCTCAGTAGACTTTATGGCAACTAAGCCTGTAGGTAAGTCATCAGAAATAACAATGGCAGTACCATCAATATTGCCTTCGTTTTTAACGGTTACAGTGTAATCAACATAAGCATTGGCATTATTTAAATCAAAGTTCTTGTTTAAAAGATTGGTTTGAGCTGATTTTACGATTTTGTATATTGGAGTTGTTGTTTTAGCATTATCAGTGTTGACTGCTGTATAAGTAGCAGGAGCTGTGTTTGCAGATTTCGATTTTAAGTAAGTACTTTCAGCAGTAACCGTCAAGATACCGTTAGCGTCCGCAACACGCTTAGTATCAGACTGAGCAGTAACGGTAATGAGCGCTTTTTCACCTGGTGCCAATGCAATTGAATCGTTATTAGTAATAGTTACTTCACTACCAATGTTAGTGCCAGCTGCATTGGTTTTTTGATACTTAATAACACTATTGCCAAGGTTGTAGTCAAAATTATCGCCAGTTACATTAGCAAGAGTGATCTTGTAAGTGTCGTTAACGTTACCACCGTTAGTCAATGTATGAGTGAAATCTACTGTTGAGCTCGCTTGCGCATTAATAGTACGGTCTTTACCAAAATCATCATCCTTTACATCATCAACTACTGTTGATATCAAAGAGAACGAACCAGTTTCAGTAACATTCACCGTAACTACATTCGACTCTGCAGTCTGTGAAGTGGTATTACCGGCGACCGTATAAGAAGCAGTTGCTTTGTTTGTTACATTAAATGAACCAGAAGTACCACCCGTCGGGGTAGCAGCATTGGCAGTAGTGATGCTCATTGCTGTGGCTAGACCAACAGCCAACACTGAGTACTTAAATGAATTAGGTTTCATACGGTAAATTTCCTAGGGGTTTAATTAGAGGTGTTAAGAGTCAATAGGTTTATCGGTCAACGGTAGTATTGATAGCAACAACAGCTGTCTTCTTCGCCGGTAATAACTTGATATTCCAGCGTAGAGTACGATATTCAGAATATGGAACTTTTACCATCTTGCCATCTACCTTTTTCATTAAAGGCATATCAGCATAATTCTTGCCATCAGTACTGGCTTGTGCACTTGTAGGTTGTGCCTCACCAGTAAATGTCATATTTATAGGAATAGGTAGAGTGACCATCAAGTCGTTGATATCTTTACTAATAGTATTGGTGTAAGTTGCCTTGTATTGAATGACAGTACCTACTGGTGCGGTACGTACCGGAGAATATACTGTCTTACCGTCTGCATTTTTGGTAACTTGACTGGCTGTTAGTTCCATTTTTAGAGCATCTGCTGCATGTGCATTACCCAGAAAGCTGGCACATAATATAGTTGTCATTACTAATTTGGTTGTTATGGCAGAAAATTTCATAATTCGTCTCTCTTTCAGTAAAAAATATTTATTTCACTTCAACAAACCAATTCATTTCGTGAATTTTTCCAATGTGTTTTCAGAATGTTCTGTATGTTTGATGTAAGTAAAATACGTTTTTAGTATTCTTAAGGTAATTATATATCGTTTATTATTTAAGCTCAGAAAAAGCAGATGGAGGGAGTTATAAAACAGCTGAATGGTAAAACTGACTCGTCAAATAGGTAAAAAAAAACAACAGTCGATCAATTTATGATATCGACTGTTGTTCATAGGTGGTAAGGGCTGTAGACGATTGTACGGAAAGATTATTTGGACTGCGTTGATCCATATTGAGTGTTGAAATAAAAGCTGCGAATGCTCCTTTTTGTCAACACAGTAGCTATGGTAGTAATAGTTCCATTTTGACCTTTAACGAGACCATCGCTGTAAATGCCAAAGGCTCGTGTTGGATCTGCCAATACAGAGGTAACTGTAGTGTCTGCTGGATTACTAGCGTCATTTTTTTGTAGTACATCTTGCATAATAAAATTGCTAATATCCATATTTGCGCGATTTGTGGCTGTAATTCTATAAGCAATACATTGACCTGGCTGCACATCAGCACCATTCGTTGAGCTAGATAATGCGTTTTTACTATATGTGGCTACCTTGGTCAGATCTGTAATAGTACACGTATTTGCTGCTTGCTCTTTTTCAAGTACGATGGCTGAGTTTTTGGTAATCACTCGGCCAAAATTATTATTTGAGTAACTATAGGTATTGGTTATTAAGCTGATGCTACGTTTATCAATCGTTGTGCGTACAGGGTAGGCGCTACCACTGTAAGTTTCGATGAGACAAACAGAACTTTGAGTACCGATGACACTGCTAGCGATGTTAAATTGGTAAGTACCAATATCGCTTACGTTTGTCGAGGTTAAGGTTTGTGTGCCGTAGGTTTTGGTTGGATTCTCACATTTATCTACTAATGTAATTGTACTGCCAGAGATACCTGTTTCAGAAGGGGCGTTCAATATGCCGTTGAAATAATTAGAGTTGTTATACACGCCACTCGTGATGGTGCTATTGGTAGCATCAGCCTGGGCGTCGGTAATGCCACCATTGTCATTAAATACAGTGCCTGTGAACACATAATTAGGGCTGTTTGTGATAGTACATGTGATTTCATCACCATAATTTAGATTGGACAACGTAAATGAGCTGGCTGTGCCAGTAGGCATCACAGTCGTGCTACCGGTTGTCGCATTGGTACAAGTATAGCTAGTGCTGTAGTTACTAGCATTACCATTTATTATACTTTCAGATATGGTATAGATAGTACTTGGAGCTAATTCCAATGGGGTAACAGTGCTTCCGTTAGTTACGGTTGAACCTGTCCCTGTTGTCGTAAAAGAAGCTGTAGAGCCTTGAGTATCAGGAGTCAACTTTCCACCAGCTACTTTAATATTGAATTGGTCACGTTTAGTATCGCTGTCGTTAAAACGAGTACCTTCTAATTGTTTTTTTACAGTCAATTTAGGTGGTGCAAGACAAAAGTAGAAGTCTGAGTAGCCCACTAAATGGTCACCAGTGGATGCGGTTGTAGAAGCCCCCGTATAGGTATTACCATGAGTGGTAACAAATGGTGTGTTTGCTGACTGTGCTCCCCATTCAATATTAAAGTTACATGGACTAGTGGGGTTACAGTTCGTCCATTGGTTAGCAGTAATCGTTTTGCTTGAATTAGATAATGTGAAGTTGGTTGTAGTGCCTGATGTAGTATAATTGCTAAAAGCACCACCAGCAGTGACAAGTGAGACTGACTCAGTATATTTTCCACTTAGGTTTGCATCTAAATCCTGAACAACAAATCCATATTTTGATACTGGTTTATTAATAGTAGCTGTCAGCCTATGATTGATGTCGATTTTCTCGCTACTATGGCGAATATTAAGAGCATTCGTTGTCACACCGCTAAAACTGCTGACCTCTGGATAGCCAGTTCTAACAAAGTTAATATCAGAAAATGATAGTACTAACTTAAGACCGCTATCAAAGCTATAGGTAGTACTAGCATTTCCTGCTGCTGACCAGCTGAGCGTTGCTTTGGGTGCAGGAGTAGTGCTCTTAGAGCCCAGATAGTACATCGCATGATCGCTTGGGCATGTAGGGTTGGCTTCAGCAAAGGCCAAATTACTGACTAAAAGCATAGGAACAGCGGCTATCAATGCCATCATTCGACATATATATTTACTGAATAAATATGTGCTAATTGAGTCTAAAAGTCGTTGAGTTTGCTGCATGCTGCTGTTCCTATAAACGAAAACTCGGTATAAATATCTACCTACCAAACCGCTCTATATGTTACATAATACGTATATTAGGTAATAATTTCGTAAAAATCATAGGAAGTTGATGAATGGTAGTTTTGTTATGACCAATCACATCAAGACGTCTTGGTCATTAACCTGTTACCTTTTATATACTTGACTTTAAGCTATCACTATATTAGTCATTTTTAAAAAAACTAATCATTATTTATTTTAAAAATACTTGTCATATCGTCATTTCTTTACAGCTATAAACATCTATGTCATAAGCGCCTATAATAGAGAGTTATTATCGTTTGATAATTGGCTGTAGGCGTTGAGTGATGACTTTGTCCTGACTGCCTAACGATTCCATTCGTATGTAATGGATAGTACTGCTGCTTTTAGAATCGTTACATTGAACGGTTCGACATTGTGGAGCGGTGAAGTACAGTCATACAAGCTTCAATATGAAACGTAACTTCTCAAAATTAACAAGGAAGTCATTGAGCACATCATGTATGTAAGACAGTATTAAGTAATACTTTGATTTTATAAATTCCTGCTATTGAGTAGGATTGACTGACAAACAAGGACAACAAAGATGAATTATTATAAGGATGCTGATAGCACCGAAACACAGGAATGGCTGCAAGCTTTTGAGTCTGTACTCAAACATGCAGACAAAGATCGTGCTCAGTTTTTGCTAAAAGCTTTGTACAACATGGCGGTTCAAGAAGGATTGCCGTTCAATAGATTAGACACCGCTTACGTCAATAGTATTGCGGTCGAAGATGAGCCAATGTACCCAGGCGATCTAGGCATGGAGCGTAAAATACGTGCTTTGATTCGTTATAACGCACTTGCTATGGTTATGCGTGCCAATAAAAATGATGACGACTTGGGTGGTCACTTAGCGACATTCGCTTCTAGTGCGACACTTTATGAAACGGGTTTTAACCATTTCTTCCGCGCGGCTAGCGATCACTTCGGTGGTGACATGATTTATTATCAAGGTCACTCAGCACCAGGTATCTATGCACGTTCTTATTTAGAAGGTCGTTTGACCGAAGATCAGCTTGACAATTTCCGTCGTGAAGTAGGTGGCAAAGGTCTATCAAGCTATCCGCATCCCTATCTCATGCCTGATTACTGGCAGTTCCCAACGGTATCGATGGGGCTTGGTCCAATCATGTCTATCTATCATGCCCATGTACATCGCTATATGGAAAACCGTGGATTGCTAGAAAAAGAAGGTCGTAAGATCTGGACATTCTTAGGTGATGGTGAAACGGATGAGCCAGAAAGCTTAGGTGCCATTTCTCTTGCAGGTCGTGAAAAGTTGGACAACCTTATATGGGTAGTCAACTGTAACTTGCAGCGTCTTGATGGTCCAGTCCGTGGTAACGGTAAAATCATTCAAGAGCTTGAGTCAGTATTCCGCGGCGCAGGCTGGCGAGTCATCAAAGTTATTTGGGGTGGTAACTGGGATTCGTTACTTGGTAAAGACCATACAGGTGTGCTTAAGCAGCGCATGGAAGAAGTGGTTGATGGTGAGTATCAGTTGTACGAAGCGCGCACGCCTGAATTTACCCGCAAAGAATTTTTCGGTAAATATCCAGAGTTAGAAGAAATGGCAGATGCGTTGACTGACGAAGAGATCTCGCGCTTAAACCGTGGTGGCCATGATCCAGTTAAAGTGTATGCTGCATTTAGTGAAGCCATGAAAACCAAAGGTCAGCCAACGGTTATCTTGGTCAAAACCGTTAAAGGTTATGGCTTATCTGCCCAAACGCAAGCGGTCAATAAGTCGCATCAGATCAAGAAGCTTGATCAAGAAGCCTTGATGTATTTCCGTGATCGTTTTGATTTGCCATTTACCGACGCGCAGCTAGAGACCCTACCATTCTACCGTCCTGAAGAAGGTTCAGCGGAGATGAAGTATCTCAAAGGCCGTCGTGAAGCGTTGGGTGGTCATTTACCAAACCGTCGCAGTGGTCATATTCCACTGAATATCCCTGAATTATCGATGTTCGATCGGGTATTAAAAGGCAGTAATGGTAAAGAGCAATCGACGACCATGGTATTCGTACGCTTACTATCAGCGATGCTAAAGAACAAAGACATCCAAGATCGCGTCGTACCAATCGTACCTGATGAAGCACGTACTTTCGGTCTAGAAGGTATGTTCCGTCAATTGGGTATTTACTCGGCTGTTGGTCAGAAATATACGCCAGAAGATAGTGAAGCATTGATGGGCTATAAAGAAGCTATCGACGGTCACATGTTAGAAGAAGGTATCAACGAAGCAGGCGCGATGAGTACTTGGATTGCGTTGGCAACCAGTTATTCTGTGAATGCATTGCCGATGATTCCAATGTATATCTACTACTCAATGTTTGGTTTCCAACGTGTGGGTGATTTGGCTTGGGCGGCAGGTGATTGTCAAGCACAAGGCTTCTTATTGGGTGCAACGGCTGGCCGTACGACGCTTAACGGCGAAGGCTTGCAGCATCAAGATGGCCATTCACAAATCTTGTTCAATGTCGTGCCTAACTGTGTGACCTATGATCCATGCTTTGGTTATGAGTTAGCAGTAGTTATGCATGATGGTTTACGCCGCATGTATGGCGAAGGCGAGCGCGTTTATTATTACCTAACGCTAATGAATGAGAACTATGAGCAACCTGAAATGCCAGAAGGTGCCGAAGAAGGTATTAAACGTGGTATGTATTTGCTCGAGGACAATGGCTCAGCACAAGTACAGCTATTGGGCTCAGGTGTTATCTTACGTGAAGTACAAAAAGCCTCACAGATCCTAAAAGACGAGTTCAATATTACGTCTAACGTATGGAGCGTGACCAGCTTTAATGAGTTGACTCGTGATGGTATGGTTTGTGATGATTACAACCGTCTGCATCCAATGGATGAAGAGAAAGTGCCTTGGGTTACTGAGCAATTAGCACCGCACGAAGGTATCGTAGTTGCAGCGACAGATTATATGCGCAATTACTCAGAGCAGATTCGTGCTTGGTTACCAGACAACCGTCCTTATACCACGTTGGGTACTGATGGTTATGGCCGCTCTGATACTCGTGAAAACTTACGCAGTTTCTTCAACGTTGATGCCGCGCATATCGTTGTTGCAACGCTTAAACGTTTAGCGGATGAAGGTGAAGTTGAGATGCGTTTGGTTAAAGACGCTATTTCTAGCCTAGGCATTGATGTGGATCATCCACCTGCATGGCAACAGCAGTCTTACTATGATCAGTCTCCAGATGCACCAGCACCAGGTAACGTGAATCCAAATCCTGTCCCTGAGTTTATCGCTGAAGACGACGAAGAAATCAGTAGTGAAGGTCGCGCTGAAGATCAAGCAGATGCTAATGTACTCAATGATGGTGATGTCAAAGAATAATAACCATAAGACTAGGAGATAAATCATGGACATTAAAGCCCCCGATTTGGGTGTTGATAGCGCCGAAGTCAGCGAGATTATGGTAGAAATCGGTGATGTCATCGCAAAAGATGACAACATCGTATTATTAGAATCTGACAAAGCCTCAGTTGAAGTGCCAAGCTCTGCTGCTGGTAAAGTCACCAAGATTAATATTGCTATTGGTGATCAAGTTAGCGAAGGCATGGTGCTGATTGAGCTTGAGAGTGCAGAAGACGGTGCGGAAAGTGATGATAGCGCTGCTGATGACAATCAAGAAGCGAGTGATACAGAAGAAGCCGCTGCTGCTAAGCCAGAAGCAAAAGCTGAGCCAACTGAGACTGAATCAAAGTCATCAGAGTCTAGCGCCAAGCCCGCTGCTAATGCTAGTAAGTCAACGACTCATGCACTACCTGACTTAGGTGTTGATGAAGCGCAAGTTTCTGAAATTATGGTTAGTGTGGGCGATACAGTGACTGCGGATCAGTCGATTTTATTGATTGAATCTGACAAAGCATCTGTCGAAGTACCAGCACCAGAAGCCGGAAAAATTGAAAAAATCTTAGTCCAGACAGGTGACATGGTCGCCAATGGTCAAGACTTCATCGTTATCATGAGCAGTGGTACAGACGCTGCTGATGAGAGTGAATCTGCATCAGATAGTTCTGAGTCGAAAGAGTCAGCACCAGCCAAATCAGAAGAGAAAGCTGCTGCTAAAACAACTGGTGAACCAAAACAGGCAGAAAAATCTACAACGTCTAATGTGGCCGCCAGTAAGAAAGCTGACAAGCTGACAGAAACACAAGTAAATGAAAAGCTGGTTGACGTTTATGCAGGTCCAGCTGTACGTAAGCTTGCACGTCAGTTGGGTGTGGATATCACAAAAGTAAGTGGTTCGGCACTGAATGATCGTATTCTAAAAGAAGACTTGTTTGCACATGTCAAAGAGAGTTTGACCACTCAAAAAGCAGCACCTGCTAGCAGTGGTGTGGCGAGCTCAGGCTTACCGAGCTTACCTGACATGAGTAATACTGAGATTTGGGGTGAAACATCGACACTAGACCTTAGCCGTTTACAGAAAGTGTCGATACCACAGCTCAATTACAATACATTGCTACCGCAAGTGACGCAGTTTGACTTATCAGATATCACTGAGACAGAAAAACTACGTGGCGAGCTAAAAGGTGGTATGAAGGTAGAAGGTATTGGCTTCACTATCTTAGCCTTTGTGGTCAAAGCGACTGCCTATGCATTAACTCAGCATCCACGCTTTAATAGTCATTTAAGCGATGATAATACTCAAGTTATCTTGCGTAAAAGTGTCAATATGGGTATCGCAGTGGCAACTGATGACGGCCTCATCGTACCAGTTATTAAAAATGTGCAGGATAAAGGTCTGAAGCAAATTGCTATCGAAATCGGTGAGCTTGCCGTTAAAGCGCGTGATAAGAAACTCAGCACCAAAGACTTGCAAGGGGCGAGCTTTACTATCTCAAGTCAAGGTAACCTAGGTGGTACAGCGTTTACACCACTGGTGAACTGGCCACAAGTGGGTATCTTAGGTGTGTCTGAGGCAAGTATGCAGCCACGTTGGGATGCTAAAAAGCAAAGCTTTGAGCCACGCCTGATGCTACCGTTATCATTGTCTTACGATCATCGTGTGATTAATGGGGCAGATGCCGCAGTGTTTACCCGTTATATTGCAACGCTACTGGCTGATCCACGCCGCATTTTGCTATAAGTCTAAATACATAATAGTGTTGGTTTGAAAAAAGACTGTCTACGGACGGTCTTTTTTATGCGCTAAAGTTTGAACGTAATTAAGATATATCGAGTATGCACAAACAGGTTCCATTAGCGCATTTGCAGTACACCTGGATAGTAACTGCTTGTATTGTCGCTAAACAACAGACACAAAAAAGCCGGTAGATACCGGCTTTTTCATTACTATAAGTACGACTTAGTAAAACGGACTTCTAATTAGAAGCTTTTTACGTAAGCAACACCATATACCCAAGGGCTGATATCTACTTCACCAAGATCATCGCCATTTAGGCTTACGTCTGATTTGATGTCGATATAGCGTGCATCAATACGGAAAGCATCCGTTGGAGTGAATGGGAAATCAACACCGACATGGCCAGCAACGCCAACACTATCGTCGATATCTAAGTTAGCTGAACCGCCAGTGTATAGTTTTTCTTTAAAGAAAGTCGTGTAGTTCACACCAACACCAATGAATGGCTTGATGTTTAGAGGGATGTTATAACCATCAAAGTGATACTGGACAGACAAAGTAGGTGGTAAATGTTGAGTTTCACCCTTAATTTCGTTACCAGCAGCATCAGTCAATGTGATGTCATGGTTGAATGGAATCGCTGCTAGCAATTCAATACCAACGTTATTAGCAACGAAGTATTCGGCAGTAAGTGTTGGACGCGCATCGCCACCAACATCTACAGAGTAGTCTGTGCCGCCTGCATTGAGCGTACCGTTATCACTCTTAGGGTCAACATAATGTGCACCGGCAGCAACTGACCAAGTACCAGCAGGTACTGCAAAAGCAGTCGTCATAGTAAGTGCAGTAGCAGCGGCTAAAACTAGGGATTGTAGTTTCATCGTTTAGTTCCTCAATGTGATAGATGATTATGGGCCAGTTTCTAACAATGGATTGCATTAGTTACTGATACACAATGTTATGATTGTTTATTAAACTGTAACATTATAACTCCATTATAGTACAAAACCGTTTTATCTGTAAGGTTTTAAACGCATATTAAAGATTTTTATCTCACAATTTACAATATAAAGTCATTTGTACTAATGTATTTAGTATTTACTTAAAATAATCAACTATTGTAAGATGGTATTATAGCTCTTATGATGATACGAAGAAGTGATAAGTACTCTGGTAATTATTGCTTCTGAGATTCTAATATATTTAATATCTCATTCATCAAATGAATGACTATGGTCTAAAAATAGGCGTAATATATTATGCTTGGTTATTGTAGTAATTCTCCTCTGCGCTGTGACAATGCCTATTCTATAAAGATATTGAATCGGATGGACTCCTGTTGTCCTGAATGCAGTCTATTTCTACTGCCTGCTCAGGATGTTAGTCAGCAACTATATGCTGACGAGCAGTTCCTAAGATTTTCTATTATGGTGATTATCTGTACGTTATTTACGGTAATCTATATTTACTATTTTTATAGTACATTACCGTGATTTCTCATAAATTTCTATTTTCGCGATTGGCAGCACGCTTATAGTACTATACTGTTAAGTATCTACTAATATAAGATCGGTGTTTCACCGCATAGGGACGGTATGCTATTCCAATCTATACGGCGCCTGCGTATTTTTGTTTATAATATTCTACAAAATGATGAGCATGACACGCTCTTCAGTCGTTATATCGACTATTTCTTAATATTTTTGATCATGACGAATGTGGCTGCCGTGATTGCAGAGTCAGTCGATAGTTGGTATTACCCTTACCAAGATTATTTTACGTGGTTTGAAAACTTCTCTATTGTGATATTTTCCATCGAATATATGCTGCGATTGTGGAGCGTGGCTGAAGTAAAACCAGATGGCACTACTTGGCGACAGCGTTGGAACTGGCTAAAAAGCCCATCTGCGTTGATTGATCTGATCGCTATCATTCCTGCATTTTTGAACTTCTTTGTCTCTATCGATTTACGTTTTTTACGTATCCTACGTTTATTTCGTATCCTCAAACTTACACGCTATTTTGCTTCGATGCGTATCCTGCTGGTGGTCATCAGTAAGGAAAAAGGCTCGTTCCAAGCGGTTATCTTTATCTTGATTATTATGATTGTAACGGCTTCTAGTGGGATTTATTTGGTTGAGAATCATGCACAGCCAGAAGAGTTTGAATCGATTCCCAAGGCGATGTGGTGGGCTGTTGTAACACTCACCACAGTGGGCTATGGTGATGTCACGCCGATTACCAATGCGGGTAAGATATTGGGCGCCGTTATTACGATATTGGGTGTGGGCTTAGCAGCATTACCTGCAGGTATCCTCGCGACAGGTTTGGCCAATGAGCTTGCTCAGCGACGTGAAGGGCTTGAGCAGCACTTTCGAGAGCAACTGATCGATAGTGATTTTGACTTAGTACAGAATCAGATGATGATCGATAAGATTCGCCGCGAGCTAGGATTAGATAAAGAGCAGGCGCAAAATATTGTACTGCAAGTACTGCGTGAACAAGAGCTTGAGCGCCGTGAAAAAGAGGTAGAAATAGGGCAGAAGAATTTTTGCTCACATTGTGGTGAGCGATTGTAGAAAAGTGCTTTTTTTACTATGAAGTGCGTTCAAAAAAGGGTGCAGCGTTTTTATAACGTCGCACCCTTTTTATACACTATTACTTGGTGAGTATCGTACGAATGCTATATCCCTTGTAAAGGGAGTGCACGTGCCAGCTCGTGAGCCACCTCTTGCGCGGCACTGGCCAAATCTTCGGCAGGCAGCGGTAAGTTTTGCAATGTTAGATGCCAGTCATCCACTTCTCGACGTAAATGAGCGACCCAAAGCGTTGTACAGTCACGTGGTAACTTTTTGAGATTGACTTCAAAACAATGGTTGCCTTCATCATCACTTAAATGAATCTCGCCTGTTTTTACTCTAGAAAACGGATGACCATGGTAAGAGTTGGCAATCATAGCAATATGAGTGATATGTGTTGGAATCTTATCTAAGTATAGTCTGATTTGCTCTTGATCGAGAGGGGCCAAATACATCGCTTGCTCACCGCGATCTTTACCGTTTAAGCTATCACCCTGATGCTTAACCGATTCAGCTTTGTCACGCAATTGTTTGAACCAAACGATGTCACTGATCGTACAGTTTTTGTCGTACAACACACAGGCCAAATCAATATCAATCGCGCTTTGATTTTTTTTAAAGCGCTTGAACAACCCTTTGGGTTCAATCTTAGTAAATTCATAGTTTAACGAAAAAAACAAGGTTCCTGCATCTAGGCCCAGTCCTCTTAAACTGTCTGACAGTAATGGCGATGGGGCAGTGATTGACATAGTGTTCCTTATTCGATCTTAAATTTTAATAGAGGTATATTGAGTTTAGAAGTTTGAATACGTTTAACTTTTAGCGTCATAGCTATTAGTCGTTATCTATCCAGTCGCTACTCATCATCTAAAGACTTGTCTAATACCGCTTGATATAGCAGCTGAGGTTTTGCATCTAGTAGACCACTGCCAAAACCGCGCAACCACCAAACCAGTTGTGACGTTAGATTGACCGTTGCTTGTATTGTCAGTTTGTCACCATCTAACGTGACGGTTTGATCGTCGCTGAGCTTGCTTTCGGTGAGGCTTTTGCCTGCTTGTGTGGTGAATTGTAGCTCGATAGCTGTATTTTTACCATGGTCAGGCAGTTCACTGAATAATGGATGACTAAAGCCCATGCCACCTGCATCTAAGTAAGTATCGAGTTGAAAATTGTCAGGCGTTTTTGCTGCGCTTTCGAGTATCTCAACACTGGCAAATCGATGTAGCGCAAAGGTGCGAATGACAGTTTCTGGGTCATCGGTACGAGTTGCCAGTAGGTAAATAATGACACCACGTTGAATAATGGCAATAGGGTTTAGGATATATTCACTAGATTGCGATTTATCACTGCGTGTATAGCAGGCTTTAATTTGTAATTGATAAAATAGCGCATGATAAATATTGTCTTTGCTATCCAAATCGATATGCGGGGCAATCAATGGCTGCGTGGCAGGTTCGATGCGTACTCTATCGATCCATGAATGGGTGACTTTGCTGTTTTTAAGTTGGCGCCGTGCTAAGTCAAACCAAGGAAACAGTTCATCCAAAATAACAGGGGGTAGTAATTGGGTGAGATTAGCCTCCACCATATTAAAGGCCACCGCTTGTGATAAGTTCATATGCGGCAAGCTTTGTAGCGGCGCGTCATCGCACCAGCGCCAGCCTTGTGGATTGGCATTGTTTTTTTCAATAGGGAAACGTTTTGCCAGCGCATTTAAATCACGTTGAACCGTGCGTAGACTGATATCAAAACCTGCCATCATCAGCTGCTCGTAGATATGCGTGGTGCCTACCCAACGATTGCGTTGTAGCTGCGACAGTACTTGCCATTGGCGAGCAGTCGTCGCTGCGCCATGTCGATTATCGTTGCTCACTTCCGAGGTACTACTGCTCTCAGCCGCTAGCGCTTTGGTTTGCTCGTTAGCGTCTGTCTGAGTTTGAATGTGATCGGCGTCAGTCGGATGTACAGTCATTAGGAAGTAGCCTTTATGAAGTATCGAGTCAGTTTTTATAGAGCAATTTTAAATGCTAGCGGCGGGTCAGTGACCCTATATCATCGCAGAAAATCCCCGTAGCGTCTAGCAACGGAGATTATTCAATGATTCTGCTGTATATTAACTTATATAGCGTCAATACCTCACTAAGTGTCACTATCCTGAGTACTTGGTTCGTTATGGGTATCTGCTTCGCTATCAATGATTATCGTGCTGTCATTCTCTTTACGTTTTTCTTTTTTTCTCTTATCTGCTTTCTTTTGACGTTTTTCTTTTTTCTGCTTTTTGTCTTTCTTTTTCGATTTTTTATCATCAATATCATCATCGCTATTTTGGTTCTCGTCCCACAGCATCAGACGGCTTAAGACTTTTCCAAATAATGTTTCTTTGCGATAGCGACTTTTCTTGTTCATGGTATCGATAGGTAGGCCAGTCATCAGCGTCAGTGCTTCACTCAAGGTATGGACACCATAGATGTGAAATTCATCGGCACTGACGGCAGCAATAATATCGTCGCGTAGCATGAGTTGTTTGACGTTGGCCATCGGAATGACAACACCTTGCTGGCCCGTTAACTCTTGCTCTCGGCAGGCATCGAAGAACCCTGCAATTTTAGAGTTGATACCGCCTACTGCCTGCACTTCACCCAACTGGTTCATAGAGCCAGTAATCGCAAATGACTGATCAATCGGTACATTTGCTAAGGCAGATAACAACGCACAACCTTCGCTAACGGTGGCGCTATCACCATCGATATGGGCATAGCTCTGCTCAAAAGCGAGTGACGCGCTAAAGTTTAAGGCATGATGCTGACTAAATAGGGCCCGCAAGTAGCTGGTCATAATTAGCATGCCTTTGGCGTGTAAGCTACCACCTAAGTCCACATCGCGCTCGATATCGAGAATCTCACCAGTACCAATATTTGGCTGAATAACGGCCGTAAGACGTGCTGGCATGCCGAATTCACTATCGGCATAGCTGACCACCGTTAACGCATTGACTTGTCCAACGGCATTGCCTTGTGTTTGTATGAGTTGCTGACCATTTTTGAGCTCATCCCAATAGAGATCACGTAAATACCCTGAGCGCTCGTCCATATCTTCGATGGCTTGGGTGACGTGATTGGCATTGACGATGTTTTTACCGCTCAAACGTGCATGGCGGTTCGACTCATGCAACAGCTTAATCAATAAATCACTGTGCAAGCTGAGTCGATCTTGGTCTTCTGCTTGTAAGCTCAAATGCTCAAGTAGAGTGGCTTGCGCACTACGATCGAACGGATAGAGGTTGGCATAATCAATAATGTCAGCCATTTTCGCGACCAATGCCAGTTCGTGTTCACTGGTGCGAACCACATCATCGTGGAAATCGGCACGAACTTTGAAAACCGCATCAAATTCAGGCTCAAGCTCTAACAGTTCATAATATAAATCTGCTTCGCCAAGTAAAATGACTTTAATATCAAGGTCAATAGGGGCAGGCGCTAGCGATAAGCTTCCTGTGAGTGTGAGCATCTGCTCAAGACTTGAGAGTTTAATTTTACGGGATTGTAATGCTCGCTTGAGACCCTGCCAAGCATATGGGTGCTCTAGTAAGTGACTGGCTTCTAATAACAGATAGCCGCCATTGGCACGGTGTAAAGCCCCTGCTCTAATCATACTGACGTCAGTGGTGACAGTCCCCAGTTGCGTGATTTGCTCGACATGCCCTAATAAGTTTAAATGCGTCGGTAAATCTTCAAAGATAACGGGTGCGCCACTGTCAGGCGTATGACTGACAATGACATTGACCGCATAACGACTAGGTGTTGTGGTCAGGACAGCCGTCACAAACTCTTCATCATCGCCATTAACGATACGCTCTACATGAGTGACCATATCGGCAAATATCGCTTTGAGATAATCCACAATCAGCGGGTGATTGGCAAATTGCTCATAAACAGGTGTAAATAAAGGTTGTAGCGCGCGGCGTGCAATATTGCGATGTAATGCTTCTATCGCATCATTGGCTTCGTCCTCTAACTGCTCTAACGCGATGGTCAGCTGACTCAAGCGTTTTTGCATGTGGTTTTTTTGGACAAAGTTATTTAGCTCAGCTTCGTATTCACTGTTGCCATATGCGTTAGTGCTGTCATCGTCATTGTTGTCAATACTGGTATTGATATTAGAAATATCAGCGGTGCTACTGTCCTCTATCGTCGAAGGAGCTTCATCATTGTTAGAGGATTTTTCATGTTTGACATCAGCATCGCTATTTTCTGTAGGTAGCTTGCTTGGGTGCACAAACATGGCTTTGTTATCGAAAGAGCGGAACGTCAGCGCTAAGTCATACTGTTTACCTTCAGCATTGAGCACTTCATAAGCATGACTTTCTTTTTGATGCGTGTCATTTTTTATGGCTTCGATTTTACTTTGGTATTGGTCACTACGAAAGCGTTGACTCAGTCGCTTTTTGGCTTGTTGCCACAAGTTATTGACTTGTTGCTGCAATAGCGAAGCTTGACCGGCAGGCAGACGTAATGCCAACGGGGTGCGCGGATCGGTAAAATTATGCACATAGACCCAATCATCAGGCGTCGGCGCATCGGCTGCGATGCGTTTCAGCAAGCGGCTGATTACGGTACGTTTACCTAAGCCATTTTCACCTGCTGCAAATACATGGTAGCCACTGGCTTTGATGTCTAAAGCTGTGTTTAAGGCTTTGAGCGCGCGCTCCTGACCAAACCCAACATCTAAATCTGGTGCCGTACGTGTGTCTGTTGGCAGCTCGCTTAGCTCACTATAACGCTTTAATTGCTCAGCGCTAATAAGGCAGCGCTGCTTTACCTCAATAAAGAGTGGGTGCGGTACTTTTACTTTTTTGTCATTCGTCAATGTGTCTGTCAATTCAGCGATGGGTGTTGCCATATTATTGGTGTCTTTTTTATTAGCGTCTCTTGATATTTTAGAGATAGGGGCGTGTGGCTGTTCGGTCATAGGCGTAGGAGATATCTTCTTAAAAAGGTGGAGTGTTGATCTCTATAATTGGTTTTATGCTATCAGGTATTCACATTCATGCTGAACTTTTTATACTTTATATTGAATAGCTAACCAAGATATTTTATAAGGTATTTTACAAGATGCAGCAACGTTTTAGCTAAATCATTAAACGCAGTTTTGTATCATTATGAGATATACCAGTGTGTATGATGAATAAGTGAGAGACAAATTAACAGTGAGTTTATTGCTATCAAAGGAGAATAACACCTCAATACAGGCCTAGATAGTATAAGATGTCTCACATTGGCGCAATCTGCAACTATTCAATAGACAGAGTGCATGATAAAATAGACGGTTCACATGTTAAAACTGGATAACTCGTTGTATGTCAGCTTCCGATAAAATCACGTCATCATCTGCTAGTACAGGTACTATCCATATTGATCCTACTGGATTTGTAAAGCTTGGATCACAATTGCCAGTGCTGGCCAATACTCTGACGAAAGCCATTCATGAGCTCGGTCTATCCTTAAGTGAGACGCAGCAGCGCACACTATTATTGTACTTAGACCAGCTTTTGTTGTGGAATAAAGCGTATAATCTGACCGCTATTACTGATCCTGAAGAAGCTTTAATCAAGCATGTGATTGATTGTTTGGCTATTATAACGCATTTGCCATCAGGGTCATTGCTTGATATTGGTACGGGTGCAGGATTGCCTGCCGTAATTATTGCTATTTGTCAGCCTGAGCGCCAATGTACGGCACTTGATAGTAACCAGAAAAAAATACGTTTTATTAAGCAAATCAGTAGTGAACTTGGTTTGAGTAATATGCAGCCGATTGCTTCTCGTATCGAAGCGCACGAAGCAAGCTATGAGGTGGTTACTTCTAGAGCGTTTGCCAGTTTGATAGATTTCGTCGATGTGGCGCAGCCAAGACTAGCAGATAATGGTCACTTATGTGCTATGAAAGGTAAGGCGCCGAGTGAAGAAGAACTGCAAGCATTGGATAGTGATTGGCACATAAAAACAATCAAGCTAAAAGTACCACGTTTGCATGATAGTCGTCATTTAATTGAATTGTCTCGTAAAAATGTCTAAGCTATGAGCACCTTTCAGTCATGAAATCGCAACTATGAAACAGTGACTGCCCGATTGTGAAACATAGTTTACGTCTTTAATTAAATGACATAATATTTAAATGGTGTCGAGACAAAGCGAGTCGTTTGTACAACGAATGACTGAATATGCCTCGCTTTTTAAATGTATAGCTAAAAAAATAACAGTAATAAATTCTAATTAAACTGAGTGAGTGTATGGAAATCATAGCGATTGCGAATCAAAAAGGCGGAGTGGGCAAAACCACGACGGCGGTAAATTTGACCGCTAGCTTGGCTGCAAAGCGTAAGCATGTACTACTGATTGACTTAGACCCACAAGGCAATGCGACCAGCGGTACGGGCGTGGATAAAAATGAACTCGCGCTGACCATCGCTGATGTTTTACTCGATGGTGTATCACTGTCGGATGCTATTGTTACCAGTCCAGCAGGGTTCGATGTCATCGGTGCCAATCGCGATTTGGCTGGGATGGACATCACCTTGATGAACAAGACCAATAGCCATGAATTGTTTAAAACAGCGATGGTGGCTTTGGTTAACGATCAGATAGCGGCTAAAAAACCTGCTTACGATTATGTCGTGATAGACTGTGCGCCCAGCTTGAATTTATTGACGATCAATGCATTGGTTGCCACAGACAGCGTCATTATCCCGATGCAATGTGAGTACTATGCACTAGAAGGCCTAGCAGATTTGTCGCAGACGATTGAGCGACTCACGGAGCTGAATCCGAAGCTCTATATTCGCGGTGTGGTGAGAACGCTATTTGATGCACGCAATACCTTGGCTCGTGATGTGTCAGCTGAACTGGAAGCACATTTTGGCGATATCATGTATAAGACTCATATTCCAAGAAATATTCGTTTGGCAGAAGCACCTGCGCATGGTTTGCCAGTTATCGCATATGAGAGATGGTCAAAAGGGGCACGTGCCTATCAAAAACTAGCCGCTGAAGTGATGAAGCAAAGCAGCTAGTTTTGGCCGTAGATAAAAGTTTGGTGATAAAAGTATCAACCAGATTAAATAACAAAGCACAAAGTATCGTATTTATGAGTAATGAGTAAGCCGTATTCACAATCATTTGGCTTTTATTTTAGCGTTATAGGATAGGTAATCATGGCGAAGAAAAGAGGATTGGCTGCCAATCGAGGCTTAGATGCCTTGTTGGGATCAATCAAAAAAGAAAAGCAAATCACTGCGTCTGCCTTACAAGATGATATGGCAGCGCGTGATAATACTTTGCCAGCTGTAACGCCAGAGACTGACATAACAAACGCAATCACAACCGCTCAAACAAGTCGTGCAAAAGACAACGAAAAATCGACTGCAAATCCAGCAGTTCTAGAGGCTGCTGATTCTAGTAATCGTAAAGCACGTGCGCCACGTACGATGAATAAGAGCAGTATTCACAAAACTGGTGCTAATAAAAATCGGGTTAGTGGAACAGATAACAGTGCCTCTGAAGATCAAATCAGTTTGGTACAAATCGATGTGACACGATTGCAAGCAGGCAAGTATCAACCACGCCGTGATATGAGTGAAACTGCGCTTGCCGAATTGGCTTCTTCGATTGAACAGCATGGTGTCATGCAACCTATCGTTATCCGTCCATTATTGGCAAATGAAGATAAGAGTGAAGCGTTTGTTACTCATGAAATTATCGCTGGCGAGCGCCGCTGGCGTGCTGCAAAAATGGCAGGTAAAGCAGTAATACCGGCGATTGAGCGCGCATTGTCAGATGAGTTGGCTATTGCATTGGCACTAATTGAGAACATCCAACGTGAAGACTTGTCTGTGATTGAGCAGGCAGCAGCATTACAACGCTTTCATACTGAGTTTGGTATGAGTCATGCGATGATTGCGGAAGTTGTGGGCAAGGCACGTACGACGGTATCGAATCTACTGCGCTTGAATCAGCTACACGATACCGTAAAAGATCATTTAGCCACTAGTGCGCTAGATATGGGTCATGCCCGCACGCTGTTGGCTCTATCTTCTGAACAGCAGCCGATTATTGCACAAAAAATCATCGATGGTGGCATGACCGTGCGCGAAGCTGAAAAGCTCGTGAAGTCAATTTTGCAGCCAGCTCCCAAAGCCAATCGTACTGAACAAGCACAGTCTCATGACGCGGAACGTTTGACACAAAGGTTAACGGATATGCTTGGGGCCGAAGTAAAGTTGAAGCATAAAAAAGACGGACAGGGTAGTGTTGAGATATTTTTCCAAAATCAAGATCAGTTGGCCGCCTTGATTAAGCACATAGAAGCACAGGCTTAAGGTATTCATCCAGTTTGTAATGACTGCACAAGTCTAAACTATCTTGGTTACCACTATTTTTATAAAAATATAAAAGAGAGCGAGTATGTGGGAGTTGGTAAAAGCGGGTGGTTGGTTGATGACGCCTATCGTGGTGTGCTCAATACTGGCATTGGTTATCATCATTGAGCGTAGCCATACTTTACAATTTAACAAAATTGTACCTAACAGATTGCGCGAACAATTGATAACGCGCCTACGCGAAAACGGCGGTATCGGCCGTACACAATTAATGAACGTGAAAGAAAAAACACCTTTGGGTGATATTTTGGCAACGGGTTTGCTTTATCGTCAGTATGGTTTAGAGTCGATGACGATGCATATGCAAAATCGTGCGAGCGTACAAGTTCATCAGTTAGAAAAAAATATCAATATGCTTGGTACTATAGGTGCGATTGCACCGTTGCTTGGTTTGTTGGGCACGGTATTGGGTATTATCTCTTCGTTTTTAGCGATTACTGATGGCGCGATGCAAGACCCAACGATGCTTGCCGCTGGCGTATCACAGGCATTGATTACAACTGCTGCTGGTATGATTGTTGCGATTCCTGCATTGGTTGGCTATCGTTATTTTCAGCGCCGGATCATTGATATCAATGCCCAGTTTGAAACTCAAGCAGGATTGATGATTCAAGAGTTGTATGACTACCAGTTGCTAGGAAATGTGCATACTTCTGGTTTTGATACGCTTAATCCTGATGCTTCATTACATAGCACTATACGTAATGATTCGGTAAGTTTAAGCGACGGAGTCACAGTGACTTCTTAGCACTATTTTTAATATTATTGGTATTATTTTTAGTACTAAGGGTCAGATGAATTATCTAGTCATCCTATTTGCATTTTAAACACGCCTTAAGCATAGTAAAAATATTAAAGAGAGTGATATGCGCTTTAGAAAACCAACCGTTGAACCACTTGAAATCAATCTAACACCAATGATTGATTGCTTATTATTTTTAATTGTATTTTTGCTGCTTGCGACCTCATTTAATCATTTTAGTCGCTTGAATATTATTCTTCCTGAAGCTGAAGGTGTCGCACTGACAGAACAAAACAACAGCATTGAAGTGGCAGTACAAGAAGACGGCAGCTATTTGGTAAATGGTATCACCCTTGGCAGTAGCAATGAGGCTGAATTGATCAGCATGCTACAGCAAGAGGCGGGTAGTAATCGTGATATGCTATTTGTGATCGCTGCTGATGCTAACGCTACCCATCAATCTGTGGTACGGGTGATGGATGTCGCAGGAAAACTAGGGTTTTTGAACCTTAATATCAGTACGGTTGTACCACTTGGCCAACCGTTACCGCAATAATGTATGGCTATATTAGTGTCATAAATACTCCTATAAAACTGTGCTTTGAGTACAGTTTATTCATATCATGATACCCAAATTGAGGCTTTTATGAGCCAAACATATCAATCCGACTCTACAAAAAAATCTGCTAAAAAATTGTCAGCAGAGCCATCAGATGTACCTAAGCGTACGACATTATTGCGCCTGTTACGCTATCTTAAGCCATATTGGTGGGCGTTAGCATTAGTGGTTTTAGGTTTCGCTATCAATGCTGGGACAGAGATATGGGTGGCCAAACTTCTACAGTACATCACTGATGCTATCAATCAAGGTGATCAAAGCAAACAGAATTTGTTTCCCTTGCTTATCATCACATTGTTCTTTGTGCGTGGTTTGGGTAGCTTTTTGGGTAATTACTATTCTGCTTTAGTTTCACGTAACTTGGTATATGAGTTGCGAGTAGAAGTCTTCAATAAATTGCTGCGTTTGCCAAGCTCATTTTATCTTGCCAACCCAGCAGGTACTATCTCATCAAAGTTGATATTTGACGTTGAACAGGTCACAGCAGCCAGTACAGAGTCAATGAAGACCTTATTGCGCGATGGCTTGACGGTATTAGCATTGATCGGATTTTTGCTCTACAGTAATTGGCGTCTAACTTTAATTTTATTCCTCGTACTACCACCGATATTATGGCTCATTCGTATAGCATCTAAGCGTTATCTCAGGTTATCTAAGGGTATTCAAGAGACGATGGGTGATGTTAGTCATATTACCAATGAGGTCATCGGTGGCTATCAGGTGGTCAAAAACTATGGCGGACAAGCATACGAAGCCGAACGTTTTGACAAAACGTCAAAAAAGAACTTGCTCCAAGGTATGAAGGTAGTCGTTACTAATAGTATCAATACGCCAGCAGTACAGCTACTGATGGCAATAGCCATGTCGGTTGTGGTGTGGCTCGCACTGCGTCCTTCAGTCATCAATAATATCTCGGCCGGTGAGTTTATCTCATATATTGCAGCTGCTGGATTACTCAGTAAACCAGTGCGTTCACTGACGGATATTAATCAGAAACTGCAAAAAGGTATCGCGGCTGGTGAGTCAATTTTTGCTCTACTAGATGAGCCAGAAGAAAAAGACACTGGCGTGATCAGCTCAGCCTTAACGGGTGAGATGAAGCTTGATAATGTCAGTCTGATCTATCCGGATTCGACAGTGGCACTGCGCGACTTTACGTTAGATATACGTGCAGGAGAAACCGTTGCACTGGTAGGGCGTAGTGGTGCTGGTAAATCATCTTTAGTAAATCTATTGACACGCACCTTATCAACTTCTGCAGGGCAAATTACTTTAGATGGTATACCAATCGAAGATATCAAACTAGAGAGCCTACGTGCTCAAATTGCGATGGTCAATCAGCAAGTGGTGCTGTTCAATACGACGGTGTTTAACAACATTGCTTATGGTAGCTTAGCGAATAAAAGTCAGTCCGACGTTGAGCGTGCCGCAAAAGATGCCTTTGCTCATGACTTCATAATGAAGATGCCAAATGGCTACCAAAGCGAAATCGGTGCCGAAGGTTTGCAATTGTCAGGTGGGCAGCGTCAGCGCTTGTCTATCGCTCGTGCGCTATTAAAAGATGCGCCAATTCTAATTTTAGATGAAGCGACCAGTGCGCTAGACAATGAATCAGAGCATTATATTCAGCAAGCGCTAGATAATGTGATGAAAAACCGCACGACATTGGTGATTGCACATCGATTGACTACTATTGAGTCTGCTGATCGTATCGCTGTGTTGGATGCAGGGCAGATTGTCGAGCTAGGCACACATACAGAGTTGATGCAGTTACAAGGCTATTATGCACAGATGTATGACCGCGATTTTGAATAGGTTGATATGATTTTATTCCAATATACATTGGATGATATTTCGGTACTGAATATTATAGAATAAGTGGTCCATAATCATGAGCATTGAAACGATAGTGACACGTGCATGGCAACGCCAAGCTCTTTGGTTGTGGCTATTACTACCCATTAGTTGGTTGTATGGGTTCATTACTATACTTCGTCGTCAAGCTTATAAAATTGGCTTGTTAGCCAGTTATCGCGCACCCATTCCTATCATGGTAATCGGAAACATCAGTGTTGGTGGTAGCGGTAAAACACCATTGATTATTGCTTTGGTCAATGAGCTACAATCACGAGGCGTCAAGGTGGGGGTTGTTAGTCGCGGTTATGGTGGTGATACCAGTCAGATGCCAGCATTGGTTAATATAGATAGCTTACCTAATATAGTTGGCGATGAGCCGTGTTTAATCGTTAGCATGACAGGTGCCGCGATGGCAGTTTGTCCCAATCGTCAGCAAGCAGTGACCACCTTATTAGATGCTTATCCAGATTTACAGTTAATTATTGCAGATGACGGTTTGCAGCATTATGCATTGCAACGTGATATCGAGTGGATTGTCGTTGATGCAGCACGCGGTTTTGGCAATGAGCAACTACTACCCACTGGCTTTTTACGTGAGCCAATGTCACGATTAGAAGGCGCAAATGTCATTTATCATGAAAAGTTAGAAACAGAAGCAGTTTATCAAGATAATAATACTCTGCCTCTAGCCAGTCGTTCGACTATGCATTTAATGCCTGACAAGTTGCAGCGCCTGTGGCAACTTAAATTAACTGATGCTAAAGCTACTGACTCCAAAGTGAAAATTGACATGCCAGAAAAGGGTAGTCAGGTACACGCCGTCAGCGGGATTGGTTATCCGCAGCGTTTCTTCGGTACCTTGGATTCTATTGGCTTTGAGGTAATCGGTCATCCTTATTCTGACCATTATGATTTTAGCTTGGCTGAGCTCCTGCAGTATCGCGATTATCCCATTGTTATCACTAGCAAAGATGCAGTGAAAATTAGAGCATTGCTAGTCGAATATACAAGTAAGCAAGCACTGAGTGATGAGTATGAGGAGCTGGCAAGTAGACTATGGGTGTTACCAGTGACAGCCGTACTTTCTGATAGTTGTTATGACAATCTAGACGAGCAACTAAAGATATTAGGTATTCAGTCTGATCCTGATATCAGTATAAAAACTACGTGATAGATAATCGCTAATATTTTACATTGCCGCAAAATTTTATAGGAACAAGCCATGTCATCAGTCGCCATACCTGCCAAAACACATATTGTCATTCCTGCTCGCTTCAAAAGCACACGACTACCCGGCAAACCATTGCTACAAATACATGGTAAGCCGATGATTCTTTGGGTGGCTGAAAAGGCTCAGACAGCACACTTTGCAGATGATATGTGTATTGCGACTGATGATGCGGATATCGCTAAAGTATGCACGGATGCAGGATTCGATGTCGTAATGACTAGCCCTGATCATGCCTCAGGCACAGATCGTTTAGCAGAAGTGGCTGCTATAAAAGGTTGGGCTGACCATGATATTGTGGTCAATATGCAAGGCGATGAGCCGTTGGTACCTCCGCTATTATTAGAGCAAGTAAAAGCACTTCTAGTCGCAGATGATGAGAGTGTGATGGCCACTTTATGTGAGCCTATCGATGACTATGAGACTTTTATGCGCCCATCAGTGGTCAAGGTTGTCAGTCAACAATCCAATGATTTACAGCGTGCGCTTTATTTTAGTCGTGCGCCCATTCCTTGTGATCGTGATGTCGTGTTGGCTGAGGATAATCAAAGACAACCACCAAAAAATGCGTATCGTCACTTGGGCTTATATGCTTATCGCGTGCGTCTCTTACAGCAGTTTGTGCATTGGCCACAGACACCGCTCGAAATGCTAGAAAGCTTAGAGCAGTTACGTGTGTTAGAAAATGGTGGATATATCGCCATTGCTGCCGCTGCTTGTCATTTACCAGCAGGTGTCGATACGCAAGAAGATTTAGATCGTTTAAATGGCATGAACCTAGCTGACTTTTTAAATCCTATCGGTAGTCTATAGGTTAGTAATCCAATTCAAATTTTATACCTTTCATTTAAAGCGTCATTAACGCGCTATATCCTGAATAATCGAGCAATGTTATAGGGCGACAGCTATGAGTGATGTGACAGGAAATACGGGTGCAGCAGCTATCAACGACGGCATTTATTTTGCACCCTTATTGCCATGGCAGCAGTCGTTATGGTCGCAACTGACAGAGCGAGTATTACAGCAGCAGTCTTTACCTCATGCGCTACTAGCCGCAGGTATGCAAGGAATGGGCAAGCGTGCTTTTGTATGGCGACTGGTCGCTTGGTTGCTATGTCGCAGCCGTGACAGTCATCCAACAGGTGCTTGCGGCACGTGTGAGAGCTGCCAATGGTTGAGATCGGGCACCCATCCGAGCTTGCAAGTATTGCCACTGGTCAGTATGCCTATCAGTGCAGAGCAGGCAGATAATAAGGAAAAATCAAGCAGCACCGCTAAAGACAAAAAATCTAGTAAAACTGCTAGCAATAGTGCTCTCAAGACCAAAATTGATGATATCCGTGCCTTACAACCTTTTATTTATCAAGGTGGACAAGGAATGCGGATTTGCGTGTTAGACCATGCTGAGAAAATGACCATTGCTGCAGCCAATGCCCTACTAAAAACCTTAGAAGAGCCACAAGCACAAGTTCATCTGTTTCTGATCAGTGATACGCCTGCCCAATTGCTACCAACCATTAAAAGCCGCGTACAACAGCTGGCATTACAAACGATTGAGCCTGCGATAGCTGTTGACTATGTAACAGGTGAGCTAGGCCATACTATCAATCGTGAAGCAGTCAGTACCGCGGCTATTCATCAACTTATTCAGCTGGCAAATGGCGCACCTTTAGCAGCGATAGCACTGGCACAAGTGCCTTGGTATAGTAAGCGTTCACTGTGGTTGACGACGTGGCAAGCATTACGTAGTGGCAAACGTAGTAGTATCGCAGCCAGTGATTATTGGCAAAATCAGCTTAACATCGTAGAGTTTATCCAACTGTCTGAGCTGATGCTGCTCGATATGCGCCGTGTTTGTCTAGGACTGGATGAGCTACAAAAAGACGTCAACTTATCAGCATTGTTAGAGAGTTATCAACCGACTGATAGTGGGTTGGAAGCATTCGCTAATAGCTTGCAGCAAACCAAAATTGCACTACAACAAAATGTGCAAGAAAAATTTGCCTATGATAAGCTGATGCAAGAACTGGCATATTTATAAAGCAATTTTTATGGCATTTTATTATCGTTTGGTAATTGACGCAATGCTTTGCTCTACATACCGTTAGTCACTCATAAAAATATACTTAACCCAATTAATAAAGGAAGCTAACTATGGCGATGCCAGGACGCGGTGGGGTATTAACCTGCCATATTGAAAATATCGAAATGCTATATGCTAGCTACTTATCCTTTGTGAGTAATGGTGCATTGTTTGTACCTTCGACTCAAGATCAACAACTAGGTGATGAAGTGTTTATCGCGGTTACCTTACCGAACTCTAGCGAGCGCTTACCTATGAACGGTAAGGTGGTTTGGATAAACTCTAAAACACAAGGTGGTCGTCCAGCAGGTTTTGCCGTACAGATTGGGACAGATATTTCTGGTCAGCGAATCAAAAACGAAGTTGAGCGACTATTGGCTGGTAAAGTAGATGGTTTGCAGGCGACTTATACGATGTAGTCTTTACAACCATTAATATTTTTATCCATTACGATAATTAGTTTTGAACAAATGCCACTATAGAAAAGCAGCCTTATACTTGGTATAAGGCTGCTTTTTAGCAAAAATATAAAAAACTGGCGGAATGTGAGAGTGTTCTAATAGCGCGGTGGCACATACATGTCGTTTGGGATAGGTTCACGGTAATATTCATCATCGCGTTTTCGATTGGGTAATTCGACCTCGTCACGTGGCACTTCTTTATAAGGAATTTGTTCGAGTAAATGGGCAATGCAGTTCAGCCTAGCACGTTTTTTATTATTGCCCTCGACCACCCACCACGGCGCTTCAGGAATGTGAGTGCGCTCAAACATGGTTTCTTTTGCTTTGGTGTAATCTTCCCAACGTCGGCGCGACTGTAAGTCCATCGGCGAAAGCTTCCACTGCTTAAGCGGATCATATATCCGGCTCATAAATCGCGCATGTTGCTCGTCATCGGTAATAGAAAACCAGTATTTTACTAGGCGAATACCTGAGCGTACGAGCATACGTTCAAACTCAGGTACTGATTGAAAAAACTCTTCATACTGTGCATCTGTACAGAAGCCCATCACGTGCTCAACACCGCCGCGGTTATACCAACTACGGTCAAACAGTACAATTTCACCAGCTGCTGGTAAGTGGGCGACATAGCGCTGAAAATACCACTGCGTCTGCTCGCGTTCCGTGGGAGCAGGTAATGCGGCAACACGGCACACTCTAGGGTTTAAACGCTGAGTAATACGCTTGATGGCACCACCTTTACCAGCAGAATCACGCCCTTCAAAGATGACGACGATGCGCTCACCGCGATCCACAACCCAATCTTGTAGCTTTATAAGCTCGCGTTGTAGCCGGACTAATTCATGAAAGTATGTTCGTCGGTCTAGCTTTTCCTGCTCGCTCATCTCGCGGCCATCAAAACGAAAATCACGTGCACAGTCATCTATTTCATTTTCTAATTCTTCATCATAGGTATCGATTAAATCTTGATGCATTTTTCGACGCAACTCATCATCCAGAACTTCTTTCTCGATACGCTCTGAAAGAATAGCTTGTTCTCGATTGTATTGATCTACATGCTCTTTAGTTGCTAAAGATTCAAAATCAGTCGTTGTACGTGGTTCTGACATCACAAATTTTTCAGAACCAAAAATGACTTCCCTTAGTTTTTCTAATAAATATTTTGTCTTACCCATAAATATTACCTTTGGTTGGCATATTGGATTTTGTAAGATACTACTCCTGGTTCACTTTTATAATAACAAACTATAGGCAATAAAAAATGCCCTTTAATTAACTTAAAGGGCATTTTTTACAGACAGATACTGATTAAAATAATAGATCAGCATATCTCTTTTTTTAAACTAAATGCAATCCAGATTATTTTTCTAGAATGCAAGTCACACCTTGACCACCTGCTGCGCAGATAGAGATAAGTGCACGGCCTGAGCCTTTTTGATCTAGTAATTTAGCAGCAGTTGCTAAGATACGACCACCAGTAGCAGCAAATGGATGACCTGCAGCCAATGATGAGCCATTAACGTTCAGTTTGCTACGATCGATAGATCCTAGTGGTGCCTCTAATCCTAGGCGCTCTTCACAGAATTTCTCATCTTCCCACGACGCAAGTGTTGACAATACTTGTGAAGCAAAGGCTTCATGAATCTCATAAAAGTCAAAATCTTGCAGCGTCAGACCAGCACGCTCAAGCATACGCGGTACGGCGTATGCTGGTGCCATTAGCAGGCCTTCCGTTGTGCCAGATTTACCAATGAAGTCAACCGCAGCCGTTTCTTGATGTACGATATAAGCCAATGGCTTTAGACCATGCTCTTTTGCCCACTCATCCGTACCCAATAGCACACAAGAAGCACCGTCAGTTAGCGGTGTAGAGTTGGCGGCAGTCATCGTTGGATTGGCGTTTCTTTTGCCAAATACTGGTTTTAGCTTCGCCAGTTTTTCTAAAGTGGTGTCTGGACGCAAGTTGTTGTCGCGAGTCAGACCTTTGTAAGGCGTGATCAAGTCGTCAAAGAAACCGTCGTCATAAGCGCGTGCTAGGTTTTGATGGCTATTAAAAGCCAGCTCATCTTGGGCTTCGCGGCTGATGTTCCACTCAAGCGTCGTGATCGCTTGGTGCTCACCCATTGACAAACCAGTGCGTGGCTCGCCGTTTTGCGGTGAATCAATCAAGTCTTTTGGGTTTAGACCCATCAATGCTTTTAGGCGTTGCTTGTTGTCTTTTGCGGCACCCAGTTTGATAAGTACTTTACGTAGGCCATCGCCAACTGCGATAGGCGCATCAGAGGTCGTGTCTACGCCGCCAGTGATGGCTGAATCAATCAGACCAAGTGCAATTTTGTTTGCAGAGGCAAAGGTCGCTTGTAAGCCAGTACCACAAGCTTGTGAGATGTCATAAGTTGGCGTGTGCGGGTTCAATGCTGTGTTTAATGTTGCTTCACGAGTTAGGTTGATATCGCGGCTCAGTTTCATGACAGCGCCAGATACCACTTCACCTAATGTCTCGCCTTGTAGGTTGTAACGCTCAACCAAACCATCTAAAGCAGCCGTTAGCATGTCTGTGTTGCTGACATCAGCGTATGAGCCGTTTGAGCGAGCAAACGGGATACGGTTGCCCCCTAGAATAGCCACTCGGTTTAGATTTGAAGCAGGCTTCGCTTTGCTGGTCTTTTTAGCAGTGGCAGAAGTTTTGACAACAGTCGTTGCTGATTTATCCTCAGTTACTTTTTTGTCCTCAACCGTTTCAGCTTCTTTAGCCGAAGCACTTGCAGTTCTTTTGACAGCTGTTTCTTTTTTAGTGCTATCAGTAGAGGTTGCTTGTGAGTTTTCATTTTTTGTATCACTGGTTTTTACGACAGTGCTTTCGATAACAGGGCTATCAGGGTGGTTATTTTTATTACTCATAATATTATCCTTAAAAAATATGGGTAGAAGAAAAAGAGGGTAATAATAAAAAATTCAATTGAATTAAAAAATACAGTTAAGAGATTCAAAATAGATAAGAGGTAAATATTATCATTTATTATGCGTTATGGCTGTTTAGGATAAAGTGTTTTTACGACCTTACTGTATATCTTTAGCAAACTATGTGACACTTATATATAAGGTTGATACTGGCTTTGAAAACAGTTAGTAATATAACTTTTGTAGACTGGCTGGTATTGACTATTAACATTGCATAAAAGCTGTTTTGATAATATATTGTTATCGATAATTCTATTTACCATAACTTATAGGTCTGATTTTAGCATAATGTTATGGTTTTTAAATCTAGAAAAAGCGGCCGTCTTGTGTACTTGCTTGTTTACAGATTTTTGTGGACATTGTCAGTTTTTGGACTTGTTTATGATGGCAGTGTATAGTTAGGCCAGTTTTGTACGCACTTACTAAATATCAATAATTATAATGTTGCCGAGTCTATATGATAGGCACATTGCATTTTTTATTTTAATCATTTTTATAAGGATTATATTATGTCAGACCGTTACGGTGATTTTGTTCAGTCTTCTCTTGGCAAAAAAGTGGCCAAAAATTTGGGTTTGCCATTACCAGTGACTCTTGATCGTTTCGAGAGTGGTGAGAATTTAGTACGCGGTAGTGTGTTGGTTGGTCGTGCTAAGGGCGAGGATAAAAGCGTTAGCGCATCGATCTCACGTATTTTGTCAGATGTACATGCTGACGTTTATGTGAACAGCAGTGACGATATCAAAGATGAATTGGCTGATGCGAGCATCGAAGCAAAAGCCAATACTGGTGGCGATGACAAATTCAAAGTTCTATTGTTTGATGCCAGTAATATTGTCAATGCTGAGCAGCTCAAAGAAGTGTATGAATTCTTCCATGCTGTTGCTCGCCGTGTCGATAAGTCTGGTCGAGTCATTATCGTTGGTCGTACACCAGAAAACATCACTGACATCGAAGCAGCAATGGCTCAGCGCTCACTTGAAGGCTTTGTAAAGTCTGTCGGTAAAGAATTTAAGCGCGGTGTTACGGCACAGCTTGTTTATGTTGAAGAAGGTGCAGAGCAAAATCTAGATTCGACGTTACGCTTTTTCACCTCAGCTCGTTCAGCGTATGTCTCAGGACAAGTTGTGCGTGTTAACAAAGGCGAATCAGTTGAAGTAGATTGGACGCAGCCTCTAGGTGGCAAAACCATGCTAGTGACTGGCGCAAGTCGCGGTATCGGTGAAGCAATCGCTCGTGTGTTGGCTCGTGAAGGCGCTCACGTTATCTGTCTCGATGTGCCGCAGCAGCAAGCTGATCTACAAAAAGTCGCGAGTGAAATCAGTGGTTCAGTCGTGACCGTTGACATCACTAGTGATGACGCAGGCAAAGAAATCGCTGAAGCAGCACAAAAGCGTGGCGGTCTAGATTCTATTATCCATAATGCTGGTGTCACACGTGATAAGACATTGGCAAACATGGACGAGAAAAAATGGGACATGGTTATCGATATCAACCTAGGCAGTATTGCTAGGCTAAATCGTTACTTACTAGACAATGACGTGCTAAAAGAAAATGCACGTATCGTCTGTGTGTCGTCAATTTCAGGTATCGCTGGCAACTTGGGTCAAACCAACTATGCGACCTCGAAAGCGGGTGTTATTGGTCTGGTTGATGCGACTGCTAAGCAACTAGAAAACAATGCTAAAGGTATGACCATAAATGCAGTGGCACCAGGATTCATCGAAACTCAAATGACTGAAGCGATTCCATTTGCTATTCGTGAAGCTGGTCGTCGCATGAACTCAATGAGCCAAGGCGGCTTGCCAGTAGATGTTGCTGAGACCATCGCATGGTTTGCATCACCTGCTTCTGGCGGCTTGAACGGTAACGTTGTTCGTGTTTGTGGTCAGAGCTTACTAGGGGCCTAACACCTATTTCTAAGTAGACAGAGGTAATGATTAAGCCTATTATAAATATATAATATAGTGAATTATTTATTATTTACCTCACGTATGCTTACGAAAAAATTGCTGATAAATCGTAATAAAGCTGCCCGAGGGTGGCTTTTTTATGATAAAAACATAGAAACCATCAGCCAAATTATGTTTCGTTATAATAAGTGCTTGTAACTTGTATTAAAAATCACGTAGATTACTTATACTTTGGATTGAGTATAGCGCTTAAGATACTGTTTACTGGTAAGCCTTAACGAACGACTTTATAGCATCTCTGTATGCACCAAGAAAATTTGCTCAAGCCCCACTTAGGATTTATTATGTCAGACAAGCATTATGATGCGCTGCCAAAAGCGCATACGACCTACGCCAATATCGTCAAAAGTTTATTGCCTATCGTCAATAATGGTAAAGTTAGTAGAGATCAGTTGCCGCAATCGACCTATTATGTGGACGATCTGCACATCGATCAGGGTAATTTAAACGATTATCGTAAAATTTGCGGTTTTGCTGATAATGGCAATATCCCGATTACGTATTTTTCGGTGCTGTCTCAAACGCTGCAAATGAACATGATGGTCAAAGAGCCGTTCCCATTTGCTATGCTGGGATTGGTACACGTCGATAACAGTGTGACCCAGTATCGTCCAATTGGTGAGCGTGAAACGGTTGCTATGTCTGTCACCTTTGACAACTTGCGTGACCATGCTCAAGGTCAGCAGTTTGATTTTGTGACCACAGTCAAATCAGAGGATAAGGTGATTTGGGAAGGTACGTCGACCTATCTGTCACGTAGCAAACAACCAAGTCGTAGCAAAGACAAAAAAAGCACGCCGCGTCCAGTCGTGGTCAAACCCTCAGTCAATCCAAAAGGCGTTCACAGTATCTTTGAAGTACCAGAAGATATCGGTCGTCGTTATGCCTTTGTATCAGGTGACTTTAACCTTATCCATTTACACCCATTATCTGCGCGTGCTTTTGGCTTCCCTAAAGCCATCGCTCATGGTATGTGGTCAAAGGCCAAGTGTCTTGCCATGATGGATGAGTTGCCAGACGCTTGTACTGTTGATGTGTCGTTTAAACTGCCTATCTTTTTGCCAGCAGAAGTCGAACTCATTGCTGATCCAGTGGCACAGCTTGAGAGCGCAGATGGCACTTGTGAGTTTGGCCTATATAGCTCTAAGAATGACAAGCCGCATTTGGCAGGTACGGTTACATTACAGAGTGATAGTTAACGAAAGCTAGCATAGAAGTCAGTAACATGACTGCCGTTTAACTAACAACTATTTCAATAGCAAACTTAACGAACAACTTTATACTTATGACTGCACATACGGAAGCAAAAAGCCCAGAACAACTTGATAATTCAGCTGCCAATGACGATGTCGCTAATAACGACGTTGCGAATAACAATGCTGAGACTGCCAGCGCTACGACTGACCAAGACGCTCCTGATAATGGTGTCAATCTAGCTGCTATTTTTGAGCCTTATTTTCGTCCTGATGATAACACCATTGTATGCGGTGCACTCGATGACGAGAAGGTGGTAGCTTTAGCGCAAGCGGGTGTCGAGCTAGTGATTAATTTGCAGGCTGATGATGAATTGAATTTTGATGAATCATCAGCGGTCGAGCAGTCAGGTATGCACTATGAGCATTTGCCTATTGGCGGCGCGGCGGATTTAAAACAGCTGAAAATATTGGCGTTTGACAACATTTTACGCCAAAACCACGGCAAAAAAATAGTCGTACATTGCGGAACTGGCAACAGAGTAGGCGCGGCAATTGCCTTGCGTGCAGGTTGGTTGCGTGGGCGTAAGATGGATACTGCTATGGAACGTGGGCGCAGTCATGGTTTGACTAAGCTTGCCGAAGAAGTTCATAATCGTCTATTGGTACCACGTTAAAGTATAAGCACGTTTGACGAGTAAAAAGGCGACCGATAGGTGGCCTTTTTTTTGAGTAAATAAAAATAAGTTTGAACCGCTAATCGTATTTTTTGGGATTGGTATAATACTAAGCGCTAAGGTTTTTCATACTTAGCTATTTTATAAAACAGAGCAGGAAAACTATGACCGATAATAATAAAACTGATCACAACAATCAGATTAATACACAACTTCAGCAGCACTTACAGCAACTGCTCACCGATTTACAGCTTGATGATGCGCCAGCAGGTGGTGCGGTGGTTGTCTATCAGGCTGGCAAGTGTATTGCTCAGGCAAGTACGGGGTTGGCACGTTTAGACATGTCATGGCAGCCTGACACTTTAGCGATTAACTTTTCGACAGGTAAAGGTATATTGGCGACGCTGGTACATGTATTGGTTTCGCAGCAGATGCTTGATTATGACATGCCTATTGCACACTATTGGCCAGCATTTGCGGTACAAGGTAAAGGTGAGCTTACGCTACGCAATGTGATGTCACACCAAGCCAATTTATTTTCCATTCAAAGTATCGAGGTAGACGGCGAAGCCTTACTTGACTGGGAATACATGCTCAAGACGGTTGCTGCAATGCCGATCACTGCACCAGACCATGCCGAGCTATATGACAGTGCTTATAGTGCTTTAGTCTATGGTTGGGTATTGGGCGGTGTCATAGAAGCCGTTACTGAACTGTCTTTAGCTGAAGCGCTGCGCCGTTATCTTACTGAGCCTTTAGGTATTGCTGATAGCTGTTACTTTGGCGTACCAGCAAGCAAAGTTAACCAAGTGGCAAAGCTGGCCAAAGATTTTGAGTCATCAAATGAAGACAACTCACAACTGCGTAGTAAGCGTCAAAAACCAACCTTAAAAGTAGATTCGCAAAGTGTCTTGCATGCTTACGAAAACCTGCCTAGTTACTCATGTTGGCAGCAACAAGCATTAGCGAATATGAAATCGGCAGATATTGGTCAAGCTGATGAGCAAACCAACTTGCCTAAGTTGGACACGGCTTATATTAATCGTTTGTACTTTGACACGAGCAAGCTCAATCTAAAAAATTATAAGGCAGCGCTCATACCAGTTGGAAAACAAGCGATCGATTATCATAGTCGTGAAACGCTACAAGCCGTGATTCCAGCCGCCAATGGTGTCGCCTCAGCTCAGGCATTGGCAACCATTTATGCCATGCTTGCCAGTGGCGGCGAGTGGCAAGGACAAACGCTTATTGATAGCACAATCTTTGAACAGCTATCCACACCACAAGTCTCAGGACTAGATGCTGTTATGCCAGCAGCGATGCATTGGCGCTTGGGTTATCATCGTCGGTTTGATATTTGTCAAAATGAAGCCAATGAAACAGCTGATGTAAGCAAGCAAGGGTTTGGGCACATGGGCTACAACGGCTCAGTAGCTTGGTGTGACCCTGAGCGCCAGTTGTCATTTGCCTTTGTCCATAATTTTGATTCAACGATGCTCAATGATATCCGTCAGTTTGCGCTAACGGAATCTGTGTTGAGTATGATTGATGCAGCGCTTTAAAAACCTTATTGATAAGTTCAATGAGGCTTATTCGGTGTCATTTTAAGTAGCTTAGTTGCACTCAAGCCATGAATGAAGATTGAGGCTAGAATCACAATTGAGCAGACAATCCATAACTTGAGTGCATCTTCATCACCGAAGAACCCTTGGTTTAGCGCATAAGATAGATAGTACAACGTACCAATACCACGGATGCCCAATGCTGAGATGGCGTATTTTTCAGTGCGAGGAAGATTCAGCCCTGATAAAGCGATAAACCCACCAATGGGACGTATCAATAATAGGAAGGTGAAGCTGACGATGTAAACACGCCACGTCAGCTCCACACCTGATTGTAATCCTTGACCTAGAAAAATGCCAAACATAACCAGTACGAGCGACATAAGCAAACCTTCGGATTGCTCTGCGAAATCATGGAGTTTATGATGGTAGCTGTGCTCATGCTCTGAACGCCGGAAGGCAAATGCCGCAATAAAGACAGCGATAAAACCATAACTATGTACAAACTCTGCTAATCCATATGCTACGAGTGTCAGGGCGATGACCACATAACCTTGAGAAATAGTAGTGTCTTGGCTATATTTCGAAAATACTAGCTTTGCCATGACTTTACCAACAACGATGCCAACCACCAAACCTGCACCAATTTTCCACAGTACATCATGGGTAAACCACGACCAAAGCATCTCACTGGTAAAGCTATTACCTTCACTAAATGCTTCCGCTATTTTTATGGCCAAATAAACGAAGGGAAACGCCAGCCCGTCGTTAAGTCCTGCCTCTGAGGTGAGAGTAAAGCGCGGTGTGTCTTCGCCGCCAGTATTAGGCGGTCCTACCTGAATGCTAGACGCCAGTACCGGATCGGTTGGAGCAAGTACGGCCCCTAGCAAAATAGCTGCACCAAGGCTCAAACCAAACGCATAATATCCCAAAATGGCCATCGCAAAGATACCAATCGGCATGGTAATCAGTAATAGGCGTACTGTCGGCTTCCACAATCGCCAAGACAGCTTGGTATCAATCTTGATACCAGCGCCCACCAATGACACGAGCACCACAATTTCGGTTAGTTTTTCGATGATTAAACCGTTATCCATCGGATCTAAAAACGATAGGGTCGTCCACCAATAGCCCATAATTAGACCAAAGCTGACCTGTAGCATAGGTAAGGAGACGGGCGTGCGTCTAAACATAATAGGAAACAACGCTCCTAGTAAAAAAGCGACACCGCAAATTAATAAGAATAAATTATAGTTTTCGATCATAAGGAGTAGGCACGTCGTGGTTTTTAAGGGGGCAGTTTTGATAACCCTTATCATGACGCCAAAAAAAATCAATTACCGCAAAAAATCGTTATTAAAACGTCTGCTGCGTTGTTTTTTGGTGAAAAAAAGCCTGCATAAGATATGCAGGCTTTCATGGGTCTTTAGATTAATGTGTTTTAAGATAGTTTATTTACCTTAAAACACAGTCTGCACGTTCTAGCGTTCTACTTGGCTCACATCACGGACAGCACCAGTATCGGCACTGGTCGTCATAGCAGCATAGGCACGTAGCGCAGGGGTCACATGACGATCACGGCTCACAGGCTTCCATGCATCGCGTCCGCGTGCTTCCATCGCATCTCGGCGTGCGGCCAAGTCAGCATCACTGACTTGCATGTTGATAGTACGATTTGGGATGTCGATATGGATGGTATCGCCTTCTTCAACCAGACCGATGGCACCACCTTCGGCTGCTTCAGGGCTGGCGTGACCGATTGATAGGCCTGATGTACCACCAGAGAAGCGACCATCGGTGAGTAGGGCGCACTCTTTACCCAAGCCTTTAGACTTTAGGTAAGTCGTTGGGTACAGCATTTCTTGCATACCTGGGCCGCCTTTAGGGCCTTCGTAGCGGATGATGACCACATCACCAGCAACGATATCATCAGCCAATACAGCAGCAACAGCATCATCTTGCGACTCAAATAGGCGTGCGCGACCAGTAAATACTAAGATGCTTTCGTCAACGCCTGCGGTTTTGACCACACAGCCACGCTCTGCGATATTGCCATACAGTACAGCCAAACCACCATCTGTAGAATAGGCATGTTGCGCACTACGGATACAACCTGACTCGCGGTTGACGTCGAGGTTTGACCATTCTTTTGATTGTGAAAACGCTTCAGTGGTACGTACGCCACCAGGTGCTGCAAGGAAGCGTGCGCGCGCCTCAAGGTTATCAGCGTTCATGATATCCCACTTATCAATCGCTTCTTTCATCGTTGGACTATGAATGGTCGGTACGTCAGTGCTCAAGAGACCAGCACGATCAAGCTCGGCCAGTAAGGCAAAGACACCGCCAGCACGATGCACATCTTCCATATGATATTTTTGTGAAGCAGGAGCGACTTTTGCAAGGCAAGGAACACCACGGCTTAGACGGTCAATATCATGCATTTTAAAGTCGATTTCTGCTTCATTAGCAGCCGCTAACAGATGCAAAATAGTATTGGTCGAGCCGCCCATGGCGATATCCAAGGTCATCGCGTTTTCAAAAGCCGCTTTGCTAGCGATTGAGCGCGGTAATACTGAATCGTCATCTTGCTCATAGCGACGTTTGGCCAATGACACAATGGTGCGACCTGCTTCTAAGAATAGCTCACGGCGTAGTGAGTGAGTGGCTAGTAGTGAGCCATTACCCGGTAATGCCAAGCCTAAAGCTTCGGTCAAGCAGTTCATTGAGTTGGCAGTAAACATACCAGAGCATGAACCACAAGTTGGACAAGCTGAGGCTTCGATAGCGGCCACATCTTCATCACTAATGCTGTCATCAGCGGCATCCATCATTGCATCGACGAGGTCGAGTTTACGAACTGCGCTGCTGTCACTGCTATCAGTATTGTGGCTCTTACCAACCGTACTGGCTAAAATTTTGCCAGCTTCCATTGGGCCACCTGAAATAAATACCACTGGAATGTTAAGGCGCATGGCGGCCATCAACATACCCGGTGTGATTTTATCGCAGTTAGAAATACACACTAGCGCATCCGCGCAGTGGGCATTGACCATGTACTCGACAGAGTCGGCAATCAGGTCGCGGCTGGGTAGCGAGTACAACATACCGCTATGGCCCATCGCAATACCATCATCGACCGCAATAGTATTGAACTCTTTTGCAACACCACCCGCCTTTTCAATCTCACGTGCGACCAGTTGTCCAAGATCTTTTAGATGCACGTGACCAGGTACAAACTGAGTAAATGAGTTGGCAATGGCAATAATTGGCTTGCCAAAGTCGCCGTCAGTCATGCCAGTTGCACGCCATAGTGCGCGCGCGCCTGCCATATTACGACCACCAGTAGAGGTTTTTGAGCGATAATCCATGTGATATTCCTTACAAATAGGCGAGGTTTATTAAAATGTTCAGCCTCAGCTGTGATATTGATAGTGTGCTTTTTATGATGCGTGAGGACTAGTGAATAATTCTAGGTTGTTACCATACCATTAGCTATGAATACCTAAAAACAATTCGTTGCTTATGATAAATGATGGATCAAAAAAGTGCTATTCAAGACGCTCTAATATCGCTGTCTCAAACCACGGCAGATCGACTTTATCCGCATCTAGTTTGGCGATAATCGCTAACGCATGAGGCGATGGCAAAAGCTGATAATCGCTACTCACATCGATGTTCATAATCTGAGCGTTAGCGGGTGCTTGTTCGTCGATACTGACCAGTGCCTGCTGAGTGTTTTTATAGAGCACATCCACTCGGCCAAAAAACTGCCAGTCTTTAAATGAAGCGGTGAGCGCGTCAGCAGCATTTTTGGTATAGATTTGCTGCGTCTCTTTGCCTGAGTTGGTCCAATGTAGACGTACTGCTAGTTGCAGAGTCTCACTAAAGACAACCAATGAGCCAATGACTTTGACATGCCACGGGCTACTCAATAGCGCTTCACTAATACCAATGAATTGAGCGGCTTCATGAGCCGTCATGGGCATATTGAATTTAGCCAGTAGCGCAGGTGTGAGTGGATGCGTCTGTTTAATCACATCATCTAAACTGTCGTAATGATATAGAAAGGGCAGCGGGAGGTCTTGAGTGACTGTTTTTTTGCTGATTTTACAATTATGAATCCGCCAAGCGATTGTTTTATCAGTTAAGGCATCTGCCAAAATAATGGTATTAGGCGCAAGGGTTTGTGCACTATTATTCGCATTGGTTTGTTGCGCATCGCTCGCAGACACTGTGTCATCGGATACAGAGGTTGATGGCGTGTCATTAAGTGTGGAATGAGCGTGATTGTCATCTGATTGAGTCGTCAAGGTAGGCGAGTCCATAAACATCATGTTATTAAAATAGAGGGTCAATATAACATTTTAAGGGCATGGCTCGCTAATAAATTGGTGATCTGAGGAAGTGATTTATACTGGTAAAAGAATATCATTGGGTAAATAGTCAATTATGAACTAGTCGTATTTTGTTTGTTAAAAAAATGTAGAATATAACCGAATTTTTAGATAAGCATATAGATAGAATAATTAATGAAAACCCCTTCCGATAACGAATCTATCCAAGAATGGATGACATCAGACCGTCTCTATGAAGAGTATCTCTTCTTTTATTTACTCATATGCCTATTTTGGTTTTTCGTTGGCTTATTTTCTATTGGTATACGCATACCAGTATTCAACGATATTCAAAACCTAATCCTCAACTCAGTATGGTTCTTGCTCTTATGTGTGGCCTTAAGTGTTCCTAAGTTTTGGTATCGGCTGATAAAAGGCAAAAATGCGTACCTGTTTCAAGCTACTGCCAAAGTGTATGAAACGCTAGACAGCATAGAGGATATTGAGCAAAGAGAGCAGGTACATAAGCAGATTACTAGCAATGGCAAGTTGCCCCCTAACCGATTAGAAACGCTATCACTGGCATTTTTATTTGCATTCATACTCTTCGATATATTGTATACCCGCTGCTGGATAAGGGATCTGAGCCTAGTGTGGCAGCCTGACTGGGTCAATGCCTGCATTGGTTGGATACATAATAACTTGACGCTACCACCAATTAATGAGAACAGAAAATTTTTTGATTTATATTTTAGTGGTAATAGTGCAGATACCAAACTGAAGCAACAGTTTGGCGACGAATGGGCGTTTTTGGCTTCTCCATTTGGTGATGCTGCAATGTTTTACCACTTTATCCGAGTGATGATGTTTGTTCCTATCTTAGTGGCATTGTCGATCGTATTGTGGAAGCCATTGAAATGGATGGGAATGCAGCAGATTGACCCTAGAAATATTCATAGCTTCATGTCTTTTTTACGTAGTTGTGCTTGGTCGCTTATTTTTGGATTTTTTATGGCCATTGGCATGTTAGCGTTTTTAACCAATGCAAACTGGTTCACGTTAGGTTTGATAGACCAAGAAGCATGGTTTCATAATTTATACATCAACGGTTTATACATATTTATCGTTTTTGGTATCCGGTTTTTTTATGGCTGGCTCATTTTTTGGAAAAGTATTTTTTTAAAGCTCGTTAACAAAGCCAGTTACAATTGATTTAATAATCTTGATCTCACATTGTTGGCTTGTACTCAGTTTGGATTTCGTCCACTATATAAAAAGTGATCAGCACCATTATAAATATAATGAAATATCTAATAATCATGTAATCAAAGGAAAAATAATGACTGAATTGAATCAACAAACTACTTATGATAACAACAACATTTTTGCCAAAATGCTAGACGGTGATATTCCCTATCATAAAGTATATGAAGATGATAAAACCCTTGCCTTTATGGATATCATGCCACAAGCAGAAGGCCACGTTTTGGTCATACCGAAGCAAAAGGCTGTTGATTTGGCAGATCTTGAGCCAGAGTATGCCTCGGCTGTTTTGATGACGTCTAAGAAAGTCATGCAAGCCCAGCGCCAAGTGTTTGCGCGAGAAGGAGTTATTCAAATGCAATTAAATGGTGCGCAGGCAGGGCAGACCGTGTTTCATTATCATATACATTTGATTCCTAGCAGTATTCATGAGCTGGGTCGCCATGCTGCTGTGATGGCTGACCAAGAGCAGTTGGCCAATTTGGCTAAGCAGTTGGCGGCGGTGATTGATGCTGAATAAATAAAATACAATTAGAGATTAGGGCGTGTCTTCAATTCACCCGATAGTCATCTAAATGGGCTAAAAATGGCTAAATCTTGCCAAACATCGTCAAATAGCTGGTTAATATCCCGATATTATCTGCGCTATTTTTCTTGTTTGACGGCAGTTCATCTCATTTTTATCACCGTTTTTGAAATGAAGACACACCCTAGAAGCATTAATATCGCTTGAGATGTCAGTTATAAATTTTGAATAGGTCTATATCAATAAAAAGGTAGCTAACAAGCTGCCTTTTTTTATTGCTTGGTAATAGTCATGTAACAATCTTTGAAGTAATGTTACGAATTCAGTGCTTACCTAGGGTTTCTGAAAGGAGTGTGATAAAAATCATACCTATCTACGTACGTTTGATTCATTTTGAGGACATTATTTTTTATGAGTAAATTACCTCGTTCGACTATTTTACTGCCAGTGTTTGTACCAGCAGCCATTATTATGCTGTTATTGGTGGTTGGTACGGCTATCAACCCTGATGCAGCGGGAGCGCTGTTCAGTGATGTGCTGAACTTTACCACCGAAACGTTTGGTTGGTTTTATATGCTGGCAGTAGCATTGTTCTTATTATTTATTATCGCATTGGCCTTTTCGCCTTATGGCGGGATTAAGCTTGGGCCTGATCATGCAGAGGCTGAGTATAAGTTCCTAGAATGGTTTGCCATGCTGTTTTCGGCAGGCTACGGGATTGCGCTGCTCTTCTTTGGTGTGGCAGAGCCTGTCATGCATTTTGCCAGTCCGCCTATGTCTGCGCCAGAGACCATTGCCGCTGCAAAAGAAGCGATGCAGATTGCTTACTTTCATTGGGGTTTTCACATTTGGGCGATTTATGCCGTAGTAGGGTTATCGCTGGCATATTTCTCCTTTCGCCATGGTTTGCCGCTGTCGATGCGCTCCACGTTATATCCTCTGATTGGCGATAAGATACATGGTCCTATCGGTCATGCGGTCGATGTGTTTGCGATTGTCGGTACCATGTTTGGTATCGCGACCAGTTTGGGTCTATCGGTATCACAAATCAACGCGGGTCTGAATTATCTCATGCCAGATCTGGTGCCTGTCAGTACGGGGGTTCAGGTCATTGCCATTGCAGTGATTACCGCTGCTGCACTGGCATCAGTGCTGGCAGGTATGGATAAAGGCGTAAAGCGACTGTCTATCTTAAATATGCTATTGGCAACCGCCTTAATGCTATTTGTATTCATCGTGGGGCCGACGATATTTATCCTCAATGCCTTTATGGAAAATACAGGGAGCTACTTGGGTAATATCGTTGAGCGTACCTTTAGCTTGCAGGCTTATGAGCATAATGACTGGATTGGTAACTGGACGCTGTTTATCTTTGCATGGACGATTGCGTGGGCACCGTTTGTCGGCTTATTTATCGCCAAGATTAGCCGTGGCCGTACGATTCGTGAGTTCGTGTTAGGGGTGATGCTAGTACCGACTTTCTTTACTTTCTTTTGGTTTGCCGTATTTGGTGACACCGCACTGAATATGATTATGATTGATGGCTATACCTCATTAATCGGTGACGTGCAAAACAACCAAGCGATTGCCTTGTTTAAACTATTAGAGAACTTACCGTTTACTCAGTTCGTCTCTTCATTGACGGTTCTATTGATTATTACCTTTTTTGTGACGTCATCGGATTCTGGTTCATTGGTCATTGATGCGCTAGCAGCTGGTGGCCGTAGTGATACGCCATGGTGGCAGCGGACGTTTTGGGTCGTTACAGAAGGTGCGGTCGCATCAGCACTGCTACTGGCTGGTGGATTAGAGGCCTTGCAAACAGCCGCTATTGTGAGTGCCTTGCCGTTTGCCGTCATTATGTTGATTGCGATGTTTGGGATGTGGCGTGCGTTACGTATCGAAGGTCATCGTAACCAAAGCTTGTATAACAATAGCAAGTTACCACCGCATCTATTAAATTCATCAGCATGGCGCGATCGTATTGATTACATCACCGATCAGCCTACACGAGACAAAGTTTTAAGCTATATCAAAAACGTAGTCATGCCATCGATGACCGAGGTTTCAGAGAAGTTCGCTGAAACAGGTTGGAAGCCCTCTGTGAATTATGATGCTATTAATAATCGCGCGATACTGGAACTACAGCGTGGTGACGATGTTGAGTTTTGGTATGAAGTGCGCTTGTCAGAGCATGATGCTCCTGATTATTACACTGAAAAAATGGCCAATGATTTGCCACAAGAGCATCATCACCGTGCAGAAGTATATCTGCGCCGTGGCGGTCAAACCTATGACTTGTATGGTTATAAGTCAGACTCTGTCATCAACGATATCATCGACCAGTTCGAAAAATACCTGCACTTTTTAAACGTGTCTCCAGATAGCCTACCATGGCGTATGCAAGAGCACGATGAAGACATCACATTAGAGCAGGGCAGTGTGTTCGATAAATAATCGGCTTGATGATGAATTAGTGTTTATTGATGCAAGTTATTCACGTTAATAGCTTGCAATAAGTGCAGGATTCCTTAGAATAACGGCTTGTTTTCTCTGCAGATCAAGCCGTTTTTTATGTCTATAGATTCTTCTGTTTTACCCTCGTCTTTGCCAGTGTCTGAGCATCCATTATTACAGCCGTTAACTATCGGTGGTCTGACGATTGAAAATCGTCTGATGGTGGCTCCTATGGCGGGTGTGACAGACAATCCTTTTCGCCGATTGTGTAAGTCATTTGGCGCAGGTCACGCAGTCAGCGAGATGATTATTGCTGATACGGCGCTTTATGCACGCAAAAAATCACTCTATCGTGCCAATTTCGATAATGAAATTGCGCCTATTTCTGCACAGATAGCAGGAGCGGAACCGGATAAGTTGGCTGAAGCTGCTCGTTATCAAATTGATAATGGTGCGCAGATTATCGATATCAATATGGGCTGTCCTGCCAAAAAAGTTTGCCGTAAGCTGGCAGGCTCTGCGTTGCTGCAGGATGAAGATTTGGTTGCGCGCTTGCTAGATGCAGCTGTCAATGCAGTCGATGCACCAGTCACCCTAAAGACACGTTTGGGTTATGAAAATGGCCGTGAAAATATCTTGCGAGTGGCCAAGCGGGCAGAGCAAGCAGGCATTGCCGCTATTGCCATTCACGGGCGTACGCGCGAGGATATGTATACGGGCGAAGCACGCTATGAGCTGATACGTGAAGTTAAAGAAAGCATCAGTATTCCAGTCATCGCCAATGGTGATATCGATAGCGCACAAAAAGCCCAACGTGTATATGAACTAACAGGCTGTGATGCCGTCATGATAGGGCGTGCAGCCCAAGGTCAACCATGGATATTTCGTGATATCGGGCATTTTTTACGGACTGGTGAGACTCTGGAAGCACCTAGTGTGAGCGAGATAAAAGAGATTGTGCTGGCGCACTTGCAAGAGCTATATGGCTTTTATGGTGAGTACTCTGGTTGCCGTATCGCGCGCAAACATATCGCTTGGTATACGACAGGCATTCCAAACTCCAACGCCTTTAGGCAAGCGATGTATGGTGAAGAGAGTACCGCTGGTCAGTTTCGCGTTGTAGAGAGTTTTTTAAAAGCCCATGAGTGATAGGTAATACAAGCGTTTACTGCCACAGGAATATTGGGTTATTGAATCGGTGAAATCGCAAATGCAGTAATCACACTATTATAAGTTTTTGAATTCCCAAAGTCGTCAAATTATCTGGATGCGATGGCTGTTTTATTCACTTTAGTCCATGCTTTCTTGCTATTCTATAATTGAGATGTTCATAGGCATAGGACAAACAAAAAGGAATTTTTATGGCCAATCCCTCGAAACAAGCGATAACCAAAGCAGTAACAGGTAAGAATATTATTATTACAGGAGCTTCAAGTGGTATTGGCGAACGTACTGCTTTTTTGCTTAGCGAATGCGGCGCTCATGTTATCTTGTTGGCACGTACCGAAGACAAACTGAAAGCCGTTAAAGAAAGTATCGAGGAACTTGGTGGTAATGCCGATTATTACCCTTGCGATTTGACTGATATGGATGCTATTGAAAAAGTTAGTGAGCAAATTTTGATAGATTTTGGCCATGTTGATGTCTTGGTCAATAACGCTGGTCGCTCGATTCGTCGTTCAGTTCATGAATCGGTCGATCGTTTCCATGATTTTGAGCGTACGATGGATATCAATTACTTTGGTGCCGTTAAAATAGTTCTCGGATTTTTGCCGACGATGATTGAACGTCAGACGGGTCAAATTGTCAACATATCCTCGATTGGTGTACTGGCAAACAGTCCGCGCTTTGCCGCTTATGTCGCATCTAAGTCGGCATTAGATGCTTTTAGTCGCTGCTTAGCTGCTGAAGTAAAAGGGGATAATGTGACGATTACCAATATCTTTATGCCATTGGTTCGTACGCCTATGATTGCCCCAACCAAGCTATACCGCTACATGCCTGCGTTGATGCCTGATGAAGCCGCGTTGATGGTCGCAAGAGCTATCGTCGATAAGCCAAATAGCATTGCCAGTAATATGGGCAAGTTTGCGTCAGCTACTTATTCATTGGCACCAGCGATCAACGTTGGCATTCAATCGATAGGTTATCGTATTTTCCCAAGTACTCGCGCTGGAATGACTACCGATAAGAAGTTAAACCTTGCTCAGCGTGCTTTTGCTAGAATCCTTCCTGGTGAGTATCACTAAAACAGCAGGTTTATTGGCTCTGACATAAGATCAAAGAGGATACTGCGGTATCCTTTTTTAGTGCCTTAAGAGATATTAATACTTATATGAATGGGTAGAACAGCGGTGCTTTTTAGCTATCTGATGACCAGAACCACGAGACTATTAGATGCTTTAAGATTTTGTTTTTAGCACCTCAGCATAGATGCCTCGTTTACGATGCTAACCAATGCGGTTGAGAGTATAGTAGAATAGATTTGCCATGGTCTAATCATATCGACTTCTATGCTCAATGAGATTATTAATTAAGTCTTGCACACCCGAAAAATCCTAACAGCCATATAGATACACACTAAGCACTCATTCTCTGAGTGTTAAAGAATTCACATAAGATAATTTGAAGAGGTAAGAATGTTAGTTAAATTGCTACGAGAAGGTCTAGGACGAATTATTGCTGGTATAAGTGTCATGACCCAAGGTAATGCTATGAAACGCACTGAAGAAGAACAAGCTCTTGTTAATAAGGCTGGTGAAGATTTATCGTTGTATCAATTTCAATCTTGTCCTTTTTGCGTAAAAGTACGTCGTCAAATTCATAAGTTAAATGTGCCTATTGAGCTTCGAGATGCAAAAAACAATGAGCAATTTCGCAATGAGCTTGCTGAAAACGGTGGGCGAATAAAAGTGCCTTGTTTACGTATTCAAGAAAACAACGATGTCCAATGGATGTATGAATCTAATGATATCAACGCTTACTTGCAACAGCGTTTTGGTTAGAGCATGTCCAAAATTCGAACAAAAACTGTTAAATGGGCTAAAAACGGCTAAAGTATGAGCACTGAAAACATGGATATCGAAAGCGAAACCGCTAACCAAGCTAACCAAATAGAAATTATCTATGAAGATGAGTATCTAGTGGCGATTAATAAAGAGGCTGGTCTACTGGTGCATCGCAGCTGGCTGGATAAAGGCGAGACGCGCTTTGCTATGCAACTTACCCGTGATGCGGTCGGTTGTCATGTGTTTCCGGTGCATCGGTTAGATAAGCCTACATCAGGTGTGTTGTTGTTTGCCAAGAGCCCAGCTGTGGCGCGTAGCCTTACTGAAGCGTTTACGGCACACGAGGTGAAGAAGCAGTATTTAGCTGTGGTGCGCGGCTATATGTCAGAGCAGGGCAGTGTTGATTATGCGTTAAGCTTTAAGCCCGATGCGATTGCCGATAAGTTTGCCAATTTGGACAAACCTGCTCAAGAAGCAGTGACCCACTGGCAGAGTTTGGCACAGATTGAGTTGCCGTTTGCAGTGTCAAAAAAGCATGATACTAGCCGCTATAGTCTCATGCGCTTGACACCAGAGACTGGGCGTAAACATCAGCTGCGTCGGCACATGAGACATTTATTCCATCACATTGTAGGTGATACCAGCCACGGTGATATACGTCACACACGATTTTTTCGTACTCAATATGACTGTACGCGCATGCTGCTACATGCTCAAACGTTAGCGCTTAGCCATCCGGTTACTGGTGAACCGTTGTTGCTAAAAGCGGGATTAGACGATCAGTGGATGCGTATCATGGAAGAGTTTGGTTGGGTAAGTAGTGCTGAAGATTGAGCAACATAAAGTTGAGAGGTTATTTTTGATAATCCCTTTATCTTGTCTGAAAAGGTTTAATATTCTCTATCTTGCATTTAATTGTTGATACTTATTACAACCATCTTGATTCCCATTGTCGCAAGATTTACCAAACCATTCTTTAGCAGTTTCAGAATTCTGACGCACGCCTAAGCCTGCGTCATACATCAACCCAAGATTGTATTGAGCCTTAGCATCGCCCTGATTCGCTACTTTTTCATACCACACAGCCGCTTTCGCATAATCCTGGCGTAAGCCCTCGCCTTTGAGATACATCACTCCAAGATTGTATTGAGCCTTAGCATTATCTTGATCAGCCGCTTTTTTATACCACGCAGCTGCTTTAGCATAATCCTGATGCATGCCTTGGCCGTTGTTGTACAGTATTCCAAGGCTATATTGAGCATCAGCTAATCCTTGGTTAGCAGATTTTTTATACCACTCAGCCGCTTTGGCATAATCTTGATGCACACCTTCACCTTTCTTGTACATCACTCCAAGATTAAATTGAGCCTTAGCATCCCCTTGATAAGCCAAATGTTGGGTTTGGTTAAAATCAGCAGCCAGTGCCGACACGGATAAAATTGCTGCTGTTAAAAAGAGGGTTATCTTGCTGGTGAGCGAGGTATTCAGAAAGATCATGGTGAGTCTCAAGAGAGTTGCTTTAGGATATACATTTGTAGGTTATTGCTATAATAGCAGATATATTTTCGAGCGTTCGGGGTAGCGTCTCTCTAGGGCATGTCCTTAATTCAAGCGATAGTTATCTAACTGGACTAAAAAGGCAGTAAACCGTAACAATGGCATGATTAGGTAATTAAAATACTAAAAGAGTATCATGTGGGGATTATTTGCATAATGGATGGTAAAAAAGGGGAGTAATATCCTTTTTTATATGAATATTTTTTATTAGGAAAGGTCATGTTTCTTCGTTTTATTGCGCGTCATAGCACATTAATTATGCCAGTTTGCGCAATTTTTGGCTTTGTTTTTCCAAACGTATCCAACGCGGTATTGGTATATTTACCCCAAATGTTGTTTTTCTTAATGTTTTTTACTTTACTGGGTATCGACCAATATGCGCTATTAAAGCGTATAGCGACAAGCTATGTGTGGGTTTTTGCCTTGTTGCAAAGTGGGGGTATGAGTCTGGTTTTAATACTGATTGCTTATGCGCTCGGCGTACGTGGCGATTGGCTGTTGGCTATTGCAGGTCTTGGTGCCACTGCCCCGTTATTTGGTAGTGGTGCATTGGTCAATGCGGTGGGGTTTGATGCACAACTAGCGACGGCAAAAACCATCGCTGCTACACTCATTATGCCATGTACATTATTAGGCGTATTGTGGCTATTAGGCGATAAAAATGCGAATGTAGACATTGGCACTTATATCAATCGCTTGTTGGTTTATATTGTTATGCCAATGGTGCTAGCTTTAGGGGTACGTCGGCTCGTTTCACCTGCTATTTTGTCACGTTATTATCCCAAAATTGGACAGTTTAATATTTTACTGCTGATGTTGTTTCCACTGGGGTTGATGGCAGGATTTCTTGACACCTTTGACCATAATCCGTGGCAAGCATTGTTATTACTGGCGCTAAGTTCTGTATTGGCATTGGTGTTTTATTTTACAGCTTATGTAATATATCGGCGTTTTGGCTATGAAAATGCCATTATCGCTGCGTTGGTGTGTGGTGGACGCAATGTATTACTTGCTTACACCATAACGGCACCTTTTATGGGTGCGGTGTTTTTACCTTTACTGGGTGCTTTTCAATTACCAGCATTTTGCTTACCCTTACTGGGCAAATATATGGCAAAACGCCATACAACTCAACCTATGGGTTTAAAGTCAGGTTTCTGAACTGCCCCGACTATTAATAGATGAGTTATCGTGTATAGAATGTATGTTTTGGGTATGCCTATGGCGAACCAATCAAGTGCTTTCACTGGTTCGGTTCCCTAGTGAGGACTTGAATCTTCGGTTGTAGGCTAGTGATAGCAATGGTTAGAGTTATCTAAATAATGGCAGTGTACTTCAAGTGATACTCGTCGTGTGAATTGATAGTGTATAATTATTGAATATCAAAATGTTCTAATGCCAAATAGCCTCCTTAGGTAAATATTTATAAAACTGTATTCTAGAATACAGATACTGACCTGCTATTTCTGTATTGGCAATCTGACTTCTATGATCGTTAGCAATGACACTAAACCCAGTTTTTTTATGTGCCATGATGACCTCTATTCGTCTATAACCTGCAAACCTTGAAGTAGTTACTCCAACATTAGGAAATTGGATGAATTTTTGAGTAGTCTGGCTATTACCTAGACCCAAACCATCTTTGTAATCTGTTGAGGACTGCGGAGTTAATAAGATATGACAGTTATCAGGGCGATCTTTAATGAGTAACAGGCATCGTTCTTGAATAAAATCAAAAAGTAATTTATAAGCATCATTTTCACTGTGTTTGAGTAAAGTAGAAAGATGGACGAAAGTGTACCCTTTACCTTGGTAAGTTTCTGAATATACCCCTGACCATTTTAATCCTCTTGTGTTTTCGTAGAAGTCCATCAGCATTTTAACCATGCTATTTACCCATTCTAAGCAAGTCTCACTTTGATGTTCGGTGTAAATTTCCATATAGGCATCTGGCATTTAAAATCCTTATGAAGTTATAGTTAGCGTAGAGTATACCCCAAGGAAACTAGCTATTTCACCCTTCAAATCCATTAATAGACCACTTAAAACAGACTGTATTTGTGGAACTACTTATAATAGACCGTCTAAACTAGCAGACCTCGTTAGGTTTTAGTACCAACTATTTAAACAATCACGTTTATTAGCTGTAATGCCTCGGTACAAAATTTTAACCGAAAACTTGCCATAATATCCAAAACAACCCTGCCATAACGACAGCGATAACCAGCAACCGTTTCATCCAATAAGGCAGTAGTGGTTTTTTATATCCTAAATCATCAAGCTGACTCTCTACACCATCTTGCAGGTTCTTAAACGATTTACCTGTCTTATTGGCTTTGAGACGATTTTTGACCAATTTATCAGATTTATCTTCCGTTTCTGGTTCTCTATCAAAACTAATAGCCTGACTGGGTATGCCTTGCTTGTTTGCGATAGTATTGAGTTTCTGCTGCTGCTTTACCTTTAACTGCATCTCATAAGCGTCAATCCGTACCTTGGCTTCATCCATGCTGATGTTTTCGTCAGATGCCAATGTTTTGATGGCCATCACCAGATTGTTTTTTTCAATCATGATGGTGATATCTTTTGGCAGCTTTGTATTGACTGGTTTTGAGCTAGGGTCGGCGTTAAACATGGTTGTCCTTATTGCGACGTAAAAATATAAATATGGTGTTGCGTTTATTATAGCTGCTTTACAGACATAATATTCAAGCAAAAAAATACCGCAATCATAATCATGACTGCGGTATTTTAATATCTATCTTTATCAGCATTTCTGCCAATCTTTGATAAATTATAAATCTTTCCAACGTTGGATTGACTCTTTGATGACTTCTTTGGCTTCTGCAACATCACCCCAAGATTCAACAACCGTAGTACCTGGTTTTTTCAGGTCTTTATAATGGCTGAAATGGAACTCTAATTGGTTGATTAGCTGTTTTGGCAAATCAGCTAGACTGTTATAAGCATTGCCTGTGTCACGGTCGTCAGCAGGTACGACAACGATTTTGTCATCCACTTCGCCATCATCAACGAACTTCATGACACCGATTACTTTGGCTTTTAAGAAAATACCTGTCGGTAATGGTTGCTCAGTCAGCAATAACACATCTAACTCATCGCCATCTTCGTCAAGTGTTTGTGGGATAAAGCCATAGTTGCAAGGCTTAGCAAAAATCTGTGGGTCAATACGATCAAGCTCAAATACGGCTAGTTCGCGATTCCATTCGATTTTGTGGCTGCTACCAGCTGGAATTTCTACTACTACGTTGATGATGCCGCCATCTACGTCGCCTGCATCTAGAATTTTATTAAAATCAGTCATAAGGTGCTCCAGTTTTATTTTGTTTTAAATATTTGAATAATATATAAGGGTTGGGCTGCGATATTGTCATATCATCGCTGCACCAATTGTACCGACAGCGATTATAGCAAGTTTGCTACAAATTTTCTCATATTGCTTAAGTCTAAGGGCGCAAGAGATTATGCAAAAAAAGATTATGCAAAAATGGACTCAAAGCATCTATTTGGGTGCGAGTGCTCGTAACTCAATCAGTCCAGCATGACGTTTGGCAATATTATCAATCAGCTTCTGAGTCACTTGCTCATAGCTTAAAGCGTTGCTGATCTGTTGAGTTACTTGTGCACTTGGCGCTTTCTGCATGGTCACAAAGTCAGACAGTCGTAGCATTTGCATCCCTGCATAACCGCAAGGATTGATGGCATTGAATGCTGACAAATCACAATTTAAATTGACAGCAATACCATGGTAACTAAAGCCATGCTTAATCTTAAAGCCTAGCGAGGCCATTTTGCCTAGCATGATTTTATCATCATCAGGTGTGTCGTTGGTTTGCATATCGGTATTGCTATCTGGTTCAGGCATATCCGCATATAAGTAAACACCGGGTGCATCACGGCGTGCGTGGGCGCTGATATTATTACTAGAGGCCTCTGAATCCTGTAAGCATTCATTAATCACATCTTCGATAGCTTGTTCTGCATGTGATACCAAGTTGCGCACACTCCAGCCTAAGCTGTGCAAGTCGAATAACCAATAAACAACCAGTTGTCCATGGCCGTGCCAAGTGACTTGACCACCGCGATCAGTCTTGATAATTGGGGTGTCAGTGCGCTGTAATATGTGCTCTTCTTTGCCTGCTTGTCCAAGTGTGTAAACGTCATTGTGATCGACAATCCATAATTCATCAGGTGTGCGTATATCTTGCTCTTTTTTTAAGGCAATCCGCTCAAGCGTACGCTCAAGCATTGCATCATGGGTTGGATTATAGTCGGCTGCTGATAGATATTTAGTGATCAGCGTTTCATTGAGCGGTTGCGTGATATTTTCCATGAGAGTAGCAGTCTTATTGTTTCTGGTTTAAAAGTTTGAATTATTAATATTTTGGAGGTGTCGTTTCTTGATATGAAGTGTAGCAGTTTTTCAGATTGCCACCCAAGGTTATATTTTGTGCCTGTGTAAAAAGTGCTTGTGTAAACTGTATCTCTATAAATTGAGACTCTATAAATTTCGCTTCTGTAAAACTCATAAAGACCAGCTGTGTACAGACGCAGTAGTCAACTGAATCTGCTGTTCATTGGCTATTGACTAGGCTACATTAGAATGTAATGAATGGAAGCTCACGATTATTTATCGTTTAGAGGTTGCCATTGCAGCAATCCCTTGACTAGAAATATAGAGTCTTTAACCCAATATAGAAGCTATGACCCAACATAGTATAGTGACGCCAATACATATAACAAGGAAGCTAAATGACAGATAATAACCAAAATACCAGTGAGCAGACTTCAATGGATGCCAGTCTAGTAGCACAAGGAGCGCCTAAAATGCTTAGTACCGCCAATACTATTGATGAGATGCGAGCACAGTTTGCACATCTGCAAGGACTCAGCCGGACGAAGCCAATCAATGATTGGGCAACGCGTGAGACGCAACTCGACAACTTAGAGATCATGCTCAGCGATAATCAAGTCAGTTTTGCTAAGGCAATCAATGCAGATTTTGGTTATCGCAGTGAGTCAGAGACGCAGTTTGCCGAGCTATTTCCGAGCTTTACGGGTATCAGCCATGCCAAAAAACACGGCAAAAAATGGATGAAAACCCAACGTGCTTCTATTTCAGCATTGTATATGCCTGCCCACAACGAAATCCAGCCGCAGCCACTAGGTGTCGTCGGTATTATGGTGCCTTGGAACTACCCGTTGTTTTTGGCAGTAGGGCCGTTGATTGATGCGTTGACTGCGGGCAATAGGGTGATGATTAAAATGAGTGAAGCAGCACCGCAATTTGCCCAAGCATTTGCGGATGCGGTTGCGCGTTATTTTTCTCCAGACATGGTCTGTGTGGTACTAGGCGAGGTCGATATCGCTGCGGCATTTAGCTCGTTACCGTTTGATCACCTGCTTTATACCGGTTCGACGGCAGTGGGCAAAAAAGTCATGGCAGCGGCGGCGCCTAATTTGACGTCAGTCACGCTTGAGCTTGGTGGTAAGTCTCCCGTGGTTGTATTGGATGATGCCAATCTAGAGTCGGTGGTTAATCGTGTGATGATGGGCAAGACATTAAATGCTGGTCAAACCTGCATTGCCCCTGACTATGTGTTGATTCAACGTCAATATCATGAGCAGTTCATCAGTTTGGCAAAAGCATGGATGGAAAAACACTATCCTAATATTGAAAACAATCCAGATTATTCGCGAATCATCAATGGTGACCAGTTTAAACGAGTCAAAGGCTACCTAGATTCGTTGACAGGCGGTGAGATACATCCGCTTACTGCTGTTGAGGCCAATATCGAAACGCGTCTAATGCCGCCAGTGATTGTGAGTGAGCCTGCGCCTGATAGTGCCGTTATGCAAAATGAGATTTTTGCACCGATACTGCCATTGATGCATTACGAGACGCTTGATGATGCGATTGCGTTTGTGAATGCACGTCCACGACCGTTAGCCTTATACATTTTTGGTAATAACTATGGTGGTATCGAAAAAGTGCGTAACAATACGGTCTCTGGTGGTCTATGTATTAATGAAGTATTGATACATGTGGCCCAGCATGATTTACCGTTTGGCGGTGTCGGTGAGTCAGGTACGGGTGTTTACCATGGTAAGGCAGGGTTTGAGCGTTTAAGTCATATGAAACCAGTGTTTGTTCAATCGAAGCTCAACGGTCTGAATTTGTTGTTGCCACCTTATGGTGGATTGTTCAAAAAGGCTATGGCACTGTTTTTAAAATAGTATTTTGAAGTATTGATATATTCAAGTTTGAAATAGCGATGCTTTTAATATTACTGTGTTTAAGCAGCTGTTTTGACTATATCAGGGTCATATCATTGATATGCTAAACAGACAATATGATAAGAAATAGCATTTACTTAGGTAAGTGCTATTTTTTTGTCAAAAATATGAGTAGATTGATAAGGTTTAATCACTATTTTCAATATTATTAGCAGCGTGATAATGGTGCTGACTAAGCGAAAAATAAGCATTTGTCATCAGTCTGATAAGTCGCTACACTTTGTTATAAGTCTAGACAGAAGTATCGTGTCATCGCTCTAGTGCCGTATCAATTATTAATAGGACACCCCATGCGCCAATGGATTGCGTTAAGTTTACTCTGTATGAGCGTGCTGTTAGTGCCAGTGTCGGCGTCAGCAGCTTGCGAGTCGCCGATTAAATTTGGCGCGCTGACATGGGAGAGTGGTCAGTTTACCTCAGGGGTGCTCAAGTACATCGCTGAAGATGGTTATGGTTGTACAGTTGAAGAGGTACCAGGGGCAGGCCCTGCGCTTGATACGGCGTTGTCACAAAATGATATCCAAGTCATTGGGGAGCAGTGGGTTGGTCGCTCACCGATCATGGAGCAAGCCATTGAGCAGAATAAGGTAGCAATCATTGGCGATACGCTCAAGGGCGGTGCAACTCAAGGTTGGTATGTTCCTGACTATGTATTAGAAGAAAATCCAGGTCTACGCAGTTATCAGGATCTGCCCAAATACGCTGAGCTGTTTAAAGATCCTGAAGACCCTAGAAAGTCTCGTTTTATGAACTGTCCCTCTGGTTGGACGTGTGAGATATTCAATACCCGTTTGCTAAAAACCACAGGTCTAGACAGTACCTTTAACAATGCTCATCCTGGTACAGGTGCTGCGCTTGATGCCGAAATCTCTTCTGCCTTTGAGCAGCATAAGCCACTATTGTTTTATTACTGGCAACCTACGGGTCTGATGGCAAAATACGACTTTGCGCCATTGGCGTTTCCTGCTCATAACGCTGCCTGTTGGCAGGATTTATTACGAGCTGATGGTACTGTCGATTGTGTCTCTGGGTTCCCTGTATCGCCTTTAGGGATTGCAGTCTCTACGCCGTTTATTGAGTCTAATCCTGAGCTGGCAGATGTCTTCAAAAAAATACAATTCACTTCTGATGATCTCAATGGCGCTATCTTAGAGATGAGCGAAAGCAAACGTAGCGGAGACGAGCAAGCATTGGTGTTTTTGCGTGAGAACCCAAATGTTTGGCAAGCGTGGTTATCTGACGAGGCTGCTACCAATCTTGCGGCGAAGTTAGGTATCAGCTTAACAGGCGATGCTATCGACAGTACGGCTGTTAATAATAATTCCGCCAACGATAACCAGCTCGGCCTCGCATCAAGCTTCCCCTCATGGTCACTGGAGACACCGCTTAATAATACATTGGCAAGCGTTGTTCAAAATTACGGCGACGTCTTTCGCAGCATCAGTACGATGGCATTAACCTATTTATTGCTACCCATTGAGCGCCTATTAACGGTAATTCCACCATGGCTGATTATTGCGCTTGTCACGGTATTGGGTTGGTTTGGCGTGCGTAAGGTTTGGTTTGCACTGGCATGTGGAGCAGGATTGTTCCTCATTGGTGCATTTGGACTATGGGGCGCATTGATTGATACTTTTGCCTTGCTCATCGTATCAGTATTGGTCACAGTGGTGATTGGGATTCCTATTGGTATTGCGATGGCTGGCAGTAAGCTGCTCCGCAAGATTGTGACACCGATACTAGATGTTATGCAGACCATGCCAAGCTTTGTTTATCTCATACCAGTGCTCATGTTATTTGGGATTGGTAAAGTGCCTGCATTGTTTGCCACCATTATTTATGCACTGCCGCCATTAATTCGTCTGACGACATTAGGCATTACACAAGTCAATCATGAGATGGTAGAGGCGGGGCGCTCATTTGGTAGCACACATTTGCAGTTACTTATTTGGATTAAATTGCCTCAAGCATTGCCTAGTATCATGGCGGGCGTCAACCAAGCGGTGATGATGTCGCTGTCCATGGTGGTGCTTGCTTCTATGATTGGTGCGCCTGGCCTTGGCGAAGATGTCTTACAATCTATTCAAACCCTTAATATCGGTCAAGGCTTACAAGCCGGTACGGCGATTGTCATCGTTGCTATTATAATTGACCGTATTACTCAGGCGTTTGGTCAAGGCAAGCGTGCCCGTCAAAAAACGATTGACGCGAGCAAACACTCGATTGGTTAATGTCTTGGTCGACTATAAAAGAAATTAAGCTGGCATTTGAATATGAGAGTTTGAAGATGAACATTTGAAGATGAACATTTGAATGGGCTAACAATGCAGACAGGCCTCAATAAAAAATACCAATAGCGAGAACCGCAATGAATCACATCCGGCTAGAAAACATCAGTAAGATTTATAATGCCAGTAGTACGCAAGCAAAGTCTGTGATGGCATTATTGGCTGAAGGTATGGATAGTGTTGCGGTAAAAGAGCAAACAGGCTATTCGGTTGGGCTATATGATATTAATTTAGACGTTAAAGCGGGCGAGCTACACTGTATTATGGGGCTGTCAGGCTCTGGTAAATCAACCTTGATACGGCATATCAACCGTCTAATTGATCCAACCAGTGGCAAGATATGGGTCGATACGAGTATCGATGCGCAGACCACTATCACAGATGACGTACTTGCAGCTAATCAAAAACCATCTGCGGCTATCAATGTATTAGAGCTGAATGATAAACAATTGCAGCATTATCGCCAGCAAACTGTCAGTATGGTCTTTCAGCACTTTGGCCTCGTGCCGCATATGACGGTTATGCAAAACGTCGCTTACGGTTTGCGTGTGCGAAAAATGAGTACCAAACAGCGCCACGAGGTCGCGCGGTATTGGCTAAATGAGGTAGGGCTACCTAATTTAGAGCATAGCTATCCGGACGAGTTGTCAGGAGGCATGCAGCAGCGTGTGGGTCTGGCACGTGCTTTGGCAACTGATAATCCAATCTTACTGATGGATGAGGCGTTCTCTGCACTTGACCCACTCATTCGTGCTCAATTGCAAGACCAACTACTTGAGCTACAAGAGCGGCTACACAAGACCATTGTTTTTATCACTCATGACATAGATGAAGCGGTCAAAGTCGGTCAGCGTATCAGCATATTAAATGGTGGACGCTTAGTGCAAACGGGCACACCTAGCGATTTACGCAACAACCCAGCGGATGATTATGTTGCACAGTTTATGCGTGCTAAAGCATAAAGCCTGTTCAGTATTTATTGATAGATTTGTGCGGTATATTTATGGAAGGTGTGAGTAATCGTAGTAATTCTGCTGCAATTAATCGTGAACTCTGAAATGAACGGCAAACTTCGTTATACTTGACGGCTTGTTAATGATTCTTCATCTTTTCTTATTCGCATATGATGTCGCTTTGAGTATTAGGTGGCGTTTATTTCTTATTTTTGTGTTTTTTAAGGCCATAGCATGACTGCTACCTATGCACCTATTATTACCTCGTTACTCGATAACGACTTATATAAATTTACGATGTTACAAGCTATGCTGCATCAGTTTCCACAGACGCATGGTGTCTATCGTTTTCGCTGCCGTAATAATAAAGATGCTCTCTATCCATTGGCTGATATTAAAGAACAGTTAGAGAGGCAGCTAGACAGTTTGTGCGAGCTACGATTTTTAGAAGATGAGTTGGAATACTTGCGCGGCTTACGCTTTATGCGTTCAGATTTCGTCGATTATCTAGAACTGTTTAAGCTAAAGCGTCGCTTTATTACTGTCAGTACTGATGAAGAAGGTCGCTTGTTTATCGATATTGAAGGGCCGATGATTCAAGCGATGTTTTTTGAAGTATTCGTCTTAGCCATTGTAAATGAGCTGTATTTTGATGCGTTATCAAGTGACATTGTGATTGAAGAAGGTCAGCGTAGGCTCGATGAAAAAGTTGTTTTATTGCATCAATATGCAGCAGAACAGACGAAAGAAAACGGTGATACACCACCATTTATTGTCGCTGATTTTGGTACTCGTAGACGATTTAGCAAAGCGTGGCAAGCGCATGTGGTACAGACATTACATCACGCTGAACCAAAAATCGTCAGCGGCACATCTAACGTGTATCTAGCAAAAAAATTAGGTATGACGCCAATCGGCACCATGGCGCACGAGTTCATGCAGGCATTTCAGGCCTTGGATGTGCGTTTGCGTGATTCACAAAAAGCAGCGCTTGAAGCATGGGTACATGAGTATCGTGGTGATTTGGGTATTGCATTGACGGATGTGGTCGGAATGGATGCATTCTTACGTGATTTTGATTTGTATTTTGCTAAGCTATTTGACGGCTTACGTCATGATAGTGGTGATCCCTATATTTGGGGTGATAAGGCGATTGCTCATTATGAGAAATTGAAGATAGATCCTAAGACTAAAATACTCACCTTTAGTGATGGTTTGAATCTTAACAAGGCTTGGGAGCTGCATCAATACTTTAAGGATCGCATTAGAACCAGCTTTGGTATTGGTACCAATCTCACCAATGATATGGGTATCACACCGATTAATATTGTGCTCAAATTGGTTGAGTGTAACGGGCAACCAGTGGCCAAACTCTCTGATAGCCCAGGCAAGACCATGATCAATAATGACACATATCTTGCCTATCTTCGCCAAGTCTTTGAAGTGGATGAACCAGAGTAAGTGTAACTTAGCTGTCTACTTCATCAGATTTAACGTCTTCAGCAAAGGCGGCATCTAGTGCTTGTTGTACCGCATTGATGCGGGTCTCGCAAACGCGATAAGCCGCAATCGACTCTTCAACCGTTGTCATCAAGTTGTCAATGTCAGGCTCGTCTTGCTGCTGTAATTCAGCGGCATTGGTTTTTAAAATATCATAAGCCGCCTTAAAGGTTTTTGGGGCGGATTTTTTACGTCGACGAGTAGGGGTAGTCATAAAGTTTCCTAATTTTAAAAGGTAAGATAAGTAGAGGGGTAATCGTTAAATATTATTATGTGGTTGAGTTGGCATATCTGAGGTTTCCGTCGCTTTTTGATCCGTACTGACATCAATAATCTGCGCTTTTGCCTTACCGTCTTTTAGGATGATATGCACAGTTTGCTCAGGAGATAGCTGGGTGCTACTGGTCAGTATCTTTTCCCCTTTTGTGTCAGTCAGCATGGTGTAGCCTTGCTTAAGCACACGAGATGGTCGATGCAGTAGCACAATGTCACGTAGATGCTCACTGTCACGTTGTGCTTGTATGACTTGTTGCTGAGCATTTTGAATGACAGATTTCTGATGATTCTGACTATAAGTAGCAGCCGTGACTAATTGCTGATTTGCAGAGGTTTGTGTTTGTACACGTAGTTCGTCTGTCAGTCTGATGGCTTGCTTTACTTGGCGCTGTGCGCTTTGCTGGATATTACGCCATGCATAATCGCTATCTTTTCTCAGGGACGTTAGCTGTCCAATCGTTTGCGACTGTATTTGGCTCAATTGTCGTGATGTTTGTTGCTCGGCAGTATTCAGTTGGCGCTGAGCAGCTTGCTTGATTTGCGCTTGATATTGTAGTGTCTGAGAGACGAGTTGCGCCAAATGACTGCTAATCGCAGCGATAACTTTTGAGGGTGTGTCAAAGCTAGTATGCGCGACTTCATCTAAGATAACTTTGTCACGTTCATGCCCAATGCCGACCCACACAGGGACAGGCTGTTCAGCAACCAAAGCGGCCAGTTCATAATCATTGAGATAGGCCAAATCACCAACGGCACCGCCACCGCGAATAATGACTAATAAATCTGGTAGTCGCTGATATGTGTCGTAAAATTGCTGTTGAGCGCTGACGATAGCTTGGCGGATTTCAGCAGGCGCATGATTGCCTTGAAAAGTGGCGTTATGGTAATGGAAATGACAAGCACCTGTACTGGCTAAGCGATCAGCATCTGCTTGAAAATCTCCTAGTCCAGCGGCTTTTTCAGGTGCAATCACCAGCACATGCTCTATATCAAACGGGATAGGCAGTTGCTGATTAAGATGTAATAACCCTTCGCCTGTCAAACGGTCGACCATTTCCGCATATTGTCGTGCCAGATCACCTAGCGTATAGCTAGGATCGATGTCTTCAATGGTGAGCGAGAAGCCATATTGCGCATGAAAACCTGCCGATACTTTTAATAAAACGGTCAAATCGCGATCGAGTGGCATGCCCGTTGCGCGCTCAAACTTTGCTAAGACACGTGCCGCTTTAAATCGCCAAAGATTACCACGGCAGCTAGCAATGACCTTGCCGTCGTCATCTTTCTCTGCCAGTTCAAAATAATAATGTCCGCCTTTGCTAGACAGGTTACGAATTTCTGCTTTTACCCATACGCGGTGATTAAAGGTTTGTTTGATAACCATATCAACCGCTGATAAGTAGTCACTCAGACGCAATACGGTATCTTCTAAGTTGACCTCAAGGTTGTTTTCTTGCTCAGCTAACTCAGCCTCTAAAGTCGCCAAATCTTTAGCAGGCGTTATTACCTTCGCTTGTTTGATACTTGAAAGATTGGGTTTGCGCATAAATAGTAGACCGAAGATGATGAAAGCTTAAAAGCGAGTTGTTTATTGGTTTTCTATAGACCGATAACTTATAGATTGGCTAGAAGCTATTGAGTATTGAATAGGGTAGTTTAACCCAAAAGCGTACACACAAAAAGAGAAGCCAACAAGTCTGCGATAAGAATAATATATTAACCGCAGACTTGTTGGCTAAATGCTAAACAGTAATCTTTTTCTGAAGGATATTGATATTATTGGCAGCGGAAATTAATCATGTATTCATAATCGTCATCACGTGACAACTCTGGCGAGCCTGTACCAAAAATTGAGCCGACGACTGCACCCACTTGTCCAACCATACGGCCAGTGCGTTCATCTAAAATGCCGTTATAAGTTACTGTATCATCAACGATAATGACTTGCTTGCTTTGGCAGGTTTTTTGCGCGCTGTCTATCGCATTTTGCTGTGCTTTTACTTTGGTCTCTGCGATGCCAGTTGTCTCATAAATAGAGTTGGCGCGCTGGATAACGGGTGATGAAGGTGTACTTTGGCAAGCACTTAAAGCAAGTGCGGCGGCCATAGTCACGGTTAAGGTGGCAGTTTTATTAAAAGTATTCATAAGTAGTTTTTATTCCCTGTCAGTCGAACATAAATATCAATGTTAAGCAGATATTATGTGAGCAATATATCAACTAATGTGTCGTCCAGTAACGCTTAAGAATTTAACCTATTCGACTCTTGGCTGTCTAGGCGGTTCTTGTGTTCTATATTGCAGGGACATTTCATAGCTGCTTTGCTTGTTTGGCTATTGTTTATCTCATTTCTATCGCTACTTTCAAAATGAGCATACACCCTAATATTATAAATATAGCCAATTTCAGCCATTCACCATGGTCAAAAATAAAAAAAGCGGTCCTTGGTCACAGCAAATCACTTGAAATAAAAACCATATCTAGGATAATTGAGCCATTCACTCTTAATTAATAAGTAATTGTATGCAATTGATTCCTGCTCCTGCTGGCGTGCTAGAAGTTGACGCACTATGGCAACAAGACAACCCTAACGATCCAAATACTGATACCGTGGCATTACTTTGCCATCCAAATCCGCTATTCGACGGTACGATGAATAACAAAGTCGTTACGACCATGTATCGTTTTGCCCGTGACAATGGGATGCATGTAGTACGTTTTAACTTTCGCGGCGTAGGGCAGTCAACTGGTGAGCATGATTATGCTGAAGGGGAAGTGGTGGATGCAATGACCGTGCTACAATGGATTGCTGAGCAGACCAATGCACGCAAGTTATGGCTGGGCGGTTTTTCTTTTGGTGGTTATGTGACAGCACGTGTGGCTGAGCAAGTGATCGAGGCGTCCCATATATGGGGACTGAGTGACTTTGAGGTGTCAAACGTTGCGCTGATCGCACCATCAGTTGAAAAAAATGATAGCAGCGATATTAGCCTACCTGCTGATAAAACCTTTGAGATTTATGGCAATGCAGATGAAGTCATCGACCCTAATAATATGCAGGAATTTGCTGATCGACTGGGTATTCCTGTGAGTGTCGTGGACGGAGCAGGTCACTTTTTTCACGGACGCTTGTCAGAATTGAAAGGTTTGCTAGAAAAACACAGCATTTAAAGGTTTTACTTGAATGTGGTCAGGTAAAATTTATCTATTATTTTAATATTTATTTAGGGTGTGTCATCAATTAGATTGTGAGGCTTAAAATGAGAAAAGTTGTAGCTAAACAAGGAGGAAATTGCCGTTAATATGCACATATTGACAAAATTTCTAACGATGTTTAGCAAAATTTAGCCATATTTAGCCATTTTAAGACCACTAAATGTATTCATGTACTAATTGATGACACGCCCTAGCCTAATGATGAGTCGTATTATGAGTTTATCTCCATTGCAACGTTACGAGCAAGCCGTCAGTACAGATGAGTTTACTCAAGATGAGCAACAATTCAAGGCCATGAGCTATCTTGATGAGATACATCATCAGCTCGTCAATAGTGTGCCACAAAAGAAAAGTTTTTTTAGCTTTTTAAAAGCCAAGCCCGTAGCACCAACAGGTCTATATATGTGGGGCGGCGTAGGTCGCGGTAAAACATGGATGATGGACATGTTCTATGATTCATTGACCATTGACCGCAAGATGCGCCTGCATTTTCATCATTTTATGCAACGTGTGCATCAGGAGCTACACAAGCTACAAGGCGAGAGTGACCCATTAGAGAAAGTGGCTGATATTATCTATGAAGAGGCAGTCATCATTTGTTTTGATGAATTCTTTGTATCCAACGTCTCTGATGCCATGATTTTGGGCGATTTGTTCACCATGCTGTTTAATCGTGGTATCACGTTGGTTGCTACCTCGAATATTGAGCCGTCGGGACTGTATAAAGATGGTTTGCATCGTGACCGCTTTATGCCAGCTATTGCTGAAGTTGAACGCCATACAGCGGTGATGAATATTGACTCTGGTATTGACTATCGTTTGCGCGTTTTACAACAGGCAGAGTTATATGAGTCGCCCATGACCAAAGCCAACCATCATTGGTTAGCCAACCGTTTTGCCAGCTTGTCTAATAATCAGAAAATTAGTAATGAGCCAATTACTATTAATGGACGAGAAATAAAAATCAATGCTCGCACCGAAGATATTCTATTTTGCGACTTCCGTCATTTATGTATGGAACCACGTTCAGCATCTGATTTTATTGAAATCGCTAAGCAGTTCAATACGGTGTTGGTCAATGCTGTGCCTGCATTAGAGGATGATACTTACCGTGATCCAACGCGTCGTTTTATTTATCTGGTCGATGAGTTTTATGATCGCCGTGTCAAACTATTAGTGCGAGCAGAGCAATCTATTTTGGAGTTGTATCAAGGACAGAAGCTAGCGTTTGAGATTGAGCGTACACGTTCACGCTTGCTTGAGATGCAGTCAGAAGATTATTTGCGCATGGAGCATCGTGTCGAAGTTGCTCCAGCATAAAAGCAGCAGTTTTTTAGATAAAAAATAATAAGAAATAAGGAACGATAATGACCACATCTAACAATAATGATAAAAAACTGTCTATCAAAGACGTAACCACTGACAGTATGCCGATTACCAGTGAAGAAATGATTGGCTGGATCAACTCAAGACGTAGCATGGGGAATCTGGATGCACCAGCACCCACTCATGCACAGGTTGAAACAGCGATTGGATGTGCGGCAACAGCACCAGACCATAAGAAACTACAACCATGGCGTTTTATCATCACTGAAGGCGATGCTCGTCATGAGCTAGGCAATGCTTTAGCAGAAGCGGCCCAAGCGAAAGCGGTGCAAGAAGGAGAAGAGCTTTCTAAAAAAGACATTGAAAAGGCCCATAATATGCCTTTACGTGCGCCTATGGTTATTACTGTCGTTACTAAAATACAAGCGCACAAAAAAGTCCCACCTTTTGAGCAAATGCTAAGTGCTGGTGCGGCTGTTCAAAATCTGATTTTGGCATTAAAAGCGCAAGGGTTTAGTACCGTGTGGCGTACTGGATTGTTATGTAACGAACCAGCTGTCAAAGCCTACTTTGATGTTGGTCCAGATGATTATGTCACCGCTTTTGTTTATACTGGGACCAGTCCTAAAGACGAGGCACCACGTAAAGCCATTGATATCGAGTCGTTAGTACGATTTGAGTCATAGTTATTCTGAGCATCGCCTGCTTAGTCAAAAAAGCCAAATAACTTCAGCACCCAAAATGCATAAGTCATGATAAGTTCTATTAATAATAAGTCAGTCAATATGGATAAAAGAATATGACCAGCCCCAATAATAGCCATAAAAAAACCAGTCACGAAAATAGCGAAACAGATAAGAATACGCCAGAAAAGCAAAACAGTCTGCTGGCAGGTATCATCGAGCGTGCAACCAAATCAGGTATTGGCCGTAAAAAGCTAAATCCTAGTGCGGTAGAGTCCGCAGTGGCAAAAAACATGGCGGATATTCATAGTAATCCTACCAAGCTGCGTTTGGCATTTTTAGGTGGTGGTAGTTTTGGTACGGCAATGGCAAATTTGGCTGCCCGCAATGGCTGTGATACCACGCTATGGGTACGTAATAAACGTACTGTAAAAGCGATGGTCAAGACCCAAACCAATAAAAAATACTTGCCAGGTTATAAGCTTGATGATCGTCTCAAATACAGCCATGATTTGGCGGCAAGCGTCAAAGACAAAGATATTATTTTTATTGCTGTGCCGGGCTTGGCATTTCGAGAGACCCTAAAAAATATTGCGCCATTTATTAGTGGACAGTCTATTGTGTCATTGACCAAAGGGATGGAAAAAGACACTTTTGCAATGATGAGCGATATTATTAAAGAGGTTTTGCCAGAAGTGAATTTTGGTGTCATGTCAGGACCAAACCTTGCAATAGAAATCATGAAAAACATGCCGTCTGCTACAGTCATCGCTAGTGAGTCTGAGCCATTACGCCATGCAGTACAAGCTGCGCTACACAGTGCGTTCTTTCGAGTATTTGCCAGTGATGATGTCAAAGGTGTGGAGCTGGGCGGTGCGCTCAAAAACATCTATGCGATCGCAATGGGTATGGCAGCGGCTTACGATGTCGGCGAAAACACCAAAGCGATGATACTGACCCGTGCCTTGGCGGAAATGAGTCGCTTTGGCGTGGAAGCGGGTGCGAATCCACTAACGTTTTTAGGATTGTCTGGCGTTGGCGATTTATACGCCACTTGTAGCTCAGAGTTGAGTCGCAATTACCGTATCGGTAATATGCTTGGCCGTGGTATGAGCATCGATGCAGCGGTGAAAAAACTTGGTCAGACGGCTGAAGGGGTCAACACCATTCAGCAAGTGCATGAGAAAGCCACCAAAGAAGGCATTTATATGCCTATTACGCATGCGCTTTATGCTGTTATTTATGAAGATAAAGCAGCATTGGGTGTGGCTTTGCATCTTATGGAAGCAGGGTTCCGCAGTGATGTCGAATTTGTTATGGCGCATGACCACAGCAATGCGGCACTTACCGCGCAAATGAAAACGTCAAGCGACAGCACTGATGATGAAAGTGGCGATACTGACAGTAAGTAAAACTCCAATGTTAAATGATGACGTTGTTTTAAGAATGGTTATTCTGCAAACAACGCCATCATGACAACGTATAAAGGAAGGTTATGAAAATTATACTCGTTCGTCATGGTCAAGCAGAAGATGAATCGCGCCCAGACAGCGCGCGCCAGTTAACAGATTTTGGTCAACAGCAAGCCATACAAACGGCAGAGTATGTGACGACTCACTACAATCCCGATTACTTTGTCGTCAGCCCTTATGACAGAGCACAGCAGACACTAGCAGAATTTCAGTCGAGAGCACCGACAGTACCATCGGTCATATTAAAAAACATTACACCTTCTGATGATGCTCGTCAGGCCCTTATGGATTTGGCTAATATCGAAGCTGAGTGTCTGGTCGTCGTGTGTCATATGTCTATCGTTGCTTATATCGCTGGTCTATTAACGGGTGATTATCCTGAATCGTTTTCTTTGGCAGAAGCCAGAGTATTTGAGATGGAATTTGTGATGATGGGGATGGCAACTGAGGTTGATCGCTTTGTACCTGAGCAGCCATATTAAGCTCTTTACTCATGTGTTTTTTAAGGCTAATTAATAAACCATTGGTCCCATATTTCCCATTAGACCGTATCATACGAACGGTCAAAAAATTTCTGTTTATGGCAGTTGTCCATGATGATTATAAAACCGATACGCAAAACAATATCTATCAGAAACTCTTGAAAGAAGTTAGAGTAAATACGCCAATTCAGGGGTAAGTGCCCACTATTTCATGCCTGTGTGTTCTATAAGCATGCGCTATCTTCCAACACAGTATTATTAATACATTGCTTTCAAATCACTGTTTATCATGAGACTCATTGAAAAGCAGCTCATCTGCTCCCATCAAATAATAACTAGCTACTATCAGTTATGGAACTTTACTATGAACCATTCTCCTAATCACAATTCTGATGATCGTTTGCAAAAACAGACAAAAACTGCTGATAACAGTCATCATGAATCAGGTGGGGCTAGTTTTAATGATGAGCGGTCTGATTATGGTATCTCTCAGCAACGACAAGATAATACGATGAGCGACAGTATGAATAACGATAATATGAATAACGACAAGCGCCGTTCTCTCACCACTTATAACCACATTACTTATTTTCTATACGTGATTAGCTATTTCACTGCTGGGTTATTGTGGATTGTGCCGATTGTGATGAACTATGCCAAGCGCCACGATGCAAATGGCTCATGGCTGGCCACACATTTTGATTGGCAGATTAAGACTTTTTGGTACAGCATTGTTTTGTTTCTAATCGGCATCGTTATTATAACGTTTGCCTTGGGCGGCTTTGGTGTCAGCATATTGGCTGATAGTGATCATATCGCTATTGGCTCGTTACTCTTGGCTGGATTTGGCTTCTTAATTATGATATTTACCTTTGTCTGGCATCTATACCGTATCGTACGTGGTTGGATAGCTCTGACGGATGGTCGTCCTGTGCCTTGATAGCCAGTTAATCGCTATTTATCTATATAGGCTGTGGTTTTAATATAGAAATTTACCGCAGGAAACTTTGCTCTTATTTCTGTTAAGCTGATATAATCGCAGCGCCTGATTTCATTCGCACTTTTTATTCACTATTTCTTTTTAGCAGGGTCTGTCATTACTATGTCTTATGCCTTACTTCGTCCTTTTTTCTTTAAGATGGATCCCGAGCACGCCCACGAGATGACCTTGTCCTTATTGGATAAAGCTCATAAAGCGCGTGTTTTAGGTTTGGTGTACGGTCAGTCGATGCAGCCAACAGACTGTATGGGTTTACAGTTTTCTAATCCAGTAGGCTTAGCCGCAGGATTGGATAAGAACGGTGACTATATTGATGCCTTGGCTGAGTTAGGATTTGGTTTTATAGAAGTCGGAACGGTCACACCGAGGCCACAGATAGGTAATGACAAGCCAAGATTGTTTAGAATAAAGCAAGCAGATGCCATTATTAACCGTATGGGCTTTAATAACCAAGGTGTCGATTATCTGATCGAAAATGTCAAACGTTGCAAATACAAAGGCAATATTGGCATTAATATCGGTAAAAATGCCGATACGCCAGTAGAGCAGGCAGCAGATGATTACGTCTATTGTTTAGAGCGTGCTTATCCGCATGCCTCTTATATTACCGTTAATATCTCTTCGCCAAACACCAAAAACTTACGTGATCTGCAAAGCGGTGAAGCATTGACTCAGCTTTTAGATACCATTAAAAACCGTCATAGCCAATTGGCGACCGAATATGGTTTTTATGTGCCATTGGTACTGAAAGTTGCTCCTGATTTAGAGCCTCTACAAGTAGACTATATCTCACAGCAGCTGATAGATTTTGAAATTGATGGTTTGATTGCGACCAATACGACTTTGAGCCGTGTCGGCGTAGAAGACTTACGTGATGGTGATCAAATGGGTGGTCTATCTGGTCGTCCAGTGAGCCATATTAGCACTCAGATTTTACAACAGTTTTCTGATCAGCTAGAGGGCAAAGTCGCCTTGATCGGTGTCGGTGGTATCGACAGTGGTGCGAAAGCCGTCAAGAAGATTCAGGCCGGTGCAGACATGGTACAGCTCTATACAGGGCTTATCTATCGTGGACCTGGATTGGTACAGTCTTGTATTCAGGCAATCGGTGGTTATTATGATGCCATGGAAAGCTAGACTGTCCATAAACCTATTATAAATTGAATGCTCAAAGATTAACCTTGTCATAAACACTTAAGTAAATACTTGATAAAAATACCATAGGGTATGAGGCATAGAAAATGAGTGGTCTGGATATTGTGATTGCTATTGTTGTCTTGGTTGGCTTGTGGCGCGGCTTTCAAGTAGGGTTGATTAAAACAGCCATTGGTTTGGTCGGTTGGTTGATTGCGCTAGTCGCTGCTACGCGTCTGGCGGGTGTTGTGTCGCCTCAATTAGCAGGTATCGTAGAAAACCCTGTCTTACAAATGGCAATGGCATTTCTATTAGTGGTGATCGTAATATTAGCCATCATGCACACAGTTGCGTTTGTATTTTCAGGGGTGCTCAAAACCTTACGTCTGGATATCGTTGATAAGATGGCAGGTGGCGTCCTTGGTGCAGCCAAAAACGTATTAATGGTTTTAGTGGTTCTGAGTGTCAGTGCGCCACTATTGGTACAGATGCCGCAATGGCAAACCTCAGTGCTAGCGCCAGAGCTAATGCCTTATGCACCGATGGGTAAAGCGTTGGTGTCAGATGTGCTTGGTATGGCTTGGGATCAAATCAATCAATCATAAGCTAACTCGTCATATTTCTAAGTATTAACGCTATGATTTTTATCATGTCTTTTTTACCACTCAAGCTTTTATAGCATCAATAACATCGTATTCAAAATTCATTCTTGAAAAAATAATTTTTGATAGCAGTTAAGGCTCATAAATCAGCATCAATTAATGATGGATGCTGATTTTTTGAAAACCAAAAAGATAAATGCTTGTTTAATGTTTCGTAAATATCATCAGGTCGACGGTGAGTGGCAGCACGCATTTTAGATAGCGTGCCGTCTAATTTTTTGCCGTTATTGTAGTACTAATGTATGGGTCAAAATAGGATATAGCTATTATGTGTGGAGTCATTGGAGTTGCAGCTCACGAACCAGTCAATCAGATACTTTATGACGGTTTGACGATGCTACAGCATCGCGGGCAAGATGCAGCAGGTATTGTCACTTTGCAAGATGGACGACTCTATCTACGTAAAGAAAATGGCATGGTACGTGACGTGTTTATGAATCGTCATATGATGAAACTGGTTGGTAAATTCGGTATCGGTCACGTTCGTTACCCAACGGCAGGCACGTCAAGCAGTGCTGAAGCTCAACCATTTTATGTCAACTCACCTTATGGTATTACCCTTGCGCATAATGGTAACTTGACCAATGCTGAGAGCTTGGCCAAGTCTTTGTACATCGAAGATCGCCGCCATCTTAATACCGATTCAGATTCTGAAGTACTCTTGAACGTACTGGCCCATGAAATGCAGAATTTGGGTAAAACCAAAGCAACGCCTGCTGATATATTTGAAGCAGTCACGGCTGTATATGGTCGTGTTGAAGGTGCTTATGGTGTTGTCGCCCTTATTACTGGCCATGGTTTACTTGCCTTTCGTGACCCGAACGGTATCCGTCCGCTTATCTATGGTAAGCGTATGGCTCCAAACGGCGGCACTGAGTATATGGTCGCTTCAGAGTCAGTAGCCTTAACGGGGTCTGGATTTACGATTATTCGTGATGTCAAACCAGGCGAAGCTATCTTTATTGATCTCGATCATAAAATACACACCCATCAGTGCGTAGAGCAAAAAGAATATACACCATGTATCTTTGAATATGTCTATTTCGCTCGTCCAGATTCAATCATGGACAATATCTCAGTTTATAAAGCCCGCTTACGTATGGGTGAAAAACTGGCAGATAAGATCATGAATGAATGGGGCGAAGATCACGATATCGATGTGGTTATTCCTATTCCAGATACCTCGCGTACTTCTGCGATGGAGTTGGCGCTTAAGATGAATGTTAAGTACCGTGAAGGGTTTATGAAAAACCGCTATATCGGTCGTACCTTCATCATGCCAGGTCAGCAACAACGCAAAAAATCTGTCCGTCAGAAACTCAGCGCTGTGCCGTTAGAATTCAAAGGTAAAAACGTACTGTTGGTCGATGACTCTATCGTTCGCGGTACGACATGTCATGAAATCATTCAAATGGCTCGAGACGCTGGCGCCAATAAAGTATTTTTCGCCAGTGCTGCGCCACCGGTTAAGTACCCAAACGTGTATGGTATCGATATGCCAGTACGTAGCGAGCTAATTGCTTCAGGTCATACAGTCGAAGAAGTGCGTGAAATCATCGGTGCTGATCGTTTGATTTTCCAGGACTTGGATGACTTGATTGATGCAGTAAAAGATACCAAACACAGCAAAGTTGAAGGCTTTGATTGTGCCGTATTCAATGGTTGCTATATCACTGGTCAGATCAATGAAGCCTATCTTGATCATCTACAAGAGCAGCGTAATGACACGGCTAAAACAGGTAAAAAAGGCGTACAAATCGTGGCTGATACCCCAGTCGATATGATGGGTGTTGAGGAGCTTTAAGAAGCAACTCTTCTTAACTAGCTCTATACAACAGTACGCTTAGAAAAAGGCTGGATTCTTAATAGAATCCAGCCTTTTTTATGTTTGAAATATTGTTTAACGTTTTGTTTGGCACTGAATTCTAGCTAGTGCTTTTAGCCTAGAAAGTTATTTAATAGCCATAGTAAACTATTAATAGCAGCAATACCGACAATCATGCTGACTAATAATTGACGGCTGATATGGTAGACAAGTAAGACTAAAAGTAGAGCACCAATTTGTGCCATCAATAGATGCAATTCGGCACTATCCAGAGCCGTGGTCGCAGACAGGTCTTGATAAGAGAGACTGGTCAAAATGAGCAACACCATCACGGACAGCGGTAAGCTTTCATTCAATCGATGCAACCAAGGTGTGTCTAATAGTTTTCTGGGTATTAAGGAAGGTAGGGCGCGCGTGATAAAGGTAACAGCGGCCATCGCAAAAGTCGCGAAAATAAGATAACTACTGGTCATCAGTTTCTCCTGCCATGTTACTTTTTTCTTCCATGCCTCGCTGTACCCAAAATCCACGTGCTAAAATCAGCAACATACAAATGGTAATCGCAACCAATAGTAACCAGTTACTCGTAAATAACGAGGCTGCTGCTAGAGAGACTACGGCAATGCCAATTGGAAAATAGCGTTTGATACTTTGAAACTGCTCATAAGCCAAAATCGCAAACAAGCAAACCAAGGCGAAATCCAAGTGAGGTACCAAATCGCTGAGCGTGCTGCCAATCATAATACCAATCGTACTGGCCAGTACCCACCAACTTTGGTTAAAGAGGCTGATTGGTAGTATCAGGGACTGTCGCGACTCATTGGGCAAGCTGGTCATGACTGAAAATGTCTCGTCAGTCAGCGCAAATAGACAATAGATTTTAGCAAGTTTGTTCTTTGGTAGATATTGTAATAAAGGCATACCATAGAATACATGACGTAAATTAATAGCCGCAATATTCGTCGCGATATTACCAATCGGCAAACCAGCACTCAGCATGGGCAAACAAGCATATTGCGCAGCGCCAGCATATAATACGATACTGAGCATAATGATAGCCCACACAGGGATACCAGCAACTTGCGCGAGTACACCAAAGGCAATACCTGCAGGTAAGTAGCCCATTGCCACGGGTAAGCTTTTTTTGAAGCCTTCAGCCCAGTCATAGCGCATTTTATATGGCTGATGTAATTCTTTTGAACGAGTAGTCACAGAATATCCTAATGGTTTTTGTGTTCAAATTAAATTGAACCAACTATATTACAAACACTTTATAAAAATACGTTATTCAACACCATGTAGCTGAGAGTGGTATTAAGCTTCCGGCTGTAGTTTTTCGTAGCTGCCGGTTTGATGCGCGTGGTACAAGAAGCCACTTAAAATAATTAGCCTAAGTAATAATAAACACCACACACTCAACCAAATACCAGTCATGTCCCATTGCTGATAGAGAAACCAACTGAGTGGGAAAAATATAGCGGCGAGTATCAGGGCTGCATTACGGATAACATGACCAGCTGTTAAGCCAAAAAATATACCATCTAACCAATAGGCACCGACCCCGACGAGGGGTAGTAATACGGCATAAAGGTGGTAATTATATGCCAATGTAAAAACCGTTTCGATATTGGTCATAAACCCTAAATATGTTGGCATTGCAAGCCACCATATAGCACTCAAGGCGATGGCGAGTCCGTAACTGACAATACCTGTGCGCTTGATAATAATGCGAAAACGTGGCCAGTCTCGGCGCCCAGCCGCTTGACCACTTAACGTTTCAGCAGATACCGCAACACCATCAAGTGCAAAGGCTGAGATACTCAGGACTTGAAGTAAGATAGCATTGGCCGCCAGTATGACATCACCGCTTTGAGCAGAAAGACGAGTAATCCAAGCAAAACTCAAGGTTAAGATGAGTGTGCGAATGAAGATGTCTTTATTTAATGAGAACAGCCTAAGTATTCGCTCTTTAGTGAAATATTGCTTATCGGCAGTAAACAAAGCCTGCCAAGATATTTGCAGATGATGACGACTTAACCACAGTGCTAATAACACACCAAACCAGAAAGCAATGGTCGTACCTAATGCCACACCGGCCAAACCCATTTTCATCGTAAAGACAAAAAACAAGGTTAGGACGATATTGAGTATGGCAATAAAACCTTGTTGATATAGCATATAGCGGGTTTTACCTTGCCCAGCAAACCAACCGATAAATGCAAAGTTCATCAGCTCAGCAATTACGCCCCAAAACCTAACATCTAAATAAGTCTGTGCAGCACGACCACTATCTGGATTGGCTGATAGCGCTTGCAAACCAAAATCTATCAACCAAGGCTTTGCTAATAGCAAAATAGCACCGATACCAAATGCCAGTAGTAAAGCACGTTGTAAGATAGACAGTAGGGGCGAAGGGGCTGTATTAACTGACGTTGCCGTACCATCTGTAGCATGATTGGCCAGTTGTCCCATTGCTTGTGCTGACAGTCCGGACGATGCATATTGTAAGAAGTTAAAACTGACGAGCAACAATGACAATAACTGTATCGCGAGTCCCATACCAGCCAGTTTAGCGGTATCATTCATATTACCGACGATCGCTGTATCGATTACGCTTTGTAAAGGCATGGCCAGATTGGCCAATAATACTGGCAAAGCGATGGCAATAATACGCGTATAACGGGTATCGATGGGCGGCATTGGACTAGATATGGGAGTAGTCATTTTTGGCTCGTTTATACTTAAAACCCAACAAGGATTGAGCGTAGCATATTTGCTATTTATGACAAACACAGCTACAAAGACAAAAGCACCTAGACTCATTATTCATGAGTCAGGTGCTTTGATTTAAACGTTACTACTGTTATTTATGGCAGACTTTATAGTCAAATTTATATAAATTAAATAATACCATTAAACATTTATTCAAACATTTTTGGATCGTTAAAAGTAACGATTTCTTCTTCAAACTCTGGTTTTACTTTTACAATAAAGTCATCACGAGATAGACCCATACGTAATGGAATCGAACTTGCGATATAAGTTGATGAATAAGTACCAGCAATTAGACCGATGAAGAGGGCAACTGAGAACCAGTATAGACCATCACCACCTAAGAATAGCATTGCTAATACCACTAACAATACCGTTGAAATGGTCATAATCGTACGGCGCAGCGTCTCTGTTAAAGACAAGTCGATAGTCTGGCGCGGCGTGATACCACGGACGCGACGGAAATTCTCACGGATGCGGTCATAGACAACAATCGTATCGTTCAATGAGTAACCAATCAAGGCCAAAATAGCTGCCAACACAGTTAAGTCGAATGGAAAGCCAAATAAGGCAAACACACCAATAGTGACTACTGCATCATGAAACAGCGACATGACTGCACCAAGGGATAATTTGAATTGGAAACGTAAAGCGACATAACCAAGCATACAGGCTAGTGCTAGCGCTAACGACATCACTGAGTTTAAGTAGACTTCACTACCGACTTGACTACCGATAATATTGACGTTACTGATTTCAACATTATTATCAGCTAAGGTCAATGCTTTGGTCAGACTGGTATTGAGTCCATCAACATTATCAGACTGAGGTGGTAGGCGAATCAGTAGCTCTTGTGATGTTCCTAGGTACTGTACGACGGCATCATCAAAACCATTGTCTGACAAGGCATTGACAACATCAACTTGTTCAACAGACTGCTCATAACGCACATCTGCTGAGACACCACCTGTGAAATCAAGTCCCAAATTCAGACCGTTTACGGCGATAGCAATGATACTACCAATAACCATTAATAAAGATAAAATGGCCATGGGCTTTTCTATCTTCATAAAAGGAATGATACGCTGGTTGCCAATGGCTTTGATACCACCTTCAGCTTGTGCCGCTGCATCATCTGCCGCATCACCTGTTGCTAGGTTAGGCTCAGTTGCTTGAGTAGCCAGTGCTTGACTGTCTTTACCAGCACCCTTACCACTGCGACGAGCTTTACTGTTACTCGGCTGCGCTGTGACAGGGTTATTGGTTTTAGTATTGCTACCTTTGCCATCACGGCGTGGTTTGTTGCGGCGGCGCGTGCTTGCATTGTTTCCATCGCCATTTGAGCCGCCTGAACCATTTCGATCTGGACTATTCTGCTGTTCTAGAGGATTTTTATTCTCGATAGCCATAATGTTCTCCTAACCGATGCTCAGACGTTTGATGGATTTACGCTTGCCATAAGCAACTTGTACCAGCGCACGTGTGACCAGAATAGCCGTAAACAGCGAGCTGATAATACCAATAGCTAGCGTGATCGCAAAGCCTTTAATCGGACCAGTACCAATCGCAAATAAGATAAATGCGACCAATAAAGTTGTAATGTTGGCATCGAAAATACTACTAAAAGCTCGGTCAAAACCTGCCACGATAGCGGACTTCGGCCTTACTCCATTTGCAATCTCTTCACGTATTCGCTCAAAGATTAGTACGTTTGCATCAACTGCCATACCGATGGTCAAAACAATACCAGCGATACCGGGTAGGGTAAGCGATGAGCCTAGGATTGACATGATAGAGATGATGATAATCACGTTGACTGCTAGTGCTACGTTAGCGATGACACCAAACAGACGATAGAAGATAATCATAAACGCAAAGACTAGTAGATAGCCGACCTGTGTAGAGAATAGACCTTTTTCAATGTTCTCTTGGCCCAGTGATGGACCAATGGTGCGTTCTTCTACAAAGTACATCGGTGCCGCAAGTGCTCCTGAACGCAGTAGTAGTGCAAGCTCAGCAGCTTCAGCACTGCTGTCTAGCCCAGTAATACGGAAAGAGGATCCTAGAACCGCTTGAATATTGGCACGGTTGATGACTTTGGTTTCAGCATAAGGCGTACGTATTTCTTCAGTCTCGCCAGTTACTGGGTCTTCTTCATAGGTGATTCTTTGCTTGTTTTCAATGAACAATACCGCCATCTGTTTACCAACAGCGGTACGAGTGGCGTTTTGCATGAGCTTGCCGCCAGCACTGTCCAATGTAATACTTACTTCAGGTAGACCGCTTTCATCCAAGCCAGTTTGAGCATTGGTCACTTTATCGCCGCTGACAATAGCTTGACGTTCGAGCAATACAGGCGGGCCATCCAGTGTTTCAAACGGGAACGCTTCAGTGCCCGCTGGAGGAATACCACCTGTATAGTTGTCGGCATCTTCTGCCACCATACGGAATTCAAGGTTTGCGGTACGTCCAAGGACACGTTTTGCTTCTGCAGTATCCTGTACACCTGGCAATTCTACGACGATACGATTGGCACCTTGTGATTGCACTAGGGCTTCAGTAACACCCAGCTCGGCAATACGGTTGCGTAGCGTTGTCAAGTTTTGGTTGACGGCATAGCTATTGATTTCGTCAAGTGTCGCATCGTTATACGATAAGAGTAATGCAGGACCTTGATCGTCAATAGAAGATTGCAAGCTAAACGTGGTGCCCATCGATCCTTGTAGGATGTTTTGTGCACGATTGCGAGTGTCTGTATCAGCGAAATGCAATACCACGCTTTGATCTTCGGTCTTGATGCCTTTGACTGCAATGCGTTCAGCACGTAGCTCGCGACGCATGTCGCTACTAGCACCGGTCAGACGCTGCTCAAGTGCTTTGTCCATATCGACTTCGAGTACAAAGCGCACACCACCACGTAAATCAAGACCAAGTTTCATCGGTTTTGCGCCGATGTCGCGTAGCCACTGCGGTGTTGTCTGTGCTAAGTTAAGAGCGACCACATAGTTTTCGCCCAAATTTTGACGTAGCACTTCTTGCGCCTTTAGCTGATCGACTGAATTATCAAGACGAACCAGCGCACTATTGCCCTCAAATGTGCCGTCATGGTTATCCAGACCAGCGTCTTTGAGTAAGCTTTGAGACTGCGTTAAGATCTCTTCAGACAGCTGTGTACCTGCAGCAGCACTCGTAATCTGCACAGCGGGCTCGTCAGGATAGAGGTTAGGGGCAGCATATAGACCGGCAATGAGTATCACGACGGTAATAAGTAAGTATTTCCAAGCGGGATATTGCATAATCACTTCTTTAAGTTGATAAACAACTGGCGACGTAGGCCACAAGTTAGCAGATGGGAAGTTAGCGATAGCAAAGGTCTAATGCTGCGTATAAAAGCCATCATTATGTACCGTTGCGATCATCCGCGGTGATAGTAAAACAAAAAATAAAAACAACCTACTCAATAAGAGTAAATATAGACTATCCAGCAGTCTATAAGACTACTTTGTCTCATTTCTTTATAGCGAAAAATGACCGTAAATAATGTACGGTCATTTTTAGTCGTGGCATCTACTGATGATACGACCATCAAACAATCATTCATAGCAATGATTGATGCTTAAATGCTTTCGATAGTGCCAGCAGGCAATACTGAGATAACAGAAGCACGTTGTACTTTGATATCAGTATTATTATTTAAGCTAACCACTGCGTAGTCGCCTTCTAGGTTTTTAATGCGACCCATTAAGCCACCAGCAAAAATGATTTCACTACCAACGCTCAAGGCATTGACCATCGCACGATGCTCTTTGGTACGCTTAGACTGCGGGCGAATAACCAAGAAGTAAAAAATCGCAAAAAAAGCAACAGGCAGTAGAATCTGACCAAATAGTGACGCAGCACCGGCAGTTTCGGCAGCATGAGCAGCTTGAATAAATAAGAACATAGTTTCTCTCAGTAAGTCATGGATAATAATAAAATTAAACGCATAGTAACAAAAAATCCCAGACTTGGTAACTGTTAATCATAGCCTGAGCACGTTTTTCTTCCCGTCTTCATCAAGCCAGCGGTCATTACTTCTAGTGACCATATCTTTGATAACAGTATTTCTGACGACAGTATTTCTAATGCAACACGTAAGTTATGTTTGTTGTAATACGATAAGTGATGACAAAGTGCTGCGATTATAGCAAATTTCAGATATTTAGTGGATATTAGGCAATAGTAGCGTAATACAAGGTAGCAAAAAGCAAAGACTTAAAAAAAGCGACTTATTGTGAAATATCAGCATCAGTGCTACTATCAAATGGCAATAATTAGCTGTATTTAGCCCACTATTTATTGGAATGTCATTAAGCCTAATAGACAGTATGAAGTTAGCTTTAAATAGCTATCTAGAAAGTGTTGGCAGATACCTTTATGTCTTTCTACTTTGGTGCTGCTATTTGCTCTCTATATCTGCTGCTGTTTGCTTAAGATTCCTTTTTCTCTTTTCTGTTTAGGTTACCCAACTTGTTCACCACTTTTATGTTTGTACCTAGTTTATGTCGTCCGCGCGCTTTTAAAGAAGCGTCAGCCAAACCTCCTCCGACGCTGCACTATTTTAAGCGTCTTAGAAGCATGAAGCCTATTTTTGGGCTACTAGCGTTACTCGCAATGCTACTACCTTATCCGGCATTTGCTGCTGATGCTTCAGCAGATCCCACAGCGATCAATATTCTGTTATTGATATTCTTTGTGGTTGTGGCCATCGGTATCTCGTTTGTTTGCTCCTTAGCAGAATCCGCATTACTCAGCATGACACCGTCTTATATCGCTGACGTTCAAGAAACCAATCCAAAAAAAGCAAATATGCTCAGACGGCTAAAGGTTGATAATATCGACCAGTCGTTGGCAGCTATTTTGACATTGAATACAGTCGCTCATACATTAGGTTCTATCGGTGCTGGTGCTCAGGCAACGATTGTCTTTGGTAGTGCATGGTTTGGTCTATTCTCTGCCATTATGACATTGGCCATATTATTCTTGTCTGAGATTATTCCAAAAACACTAGGTACGGTATATTGGCGTCAGTTGAGTGGCATTGTCGCTTATTTTGTTCGTGGTATTATCCTGCTGTTGTACCCACTCATTTGGGTATCAGAGCGTTTGACAAAACTGCTGGTACGTGGCAAAGAACCTCAAGCATTTAGTCGTCGTGAGTTTGCAGCACTTGCGAGTATCGGTGAAGAGTCAGGACAAATTGATCCTTTAGAGTCGCGGATCATTCGTAACTTACTGGCATTTGGCGCCATTAAAGTTGAAGATATTATGACGCCGCGTTCGGTAATGCTCGCGTTTGAAGAAAATAAAACAGTCGCCGAATTATTGGTTGATCGCCCGAAGCTGACGTTTTCACGATTACCGATTTACGATGGTGACTTGGACAATGTTACTGGTTTTGTATTAAAAACAGATATGTTGTTAGCAAAAGTGAACCACGCTGTAGATAAGCCATTGACTCAGTTCAAACGTGAAATCACTTTTGTATTCTCCAAAATGAAACTGTTTGATTTATTAGAGCTCATGCTAAAGAACCGCATCCATATCGCGATTACTGTCGGTGAATATGGCGAGGTCAAAGGTCTAGTTACTTTAGAAGACGTGTTTGAGACTTTATTGGGTCTAGAGATTGTTGATGAGATAGATCGCGTTGAAGATATGCAGGCATTGGCTCGACAAATGATGGACAGACGAGTAGAGCGTTTGGGTATGAAGCTCAGTGATGATGAGCGCTATGATAATAATAGTACAGACACCAGGCTTTAAAATAGCATCGTCAGAGTTGTTATCGATTGATAGGTAGGGCGTTAAAGCTGAAGCGAAGATTGAGTTGTAGTTCGAAAGAGGTGACTTAGTCTGCGCTGATGCATACTTATTATAAGATCATGATATTGCTCGTACTTTAAAGGCGATGACTGTGCCTGTTTTGATATTCGCAATAATTACACAGGGTGTCACATAGCTGTGAGAATTAAATGATAGGCTCACTCTATGATACAACAACGCTGTCACGACTATTAAAAATATGGTTATGATAAGACAGCTATTGCAAGGTATCACTAGCTAGCTGAAGATTATTACTGTATAAAAAGTATCACTATTTAAGAAGTCTCATTAGCTAATAAGAAGTATCGCTATTGAACCAAAGCATGAGAGCCAACAGCATTGGCTTAGTTTATGATTACATAACTAGGTAGTATGTTGAATCAAATGATAGAAACACGTTAGTCGTCAATATATGACAACAACGGAAACTGTATTGCTAAGGATTATCATGAAACGATTATGGGGAAAAAGGCTTTTGGCGTTGTTAATCAAAGGCGCAGGCGTGGCTGCTGTGGTAGCTATTGCAAGTACCGTAAGTATCAGTGCGCAAGCGGCGCCCATGACCGAAGCGTTGGTGCAGAACTATGCCTCAGCAATGAAGTCATCAGCAAATAGCCGAAATGTCAGTCAGGTTGCTCGTCTCGTCTCTGATGATGCGCTGATTTCGTTGTCTAGAAAGGGTAAGTCTACTAGCTTGGACAAAGATGCTTATTTGAAACTGCTACAAAATAGCTGGAATGACACCTCTAACTATCGCTATGACATCTCTGTAGACAACATTGTCATTACGGGCGAGCAGGCCAAAGCCAATGTCACCACTAACGAAAGTTGGGTAAAAGACGGTCAAACGGTCTCGTTCGTCACCACATCTAGAGTGACTTTGGCGCTATCAACTGGCAATGCAGTGCTGCTGCGTGCGGTATCACAAATAACGATTAACTAGCCAGCTTATTAGGGCGTGTTCTCAATTTAATCGATAGTAATCTAAATGGGTTAAAAATGGCTAAATCTTGCCAAACGGTGTCAAATAGCTAACTAATATCTCGATATTACTTGCGCTATTTTCCTTGTTTGACTGCAATTTATCTCATTTTTATCACCATTTTTAAAATGCGGACACACCCTAGAGCGTGTTCTAAAATTAAGGACATGCTCTTGCGATTCAGCATCGATTGCACGCTATATGAACCATTCAGTCATTAACACCAATTTGGTATTGAACGGGTTTATTTAGAAATCTGCTTTATTCAAAAAGACAGTTACTATCTACTAAAAAGACAATCATTATCTATTGAAGCCTGCTAATTCTGTACGATGTTGGTTGTTTGCATGATTGTCTGCATGGACGTAATAATCTGGCGCCTTAGTAGACCAATCTAGATGTCGACTCAACTTATGACTATTATCTTTTTATATTAACTGGTCTTTGCTTTATATTGCATATTATACTATCAAGCAATTCTATCTCATCACTTCTTGTCGTTAGGAAACTCTTAATATCATGTCTACTGTGCTATCAACCTCTCGCTCATTTATTGCGTTGCCATTAACGCTTGCCGTCTCGACTTTGCTTATCAGTGCGTGTAGCAATACGTCGACGGTAAAAAACAATGGTGCGACCAATAGCTCATCGGTTATTACTAAGCCTGCCACCAATCAGACTGCTGCCACGAGTACTGATTACTCAACTGCGTATTTGGATGCAGATAGCTTAGACGAATTGGCAGACTTATTAGAAGCCTCTGACATGACAATGGTAGAAGGCAATCAGCTTGCTATTCAGCAATATGGTGATTTGTGGAATCGTCTGCGTGCTGGTTACCGTATGAATGGCAGCCAACCGATTTATAATCAGCGTATTGAAGGACAAAAAAGCTGGTTTACCAGTAGACAGGATTATTTAAACCGCTTAACTGCGCGTGCCAGTCGTTATATTTATCATACGGTAAGAGAAGCTGAGCGCCGCAATATTCCAACTGAGCTTGCATTGCTACCAGTCATCGAAAGCTCCTACGATCCAAGCGGTACCAGTAGTGCAGCGGCTGCAGGCTTGTGGCAGTTTATTCCAAGTACGGGTCGTATTTACGGTCTAAACCAAAGCAGTACTTATGATGGCCGCCGTGATGTTATCGAATCGACTCGTGCTGCTTATGATTTCTTAACCGCGCTACATAACCAGTTTGGCAGTTGGGAATTGGCATTGGCCGCCTATAACGCTGGCCCTGGTCGTATTCAAAAAGCCATTGATGCCAATAGAGCTCAAGGCTTACCTACGGACTACTGGTCGCTTAGACTGCCTACTGAAACGATGAACTATGTGCCACGATTTTTGGCAGTGGCCGAAATCGTCGCTAAGCCTGAACAGTATGGCGTATACCTACCAGCTATTGCTAACCGTCAGCATTTCCGTAGTGTGCCAGTGAATTATGGTGTCAGCTTATCTGAAGTAGCACAATTGACAGGTGTGACTTACGACGAGCTAGAAAAGTTAAATACAGCACTTACCTCTGGACGAGTTGATTCTTCAGGTCCGCAGCGCGTTATCATTCCTAATGATGTTAGCCTAACGACTGATGCCAAATTGAGCACGCTAAGAGGTAACGGTACCGGCAACGTACTGGCCGCAGCAAACACGCCAAGTACGACGACTACCACACCAAGCTATAACAATAAGCCGTACAGTGGTTCTTCATTGCCATCTACGGGAAGCGCATTGGCTGATTATGCGGCTAGCGCGAGTGTGCCACAGCAGACGACCAGTTATATCTCGCCGTCAGTCACACCAACCAGCAGCTCTTCGTATGGTAATACGCCAGCACGTACTGAGCCACCATTAAGTGCCGCAGAGACCAATAAAATCAATGCTGAGCTTAAGAGCAGCAACAGTCTACCAACCACCTCTGCGCAGATTACGCAAAACAATACGATTGTCCAAGAGCCACCGCTAAGTAATGCAGAGCGTGATTTTATTGCCAATCAAATCCGTAGTAGCACATCGGAAACCAACGTCATCAATGCTGATGGCAATATCAATCTATCAGCAGTTCAAACGCAGCAATCGATTCTAGAAGCCAGTGGCACAGAGAAAAAGCTGAGTTTTGCACAGACGTCGGCAAGTAAACCGAAGCCACAAGGCACACGTACCACTTATACCGTCAAACGTGGTGATACGTTATCTAACATTGCCAGTCGTGCTGGCGTGAGCTGGCGTGATATCGCAGAATGGAACCAAATAGATGCTAGCGCTAGTTTGCTATCGGGTAGCACTTTGTACCTATACAATGCAAAAAGCATCGAGCCAATAAGCAGTGCGAGTAGTACAACAGATAGCCAGCCAGAAAGTTATACAGTACAAAGTGGTGATACGCTGATTGGTACGGCCAATCGCTTTGGTTTATCGGTCACTCAGCTAGCAACCTATAACAACCTGAGCAGCCGTTCGGATCTGCGTAGAGGCCAAAAGCTATGGCTGATACCAGGTAAAGTGACTGCGCCTGCAACCACATCTGCAGCGCCTTCTACCAAACCGACCAAATCAAGCACTGCGACTAAAAACTATAAAGTAAAAGCAGGCGATGGCCTGATTGCATTGTCGCGTCAATTTAATGTGTCTACTGATACCTTAGCCAGTCTTAATGGCATCAGTACCACAAGCTCATTGTATGTTGGTCAGACACTTAAAGTACCAGCGAGCGTTGACTTTAGCTCGGCGTCTACTAGCACTAGCAGCAGCGCTAGTAGCCAAAGCAGTTCAAGCTCAGTGGCGACTACTAACTATAAAGTTAAATCTGGTGAAACCTTAATCGGGATTGCTAACGACCTTGGGGTTAGTGCGGCGGATCTTGCTGCAGTAAACAGCAACTTCGATGCAAAAGCTCGCTTACAACGCGGCCAAACCATCAAAGTACCCGCTTCTAAAGAGTTGGTTGATCGTCAGCTAAATGATAAAGCCGTCAGCTACAAAGTAAAGTCAGGTGATACCTTGACGGGTGTGGCTAAACGTTACAATATTGGTTTGAGTGATTTGGCATCAGCGAACAATTTGAATACCAGCTCTAATCTCATACTCGGTCGCACTATTACCATTCCTGCTAGCGGAAGTGTCGCCAGTGCGTCTAGTAGTAGTCAAAGCAGTAGCGCTACGAGTAGTAGCACTAGCACCGCGAGCAGCAGTGGTAAGACGCTGAGCAACACGGAAAGCTACAAAGTAAAATCAGGTGATGGTCTGATTGCTTTAGCACGTCAATTTGGTGTTTCGGTAGAAGACTTGGCTGCGACCAACAGTCTGGCGACCAATGCACAGTTGCAACGTGGACAGATCCTCAAAGTACCAAAAGCCACAGTGAGCTATACGGTCGGATCAGGAGATAGCTTGATTGGCTTGGCACGCAAATATGGCGTATCTACGCAGGAGCTAGCAGATATGAACAATATCGCAGCAGATACTATGCTACAGCGTGGTCAGCGTTTGACAGTGCCTAATCGCTAAGCAATAGCTTATTACTAAAAATAAGCATCTCGAAAGTAGGTTGCTTGAAAGTAGATTGTTAGCCACAAAAAAGCTGCTCTTGTTATAAGAGCAGCTTTTTTATTGTAAAGTCTTTGTGGTTGTCTAAGCCAGCAGAGATAACTAGACCGTTTGCGTCTTAATCGTCTCAAGGTAGCTTCTGATGTTACTCACATAATGCATCGCTTGACCGTAGCGGCTATTAGACGCTCTGTTTTCAGCGAGGTATGCATAGACATTGGCCCAACTTTTATCATTGACACCTTGCGCTTGTAGGGTACGCTGAATACTTTTTACAGCATTAGGTCCCATGTTATAGCCCGCCAGCGCGAACCAAATTCGATCCGATTTTGGTACATCGGCGAAGTCATCTTTCATTTGCTCTAGATAACGCGCACCGCCACCGATACTTTGGTATGGATCAACACGATCTGATACGCCCATTGCTTTGGCCGTGTTATTAGTCAGCATCATTAGGCCACGTACACCTGTTGGCGACACTGCATCCGCATCTAGATGTGACTCTTGATAGCCCATGGCTACTAACAGTTCCCAATCGTGATTATAGTTGCGTGCTTGCTCTTCAAACGAAGACTGGTAGTCTGGTAACTTTTCAGTTAGTGTCTTTTGAAAATGGTCCTGACTATAGGCGTCTTTTAGCAAGTTTTGATTGTAAAAGGCCGCAAGCTTTTGCGTGTTTTGCAGCTTAATACTGTCACATAAGAAGTAACTGGCTTTTTCTGATAGCGGGTCATTAGACGAGTTAAACGTCCAGCTGACCTTTGGGTGTAAGCCGTTTTTAGTCAAGCTGGCATCATAACCACAGCTCACGTTAATCGATGACAGATTAAAGCTACTCTTTAGCTTAGTACTGGCCGTTGTCAGCGCCATGTCTGCTTCGCCTGATCTTAGCGCTTTTAATGCCGCTTCTTCGTTGGCATAAGCTTTTAGATTCACGTCAACACCCAGCTCGTCAGCATAGGTACGTACCAAGTCAAAGCCGAAGCCATGTTGAAAGCCATCGGTTGCAAAATAAGTGCTGTCGCCTGGGACAGCAGCAATGGTTAAAGTGTTCTGTAGCATGACATTGTCATAGGCTGGCACTGGCGAACCCATGATAGTCAAACTCTCAGCAGGTAAAGAGAGAAGGGCAATACTAGACAACTGCACCAATTTTTTTGTTTTGGCAAAACGCGCCGATGTCATTGGGGTAACGGATGAAACGATGTTACTTTTAGTGTTCAGTAGGCGTTTAGATGGACGCAGTAAATAAGAAATACGGCGTTTGGCCCCTTGCGCAGATACTTTTACACGATAAGTAATACGCTGCATGGATGTCTCCTGATTTTAGCCATCCTGCTTACCGTAAAATGTTCATGGGTGCATACCAATAATAGAGGCATACATCGATGTTACATTTAGATAATCTCACACTTCTTAATAGTATAAGTGTGAGGTTACTTGTTTAATAATAGTGCCTTTAGTAACAATAGCGCTAATCGCTGCTTCATTAGCATGAGTGGTACCGTCTTTTAATAGCTAATCATCTGTTGGCAAATACGTACAAAGCTGAAATATTACTTCTAACGTATCAATATAAATCATAAAAACGCACAACACCGAGAAGGGTATAAATCAAATGATTCCTTCAACGGTGAACAGATAAGGCTAATACTAAAACAACTATATATTAAACATAGGTAAGGTCATGAAATAAGTTTTTGAAACAAAAACGCGAAAATAGAAGGAATACCAATAACTCTGAGTATCCAACTTTTTATACGTTAAATCAGTCGCTATCTACTCTTTAAATGGTTTGTAGTAGAGTAAATAACAACTCAAATATTTTGTTCAGCAACAAAGGTCAGCAGATAAGTCTGTTTGATAATGAATAGAATATCTATCGAAATAAGCTATCAATCAGGTATCACTAAACCATTATTGCAACGCTAAAATTCAGGAGTAGTCAGCCATAAAAATGTATTTTGGCTAAGCCATATCAGCTCATCTATCATATAGAACAATGAGATTTTAGATATTTACCATAATTTAAGCGCCATAACCGGAAGCTGTAATAAATGGGAAGTCTCATGACAAGACGTTCTTTCTTCAAGTAAGAATATGCGGATATTCATCCGATTATTCAAGTATAGTTAAGAAATTAGCGATAAAACTTAACAATAGGGCTACAGACGGTTAGAAAAAGCACCCTTTTTGGTGCATGGATTGAGGTCATAATCATTGATTGTGAGAATTGAAAGAGTCGTCTCTATTCCCAATTCCCATAAATAACTATGAATTTAGAGATAATAATTGAGGTTATAAACTGAAGTTTTAACATCTTAGCGCAGAATTCCCCTACTTCTAAAGTAGTGGGATGAATGCGTTATTAATCACTACCCTTAGTGCTTGTGGTATTATAATTAATAATTATATCACTTATTCATAATAAGCCTCCATGCCCACGCAAATTCTAAAAGCCCATAAAGTTAGACTATATCCAAACGAGGATCAGCAGATATTTTTTGCCAAGTCGTTTGGCTGTAGTCGTTTTATTTGGAACAAGATGCTTGGCGATAAAATAGACCACTACAAGGCCACAAAAACCACCTTAAACAACACACCTGCTCAGTATAAAAAAGAGTTTGAGTGGCTAAAGGAAGTGGATAGCTTAGCATTGGCTAATGTGCAGCAGCAGCTAAGAGGTGCTTACAACAAGTTTTTCAAGCAAAGCTCAGGTTTCCCTAATTTCAAGAAAAAGGGTATTAGGGACAGCTATACCACCAACAATCAAAAAGGAACGGTAGCGATCACAGACAGCACCGTTAAACTACCCAAAATAGGCCATATCAACGCCAAGTTCCCCGACAAAATAAATGGTCTGATTAAGAGCGCCACCATTAGCCGCACCCCATCAGGTAGATACTACGTCAGCCTATTGGTTGAAACCATCGTTAACGTATTACCAAAAACCCAATCAAACATCGGCATTGATTTAGGATTGACAGACTTTATCGTCTTATCAGACGGTACAAAAGTTGCCAATCCTAAGTTTCTATCGAAACTGCAAGACAAACTGGCTCGCGCACAAAAGATTTTAGCCAAACGCAGAGCGATTGCTAAAGCGGATCAGCGCAAACTGTCAGAGAGCCGTAATTATCAAAAGCAAAAACTTAAAGTCGCTAAAGTTTATGAGAAAATAACCAGTACCCGCAAAGACTTTCTACATAAGCTCTCATTCAATATCATCAAAAACCACGATGTGATTGCGATAGAGGACTTGAACGTCAAGGGCATGGTTAAGAACCGCAAACTGGCTAAAGCCATATCAGACAGCTCGTGGTCAACATTCACCACTATGCTGACCTATAAAGCAGAGTGGTACGGTAAAACGCTTGTCAAAATAGACCGGTGGTATCCATCCTCTAAGACCTGCTCAAACTGTGGTCACTTGCTAACGAAAGCTGAATTACCGCTGTCGGTGCGATCTTGGAATTGTCCAAGTTGTTTGCAAAAAAATGACCGCGACCTTAACGCCAGTATCAATATCTTAAATCAAGGATTACTACTGGCTAAACGATTAAAAACTGTCGGTGCGACAGGGTTAGCTTAGTAAATTTGCCTAACCACTGATACAAAACATTGTATCAAGTATGGGCATTACCTAAGAAACCCCTACCTCTAAAGTAGTGGGTAGTTCATGCAGGATTGTCGATATCGATAAAAGTCACAGGCACGCCAAACTCTTGAGATACTACCTTACCCAATGCCTGAATGCCGCCTCGTTCTGTTGCGTGATGTCCACAAGCAAAGTAATCAATTCCAAGCTCACGTGCGATGTGGGTAGTGCGCTCAGAGATTTCACCAGATATAAATGCATCACAGCCCATCAATGCGGCTTGTTCGATCATATCTTGCGCGCCACCTGTGCAGATACCGATACGTTCTATTAACCTATTACTTGTTTCAGAAGATGAGTTTTCATGATACTCAGCTGCGATATGTAGTGGTGTGCGCCCTAATGCTTGAGTAATCTTCGCGATAAGATCATCGGTGCTTTGCGGTACACAAGTGGTAATATTACCAACGGGATGTGATTCAGCGGGATAGAGCGCACCAGTGATGGTCAGATCTAGTATCTCAGCGAGCATGGCATTGTTGCCAACGATAGGGTGCGCATCTAGCGGTAAGTGATAGCCAATCATAGAGATACCATGCTGCATCAATTTGCGAATACGTCGACCTTTCATACCTGTGATAGTGGCAGGTTCGCCTTTCCAGAAGTAGCCATGATGTACCATAATGGCATCGGCACCATCAGCGATGGCCGCATCAATTAACGCTTCGCAAGCAGTCACACCAGTGACGATGCGCTGGATAGGTCGTCCACCATCTACTTGTAAGCCATTGGGTGCATAATCTTTAAACGCATTGGCTGACAAATAGTCGTCACAAAACTGCGTTAGCGCCTCTGCTGTCATGGTAGTGTTGGTTGATTCTGTCGAAATGTCGATAGCCGTCATGGTATGCCCTTATCGTTGTCGCAATCGGTCAAATGATTGCAAATAATCCATAGTTTTTTATAATAATCATTTTAACATGGCGTTGTAAAAGAGTAGACAAAGCTACTAACTGAAATGGTACACGATACGTTACCATTTGGTATGGCTGGCGGTTATAATTTGTAGGCGTGAGCTGTACTGATTGATAGCGTCTCATTAGAGAGTGGCATCAATACTGGTCTTAGTGTTAAATAAAAAAATCAAACCAGCAGCAGTGTTCACTCATTACTTATCATCATTTTCTGCATTAAATTTATAGAGGTTGTATATGTCGTCATCCCGGAACACCAATAACAAGACTTCTTTATTAAAATGGTTACCTTGGGTCTTATTGCTACTAGTACTGGCAGCGTTTATCTGGTTGTTTACGAGTATGAAATCGACGTCAGAGGCTAAATGGGAGCCACCGAGAACCACACCTGCTGAGCAGCAAGCCTCAGAACCTATTGCCGATACGCCAGCACCTATCTCCTCTTATCATAATGCGGTCGCCCGTGCATCCCAGTCGGTCGTCAACATCTATACCACACAGACCGTAGCAGAGCATCCTTATATGGATGACCCTGTGCTGCGCCGGTTTTTTGAGTATCATGGTGGCCAATCAGCAGAGCAAGGCAATACCAACCTAGGCTCTGGTGTGATTGTGTCAGAAGATGGCTATATCGTGACCAATGCCCATGTCGTCGAAAAAGCCGATGAGATTACGGTGGCCTTTAATGATGGTCGTAAGAGTCGCGCTAGAGTGGTGGGTACCGATCCAGACAGTGATTTGGCCGTGATTAAAGTCGATATGACAGGATTGACGCCGTTAGGATTCCGCGAAGATCCTATTCGTGTCGGTGATTTGGCGTTGGCGATTGGTAACCCGTTCGGTGTGGGTCAGACTGTGACCCAAGGTATCATCTCAGCGACAGGTCGTACTGGATTGGGTGTGAATAAGTTTGAAGACTTCATTCAGACGGACGCTGCGATCAATCCTGGTAACTCAGGTGGAGCATTGGTAGATGCTCGCGGTGAGTTGGTTGGTATCAATACCGTGATTTTTTCACAATCTGGTGGCTCTCTCGGTATCGGTTTTGCCATTCCTACCTCTATCGTAGAGCAGGTTATGAATGCCTTGATTAAAGATGGTAAAGTCAGTCGAGGTTGGTTGGGTATCGAGATACAATCACAGCTACGTGATCCAACGCAGTTAGAAACGTCGACTGGTGTAGAAGTGCTAAACGTCATTGACAAAAGCCCAGCTGCGAAGAGTGGTCTACGAGTGGGCGATATTATCTTGACCATTGATGGCATTGAGATGACGGATGCTAATACGTTGATTCAATATGTCGCTCGCAAGTCTCCTGATACACAGCTTGATGCACAGATATTGCGTAATGGTAATAACAAGCAGGTCACCATCTCGCTAGAAGTACGTCCAGAGCAAGAGCCTGTTGCGCTTCCTGCTTCTGCGCAAGCTGAGAGCTTTGCTCAACCTGATCTCCAAAGCGAACAGCAGAACGTTCCAATGATGTCAGAAGCAGAGCGTGACCGTATGCGTGAAGAGCTGCTAAAACTGTTTGAGAATGATGGTGCTCCTCAGTAGTTACCTTTAACATCTCTCGTCATCGCTCATAGCAATGAGATATTAGTATAAAAAAAGCGCGCTATCTATATAAGATAGCGCGCTTTTTATTTGTTTTTCTCTACTTTACGATAGGCTCATGATTGATATGTATAACGCCTTGTACACGGCAACAGCAAGGCAGTATCTCATCCTCGTCAATCATGGCGAGTGGCTCAAATGGATAGTCGACCGTATGTGAGCTTGCGATACGTTTGACTCGGCAACTCCCACAATAGCCCTCGCGGCATTGATAATTAACCTCATGTCCGGTGCGCAGCAGTCCATCGAGCAGACTCTCATCGTCATGCAAGTAAAACTGCTGTTTACTGGTCATTACCCACGTCATAATTCATCCTATTTGGATTTGACTATCTGGCTGCTATATCCTACAGCCATCGAAACGTAAAACACTATTAAAGCGTAAAACTATTACAACTCAAATTTTATAGCTCAAACGTTACAGTTCAAAATCATCAAAATCGCTGTCTGATAAGTCAGAGTCAATCTGACCAACCAAATAAGAGCTGATTTCTGTCTCTTGCGGGGCAACTTGCACATTATCAGACGACAACCATGTATTGATCCATGGAATTGGATTTGATTTCGAGTTCGGGAACACGGCTGGCAGGCCAACCGCTTCCATACGCAAGTTGGTGATGAATTCGATATATTGGCAAAGGATGTCTTTGTTTAGACCAATCATCGAGCCATCTTTGAACAGATAGCCTGCCCATTCTTTTTCTTGCTCGGCAGCCTTGCGGAATATCTCAATGCTTTCTTCATAACACTCTGCGGCAATCTCGACCATCTCAGGATCGTCACGACCATTGCGCATGAGGTTGAGCATATGCTGCGTACCCGTCAAATGCAGTGCTTCGTCACGAGCGATGAGCTTGATGATTTTAGCGTTACCTTCCATCAGCTTACGCTCGGCAAACGCAAATGAGCAGGCAAATGACACATAGAAGCGAATGGCTTCTAAGACGTTGACTGCGACGATACACAGGTACATCTGCTTTTTCAGTGATCGCAAATCGACAGTGACTTCCTCGCCATTGACGTTGTGCGTACCAGCGCCGTATAGGCTATATAGCTGCGAGTTGCGGTACAGGTCATCGTAATATTGGGCGATGTCAGAGGCACGCTCTAAGATGTGCTCGTTTTTCATAATGTCATCAAAGATGATGTTTGGATCATTGACGATATTACGAATGATATGAGTATAGCTGCGCGAGTGAATGGTCTCAGAGAATGACCATGTCTCAATCCAAGTCTCTAGCTCAGGGATAGACACGAGCGGCAATAGCACCACGTTCGGGCTACGACCTTGGATAGAGTCGAGTAGGGTCTGGTATTTGAGGTTACTCAAAAATATATGCTGCTCATGCGAAGACAGGTTGCCAAAGTCCATACGGTCTTTTGACACATCAACTTCTTCTGGACGCCAAAAGAACGACAGTTGTTTTTCGATTAATTGCTCAAAGATAGGGTGCTTTTGTTGGTCATAGCGCGCTACGTTGACTGGATTACCAAAGAACATCGGCTCTTTTAGCGCATTGTTTGGTGTCTGTGAAAAAATCGAGTAGGTCATGAGACTGCCTTTATAATGGATACGGTTATTGATTTATATAGTTGTGACGGGCTTTCATTTGATTGTATTACAAGTTTTCTAACGATATCTGTGAGGACTCTTGTCCATCGTTCATATAGGCTTTGAATATCTCGCTCAGCTCACTATCATCGAGCGCTTCTAATTCATCGAGTGCGCTTTTGCGTAGGGTACTCACATCAGCATCTTCTGACAGTCTTTTTGAGTCTTTTTTAGTGGCTCTTAATGCTGGTTTTTTGGGTGCTTTTGCCACAGCCTTTTTGGCGACGGTTGCCTTTGGTGCGACGTTTACACCTAACTGCTGACGCACCTCTGCAATATCAACCTCGACTTGTACGATATGCGAGCCACCATCGTTTAGGTCTGAAAATACGTTTGGGATAAACAAACCACCGTCTTTGATGATTGCGGTATATTGCACATGACCTCCGTCGTTTTAGTTCTGTCTGTAGGTTTTAGTTATAACAGTAGCCAATTCCGCCTACCGCTTGTATCTGCCTTGCCGTTGGCGTAATGACTATAGGTCTTTTACATAATCAGATTCTTGACCATTCCAGCCACACTCTACACAAATGCCATTTTCGAAATGATGGCTACAGTTTGGATAGCCATAAAGTTTGTTAGCGCAATTTGGACACAAGTCTGACATCTTTGAGCTATCTTTAAAGTATGATGATTGGCACTCATCACAAGTGCTTTTTGCTCTATTCATAACTTGAACCAAAGCTCAACATTTCGACCTAGTAGGCGTAGGGTGAATTCCATGCACCTTTTTAATCATTCCATAATATTTATGCTGTAAGGGTGCTTTATAATAATAAGTCAATTTTCGCATTACCGAATTTGTCAGCCACTTCAGTTTTTTCAGGCTTAAATGCAACTTTTTGAAACATTGAGGTATTGATACCAACATAAACTCTACTACTAATAGAATTTTGCATATCTTCTGTCAAACCTGTCTGACTTAGGAAGTGATGCTTTACCTTTCGTCTTGTTCGATTGTCTTTGTATGATAATGTCGTATTTTCATTTGTACTTCTATCAAAGATTAGCATTCTGCTAGTACCACTTTCTAACTTTTGTCCAATTTTTTCCCACCATATCTTATCAGAGTCACCAAAAGACAAACCAAACGCACAAATTAAATCTGCATTCTCAATTTTCTCATCAAAAAAAATATTAGATTTTTGCCCACTTGCTTCATTACATTTTGATTTGATGAGTGACTCCTCAATATCAATATTGTTATGTAAGTCTGTATTTGCCACTTGAGATAAATCATTTACTCCTAAAATCATTCTATCATTTACATAGCCATGAATATGATTCACATTTTCATCCAAAATATGCTTTAATTTACCATTTCTATTTGTATTGTCATGGGATCCGATTTCAGAGCTATCGTTTTTTTCTATAATTCTCTCAACAGTATGTGTGTAATTAAAAGTAACAATACTGAAACGCCAATGAGTATTCTGAAATACATTTTTAAATTTAGTAATTTCATCTTTTTGAGCAGGAGTCAAATATACTTCTGGATACATTAGGTCATACAAGAATTTGACCTCGTTAATAGATAGGCTATCAAATTCAGCTTGTACTTTATCCAAGTAAGATGACAGCGACAATTTAATATCATCGGTTACTTCATCAAAATCTTCAGTACATTTGAACGCATTAGTATAATCACCTAATGCTAATTCCAAATCTGACCAGTATCCATCTGTATTTTTACCAATATGATCTTTGAGCTTCATAACTGAGTCGTAGTTGCTATGATTTTTACTATAAACATCATAAAAGTCTTGATATCTAGTTTTTAATCCAAGATTAATATCAAAACCATTACCTAAAATAAATAAAATATTCATGACGAGCCCTAGCTTGCTTTTACAGTTTTAAACAAACAGCGAGCTTAACCCAAAGCCAAACCCGCCATCCATCAGAAACGCTCTTTAAAGAGCTTCTCCCGCAAACTTAGATCTTACATGCACCGCCAGCACAATCATCTTCCATATCCGCTTGGGCATCGTTCGCACCATCACGAGTGTTATGGTAGTACAACGTCTTCACACCCATCTTATAAGCGTTTAGCAAGTCTTTTAGCAATATCTTCATCGGTACACGGCCACCAGCATAACGAACAGGATCGTAGTTGGTGTTGGCAGAGATACTTTGATCGACGAACTTCTGCATGACAGCGACCAGCTTTAGGTAACCGTCATTGTTTGGCATTTGCCATAGTAGCTCGTACTGATCTTTTAGCGTCGTAATCTCAGGCACGACTTGCTTTAGGATGCCGTCTTTTGACGCTTTGATAGAGACCAGACCACGTGGTGGCTCGATACCGTTGGTCGCGTTGGCGATCTGACTAGAGGTCTCAGACGGCATCAAGGCGGTTAGGGTAGAGTTGCGTAGACCGTGCTCAGTGATCTCGCTACGTAGCGTTTCCCAATCGAGATGTAGCGGCTCTTGGCAGATTTTATCCAAGTCGGCTTTGTACGTATCAATCGGCAAGATACCTTGTGAATATGTCGTCTCATTGAACGCAGGGCAAGCGCCTTGCTCTTTTGCCAATTTGTTTGACGCTTTCAAAAGATAGAATTGCAACGCTTCAAACGTTTGATGCGTGAGACCAAGCGCGCTGTCGTCTGAATAGCGTACGCCATTCTTGGCAAGGTAATAAGCATAGTTAATCACGCCAACACCTAGCGTACGGCGGCGCATGCTACCGTTTTGAGCGGCTTTGACTGGATAGTCTTGATAATCGAGCAGGGCATCGAGCGCACGGACGATTAGCTCAGCTGGCTCTTCGATATCGCTGACGTTTTCAACTTTACCCAAGTTGACTGCTGATAGCGTACAAAGGGCGATTTCGCCTTCTTCGTCATTGATATTATCAAGTGGCTTGGTTGGTAGCGCGATTTCCATACATAGGTTTGACTGGCGAATCGGCGCAACCGTCGCGTCAAATGGGCTATGCGTGTTGCAATGATCGACGTTTTGGATATAGATACGACCCGTACTGGCGCGCTCTTGCATCATTAGGCTGAACAAGTCTGCTGCTGGGATTTGACGGCTGCGAATAGCAGGATCATTTTCGTACTTGGTATATAACTCTTCGAACTTGTCTTGATCTTCAAAGAACGCATCATACAAGCCTGGCGTGTCACCTGGTGAGAATAGCGAGATGTCTTGACCTTTGATAAGGCGCGTATACATCGTTTTGTTTAACTGGACGCCGTAATCCATATGACGGACACGGTTGTCTTCGACGCCGCGGTTGTTTTTGAGTACCAATAATGACTCAACTTCTAAATGCCATAGTGGGTAAAATAGAGTCGCAGCACCACCACGGACGCCGCCTTGTGAGCAGCATTTAACAGCCGTTTGGAACAATTTGTAGAATGGGATACAGCCAGTATGCTGTGCTTCGCCGCCACGGATAGGGCTACCAAGGGCACGGATACGACCCGCGTTGATGCCGATACCAGCGCGCTGTGACACATAGCGTACGATGGCGCTAGTGGTCGCGTTGATAGAGTCTAGACTATCACCACATTCGATCAATACGCACGAGCTAAACTGACGCGATGGCGTACGCACACCAGACATGATAGGCGTCGGTAGTGAGATTTTGAATTGTGAGGTCGCATCATAGAAACGCTTCACATAGTTCATACGCTCTGACTTTTCGTAACGGCTGAACAAGCACATGCCGACCAGCATGTACAAGAACTGCGGGCTTTCAAAGACAGTCTTGCTCACGCGATCTTGGACGAGGTATTTGCCTGCCATTTGCTCAACAGCGGCATAGGCAAGGTTCATATCGCGCCAGTGATCGAGGTACTCTTCTAACTCATCAAATTCGGCACGGCTATAGTCAGCTAGGATATGCTCATCATATTTGCCAGCATTAGTTAGCGTTTTGACATGATCATACAGATGCGGCGGTGTAAATTTATTATAAGCAATCTTACGTAAATGGAAGATAGCCAAACGCGCCGCTAGATATTGATAATCAGGCGTGGTTTCAGAGATAAGGTCAGCAGCAGACTTGATGATCGTCTCGTGAATGTCACGAGTTTTGATACCTTCATAAAACTGGATGTGCGATTTTAGCTCAACTTGTGATACCGACACATTATCCAAATTGTGAGCTGCCCACTCGATTACCTTATGAATTTTATCTAAATCAATAAGTTCTAATCGTCCGTCACGTTTGGTCACTTTGATTTTGTCGATATGTGTCATGCTGGCCTCTATTTTGGTTGCTTATATTATTCGTTAAACGGTAAAGCCCGCTCAACGTTTTTTATCGTACTGCTTATTTAAACACGCTATCTAAACATGGTAACTGCTGGCGTTAGCTGCTCTTTTTTTAGGCAAAAAATACCCAATACTCGTAGTGACGATTAAAATCACTGAGTACTACATATAGCGTGTTTATTAATTGGTAGGCACAATATAGCGGGAAAATTTTGAAAATACTATATTGATTTTAGAGTGAAACTATGTTGCTGAGGGCTTGTGTGTTGTCCAAATTTTGGCAAAGGACGATGGGATAAGGGTTAGACGCAAATGCGCTCATTATAAATTTTTTGTAAAAATATCGTGACGGTTTGATTTTTATTTTATCGGTTATTGTCGACTGATAATAGTGATCGTACTGGCAATAATGCGGGCGCAGATTGTACACCAAACCACAAAAAATCGCCACCCATATGAGTGACGATTTAGACGGAAAAGGGGTTGTTTTTTTCTAAATACCCATTACCTGTTTATACGACCATGCGAACTGTTTTGGCATTGTCCAATGACGCATAAAGTGTATTCACTTGATCGGCGTCTGTGAGGTATAAATTGACGCGTGCTGAATGGAAGCGACCCGTTTTAGACGGTTTAACTTCTATAGAAGCCAAATCAAAATCAGGGAACTGACTACCGAGGATTAGCTTCACTTCATTAAGCAAGCCCTCATGCTCGCCTTCATGACCAATGATGCTCAATGGGTAGTTCATTGGGAAATCCCACAAATCTGGATTTTGGATGTCTGTTCTTTTACCTTTTAAGACGCCTTCATTGGGTGTCATGTCAGTCATCGTGACGTCTTTGGCGTTTTGATTAGTAGCGTCTTTGGCGCTTTGATTGGTGCTGTTTTGATTATCAGTGTCTTTTGAATCATCACTCATGATATGTGCCTCGCTTTTATTAAAATTTGAGCTATTAAGAGAATAGCTTTATTGGCTATTTATAGTGGTGCTGACCTTATTATTCAAGTGATGGGGCACGGCAATTACTTTGATAGGGAACGCCACCACCTTATTATCACTCTCTGTCGCAAACAGCTACTGCAAATAACTGTTGATAGGTGCGATCTCAGGCGGTAGGTCTGTCTCTCCCATCGCTTCTAATAAGTTGATTTCAATCGTGCGTGACAATGCCATAAGTGGCAGTTGATTAGACGCAAAACCAAATGGCTCCTCTAGCTCTTCACTAAGGGCATCTAAACCGAAAAAGGTATACGCAATGACAGCACAGATGAGGGGAGTCGCCCAACCGAGCGAGGCCACCAAGCCAAAAGGCAGCGTAATACAATATAGGTAAGTCGTACGATGCACTAGCAACATGTAAGCAAACGGCAGTGGTGTGTAATGAATACGCTCACAGGCTGCCAATACAATCGTCATAGACGTCAAGCGCTCGTCCATGTTTTGTACCATAAGTTCCGATGATAACTGTTGACGACGCACATCACCAAGCTGCTTACCTAAGAGGCGCATCAGATAATTAGGTAGGTTCCTCGATTGACGCATACTGTCATGATAGGTCGCTGCTACAAAAGGGTCGACATCTTGCCAAGGAGACGTACCGCGCAGCCGATGGCGCACAGCGTGAGAAAAGGCGATTGTCAGATGAATCATCGAACGTTGGGCATCGCGGCCAGCTTCGGTGTCATCATCTACAAATGAAAGCACTTGGCGGGCAAAGCTGCGAGAGTCATAGACCAGTTGACCCCATAGCCCTCGTGCTTCCCACCAACGTTGGTAGCTGGCATTGTTCCGAAACCCTAGAAACAATGACAATGCGATCCCTAGCAAGGTAAAAGGAGCCATACCATAATAAGGAAAAGAGTCAGGATACCAGTGTTGCACAATCGTTATGAGTGTGCTGAGAATGGCGATAAGTAAAATTTGCGGATAGACTTTCGGAATGACTGATCCACGCAGGGTAAGAAATATCTTAAGGGCGTTTGGTGTTTGCCGGACAATCATGTTGGCTTCCTAGCGATGAGGTATATAGATGCACGATGAAGTGCAGGGTATGATTCTAATATAGAATAAGAATCTGTAAAGCCCCAATCGCCATGAATTTAACGAAGACTGCGAAACGCCAGAAATAAAGAGTGGCCACTTAAACGCTAAGCGACCATCATTTTTTCAAACGAAACAGATGTATTTATGTTCAAGTATTTTATTTATGCCAAAGCCCCTTGATAGACTCCCAGTATTCTGAAAAAATAAAATCATTACGCTTGCTCTCTTCCTGATTATCTAAATGAGCGGGCGGCAAGATATGCTCATAATAGGTGTCTTTTAGGAGCTTGCGCAATAAGCTTTCTCCAATAAATCCTTTACCATCATTTAATGTATTTGCTGCACGTAATAAATGACGAATATCATATTGCGATGGGTCTATGTCTGGTACTTGTTTTTTAACATTAAGCAAGCTATATACTGCAACTCTGGCGGTACGCACAGAACTTTCGATAGTAAATACCACATCATTTTTTGTCTCAACAAACTGTCCTACCAAGCCCAAATTGGTACAGCCTTGGGGCACGATTTCGGGGCGGTCGCCATGTGCACGTGCCATAAACTGTGAGGTGATATATGGCATATAGGCAGATCTGACTAGGGTGTTCTCAACCACGTGGTCTAACTGATCAATAATACCAAGGTGGTAACAAAGCTCTGCTAAAATCTCATTGCCTGTACACTCTGGCATGGGTTTTTTAACATAATTGCCTTCTTTATCCATCAGTAGGCTATAGACCCAGAGCACTAACGTATCATCGGGCTGATCTGGAAAATGTGGCTGACGGTTACAGGTAAAGCTCATGATCCAGTTAGAGTCAGTAAAGGTAATGATACCGCCAGTCGCCGTTTTACCTGAATAGGGGTCATTCACAGAAAGCGTTTTGAGTATATCTATCAATGCAGATGGTTTGCAGGTCAACGTCGCTGACATCCATGAAGATTCAGCGACATTGCCGTTGAATTTTTCAGGATGACCAAAGACAGCCGATTTATTGGCAAGAGTATTCCAAAGTGTCCAGCCTGTTGATTGACCTTGATTACCTAAGACAGTGTCTAAATTTGGTGCCGTATGATTATCACCATAACGGCTATCTTCTGTCATGGTTCCTGTGGTCACCACAACATAGTCATTCTCAGTGATGGCAATGGTTGTGGGCGTACCCTCTACTTCTGCAAGGATGGCTTTGACCATTTTGGTGGGCTCATGCGCTGAGTCTGCCACTGACGCACTGTTATCTGCTTGCTCAAACTCAATATCTAAATCGGTCACTGAAGTGTTGTATTGAAATGTGACGCCTTTCTCGATGAGATAGTTGCGCAGTGGTACGATAAAGCCATCATATTGATTGTATTTTGGAAATACGAGCATCGACATATTATGCAGGCCATCTAAGTCATGCAAAAAACGGTGCATATATAATTTTAACTCGAGTAAGCTATGCCATTTTTCAAAGGCAAACATAGTACTCCAAAATATCCAAAAATTACTCTCAAAGAAGCTGTCGCTAAAGTATTCATTAACTCTCACATCATCCAGTGCTTCTTTACGTTTGAGCAATAGACGTATGATGGCCAATTGGTCTGACTTCTTAAGTTCAAACCCGCTAAAATCTTGAATCCCCCCCTGATTGTGTAGTAAACGAGCGATAGAGTAGTTAGGATCGTCATCATTAATCAGGCGATATTCATCTAGCACGCTGTAAGGCTCGGGCATTTCTACTGCAGGTATGTCTTGAAAGACGTCCCAAAAGTTTTCATAGGTAAATTCCATCTCACGGCCACCGCGTATCAGGTAACCATCCTTAGCATTACCTGAGCCATCCATCGACCCGCCTGATATATCTAACTGCTCTAAAAAGGTGATGTTTTCTGCCGGTATTTTGCCATCGCGAATGAAGTAGTAAGCACTCGACAAACCAGCAATACCAGCACCGATAATATAGACCTTGCTGTCTTTATAAACGTTGGTTGGTCTGCCAATATTGCGTTGATAATTACCGATTTTGTCAGCAAATGGTAGGGTGTTTTGAGGGGTATGATGTGGATAGTCTTTATTAGCATCTGGCTGATGTGGGAAGCGGTCTAATTGTTTTTGATTGTCATTGGTATTGTTCATTGTAATCCCCTTAGCAGGTGAAAGAATCTAAAGACTCAAAACTTATTATGTACCCTGTGGACACACAAAGTAAACCTGGGACGTCGCAACTTTTGAACCATCAAGTATATGATTGAACATAAACAGATTAGGGCGTGTTGAGGATTCAATACGCCCTATAGTAATGATGTTTTTGTTGACGTATTCAATACGCAAAACCTCAGCTCTGCAGCGATAGTTATTTTCCTATCGTAACGAAGCGCGGTTGGTTAGTCTGTGTTTTTCTCTGCTTGTCTATCGCTTACAGATTGGTCTTCAGCTACGCCTGCTTTCCAATAGGAAAAAGCATATAGCTCATCTTTTGACCACTGTTGCTCGACCTTTAAGTAATGACGCAGGGCTTTAACCGATGAAAACTCGCTAGCGATATAAGCGAAACGGCTCTGGCTCGCACTTGGTAAGGTGAGAGATTTAACCGTATCGACTAGCTGACTGCCTTGCATTGGATGTGGGTTATGTAGCCATGTCATGGTGATATTGGCTAGAGTAGGCAGCTCTTGTTCATCTTCTGCACCATGCACTTCGATGATGCATTGACCGGTCGCGCTGGCAGGCAAGCTTTCTAGTATCGAACCAAGTACGGGTATGGCAGTGGCATCACCAACCAACAAAATGTTATCTGTAGCAGGGCAAAGCGCTTTATTTTTAGGCTTCATTAAGATACCAATCTCATCGCCAACTTGAGCATGAGTTGCCCAACCTGAGGCAGGTGCTTCATCACCATGAGCGACAAAATCAATCCATATCTGTTGTTTTTCGACATCGGCACCGCGATGCGTATAAGTACGGACAACGAAAGTAGATTTATCCTCTAGGTCGATAGGCTGCGTCTTGTCTCTAGGGATAAGTACTTTATTGTTGGCGCCGACTGTCATGGTGGCAATATTGGCGATCGTCTCTGCCTGACCTGTTAGGTATATACGAATATAGTGCGGAGTAATCATTTGTTTATGGGCAACAGTCATGATTTCTCGTACGGGTTTTTGATTTATTGTGTTGTTCATACGGATCTGTCCTTATTTATCGGTAGTCTTGTTGATGCTAACGTTGTCTATCATGGTACGACTGACGCGAAAGAACAGGGCAATATCGACAGGGCTCAAATCTTGAGTCAGTTGCCCTTTGGTCCATTCCTCTGCCGCATCGAGCTTTGCCATAATTGCCTCGCCTTTGGTCGTCAGTTGTAATAATTGGCTACGACCATCCAATGGGTTGTCTGTCTTAAGGATTAGCTCAGCCGCTAACAGGTCATTTAAGGCACGAGTGATTTGCGCTTTGTCTCGTTGCATGTGCTTAGAGATAGATAGTGCGGTGCTCTTTGGGTTGTAACAAACCCCTTTTAGTGTTCGGATGTTTGTCACGGACAAATCCACACCTTGCTGCCGAATGCCTTCTAATAATAGATTGGTATAGGTATGCATTAATTGATGAAGCGTTTCGCTCAATGAATTATCCGACATAAGAGAACCTTTAATATAGTTGATAGAAGCAACTATATAGAATAAGGTTGATAGTGTCAACTATAAAGTGGTTTTTGAAGTTAGTACTTTGTCCATGATTAGATATTGTTAGATAAGAAAGCAGCATGGTAGACATGCATGATAAGGAGGACAGAAAAGAGGGATAGAGGGCTTTGTGATTAAAGAGCTCTATAATTAACGAAATTTGTGATTGAGAAAGTCTGTCATTAACGAACAGGCACAAAAAAAGCCGAGATAAACTCGGCTTTTTTATTTTTCTAACTATTTAAAAAATATGAGCTAGGCTCAGTACTTTCTTAAAAATTTAGTCATTTTCAAGGAAAGAACGTAGGTGCTCAGAGCGTGATGGATGACGCAATTTACGTAGTGCTTTTGCCTCAATCTGACGAATACGCTCACGCGTTACATCGAATTGCTTACCGACTTCTTCAAGAGTATGGTCAGTAGGCATATCGATACCGAAACGCATTTTTAGGACACGTGCTTCACGCTCAGTCAGGTTGCCGAGTACATCACGAGTCGCTTCTTGTAGACCAGCAGCCGTCGCATCATCGACAGGGCTAGAGATCGTACCATCTTCGATGAAATCACCTAGGTGTGAATCTTCATCATCACCGATAGGGGTTTCCATAGAGATAGGCTCTTTGGCAATCTTAAGCACTTTACGGACTTTGACTTCGTCCATCTCTAAGCGTTCGCCTAATTCTTCAGGCGTTGGCTCGCGTCCCATTTCTTGTAGCAACTGACGTGAGACACGGTTTATCTTGTTGATCGTCTCAATCATATGCACAGGAATACGGATGGTGCGCGCTTGGTCAGCGATAGAGCGGGTGATTGCCTGACGAATCCACCATGTCGCATAGGTCGAGAACTTATAACCACGGCGATATTCAAACTTATCAACGGCTTTCATCAGACCGATGTTACCTTCTTGGATCAGATCCAAGAACTGTAGACCACGGTTGGTATATTTCTTCGCGATAGAGATAACCAGACGTAGGTTGGCTTCGACCATTTCTTTCTTAGCACGGCGAGCTTTTGCTTCACCGACAGCCATACGGCGTGCCACGTCTTTCATATCGTGGATTTTCATATCGAGCTTTTGCTCGTAATCACGAATCTTACGTTGTAATAAGATCACGTCATCAGTGACTTTCTCTAACGTAGCAGCAAAGGCAGGCTTGCCGCTTATACGCTCAATGAGCCAATCAACATTGGTTTCATTGCTAGGGAAGGTTTTACGGAACTCTTCACGCGGCATACGACCACGGCGAATCACCAAACGCATGATTTGACGCTCTTGCTTACGCACATCATCATAGACATCATGCATGATGGCCATGACTTGATCTGACAAGCGGTTGTTCAGCTTCAACATCATAAAGCGTTCAGCAAGTAGGGCATAAGCGGTATCTGCTTGTACACTACCACGGCCATAATCAATTAGGGCTTGCTTGGCTTTGATGAATAGGTTTTCGATCTCTTCTAGACGCAGACGTACTTCTTCTGGATCGATACCGCTGGTTTCTTCTTCGGCTTCTTCCTCATCACCATCTTCGTCTTCATCGTCATCGTCAAGTGCGGCTTTTGCACTGGCTTTTGGCTTGACTGGTGGTGGGTTTTCTTTCTCTTCTTTGATACGCTCTCTTTCTTCTTTCGCCGCTTCTTTTGCTTCTTGAGCAGCGATTTTGTCTGCTTCGGTTTCAGGATCTAAGAAACCAGTGATGACGTCAGAGAGTTTTTTGTCGCCATCTTGTACTTTTTGATACTCGTCAAGGACGAACTGTACCGTACCAGGCCAGTAAGACATGGCATGCTGTACGTCACGAATACCTTCTTCGATACGCTTAGCAATGGCAATCTCACCTTCACGGGTCAGTAGATCAACCGTACCCATTTCACGCATATACATACGTACTGGGTCAGTGGTGCGACCAGGCTCAGTCTCAACAGAGGCTAATACTGCCGCTGCCTCATCTGCTGCCATGTCATCATCACTTGAATCATCGTTCATCAAGATGTCATCGGCATCAGGGGCAGACTCAAAGATTTTGATACCAACGTCGGTTAGCATTTGCACAATATCTTCGATCTGATCGCTTTCGGTAATAGAGTCGGGCAGTTGGTCATTCACCTCAGCATAGGTTAGATAACCTTGCTCTTTACCCATTTGGATTAAGGTGGCCAGTTGAGATGTGGACTTAGAAACTGACTTATCGTTCATAAATACTCGCTTACTTGCATCGGACATTTTTATATCGTGACGCGCTATCGCTGGCTGGGTGCGTTGATCTTATCAGTCGATTGATCAAAATATGGCGTAGAGGTTGTCAATAATATCAAAAATGAGTGGATATGAATAAAGGCTCAAAACACTACAATAACAATGCTGAAAAACAGCTAAACATTAAAAAAGACTTCAAAATAGCATTCGTTGAAAACTGCTACTCAAAAATAATACCTAAAATTTGTGCCTGATGATGCGTGCTTATGATAGTTCGCTAAGCAATGCTGCAAATATACAGCCGCATAGTTTAACACAGACCACAGTAATCAAGCACGAGACAGTGAGACTTACCGATCATTTTCTACTGATTATTTGCTATCAGTTGAATGTTTAACATTCTTTTAGATTCGGTTTTGACTACTCGGCATAATCATTAGTAGTGGGGGCAGCCACTGTATTTTTAAAGGGTTGATCTTTTATTCATCAAAAATGAAGGTCAATGTCAAGATTTAACTGTGGTCATTTGCGCTGACTGCTCGGCTTGCTGTGCACGTAGCCAGTCATTTAACAGCTGTGATTGCTTACGGACAATCGCCAGCTTAATGTGATCAGGATTTTTGATCAGCTCCTGCATCTTTTTTTGCAAATGTAGCTTGAGCAGTTGCATGACTAAGTTTTCGACCAATTCATCAAGGCTTAAAATATTTCTTGCCGTCAAGGTTTTATAAAACCCACCCCAACTACGGCTGAGTGTTTCTTGAGTCATTGGTCGCACGTTGGACAATATAAAGTGCGCCGCTGCATTAGCGTCTGCTGGTAAATATCTTAAGCAACGCTTAATCGTACTGACAATATCTAGCAGGTCGGTATCTTGCAAATCTTCCCAAGCAAGCGGCCGCAAGGTATCGCTCGCAGCTTTTTGTTTGATATGTGCAGGCAGTTGTAAGTCACTGATACCTGCCTGTTGCCAAATCGACTCAATGGGGTCTTCAAGTAGTGCACGTGGTTGGAACAAAAAGCACAGCTGCAACTGCTGACTGATGGTCATGTCACCATCAAAATCTAGCAGGGCGTCCTTGGCTTCGATATTCTGGCTGCGTTTGCCGCCCAGCTTTTGATAAATGTCATTGTTAAGCAAATACTTAAAGCTACTGCCTTTGGGTAATGCCATGGTTAATGCGCGTACTTGGGACATGAGCTTGGCTTTACCTTCTACCAAGGTCAGATCGTAGCGCTCACTTAAATACGCAAAGATATACTGCGACAGAGGTATGGCATTGGCGATTTGCGCACGCATGGCATCACCGCCCTGACTTTTGATAAACGTATCAGGATCATGATTATTCGGCAAAGTTAAAAACCGTAATTCTTTGTCATCGGCAAGTACTGGCAGCGCAACTTCTAGGGTGCGCCAAGCGGCTTTTTGTCCCGCACTATCCCCATCGAAACTCAAGGTTAGGGTAGGATTTAACGTCAGTAATCGTGATATTTGGCTTTCATTAATCGCTGTGCCCATCGACGCGATGGCACCATAAATGCCCGCTTGATAGAGGGCGATGACATCCATATAGCCTTCGACCACGAGCCAGTCGTTGGCGCGCTGCTGGCGAGATTCATAATAACCATATAGCACATGCTGCTTATGAAAAACGGGCGAGTCGGACGAGTTGATATATTTAGGCTTTACTTCGTCGTCTAATGCTCGACCACCGAAGCCTATCGTACGGCCTTGATTGTCTCGAATCGGAAAGATAACTCGATCACGTAGTAGATCATAATCGCGTCCAGACTCTGACTGGCGCACTAAGCCTAACGCTTTAAGCCCTTCAATATCCTGTGGAAACTGATGCTCAAGATGTTGCCAACCAAAGGGTGCATAGCCCAAACCAAACGTCTCAAAGATGTCTTCAGTGATACCACGCGATAAAAAGTAATGTTTGGCATGAGGGTGAGTCGTCAGACTATTCTGATAAAACTGCTGAATTTGCTCTAACAGATCGTATAGGTTGCCATCAGCATCGGCACTATTATCCATACCGTGTAGATTGATTGTCTCATCGCTGTCGCTGAGCCAAGCTGGTGGGTAGCTCGTATCATCTGGATACTCTGAACCATAAGCATCTGCCGGATAAGGCGCAGAGTCGTAGGCATCTAGCGGTGGATAATCGTCGTAGCTATGAGCATTATCGTAACTAGCCTGTGCCACATGGCTTGGTTCTATACCGCCTTGTTCTACACCGCCTTGGTCTGTGCTGTTCTGACTTAAGTTGCTTTGGTCGACAGCTGAGCTAGGCACAGACTGCTGTGAGCTCGATTTAGGCGTACTAGTTTTAGGCGTGGCAGTTTTAGAAACAGCAGGTTTGGGTGCACTACGCTGATAGCTAACGTTTTGCCGCTCTTCTTTAGGTACTTCGATACCCGTTTGCTTGGATAGCTCATTGACTGCTTCGATAAAGGTGAGGTTTTCATAATCACGTAAGAAGCTAATGGCATTGCCACCGACACTACAGCCAAAGCAGTGATAGATGTTTTTTTGCGGATTGACATAGAAAGAGGGTGATTTTTCACCATGGAAAGGGCAGCAACCCTTAAACTCACCACCCGCTCTTTTGAGCGTAGTATGACGCCCAATAATACTGACTAAGTCAGCTTGGCTATTTAGTTGCTCAAGGATATGGTTAGGAATGCTCATACAAAAAACAGTTTACCATAGGTCAATTATGTTGGGCATCCACAATCAGCGAGTAGTAATAGCTGACAGTAGATAAAGTATTAGATAAATAAAAACAGAAAAATAAGGCCAACATGAGCGTTGGCCTTATTTCTTATGAGACAGCTTCTAAGTCATTCATTATTCACATTGAAAGAATGTGTTGAAAGTATTAGGGATTGACAAATTATGGAATAATAGGCGCATCTTGGTTTGGTTGGGTGATGCCGCGTGGTGGCTGACTGTTTTGCAGATTGCCATTTGTACCACGTGCAGGAGCAGCATTACTTGCTGGTGCATTGGCAGAAGCAGCATTTGCGCTAGGCAGTCTTAGCTGGTTGGCATTACGAATCATCTGTGTCTTGGTAGCACCATTGTAGTTGCCTGACGCTACTGATTCATCGTCTACGCTTGAACGACCAAGCTTACCAAAGGTGATTTTGTTCAGCCAAGTGCTGTCACGTTTGGTCTCTAACTTCACACTGCCATCACTGGTTAACCAGCTTGGATAGTTAATCTGTAATAGGGTTTTGTACTCATTTGCCAAATCCGTTAGACCCAATTTTTCGTTGCTATAAGCTAGCGTGGCAAGGGCTTTTGGAATGGATTCACTGAGTGGATAGTACTGGAATACCCATTTGGCACGGTTGGCAGCGGCGACGTAAGCTTCGCGCTCGATGTACCAGTTGGCAGCACTCATTTCGCTTTCAGCAAACTGATTGTAAATGAAAGTCATGCGCTGTGCAGCATCTGGTGTATAAGGGCTGTTTGGGTATTTATTAACCAGCTCTTGGAAGTTGGCAAAAGCAATACGCAAATAAGCAGTATCACGTTCGGCTTGGTTCATTTTGAACAGTTTTAAGCCTTCTGATGATCCTTGCATGTTTGCCACACCGCGAACATAGTAGGCGTAGCTTACTTGTGGATTAGAAGGGTATAGACGAATGAACTGTTCAGCGCTTGACGCTGCCATTTCATATTTACCGCCTTCATATTGTGCGTACATCATATCGAGTAGTGCTTGTTCAGCATATTGCCCGGTAGGGTAAAAGGTACGTAAGTTAGTCAATTCTTCGATAGCTTGTGTGTGGTGGCTCTTATCAAGCTGTTCGATGGCATCGTTATAATAACTTTGCTCTGATTTTTGAGCAGTTTCTACCGCATCGACGTCAGCGCCGCCGGTCAAGTTTTTGAAAGTTTGACAACCGACTAGGCTTACACTTAGCGTAAGTAGAGTTATTGAGGACAGTTTGATAAACGTATTGCCAACAGCTTGCATACTTCTTCTCCGACACGAGGCGCATAATAACAGCAGCGCTATTATGCTACATAAAAGGTTAATAATAAAAAACGATGCTTTGAGGCATCCGCTAACTGTCTAGTATCAAGCATACTCATCGTCGAGTAGCCTCACCATCAACATGGTTTTTATTGAATGCAGTTTATTGTAATGGTGTATGGGCTTATTAATAGACCCTAATAAAAACGTTATTTTTTAATTCAGTGCAATAGCATACAGCAAAACATAGTCATACTTTATAGAATAACGTTTGCTTCGTCTATTTTTTCGATATGTGCAATCTATCGTATTGGATATTCGACCATGACAGTGGCAAAGATTGTTTTTGCAAGATCTGAGTCAGGTCATGGTTGCCGAGCTTCAGTGCTTATGCCGCAGTACTTATCGTGTTAGTACCTATTAGTGCTAGTATCTATGATATGGCTGGCAATACGGCTAGTAATAAGCCACATAATATCTGATTTCAGTTCGGCATTTTAGCATGAGCGGCTATCACGAGCGATATCGAATGTCGCTGATACCGATAAATATACAGTAAATTACAGCAATGTCATATTTTAGAGAGTTAACCGGCGATACTGAGTGTGTGTAAGTTATCATCAAAAATGATAGATAACGAGCAGCTTCTATAGGGCTTAAGCACTCGGCATGGTACACTATCGCGATATTGCTGCCGATTTTTTTGACAATGATTGCTATTATGATAAGCAATAAATACGTGACCGGCAGTCTGGTTTTTTGTAAAATTTTTAAAAAGTTGCCTGACAGAATGAGGTTAGGCGCTTTGCTATGTATTAATTTATTATGAATAATAATGCTATAACCACCCATTTACCACCGAATCAATCGTTAGATACTGATTCATCAGCACAAGAGTCACCGATGACAAATGACGTTTTAAAAAATAGTGAGTTACTTGACGACAATCAGCCAGCGCTTGATGAGCAATTGCATGATGATGCGATTTCAGAAGAAGTGATGCGACCAGATAGTGATGCAGATGACATCGATGATGGTGATATTGATGATAGCGACATTGACGATAGCGATGATGATGAGTCTTCAGCTTCGGGTCCAGCCGTTCCAGTAGCGATAGAGTTGACCCATACTGTCACAGAAGATCAGTCAGGTCTGCGTATCGATAAGGTTGCCTCGCTAGCATTCAAAGACTTCTCGCGTGTGCAGATACAAGGCTGGATCACTGACGGTAGCTTACTCTATAACGGCAGTGTGCAAAAACCAAAGGTTCGTGTCAAAGCTGATGATGTGTTGCATCTATCGACAACGTTAGAGCAGCATAGTGAAGACCAACCAGAAAATATAGACATCCATGTCGTCTATGAAGATGACGACGTGCTGGTTATTAATAAGCCTGTCGGCATGGTCGTGCATCCTGGTGCTGGCAATCAGACCGGTACTTTGGTCAATGCGTTACTGTATCACTATCCGCAGCAGCACCATTTGCCACGTGCAGGTCTGGTGCATCGGATTGATAAAGATACTTCTGGACTGTTGCTTATCGGCAAAACCAAACCTGCGCAGATGGCACTGATGGAGCAACTAAAAGATAAGTCAGTCTATCGCCACTATCAATGTGTGGTGGCAGGTGATAAGGCAAGCCTAACACGCCATCGTCATATTGACGCACCCATTGGTCGTCACCGCAATCAACGTACCAAAATGACTGTGATGACAGCAGGACGTGAGGCCGTCACTCATCTATTAAATGTGACACCGCTTAATGGTAACTACTGTCTATTAGATGTAGGACTGGAGACGGGTCGTACTCACCAGATTCGTGTGCATTTAAGCCATATTACCTATCCGATAGTGGGTGACCGCGTTTATGGTGGTCGTCGTCAATTACGAGCCGGTCTCACAGAAGCGCAGCGTCAAACGATTAACAATTTCCCGCGCCAAGCCTTGCATGCTTATACGCTAGGTTTTGTACATCCAACGACAGGTGAAGATATGGAAGTCAACACGCCGCTGCCTGAAGATATGCAACAACTCATAGCCGTACTTAGCGATGGTTATGATGCTGAGTAAGCAATTATTCAGAGTAGTTGTGTAAAATATGGTGTGTTCAATATGGTTTAGAATTCAGAAGAGGCTAGACAGGTGAGTGAAAGTACTACACCTTGTAGACTGAGCGAGCCTGATATAAATCTGTATCTACGCTATATAAGCTATAGAACTAACTATAAAACCAAGTATTGAAATATTGTCAGCCACATATACATGATTCATTGAGATGGTAGATCCAGTCATGATTAATAAGCTTCCTATGACATTGCTAGCGCAAATTGATGATGTCGCTGTTTTTCAAACGGCGGCTTTTTTGACTGATGTTGTCAATGATTCTGAGTCAAAAACTCAAACAATAGGACAGCAAAATCCGGCAGATTACGGTGATCTAAATTTAGGCTTGCATGTCAATGATGATGCGGCAAAGGTGCTGAAAAACCGCATGTGTCTACTGTCTGGCATCAATGAAAGCTTTTTAGCATCAGCATCAAAGCGCTTTCAATATGTGCCGATTAAACGTTTGCACTGGGTCAGTCAAGTCCATGGTAATCAAGTTCACGATGTCGATGCCTCCGCGCTCAGTATGACACCCATGGCGGCTGATGCGATGGTCAGTCAGCAACAAGGTATCGGACTTGCCATAATGACGGCTGACTGTGTGCCTATCGTCTTGTACCAACCGGCGACAGGACAGATAGCCGCGATTCATGCAGGCTGGCAAGGCTTGGCTTGCGGTGTTATCAAAAAAACAGTGAATAGGTTTGATAGTACGATGCCGATTCAAGCTTGGATAGGCGTTTGTATTAGTCAGGCGAATTATGAGGTGAATACAGACGTCCGTGACAAGCTATTTGCAGGGTGCAAAGAGAACCAAGCAATGTCAGAGACACAACTTGATGATTTTGTGGTGCTCTTTTCTATACCATCTCAAGATGACAAAATTAAGCTGGATTTACCAAAGCTTGCGGCTATGCAGTTAGAGACTGCTGGCGTGACGGTTATTAATGACTTACCTGTAGACTGTAGTTATGCCGACAGTCGTTATTACTCGTATCGTCGTCAGACACATTTGCAGCAGCCAGCCACGGGACGTATGGCATTAGTGATTGCCCGTAGTATGCAGAGCAGTGATGGCTAAATGAGTGTTGTCTGATTAACACAATATGCTTTATATAACAAAAAACAGCAGGTTAAAATTAACCTGCTGTTTTTTTATTCAATCACCACTATTTTATTAACAGACTGAGTCGCTAGACTTTGGCACTGACAAGCCGAATAAAGGACGTAAATACAGAGCCAAGAACGTACCAGCCATCGCGAGTATGCCCCAGATATAGCCATGTAAGCTAAAAGAAGCGATACCACCAAAATAAGCACCGATATTGCAACCAAATGCTAGACGTGCGCCATAACCCATCATCAAACCACCAATCACTGAAGCTGCAAAGTTGCCTTTAGTAATGGTCGTAAATTTGAATAAGCCACCAGCCGCTGACGCAATGAAAGCACCAATGATGATACCGATGTTTAGTACCGTCGTTGAATCAGCAAATATAGACGCATTTAGCGCTGCTGCGTTTGCGCCTTGCCAATAGCCCCAACTCGCGACATCAACCCCGAAAGCGCTCGCAATTTTAGATCCCCATAATGAAAATGCGGACGTGATACCCCAAGGCTGACCACGTGTTGCTAGCGTTAATGCATTCAGTACACCTAGTACAATCGCTGCTGCAAATAGCGGCCAAGAACCACGGAAAATACGTTTCCAGCCTTTTTCGGAAGGAACAGGCGCCATTTTAGGGGCTTTGGTTCTTTTTTCAACGACCAAGGTTATCCATGCGATTATAGCAAAAAGAGCCAAAGAGACCATCCAAGCACCGCTGTAACCAAGACCGGTAGAGGTAGCCAAAGAAAACGGCTCAAAGCTCGGCAGCTCTTCTGTCCAAAATGGCAGATGGTAAGCACCAATAGTGGCACCAACGATAAAGAAGATAAACGTGATGAACATCACTGAACGACCACCACCGACAGCATAAAGAGTACCAGAGGCACAGCCGCCACCAAGCTGCATACCAATACCGAAGACGAATGCGCCAACGAAGAGACTGACACCTATTGGCGCGACATAACCTGCGACTGGCCCACCAAAAATGGTCGTGCCAAAGGCTAGAATAGGGGCAAACAGCGTCACAGCAATGGCGAGCATCAGCATGTGTGAGCGCATCGCTTGTCCATTACCGACTGACATTAACCGCCTAAATGCGGAGGTAAAACCGAAGCGAGCATGAAAGAGGGTATAGCCCAGCAGCAAGCCAATGCCGAGCAATAGTGACTGAGAAATATGTTGCGTATCTAGCAAATAGACCAGCATGAGAAAGCTCACAATGGCGCCGCCTGCTACCAGCATTTTTTGTGGATCATTCAAGCGAAGACTGTCTCTTACGATTGGATCTCGCGCCTCGTTTACGGGTTGAACTCTTAACGTTGTCACAGTAGTAGTCTCCTCTGCTTATCGATTTGATTGTGATTTCTTTATAGTTTTCTTATGATTTTTTTAATTCATTAATTGTATTTATGCGTAACTTAGGAATAAGCGCTACATCATAATCCTATTACGGTAAAAATAGAAACAAGCCTGAAAGAAAAGCTGGAATTAACATATGCGTATATGGAATAAATAAATGTAATTATTAACGATTATTTTTTCTTATTTAATACGCACAAGATGTGCTACATAACGTTCGACAAAGTTTCGATTTACATAAGTGAGTTGATAATTTGCTGAATATTGCTACTCTATGACAGTCTGTTAATAGGTAGTGTGATTATCTTTGCACCTGACGATAGCGTCATTAACGACAGCTATCCGGTACTAACGATATGATTACAGGCTATAATGGCTGTAATTACTCAGAAAATTCTAAACGTTACTATTATTTAGCGACTCATTATTCATCAATTCATTCATTACTAGAGCCCGTATGACTACATCTATATCGTCTGCTTCAACTGTCACTCACCAAGCTAATAATCTATCTATCGCGGTTATTTATCATAGTAATTATGGTCATACCAAGCGTGTGGCTGAGGCCATAGTAACAGGTGCCCGTCAGCAGTTACCAGAATCGCAAGCCAAGGCGGTAGATGTCCATGAAGTGGATTGGGAGTTTTTAGATCAAGCAGATCTGCTGGTATTTGGTAGTGCCGTATACATGGGTAGCGTCACGGCTGAATTTAAGACTTTTATGGATGAAACCTCAAAGCGTTGGTATCATCGTAAGTGGGAAGGGAAGTGGGCAGCAGCTTTTGCCAACTCTGGCGGATTAAGCGGTGACAAACTTGCAGTATTACAGCAGATTTCTCTATATGCCATGCAGCATGGGATGAATTGGATTGGACTACCATTGATGCCGACGGGCCATGAAACCCACGACCTAAACCGTCTATCTAGCTTCCTAGGTTTAATGACGCAGTCACTCGATGGCCCACCTGAAGAAACGCCAGGATCTGGAGATATCGACACTGCTATTTGGTTTGGTGATCATTTGGCTAAAACCGTTATCAAGCATCAACCAGCCAATACACAGAGTTAAAGCGACTTTATCGAACGTAACCTGAATAAAAAAAGCAGACTATAAAGTCTGCTTTTTTTGTGTCTCTCAATTCTGTTACTGGTCATTCAATTGAGTCAAATTCGATGTGACAGGAATCGGACTATCAACAAACTGGAACGACTGACAACCTGTTAATAACAGAATAGATGTGAATATATAAGTGAGCGTTAATGACTTCATAATGATGTCTCAGACGGCGATTGGCAACGTGGAAATAGCGCCTATCATAAACAAAATATGGTGAGGTGCAATAACTATGTGTCATAGCATCATAAAAATATTATTTATAATCAGACGATTTTGATTTCGGTCTATGTATCCATTATGTACAGCCCAAACGAATAATGATAGTAAATATCGCTTATTTGCAATGGTTCATCGCAGTGATAGATCATTCATGAGAGACGTAATTTTGTTAAACAGTCTATTTAGTTATTGTTTTTAAAGGATTTTTTAAAATACGTATTATTACCCTATAAAAACACATAAAAATTTGCCGGAAATAGATGGCTGTCAGACAGTTCTTTAAGTTTTGTAAAAATTTTAGGCCAATAAGTTACCATTCAAGTAATAGTAGCGAAAAAGTCTTACATTGGTGAGGTGAGTAGACATTATCTAGAAACTATTTTTACTAGGTGCTTTTTTTGTCAGATGCTTTCCATAAAGATGGTTTACTCGTTATTTTGTTTTTTAATGAATTGTTTGATGTTTGATGTTTGATGTTTGATGTTTGACGCATAGAGCAGCAAAAATAAATAGTTATAAAGACGCTACTCACTATCGAATATGTCGTCAAACCTCTCTGTGAAATACCCTAGGTACCAGCTATATGAGGATATTATGAAGCCAATTCCTATGATGTTATCGATGCTCGTAATGGGTATTACCTCCAGTGCTGTGATGGCTGAAGGAACAAGCACGGCCAGTGCTCGCTTGCCTACCACCATATTAGCGGATTCTAGTCTATCTAATGCCGGTTTGCCTAATGTGCGTCCCGCTAATAGCGATATCGTCAACCGCGGTGCTTATATTGCTCGTGCTGCTGACTGTATGGCATGCCACGGTGAAGACTATACTGGCGGTACAGCGATTGACACTCCGATGGGAAGTATCTATTCAACCAATATTACCCCGTCTAAGCGTTATGGTATCGGTGACTATACCGAGATGGATTTGAAAAATGCGCTGCAAAAAGGTCGCGCTCCCAAGCATATGTTATATCCTGCCATGCCATATGCTGCATATAGCGGCATGAAGGAAGAAGACATCAGCGCGTTATTTGCCTATCTGCAAACCGTGCCAGTCGTTGATGAGGCACCAACGCAAAAAACTGAATTGCCATTTCCTTTTAACATTCGTACGCTCATGCTGGGCTGGAACTTTTTAAATGTTCCTTCTACCGAGAACCGTGATGGACTCACCCAAACACAGCAACGCGGTGAATATATCGTCAATAACCTAGAGCACTGTGGCACTTGCCATACCCCGCGTAATAGCACCATGGGCTTTGATAAAGAAAAATATCTATCAGGCGCTCAGCTTGGTCATTGGCATGCGCCCAATATCACACCTGACGAGTCAAGTGGCATTGGCAATTGGAGTGAACAAGATATTGTCACGTATCTACGTACCGGCGAGCTTGACCAACGAGCTTATGCGGGAGGGCCAATGGGCGAAGCAGTTGCGCACAGTACTCGCTATCTTAAAAATGAAGACCTGAGTGCCATTGCTTCTTATTTAAAAGCTGTTCCTGCGATCCAAACAGAAGATAAGGTCGCAGCCGTTGATATCTCTCGTTTACCAACACCAATCAACGAGTCCATTACGCACGATTTACTCGCCCAAAATGAGTATTTGACTCAAGCTAAAGCAGAGGTTAGCAACGGTAGTGATTCATCAGAATCGCTATATCTGGCGGCTTGTGGCAGCTGTCATGGTGTCGATGGTAATGGACAGCCTGATGCACGTTATGCGCCTATCGTCGGACTCAGCAGTATTCGTCGCGACAAGCCTGATGCACTCGTGAACATGATTCTTCATGGAGTAGAAGGGGCGACCAATACTTCGCCTATCATGCCAGGGTTTTCAGACGAGCTTAATAGCGAGCAAATCGCTGGTATCACCAATTATGTACGTGTGAATTTTGGTGGCCTTACGAGTAGTGAGGTGAGCGCTGATGATGTCGATCGCATTGCAACGACGGGTGCTGATACGCCATTTTTAATTAAATATGCGGGCCTGCTGGCAATAGTTGGCATTATCGTGGCCGTCATTATTATTGTATTTATCATACGAGCAATCTTGCGTGCTAGGCGTCGCCGTTAATCCAGTAATTCTATAAATACGATTTAAATACTTATGACAAGAAAGGCGTTAAAGGCAACACGGTAAGGCACGACAGCTTAAACAACAAAATGAAAAACTAAGCCAAGCTGATTCATCGTCTCAATGCCTCCTGTTTTGCACGAACGCCTACTTTAAGGACTTTATTATGAAAGACATGCCTCAGTCTCCAACACGGCGCCAACTGCTCTCGATGATTGGTAAGACAGCGGGTGCAACGGCGATGTATCAGGCAATGACGACATTAGGATTTGCTTCAGAGTCGAGTTTCAAAGAGACCATGGATCTAAAAGGTGCACCTCCGGGCGCTAGTATTGTCGTTCTCGGTGCTGGTCTTGGTGGACTGACAGCGGCTTATGAGTTACGTAAAGCAGGCTATGATGTCAAGGTTCTCGAATATCAGAACCGTGGCGGTGGTCGCAGCTGGACATTGAACAGCGGTGATAAATATATAGAGCTTGGCGGTGAAGAAGTCACCTGTGATTTTGAAGAAGGCAATTATTTTAATGGTGGGCCATGGCGTTTGCCCAGTCATCACTATGCCATCTTCCATTATTGCAAACAGTTCGGTGTTGAGCTGCAGCCATTTATTCAGACCAATGATCGTGCGTATCTGCACCGTAGCACTCATTTTGGCGGTGTACCTCAACGTTTGGGTGATGTAAAAAACGATATCCAAGGTCACGTCGCGGAGTTGTTATCGAAGTCCGTTAACGTCGGTGCTCTCGATCGTTCTGTGAATAAAGAAGATAAAGAGAAACTGTTAGAAGGCTTAAAAGGTTGGGGTGTGCTCGATAAAGACTATCGCTACCGTGCCAGTAATGAGACCAGCAAACATCGCGGTTTTAGTGTGTTTCCGGGTGGCGGCTTGATGCCTGATGCGACCCCATCAAAGCCACTGCCTATCAGTGAGATATTAGAGTCGGGTATGTGGGCAGATATCTATAGCAATCATATGACTTATGGGCATCAGCCAACCATGTTTCAGCCAGTGGGTGGTATGGGTAAAATCGGTGATGCATTCACCCGCGAATGTCGAGATATGATTGAGTTTAATGCAAAAGTCACCAAAATCCATCAGGACGAAAGTGGTGTGACGGTCGATTATGTCGACAGCAATAGTCCAGATGGCGCCACTAAGACCATCCGTGCAGATTGGTGCGTCTGTAATATCCCACTAACGATATTGACGCAGATGGATATCAATGTCTCAAAACCTATGAAACAGGCGATGGCCGCTGTGCCTTATGAGAGCTCTTATAAAGTTGGCTTAGAGTTTAATCGTCGATTTTGGGAAGAAGATGAGTGGATATTTGGTGGTCTGACTTATACCGACATGCCCATTGCTCAGATTGCCTATCCGTCACAAAATATGTTCAAAGATGGGACAGGGGTGTTGCTAGGCGCGTATGGTTACGGCCCGACATCTTATAAGTTCAATACCCTAACGCCGAAAGAGCGTATCAATGTTGCACTTGCCTATGGTAAATATATCCATCCTCAGTATCCCAAAGAATTCCGCGCAGGTACGTCAGTTGTCTGGCACCGTATCCCATGGACGCTTGGCTGCTATGGCATCTGGAACGAATCGACCCGTCGGCAGCATTACGATACCCTGTGCAGTATTGATAATCGTATCGTACTGGCAGGCGAGCATTGTTCACACATTCCAGCATGGCAGGAAGGCGCTATTCTATCTGGTATGGATGCCGCAAAGCGCCTACATAAAAAAGCAAAAATACTAGGTTAATACGAATAACTATAAAATTCAGAGGCTATCATGGATAATGCAATCGTGAAGAAGACAGTCATAAAAAACATGACACCCAAACTGCTGAATGTGATGTTGCTAAGTGTGGTGAGTAGTGCGACACTGCTAGGTTGTAGTCAGCGGTCGGATGATGCACAAACGATAGCCAGTGTACAAGAGAAAGAAGCTACGCAACCTGCTGATTATCAAGCCAGCCGTAATACAGGCGCTTGGGGTGCAGTCCATATGAGTCGTGATGAGCTTGCAAAACCTTCTACAAATATCGTCGATGACAGCTCACTGCCCAATATGGAAAATGACCCAAGTATTACTAAGTGGGAAGCAAAATTTGAAGGCACCAATGCATTTGTGACAACAGATGGTGAAAAGCTATATCACGACTCTTGTGCAGCCTGTCATATGCATAAAGGTGAGGGTGCTTACGGCGCAGGCTATTATCCACCACTGGCTAATAACAGTAAGATGCAATCAAAGTATTACATCATTGATATCTTAATGAATGGTTTTCGCGGTATGCCGTCATTTCATGGGATGATGAATGATGAGCAGATGGCTGCGGTTACTCAATATGTGGTCAGTGACTTGAATGGCTTTACCGAGACGGTAACGGCTGAAGACGTAGCAAAACTGCGTCATGACAACCCACCAGCAGGTGATCCGAGTGATGATTAATACTGTTTACACTTTTAGCTAATGGCTATTAAAGAAAAATATCTAGGGCGTGTCCTCATTTTAAAAATGGTGATAAAAATGAGATAAATCGCAGTCAAACAAGGAAAATAGCGCAGATAATATCGAGATATTAGTCAGCTATTTGACGTTGTTTGGCAAGATTTAGCCATTTTTAACCCATTTAGATGACTATCGATTGAATTGAGGACACGCCCTAATATACAAATTACTTCACTACTGCTCTTAGAAAAAAAGCGCTTAACAGATAGTTAGGCGCTTTTTTATATACAAGGATTTATAGATTGAGAAAGAAAGTAAGTGGATTATTTACTTCGGACTGGCTGACCATACTGGTGAGCGAATAGTACCTTGTCCGGACTTGCCAAACGTCTCACCACCATTTAGTGATTTTATTGTAATAATGCCTTTACCACCCTGTTTTGAAGCATAGACTACGCGCTTACCGTTAGGCGAAAAGCTCGGTGCTTCATCAATGCCCGTATTGCCCAAATTAGCCGTTATTGCGCCATTGCTATTCATGATAGCGGCTGATGAGCCATTCAAAAAGGCAATTTGTGAACCATCGCTATTGAACTGCGGGCTAGTCGCATAACCACTATTTGATAGCTTCGTAGTACGTCCTGAGCCAAACTCATAACGATAGATTTGTGGCTTATTGAAACCTGCGCGGTCACTGACGAACACAAAAGATTGACCATCAGGCGCATAGCTTGGCTGTACTTCACTGCTTGGCCAGCTAGTGAGTCTTTTAGGTTGACCGCCACTGGCACTTATCTCGTAAATATCAGCACTGCCTTCAAAGCTGCTAGAGAATAATATTTTGCTGCCATCTGGTGAGAATGATGGACTCAAGTTACTACCAGGAAATGGCGTTAATGCGGTTGCGCCGCCGCCATCAACGTTTTGTACGTAGATGACTTGATAAGACTGATCACGTTGTACAGAGTAAGCAATGCGTTTACCGTCTGGTGACCAAGCGGGTGAAAAGATAGACCCTTTGACTTCAGCAAGTGTTCTCGCATTTTCACCATCAGCATCCATGATTTTTAGGCGTGAGACTTTATTCTTACCGCTTAATTCCTCTTCAATATAAGCAATACGTCCTGAAAAATCTCCTGGCGTCCCGGTAATCAACTCATATATTTTATCTGCGATGACGTGCCCAGCATAACGCATACTTTCTTTATCGTTATTAGCCGTTAGACTTTGTTTGCCTGCTAGTATTCGCCCTGACTTTACTTCAATAACTTCATAGTTGGTGGTCACTTTACCGCGATTGGTACTGCTGCTACCGACGACTAGGTAAGGAATACCGATACTTTGCCATACGGGTAGTGTACCTGCTAACTCGTTGCTACTATGCGGTTGCTGTGGCAAATTTTCGCTAGTCACTTTTAGCTCGGTTTTACCTAAGTCATTTAGGATAATAGAAGACATGACGGTGTCACCAGCGAAGGGAACAAAAGCGGCTTGGTTTTGTTGAGTAGGAATGTCGTAATCTAGTTCCAGAACGACAGGAGCTGCAAATATACTTGGAGCGACAAGCAAAGCTGAGGCACTGGCAAGTAAAGATGTGAGTAGTTTTTTGTGAGTACGCATGAGTAATTCAAGCTCCTGAAAAAGTATAGTGATCATTTCTACAAGTAATCAATCAACCATAAAGGTATGGGAATACCTTCAACAGTATAAGATTATTAAGGTAACGTTATCAATAATGTGAGACATGAGCAACTTATTAGTTACTACCCCTAAACTGTATATCGAAAGTAGGATATTTGGGATCGCTAGTATCTATTGGGAAGCTATCCGCATCCCAAGCTGCTTGTTTGGCTGCCTCATTGACTCTACTATCAGGTCCTGAAACTGAGACATTGGTTACCTTGCCGCTAGCATTTACAGTAATCGTTAGAGTCGCGCGCTGAGTCGTGCCTTTCGCTCCTGTCGGTGGATTATAGTTACGTTTGATTAAGCTGATAATTTCATTGTTGCTAGCACCGCGATTGCCACCTGCTGCTGAACGACTGCTTTCTTTTGTGGTGCTTGTTGTATCGCTAGATACGACAGAGTCACCTTTTGCTAGACTGTAATTCTTAGGTGTGCCATCAGAATCATTACTTTCAAATTCTATATTGGTGCTTTTATTATTAGGACGTACAATTTTGGGAGTGTCATTTGGCTTATTACGATACTCTTGGAGCCTTTGTTGCTCTTCTACTTGCTCATCTCTTTTGTCTCGCTCAATCGCATCGTGCTTTTCTGTCACTGATTCATCTAATTCCTCTGCCCATTCAGCCATCCGCTGCTCATACTCTCTATTTTGTTCAAGTAAGCGTTGATGATGCTCTTCGCTCATGAGCAAAGGACGCCCAGCAGTGTCATCAGGGCGGCTAAAACTAGGTACTTGCTGAGAGCTTGATTGGCTGCTGTTTTGGTTGGCATTGTTACTGTTAGACTCATTCGCTTGCGTAACTGTCGATGAGCTGCTGCTAGCATTGGCTGCTTGAGCTTGCGCGGCAGCACGATTGGCCAGTATCTGACCTTGCATATCAGCCAGCTGCTCAGGTGATACCATGACCGTTTCGATACTACCAGTCATGTCTACTTCAGTGTGTTGATAGTTATAGACGAGCAGGCCAATCACAAGGCCATGTGCGAGTAAACTGAGTAGCGTAGGCAAGGTCAGCCCATTGCCTTCAGGTTGGGTAGGCACATAGACGGCAGGAGCATTATGCATAATATTTATACTCATGAACGTGGTTCATTGGGTTGACTACGATTCTATTATAAGCTTGATCGAATGTGGTGCTTATTAATCTGTTTATTACAGTGAAGGCGTGGGTAGAGGAGCGCCTGTTAGTAGTCCCACCTTTTGAATACCAGCTTGTTGCAACGTCGCCATTAGCGTCATGATTGCACCATATTGATTGTTTTGGTCGGCATTTATCATCACCTGTACGGGTGACGCTCCGGCATCACTGTTTTGAGTCTGCAAATTAGACAAGGTGTTAATCAGTTCAGGTTCGCTCACTGGCAAATCGACATTACTTTCGTAACTGATAAAAATCTCTCCATTACCAGTTAGAGATACGATCACCGGTAGCTGGCTTTGGCTCATGGTGTTGGTTTGCTCTTTTGGCAGATCGACATCAACACCTGTAATCAACATCGGCGCAGTCACCATAAATATGACCAGCAACACCAGCATCACATCGATGTAAGGAACGACATTCATCTCTGCATTTAGCGCTTTCTTTTCACGGCGATAGGGACTTTGCTTCATGGCTTCATCGTCCTTATGCTTGATTGGTAGTAGATTGCGTTTCTCTGCTGACAGGGTTTGCTGCACTGGTCTCACGTTGGAGCATGCCGGTCATCTCATCACAAAACAGCGCCCGCGAGTCATATAAGCGGCTAGATTTTGCCGTAAAGTGATTGTAAGCCAGTACAGCAGGAATCGCTGCAAACAAACCCATGGCAGTGGCGATTAAGGCCTCGGCGATACCAGGCGCAACAGAGGCGAGGGTGGCTTGTTCTGTCTGCGACAATCCTAAAAAGGCATTCATAATACCCCAGACTGTACCAAATAATCCGATGTAAGGCGCCACTGATCCGATACTGGCCAGCGTTGTCAGTCCTGACTCGAGCAGTTGCTGTTGACGACCTAGCCCAACTCTTAGCTTACGCTCAACGCCATCGATGATGTCATCTTTAGGTTGGCGCTTTTTATGCATTCTTAGGTACTCTGAAAATCCAACATAAAAAATCTGCTCAAGTCCTTGGCGTTCAGGTGAGCCTTGCACACCTTGATATAGTTTGGCTAAATCTTCACCTGACCAAAACCAAGTTTCAAACTGTTGATCGAAACTTTGAGCTGTACCAAGCCGCGCACTCATACGAAAAATAATGATCCAACTGAATAAAGACGCTAATAATAATAGTGCCATCACAATCTGCACCAATAGACTGGCTTGGGTAATAAGATCAATAATATTTAATGACTCAGGCATGTAATGAACTCACGGATAATGGGCAAGAGCTGGCATGGTGCAATACGCAGGCCAAATAGGGTATTCGATAACATAAAAATATGGTGGAGCAATAATTCTGCACACTTATATTAACCGCCTAGTGTACTGCTAAATGAAGGAAAGGTCATTTAATAAAGTGTTAAATACCAAATAATTAATGAATGTTTAGCTATGTTGTTTTATTGAAAAGGTAAATTCTGTTTGTGCATCTATCGATAGATATCTTGAAAATATGTTTTATTTACCTAAAATTCTGTCTAAATATGATTTCTAAGTAGTAGGAGAAATCGCGTTTGTACGCCCCGGGTACTGGTAGTGATTGAATTTATAGTGTAATTTCTCTAGAATGTTACACTTCGTTACTGCTGCCTTTCTATAGATGACGTCATGATTTGTCTGCTGACGTTGTGTTGACTTTAGGCATTAATAAATTTGTTCTTTCACTAGCAAGCTGGGCGCGACACTTATGAATGCAATCGAACGCTATTTTGGGATTAACGGTGAAAACACCACGGTAAGAACTGAAATTCTTGCTGGCTTGACCACTTTTTTAACGATGGCCTATATTATCTTTGTTAACCCCAACGTGCTAGCAGATGCTGGCATGGATAAAGGCGCTGTGTTTGTTGCTACTTGTTTGGCAGCAGCAATCGGGTGTTTGATCATGGGACTTTATGCTCGTTTACCTGTTGCTCAGGCTCCTGGCATGGGTCTTAACGCCTTCTTTACTTACGGCGTGGTACTTGGTATGGGGTACACATGGCAAGTTGCGCTTGGCGCGGTGTTCTTGTCTGGTTGTATTTTTGTGCTGTTGAGTCTGTTCAAAATTCGCGAAATGATCATCAACTCTATTCCCGTGTCGCTCAAGCAGGGCGTGGTCGCTGGTATTGGTGCATTTCTAGCGTTCATTGCGTTACAAAGCTCAGGCGTCATCGTCAATCATGACGCTACGTTGGTTGGCTTAGGTGATATGACAAGCTTTGGACCGGCGATGGCTGCTGTTGGGTTTATTGTTATTCTCGCTTTGTCTTATAAGAAAGTCCCTGGTGCGGTGACTATTGGTATCTTGCTTGTGGCTTTGGTCAGCTTATTAACTGGCAATACGCATTTCACTGGTATTGTCTCTGCACCGCCATCGATTGTACCTACATTCATGCAGCTTGATATTGCTGGCGCGTTTGATGTGAGTATGATCAGCGTTATCTTTGCTTTCTTATTCGTCGATTTATTCGATACAGCAGGTACGTTGATTGCAACCACGCAACAGGCAGGCTTGGTAGATAAAGATGGTAAAGTTAAGAACATGGGTAAAGCGATGTTTGCAGATTCTACTGCGACAGTAGCAGGGACTTTACTTGGTACGTCATCGACAACCAGTTATATCGAAAGCGTTTCAGGTATTGCTGCAGGTGGTCGTACTGGATTGGTCGCTGTGACTGTCGGCGTGCTATTTTTGCTTAGTATATTCTTTGCGCCATTAGCCAGTATGATCCCTGCTTATGCAACAGCAGGCGCGATATTTTATGTGGCGGTATTGATGTTAGGCACTCTAAAAGACGTAGAGTGGTCTGACTTGACTCAAGCAGCGCCAGTCGTTGTCGTATTATTATTTACCCCACTGACTTACTCTATCGCAGATGGTATCGCACTTGGTTTCATCACTTATACGGCGACCAAAGCACTGACGGGTAAGTTTTCTGACATTAGCATTCCAGTATGGATATTGACTTTCGTACTATTGGCAAAAATTGTCTTTGTTTAACGGTTTAAAGCCAGTCAGCAGTCTTTGCTAAACGATACAGTTTTAGCTTAGCTTGCAATAAAAACCCCTCCTTATCTATGTCAGATAAGGAGGGGTTTTTATTGATATAAGCGTTATATCGAGTGTTAGCCCATTGAGATGACTATCGAGTGAATTGAAGGCACGCGCTAGTATTTTTGATACTGATATCTAGTGCTGTAATGACAATCAATCGGCAATAGTAAACAAAAAAACATAACCAAAGCGTCATGGTCAGCAATAATGACATAAGCTATTGTTATATAAAGATTTATTTATCGATAAAAATAAAAAAAATCGTTAGTTCGAAATTTTTTTTCATGATATTATAGCCACGTTAAGCGCATCACCTCAATCAACGCCGTAGAGGTTTTTCTTACAGTGAATTAGCGTCACCTAAGATGATAGATTGGTGTTTATTAAAGCGACCGTATGTCGTTTTGATAAACTGGTATCTGACCATCATACTCCTTTCACTACTAACAAGAAGAAGGCACTAATGCCGCTTAGCTTTGCGTTGTTGCCTTTGTATTGTTAGCGTAGCCCGTTTAACAGTCGAACGACCTACTTAACCGTCTCCAGCCTCTGCTGGATTTTTAGTTTTGTGATGGCGCCGTTTGGTCTTTTGATTATTACTGTGAGTATCCGTTAATAACCACTATTCAATTTGATAGCGGTTGTGAGCCGTCACACAGGACGATCAGACTTCCTAAAGCACCATTTATTATGGTTTTTAAACGATAGTTATGGAGTTATTATGAACCCAGTAGACCAGTTTACCCCGCAAGAGCCTATCTTGTTTTCTGCTGTTGATTTGCTGAAGCCGGCATATCTTACCCAGTCATTAGAAACGCTACATACCCGTATTTCACCGCTATATAGTGTGGATGAAGTGCGTTGGTTGTCTGAGCTGTTACCACTTGCCAAACCTAGTGATGAAGAGCGCGATGCTGCTGCTGAGCAAACGCGTAAATTGGTCGAGCATGTGCGTAATGACGGCAAAGCCGTCAAAATGGTTGACTCATTATTGCTTGAGTATAGCCTTGATACCCAAGAAGGTATCTTGCTCATGAGCTTGGCAGAAGCGTTGATTCGTGTGCCAGATAACTATACGGCTGATGCCTTGATTCATGACAAAATGAGTGTGGCTGATTGGAAAAAGCACATCAAAAATGACAACGGCTTTATGGTCAATGCCTCTACTTGGGGCATGATGATGACGGGCCGCGTCGTGAGCATTGATAGCAGCACAACGGCATCAGGTTTCTTAGACCGTATGACCAAAAAGATGGGCGAGCCTGTCATTCGTAGTGCGATGCAAAAAGCCATGCGTATCATGGGGCATCAGTTCGTATTGGGCGAAACCATTGAAGACGCCAATAAAAACAGCCAACCATATCGCAATAGAGGTTACACCTACTCATTTGATATGCTAGGTGAAGCGGCCATCACGCATAGAGATGCTGAAAAATATTTCAACGATTATCTGCATGCCATCAAAGCCACTGCGAGCATTAAAGTCAAAGACGGCATGCCAAAGCCATCAGTATCTATCAAATTATCAGCACTGCATCCTCGCTATGAAGCCACGCAAGAAACGCAAGTCATGGGACTGCTGCGTCAACGCTGCATGTTGCTTATTGAAGCGGCACGTGAGGTCAATGTTGATCTGAGCATCGATGCTGAAGAAGCAGATCGTCTTGAGATTTCTCTAAAACTGTTTGAGTCTCTATACCGTGATAACTTGACGGCTGGCTGGGATGGTTTGGGTATCGTTGTACAGGGTTACTCTAAACGCGCTATCGCAGTGCTTGCTTGGTTGGCTTGTCTCTCAAGTGAAGTAGGCGACCGCATCCCAGTACGCTTAGTTAAAGGCGCTTATTGGGATACAGAGATCAAACTGGCTCAGCAAAAAGGTCTATCAGGCTATCCTGTTTGGACTCGTAAAGAAGGCACGGATACCGCTTATCTTGCTTGCGCGCGTTTCTTATTATCGGATCATTTGCGTGGGCTAATCTGGCCACAGTTTGCCACACATAATGCTCATACGCTTGCGTCAATCATTACGATGAGCGCGCACAGAGACTTTGAGTTCCAGCGTTTGCATGGCATGGGTGATGCACTTTATGATCATATTTTAGATGCTTATCAGATTCCAGTACGTATCTATGCACCAGTAGGCGCTCACAAAGACTTGCTGCCGTACTTGGTACGTCGCTTGCTTGAGAACGGCGCAAACAGCTCGTTTGTCCATCAGTTACTAGACAAGTCTTATCCTATTGATAAGTTGACTGTACATCCATATGACAAGCTGCTGGCCAATGCCACGTTGAACAACCCAGATATCCCATTACCATCAGGAATCTATGGTGAACGTCGTGCCAGCTTTGGTCCTAATATCTTTATTGATTCGCAGTGGGCTCCGTTTACAGCGGCTATCGATAGCTACTTAGACAAGTCTTGGTCAGCGACACCTATCATCAATGGCAAAGCCGTTAATGATTACGAAGTCGATGGCACAACGCATCAGTTAGATGCTCAGACGGTACGTGCGCCTTGGAACCATGAAGTTAGCGCTGGTGACGTCAAATACGCCAACGCTCAACTGGCTCGCCAAGCCATCGATGCTGCTGTTGCTGGTCAAAATGAGTGGCAAAATGTATCAGCTGCAAAGCGTGCTGAGATCTTGCGTAAGATTGCAGAGCTATACGAAGAGAACTACGCTGAATTGATGGCATTGTGCCAAGTTGAAGCGGGTAAGACTCTGCAAGATGGTATTGATGAGATCAAAGAAGCGGTTGATTTCTGCCGTTTTTATGCAGATGAAGCCGAGCGTTTAGAAGCGACTGCTTATGAGTTTACCGATTTGTCTGGTAAACAAGCGCGTCAAGTCTACAAAGCACGTGGTACTTTTGTCTGTATCAGTCCATGGAACTTCCCATTGGCAATCTACACCGGTCAAATCGTGGCGGCACTAGCTGCAGGTAACACGGTAGTGGCCAAACCTGCTGAACAAACCAGTTTGATTGCGCACTTTGCTGCACAATTAATGTATCAAGCGGGTATTCCAGCAGCGGCCCTGCAATTGGTCACTGGTGCAGGTGATGTGGGCGGCGCATTGACGGCGGCTGACAACATCGCAGGTGTGATCTTTACCGGCTCTACTCAAACAGCTCAGCGTATCAATCAAAGCCTAAACGACCATGCCCAAACCAGCGGTGAGCTGCCAGTATTTATCGCAGAAACTGGTGGTCAGAACGCGATGATCGTTGATTCAACGGCACTGCCAGAGCAGGTCGTTAGAGACGCGGTATTATCAGCGTTTGGTTCAGCGGGTCAACGTTGTTCAGCTTGCCGTATCTTGTGCGTGCAAGAAGAGATGGCAGATGATTTGATCGAGCTGCTACAAGGCAACATGGCAGAACTGTCTGTTGGTAATCCACTGTATGCTGCCACCGATGTGGGCCCAGTGATTGATGCGGATGCCAAGCAAGGCCTAGAGGCGCATATCGCGCGTATGGAAGCAGAGCCAACTGCAACGATTTTGGCACAGACACCAATGAGCTCAACCTCAGTCGTGAGCCAAGATCAGTCTACGTTTGTATTGCCAACGGCGATTGAAGTCAAAAGCATCGATGTCATCGGCGGTGAGCACTTTGGCCCGATTTTGCATGTACTGCGTTACCAAGCTCGTGATTTGAACAAGCTGATCGATGCAATTAATGCGACAGGTTTTGGTTTGACTTTGGGTATCCACAGTCGTATCGAAACCACCACTGAAAACATCGAGCGCCGCGCGTTTGTCGGTAATACCTATATCAACCGTAACCAAATTGGTGCCGTGGTCAACGTCCAGCCATTTGGTGGCTGTGGTCTGTCTGGTACTGGCCCTAAAGCGGGTGGCCCGCACTATGTATCGCGCCTCATGCAGCTAGTCTCAGAGCCAGCGACTGATATCGAGGCTAGCAATAGCCAAGCCCAAACCACCACTCAAACAGAACTTGCATAAGGAGTAGCATCATGGCGACTGAATTCAAAAAAAATCATGCACAGGTCTGTGAGTCTTGGAGGTTACTGGGCGCAGTAAACCGTGCAACCTATCTACAAGCAGCCATTCCAAAGCTGGCACTGCTAACTGGTGATGCCAACAAGGCCAAGCGCTTATTCAATCATCTATTGAGTGCAGCACCTAGCTTGGATGAGATGCACCGTATGGTTGGTGCCACTGGCGAGTCAAACGACTTGTATGTCACTGGTCGCGGTAAGACGATGGTGGTGGGCGGTGAGTCTGCCCGTGCAATGGCCGTACTAGGCCAGCTGGTTGCCGCACTATTGACAGGCAATGAAGTCATATTGCATTGCCCAAGCCAAGATGAGATGTGTGTTGAAGCAGCAAAAGTGCTTTATGAAACGGGCATTAGCGAAGATGTGTTGAGCGTTGCTAATGACTCACAGACCATTACTTTGTTGTATATCGATCGTCTTGCACAAGTGGCAGTGTCTGGTAGCCGAGCTGATGCACAGACCATCAGCCAAGAGCTGGCTAAGACTGATGGTATTTTGACGCAGGTGATCAGCGTGACGGATATGGAAGGCTTGTCAGAGATGCTAACGCCTGATTATCTGCATCGTTTTGTCACTGAGCGTGTCAAAACCATCAATACCACGGCTATTGGTGGTAATGCTAGCTTACTTGAGCTTGGTACATAAGAAAAATTAAATGTGCTAGGTAGTAAGACGCTACTTAGCATTGTTTGAATAACGGTTGATGTTTGTTTTCAAGAGCTTCAAAACTCTTAGAAAATGAGCATTAACCGTTTTTTTTATGGCTGCTTTTCAAGTATTTCATATTTTAGACGGTGAATACTTAAAATCCTATGACTTATGAACGCTATTTTATCGCTTGTCGGCAAACAGCAGTAGTGATATCATCATAAAACCTGACCAAATGGTCATCTTTCAAAGCGGTGTTATCACTAACACCAAATCACTCAGACCAAAACTATTAGCGAGGCTGCTGACACCTGTTATCAAGAAGTGTTAGTAGACTTAAAAATATATTAATCAAGGATGATTAACAGTGCCTGAATCTATAGAGTCTCAAAAAAACAGCGAGTTGATGTATCAGCTCAATGACAATCCTAGTTTTTGGCCGGCAAGCTTCGCGGCTTTACAACACCTATTAGCCAGCATCGTTGCTATTGTTACACCCACTTTGATTGTCGCTGGGACTTTGGGGTTGGGTGAATATGTTCCTTATTTGATTAGCTGTGCTCTAATCTCCTCTGGTATTGGCACTTATATTCAATGTAAAAAAATAGGTCCCGTAGGCGCTGGTATGTTAAGTCTACAAGGGACCAGCTTTGCTTTTTTGACAGCGATTATTTCTGCTGGCCTAATTGTAAAAGGACGTGGTGGTTCACCAGAAGATATTTTGGCCACTATCTTTGGCGTTAGTTTTTGCGCTGCCTTTGTCGAAGTTGTACTGAGTCGTTTTATTCATAAATTAAAAAGAATATTTACGCCTGTTGTCACTGGTACTATTATTATTCTCATTGGTGTTCCATTGATCGAAGTAGCCATGACTGATATTGCAGGTGGCTTTGGTGCCAAAGATTTTGGTAGCTTACAGAACCTGTTTCTAGGTATGGTTGTACTGGTATCAGTGATTGTTTTTAACCGCTCAAAAAATCCTTTATTAAGACTTTCCTCGATTGTTATTGCTTTAGTTTTAGGTATGCTAGCCGCCTTTTTTATGGGCAGGTTGGATTTTTCTTCACTGAGCAATGTTGGCTTCGTGACAGTTCCTATTCCCTTTAGATTTGGTTTTCAATTTGATATCGCCGCCTTTATTCCATTAGCTATTCTGTATTGTGTAAGTGCGCTTGAGACGACAGGCGATTTAACGGCAAATGCTGTGGTGTCCAAAGAGCCTGTCACAGGACCTGTCTATCTCAATCGAATTCAAGGTGGAGTATTGGCAGATGGTGTGAACTCTATGATTGCCGCGACTTTAAACAGTATGCCGTCGACGACTTTTAGCCAAAACAATGGCGTTATAGCGCTTACCGGAGTTGCTAGTCGCCATGTCGGGATTTATATTGCAGCGCTCATGATTATCATAGGGATGTTTCCTATATTCGGTGCCCTATTGCAAACCATGCCTCAGCCAGTACTAGGCGGTGCAACGCTAGTAATGTTTGGCACAGTCGCAGTGGCAGGTATCAAGGTATTGTCGACTGCCAAGCTCGACCGCCGTGATATGTTGATTGTCGCGACCTCTGTCGGAATGGGTATTGGTGTGTCTATGGTGCCTGAGGTGTTATCACACGTGCCTGAATTGATACGTAACGTGCTGATATCACCTGTAGCAATCGGTGCTATCACAGCCATTACATTAAGTTTGTTTTTACCAGTGGATACTCAAGACACTGATATATAATAAAAATATAGTCAATCCTCTACAAAAGAGTGACAGCGTTAACCTCGCTTGAAGTATCACAGTTACATCTGCACTCGGTTGCCTTGACGCTCTTTTAAAATGAATTAACTATCTAGCCAAAAAGTATTATTAAATGCCATTATTGTTTAAGGTTTATTAAATATAGATTGATTGTTTTGAGCGATTTAGTAGATATTTATGTTGGTGGTTTATCTGAGCTGCCTAATTTTATAAAGCCCAATTTTTTAGCCGAGTCTTGCTATGATTAGTTTCTATCTGAACGGAAAGCACCATGAGATAACCCACCTCAATCCGAATACAACGGTACTTGAGTATTTACGCTTGCACGAACGACAGACCGATACCAAAGAAGGCTGTGGTAGTGGTGACTGCGGTGCCTGTACCATCATGGCGCAACGATTGGCTATAGATGATAGCGAACAATCTACCACTCCTTTTTATACGCTAAACTCCTGCATTACTTTGCTTTCACTGATGGATGGTCATCATCTGATGACAGCGGCTTATCTCGCGGACAATCCTGAGCATCATCCAGATCGCGCCTCATTGCACCCAGCCCAACAAGCGATGGTTGACTGTCATGGTTCGCAGTGTGGCTTTTGCACACCTGGTTTTGTGATGTCGCTGGCCAGCGTTTATGAAAACCATCGTCTGCAAAAAGTGCAGGATGCGACGATAGATGCGCTAAGCTATGATGATATTGTCGCTTCAATATCGGGGAATTTATGTCGCTGTACGGGTTATCGCCCAATTATTGAAGCTGGTCTGGCCATGGGTACTATTGGTCAGCAGCGCGACGAAGCGCATACAGCAGCGAAAGATCTCACGATAGCGCTAGCTACCGATGCGATGGCAACTAGCAAGGCGTCTGTTCCACCGAAAGATAATGCTATCGAACCTGCATTGACGCAAGACTCGCGGCAGTTATTTATGCCGCAGTCAATTGATGCGCTGAATCAAGTACTAGCGGCCAATCCAAAGGCGACTATTTGGGCAGGCGGGACTGATCTGGGTCTAAGTGTGACGCAGCATTTGGTTGATCATGAAGTGATTGTGCAGCTCTCTGCGATTGATGAGCTAAAGACTTGGTCAGTGGTGGATGCTAATGATAATGCCAATGCGCTATCAGATGATAAGCAAAACGTAGCATCAGCATCTACAAAATCACTGATACTCGGCGCTGGTATGAGTTATAAAAAAATACTGCCTGTGCTTGAGCAGTATTTTCCTACATTTGCTGCGGTATTTGAACGTATTGCTTCACCACAAATTCGGAATATGGGTACTATCGGTGGCAATATTGCCAATGCCTCACCGATTGGCGATTTACCACCGATTCTATTAGCATTAGATGCGCAGGTTCATTTACGTCATTGTGATATGGCTAATCGTAACGGTGTTTCTCAGGCATCTTACTCTGATGAGACGATACCTTTATCAGCATTCTTTTTAGATTATAAAAAAACCAAGCTACGTGCAGGCAGCTATGTGGTCGCCGTCCATATACCACTTCTGCAAGACAATCAATATCTATACATCCATAAAATTAGTAAGCGTTATGAAGATGATATTTCTGCCTGTCTGCTTGCAGCAAGACTGGATATCTCAGCAGATGGCATGACCATTGAGGATGTCAAATTTGGGCTAGGTGGTATGGCGGCTATCCCTCTGCTAGCGACAAAATCTCAGCAAGCATTGATTGGACAGCCTTTGACGGTAGCTAGTTTTGAGAAGGCTGCAAAAATGCTACCAATGGATGTATCACCAATGACAGATGTGAGAGCGAGTCGAGAGTATCGTATGCATGTGGTGCAACGACTGCTCATTAAGTGCGGTAAGCAACTGGTAGCAGAGCTGCAAACGATAAGCGCTTGATAGAGACAGCTGGTATCGAAAGTGGATCTGAACTTCCTTTGCCCCAAATATAGATATTTATAACCGTTATGATTTTGCGACAGTGCTTTTGACAATAATATTATTAAGTTTAGCGTCTGACTTAACTTTCAATAGAGCCGTTCGCAACATAGCTTTTATCATACCGTCAAAACGCTAGAAGCCGAACATACAGGTTTGACCAAAAATATAAGAGAGCATCATCATGAGTCATCATTCTTCATTATTTGACAGCTACAGTATCCGTCGCGTACGTCCACCTAAAAACAAAATCGGTACTGGCGCAAAGCATGATAGTGCGATCAGTCATGTGATGGGTACGGCCACTTATGTCGATGACATGCTAAAACCACAATCGACCTTACACTTAGCTATAGGCAAAAGTGTCCATGCGCATGCACGTGTTTTAAGTATGGATTTCAGCGCAGTAAAAGCGGCTGATGGGGTAGTCGACGTGATTACCTTTGAAGATATCCCAGCCAAAACCGATATCGGTCCTGTATTTGATGGCGATCCGCTGATGGTGGATAAGATCACAGAATATGTGGGTCAGACCTTGTTTGTCGTCGTTGCAACCAGTCATCGCGCTGCCAAAAAAGCCACGCTCAAAGCAGTGATAGAGTATGAAGTATTACCAGCGATACTGACTATTGAAGATGCATTAAATCAAGAACAGTTTGTACGTCCCAGTCATTTTATGACGCGTGGTGATGCTCCCGCTGCGCTTGAATCGGCTACTACTCGCATCTCAGGCCATATTCATATGTTGGGGCAAGAGCATTTTTATCTCGAAGGTCAGGTCTCATACGTCGTACCTTGTGATGATGGTGGCCTCGAAGTCTATACCTCATCGCAGCATCCCAGTGAAGTACAGCAGCTCGTCGCCGAAGTGATTGACCTGCCTTTTCATGCGGTAACGACAGTCGTACGTAGAATGGGCGGTGGGTTTGGTGGTAAAGAGACGCAAGCTGCTGCATGGGCATGTCTGTGTGGCATTGTTGCTAAACGCCATAATGTGCCAGTAAGTATGCGTTTAGATCGCCAAGATGACATGGTGGTGACAGGTAAGCGTCATGAGTTCGCTAACCGATATGATGTTGGTGTCAATGACGAGGGTCAAGTTCTCGGTGTTGATATGCAATTAGCAGGACTGTGTGGTTATTCACCTGATTTGTCCGATGCTATCGTCGATCGTGCGATGTTTCATTGTGATAATGCCTACTACTATCCAGCGGCACAGATAGCAGGTCATCGTTGTAAGACGCATACTGTATCTAATACGGCTTATCGGGGTTTTGGTGGTCCGCAGGGTCTATTAACGGCTGAGTATATGATGGACCATATCGCTTATACGTTGGGCAAAGACCCACTGCAAGTACGTTTGGCGAACTTATACAAAGACGGTCAAAGCACCCATTATGGGCAGCCGATTGAGCATTTTGATTTAGCCACAATTATGCAGACGCTAGCCGATGATAATGAATACGATAAACGCCGCCAGCAGATAACAGAGGCCAACCAAAAGGCTGTAGTAGAGGGCAGTGATAAGCGCCTAGGTCTGGCATTGACGCCTGTTAAATTCGGTATCTCGTTTACCGTACAGCATTTGAATCAAGCAGGTGCATTGGTACATATTTATACAGATGGCAGTATCCAGATTAATCACGGTGGTACTGAAATGGGGCAAGGGTTATATGTAAAAATTGCCCAAATTGTCGCTAATGAATTTGATGTAGATTTGGATACTGTAAAAGTAACGGCCACACGTACAGACAAAGTGCCGAATACGTCGCCCACAGCGGCTTCATCGGGTACGGATATCAATGGTAAAGCGGCACAAAATGCTTGTATTACCATTAAAGAGCGCTTGGTTGAGTTTGCCGCTGAGCATTTTGAAGTCGTTGCAGAAAGCATTCAGTTTGAGAATAATCATGTCTATATTGCCGATAAAGCCACGCTTACTTTTGCTGAATTAACATTGCTGGCTTACCAGCATCGTATTAGTTTGTCTTCGACTGGCTATTATAAAACGCCAAAGATTTTTTATGATCGATCAAAAGCATGGGGTCGTCCGTTCTTTTACTTTGCACTGGGTGCATCGTGTTCAGAAGTCGAGATTGATATTTTAACGGGTGAGTATAAGGTACTGCGCTGCGATATCTTGCATGATGTTGGACAATCTATTAATCCAGATATTGATATTGGTCAGATTGAAGGTGGCTTCGTTCAAGGTATGGGTTGGCTAACGGCAGAAGAGTTGATTTGGGATAAGACAGGCAAACTTGCTTCCAATAGCGCGGCGAATTATAAGATTCCAACGGCTCATGACTTACCAAAGCAGTGGAGCGTGAAACTGTTCGATCGTAAGAATGAAGAGCAGACTATTTATAACTCTAAAGCAGTGGGCGAGCCACCATTTATGTTGGCCGCCAGCGTCTGGTGTGCGATTAACAATGCGGTCGCAAGCTTGGGGGATTATAAGAAAAATCCAGAGTTGACCATGCCAGCGACGCCAGAGGCCGTATTGAAAGCTGTGATGCGTATGCAAGGTCAAGCGTGGGAGATTGCTGATAAAGTAGATGTTGACACTATTGAGAGCTTAACGTCAGCTGATGATAATTACGGTATTGATGATGATCGAGTCTTACCGCAGCAAGTATCTCATGGCAAAAATATCAATCCGACAGAGACTGAAGGTCAGCTATTCGACGATCAGCCCGAGGCGATAAAAGATCCAAATGTATCAACGGCTAGAGGTCCTGCGCACGGTGAGTAATATATCGGCGCCACAAACACCAGTATCACAAATATCCGAGCCACACTTATCTGAGCCACAAATGTTATCGTGTTCAGCTGTACACTCGATGCCTTTGATATCCTCGATGCGTTGGTATGATGGACTGGCAGAATATCAGCAGCGTGGTATCGCACATGTTTTGGCCACTGTCGTTGCTGTTAATGGTTCAGCACCTCGAGAGTTACAGTCTAAAATGATTGTAACGCTTGATGATTGCTGTGACACGTTGGGCGGCGGTAGTCTCGAGCATGATGTGACGATAACTGCTAGGAAACTGCTTAAAGGTGAGCCAGATACAGATGACTCAAAAGGCTCTAAACCATCAAGAGAAGGTAAGTCTGAAAAAGCCAAAGCAGTACGCCGTGACGCTGTTTATACCAAACATTACCCATTGGGTGCCAAGTTAGCGCAGTGCTGCGGTGGTAGTGTCACCGTCATGTTTGAGTGCTTTAATGTGATGCCGCCCATGTCGTTATTGGTTTTTGGAGCAGGGCATGTCGCAGCGGCATTAATGACCATACTTGCCGATTTACCTTGTCAGGTCGATTGGGTGGATAGCCGCGCTGAGATGTTCGAGCGTTATGTGACGCAGGATGCTAATGCTATAGATGACCAAGTCACTTATCAATTGCCTGCGCATATTCGTCCACATATCGAAGAAGATCCTGTGGACTTTGTACGCCCATTCATTGCAAACAGCCGCCGGAATGCAGCTGCCAACAAAGGGTCTCAGCACTTTATATTAGTCATGACTCATGATCATAGTCTTGATTTTGACTTGGTGCGTGCTGCATTGGATGCTTCTCTAGATATAAATGCCGATGCTCATGAGGCCACTACCGACGATAGCGCATTACAATCTATGCCTTATCTAGGCTGTATCAGCTCAAAAACCAAAGAAAATCGTTTTAGAACTCGTTTGCTTCAGCGCGGCTATAGTGAGCAAGCGATTGCCAAGCTAACCATGCCAATAGGACTTGAGATTGGTGGCAAAGAGCCTATGGCCGTTGCGGTATCTATCGCTGCTCAAGTTTTACAGCTTTATCATCGTGCATAAATGTCATAGGTCATAACTGATATTGACCCATAAACTTTGCATTACTGTTCAACTTTACGGTTTAACTTTTTATTACTCAGACATTACTTTCGTTTTTTATCTTTGTACGCCATAACGATATATAGGCTGCACTCAGTCACTTTGTGTTCAAAATATGCTCGTCATGCTTGAGTGTTTAACACGGCCTAATCTTGTGCCAAAGTGCTGATCCATTAATGTGAGATTTTTTATGGCTATACATATTTATCAAGCTCAATTACTGCATTATCTTACCGAAGATGACCTTGCTATCCGATCAAAAGAATTGGAGGCTGCGGCAAAAGATTCAGACAATGCCCAGTATCTCAATACCATAGAGCTGGATAGCAGTACCTCACTATTACCTGTCATCGCAGGCGTGAACGTTTATCCTGAGTATATTGCAGACGGTGCACTCGTAGTCGATGATGCAACAGGTCTAGTTGTGGATTATGGTGATTGTGCCTCAATGATATCGCAGTATGGCAATGAGAGCGAGCAAGAGAGTAAAGTATCAGTACAGATTCATAACTGTAAACACAATCTAATCATGCCAGGTTTTATCGATACTCATGTGCATTACCCGCAGATAGATATGATTGCTGCTTTTGGAGAGCAGTTACTCGATTGGCTCAATAATTATACTTTTGTCACCGAGGCAAATTTTGGTAATCCAAAAGTTGCCCATGATACTGCCCGATTCTTTTTAAACCAGTTATTGGCCAACGGTACGACGAGTGCATTGGTGTTTTCGACCAGTCATCCGCAATCGGTAGAGGCTTTTTTTACTGAAAGTATTCGACTGAACACACGCATGATTACTGGTAATGTGCTGATGGATCAGAATGCCCCTGAGAATCTGTGTGTGCCCACTGAGCAAGGCATCCGAGATACGCAAAATATCATCGATAAATGGCATGAGCATGGACGTCAACATGTGGCCATCACTCCAAGGTTTGCGATTACATCGACGCCAAAACAATTACAAATGACGGGTGAGCTATACCGCAGTTATGATAGTGTTTATTTGCAAACACATCTGGCCGAAAACCTTGATGAAGTGGCTTTTGTACGTGAGCTTTATCCCAATCACAAAGGCTATTTGGATGTTTATCATGATATGGGCTTACTGGGCAGACGAACCACACTGGCACATGGTATTTACCTTGAAACCTCAGAGTATGAAGTGTTACGTGATACGGGTACTCAAATAGCACACTGTCCAACCTCCAATTTATTTTTGGGTAGTGGGCTGTTCGATTTGTCCAAAACCTTGAGTTATACCGGCGTGAGTATCGCGACTGATGTGGGGGCGGGTACTAGCTTATCGATGCTGACGACTTTATCAGAGGCTTATAAGGTTCAGCAATTACAGAAAAAATCACTATCAGCCCATCAAGGGTTGTATCAGATTACGTTGGGTAATGCGCAGTCGTTATTGTTGGATGATAAAATTGGCAATTTCATGCCAAACAAAGAAGCTGATTTTGTCGTGATAAATATGGGCGGTACGGAGTTGCTTGAGCGTCGTATGACACAGACCAAGTCACTTGAAGAGCAGTTGTTTGTGTTGATGATGCTAGGCGATGATAGAGTGATTGAGCAGACCGTTATCGCTGGCGTGAGTCGTTATAAAAGATCTACGACTTTATAGGATAAGTGTTTGTAGAATAAGTGATAAAAATATGGTTTGTTTAACACAGTATAGCGCTTCAAACGACAGCGTTTAAGTGTCCATATTCGAATGGCTTTTATTCGAAGGGCTCTTATTTTAATAGCCTTTATTTGAATGGCACCCAGTGTCTATTTTACTAAAGTTACTCTGTAAATAGACACTGAGCATGTTTCGCTATGAAGCCTGTTTAAGCTTTAGTTAAATACCAGCATTAGCACATTATTCAGGATAATTAATCCAAACCCAGCCGTTTTCTAACCATTCACTCAATTCATCTGGTTCAATATCCGTGACATCTTGCTTTGTTAAATGCTCGCCACTGGCCAAGCGTATCAACACCGTCGTTGACGCATCATCTAGCCCATCAATACGTTGACCGTTCGCATATAGTAGGATGCCATCATCAGTGTGGCTGTAGATCAAGCGGTTGTTATAGTCAGCTTGCAGTGTTGCGCCTTCAGCCAAAGCTTGCATCAGCTCGTCTGTATCCAAAGTTTCTTCTGGTACGAGTGCATCATATTGACGCTTGCTAACCACTTCAGACACTGCTTGGCGAATCATGTCATCACCACGATCAGATTGTAGCATTTGCAATAACTGGTTTTTGATCGCTTGGATACTGTCAGCTTGTAGCTCACCTGATGCCTGTAGCGCTTGTGGCAGTAGCATCGGTATAAATAAATCGCTGTCGTTGGTTGCGATATCAGCCATATTATCGATGATTTGCATCAAGTTTGGGCGACGGCAGCCAAAAGAAAACGTCAAACAGTCATCTTGTGCAACGCCAAAGTGCGATAATTTAGGTGGTACGTACAGCACATCGCCAGCTTCTAATATCTCATCAAATATAATCTCGCCCATATCGTCAAAAAGCCTGATTGGCTCATCGGCGACGAACTCTGTACCTTTATCACAGAATTTGCCTAGCTGCCAACGGCGGTGACCGTAACCTTGTGCCAAAAATACATCGTAATCATCATAGTGTTTGCCCACTGAGCCGCCTTTTGGCGCATACGAGACCATAATATCATCGCGCTGCCACTGAGGTATAAAGTCAAAAGCTTGCCACAGTTGACCAAGCTCAGGAGACCATTGCTCTAGATTCTGTACGAGTGCCGTCCATTGCTCAGGTAAGTTATCAAAATCAGCTTCAGTCAACGGGCTTTTTTTAAGTTGCCACTGTGCTTGTCCTTCGGTCTTGGTCGCAGACTGGGTCAGTAGGCGTGCTGAGGCTTCTTCTTCTAGTGCTAGGCCTAGCATGTCATCAGGTTCAAACATGCCAATAAGTTGTGGCAAGCCTTGCTTAATAAGGAGCGGTTTTTTTTGCCAGTATTCTGCTAGGAACTGTTCAGCAGTGATAGAGGCTGGCAAGCATAGAGGTGTAGAGGTCATGAGTAAATCCGTGTCTTTGGGTAGGTATAAGATTAATAATGAGGATTGCTTTATAGGAGGGGTTTAATAGTTTATGATTATCACCTATCTAATAGCGAGTATAATACTTGCTATCGGAGCCTCTCATTAATCGTAGGAAATTTATGAAAAAGTTACATTTTATTGTCATTATCGCCAGTGTGTTCTTATTGCAAGGCTGTATACATAAGCTTGTGACTGTCCCTGCTAAGATTGCTTATAAAACTACTAAAGGCGTGGTAAAAGGTACGGTCGCAGTGGGTAAAGCCATCATACCGGGCGATAGTGATGACGACAAAAAAGATGATTAGTTTATTATTCGGCTGTTATTTTCGGCTACTTGATCATGTTGATCATAGCCCTATCGTAACGAATTTGAAATAGAGTAATCACCGCAGCAATTAGCCCACCGAGTAGTGCTAATGCCATGTCTTTGTGGGCATCCCAAACATCACCTTGCTGACCATTATAAGCTTCTGCTGCTTCTGGCGATAAGGTGGTTGCAATTCCCCATTCTAATAGCTCATAGAGCAAACTTGACGACATATTAATCATAAGTGCAATCGCTATCAAAAGTTTGATGGATGATATCTTAAAGATAAATTTTGAGCTCTCAACCATCCCATAGAACAGCAAAAGCCCATAGCTAAAATGTACGAGCCTGTCATACATATTCCGCTGCCAACCAAAAAAATCGTTTAAGCTGGCGCCAAATATGAGCTGTGTCCAATCATCATAGGGCACATATGAGTATAGATAACGTGCACCGATAATATGAATGAATAGAAATATTGAAGCGAGAATATAGGAGCGTGACCTAATATGCCAATAACGATAGGCTAGCAGCATAAACCCTAAAAAAATCAAGGTACCCAACTGATGTAGTAGGTAGCTTGACCATTCTAGAGGCTCAATACTTGCCAGCACCATTACAATGAATACCGCAATGGTACTGACAACCACAGATTTAAAATGTCGCTGCATTTTGCCCGCTTATTTTTTGCTAGCTGTTAATAGCAGTCAATTAAAGCTTGGCAATCCAATCTTTAATGGTAAGGGCTTGCTCAGTGGCATTACCAATATAAGTGGCTGGTGTCATGTCACGTAGGCGTGCTTTATCAGCATCGCTAACAGCAGACAACTCATCACTTTCGACAAACGTTAGTATGGCTTCGCGAGTCATGGCGTTACCACGGGTCAATGCTTTAAGCTTTTCATATGGGTTTTCCACACGGTAGCGACGCATCACGGTTTGAATCGGCTCAGCCAATACTTCTTGTGCATTGTTCAAATCGTCATTCAAACGCTGCGCATTCAATTCAAGCTTACCAACGCCTTTTAAGCAAGCGTCAAAAGCGATCATGCTTTGTGCCAGACCAACACCGATGTTACGCAATACGGTTGAATCTGATAAGTCACGTTGCATACGTGAGATAGGCAGTTTTTCGCCCAAATGTGCCAACATAGCATTCGCAACGCCCAAGTTACCTTCTGAGTTTTCAAAATCAATTGGGTTGACTTTATGCGGCATGGTAGAAGAACCCACTTCGCCGTCTTTTAGACGCTGTTTGAAATAGCCTAAGCTGATATATTGCCAAATATCACGGTTAAAATCGATCAAGATAGTATTGAAGCGTTTGACGGCATCAAATAGCTCAGCGATATAATCATGTGGCTCAATCTGAGTGGTGTAAGGGTTAAACGTTAGCTCAAGACGCTCACCGATGAAGGTTTCGGCATGTGATTGCCAGTCTACATCAGGATAGGCTGAAAAATGAGCGTTATAGTTACCAACCGCGCCATTGATTTTACCCAATAGCTCAACTTGACCGATTTGTTTGATTTGGCGGGCTAGGCGATAGGCTACGTTTGCCATTTCTTTACCAAGGGTCGTTGGGCTAGCGGTCTGGCCATGTGTACGCGACAACATAGGCTGCTCGGCGTGAGTAATGGCCAAATCAACGATGCTATCAGTCACTTGCTGCATTTTAGCAACCACGATCTCGCGGCTGTCTTTGAGCATCAAGGCGTATGACAAGTTGTTGATGTCTTCACTGGTACAAGCAAAGTGAATGAACTCTAGCGAATCAATGAGTGCGTCCTGACCACGGAATTTGTCTTTGATGAAGTATTCAACTGCTTTTACATCGTGATTGGTCGTGGCTTCGATATCTTTGATAGCTTGCGCATCGGCTTCACTAAAATCATCAACGATAGCATTTAAGAAAGCATTCGTTGCTTCATCAAATGCTGCCAATTCGCCGATAGCGCTATTATCAGCCAATGACTGCAACCAGCGAATCTCAACGGTGACGCGAGCTTTGATCAGACCGAATTCAGATAAATAAGGACGTAAACTGTCGGCTTTAGACGCATAGCGACCGTCGATTGGAGAAAGGGCTGTCAAGGCAGAAAAAGAGGTGGTCATAGATATCCTTTAGCTTAGTCAGTGATTGTAGTGAAATAAATCGTTTTAAGTACAACAGTAAAAATAATTTAATAATGGTGTCGCGGTTCTCGAAAGTAACGCTGTAATTCTTTTAGAAGCCGCATGGCGCATCAATTGAAGCAATCACGCCGCCACCTAGACAAACTTCATTGATATAAAATACGGCTGACTGACCTGGAGTGACGGCACGTTGTGGCTCGTAAAACACCACACGAACATCGTTTCCGTCAGCACTTGTTGCAAATACACGACACGCTTGATCTGGCTGGCGATAGCGTGCTTTTACCATACAGAGTAGGCCCTCTGTGGTAAACACTTCCGCAGGTGGCAGGCCGTCGACCCAATCCATTTTATAAGCCGTCAGCTCATTACTGAGCATCATTGGATGTTCGTGACCTTGACCGACAATCAAACGGTTTTTGTCTAGGTCTTTTGCCAATACAAACCAAGGCTCTTCAGGACGATCTTTGACACCGCCAATACCAATACCGCCACGTTGGCCTAAGGTGTAATACATCAGGCCATCATGAGTGCCGATGGTATGTCCATCGTCGGTCACGATATCGCCTTTTTGGGCAGGTAAGTATTGCTGTAAAAAGTCCTTGAAACGGCGCTCGCCAATGAAGCAAATACCAGTAGAGTCTTTCTTTTTAGCTGTCGCTAAATCATGCTCTTCTGCAATCTGGCGCACGACAGGTTTTTCGAGCTCACCGACTGGGAACAATGTCTTGGCAATTTTATCGCCGCCGACAGCATGTAAGAAGTAGCTTTGATCTTTGTTATTATCCAAGCCACGTAAGAGCTGAGCAACTTCATCCCCATCGGCATTGGTATAATTTACACTGCGTCGCGTATAGTGACCAGTAGCGATGTAATCAGCACCAAGGGTCAAGGCATAGTCTAAGAATGCTTTGAACTTGATTTCTTTGTTGCATAAAATATCAGGGTTTGGGGTGCGACCGGCTTTATATTCCGCTAAAAAGTGCTCAAAAACACGATCCCAGTATTCCATCGCAAAATTGGCCGTGTGCAGCTTCATGCCGATTTTGTCACACACGGCTTGCGCGTCTGCCAAATCATCCATCGCCGTACAGTATTCCGTACCGTCATCTTCTTCCCAGTTCTTCATAAACAGGCCTTCTACCTTAAACCCTGCTTGTTGGAGTAGGACGGCAGACACAGAAGAATCAACACCACCTGACATACCGACAATCACATGCTTGGTGCTAGGATTATCAATATCGGCAAGCGTCAAAGTACGCTGGGCGCTGAAAGAATCAGAAACGGGTGTGCTTGATGTATTTGGGATGGCTGACATAAGACGGCTCAACTATTTATACCTTAATTCAAAATTTGATATGACCATATAAGCTGGTGCTGCTTACTAAAGTTACTAGATTTAGTAAGTTGACCACATTGACACTGTCATCTCATCTTTCAGATTTGGTATTATGATAAAATAAGCGTCATATTATACCAGTTAATTGAAACGGGTGGCGACCTATGGCATCTTACTGCTCGTAAAACTGCTTTGAAAATTCAGATAGTAGTTTTAAATTATTTTAATCGCCTTTATTTTATTTGGAATACTAATGATAAAAATTGGACAAGGTATCGATGTTCATGCTTTCCATAATAATGGTCAGCAGCAGCAATATGTCATATTAGCAGGCGTGCCCATTGAGCATACTCACAGTTTGCTTGCACATTCTGACGGTGATGTGGTGTTACATGCGCTCGCTGATGCACTGCTTGGCGCATTGGCGCTTGGTGATATCGGTCAGCATTTCCCTGATACCGATGCGGCACATGCAGGTTTAGATTCGCGAGTCTTGTTACGCTACGTCTATGGCAAAGTACAAGAGGCAGGATATCGGTTAGGCAATGCGGATATTACTGTGATGTGCGAACGTCCAAAGCTGGCGCCGCACAGTCAGGCAATGCGTGAAAATATCGCCAGTGATTTGCAAACGGATATTAGCAATATCAGTGTGAAAGCCACCACGACTGAAAAGTTAGGCTTTACAGGTCGTCAAGAGGGCATCATGGCCAATGCCGTGGTATTATTAGTGCCTCATAGAGTTGATGTTTAACCGATATATAATCATACTTGTAATATCGTGTTGATTGCCCCATGTATCAGCCGTCTCTTTACTCAATTATTTTGTAATATTAATCACTGTTTTCAATGAACCGCTTTATCAATAGGAGCTTTTATGACTGAGCAAACCCCAAACACTGCTGCAAACGACGTTGAACAATTGATCCGTGATCAAATCCGTGACAATAAAGTTATTATTTATATGAAAGGCACACCGCAGTTTCCACAATGTGGCTTTTCTGCTAAATCGATTGAAGTTCTTACTCAGATCGGTCGCCCATTTGCCTTTGTAAATATTTTAGAAAACCCAGAAATTCGTGCAACTTTACCAAAAGTGGCGAATTGGCCGACGTTTCCACAATTATGGATCGACGGTGAGTTGATGGGCGGATCAGACATCATCTTGCAGATGTATCAATCAGGTGAGCTAAAGCCATTGGTTGAAGCAAACAGCCCAGCTGCTTAATGCTAAAAACACTTATCTAAGCTTTTTTATTATCAAGCTGGTAAGTTATTAACAATAAAAGCTCGAGTCAGTCCTTAATTGGTCGCTCGGGCTTTTATTGTTTTTGTCAGTCTTGCCCCCATATATGGCTCAACAGCAAATATTATAAAAACATAAATAGTGAGAGAATATTATGAGCAATCAACCAACAGAACAACAATTGGCTGAACCGGTATCTGCTGAGCAAGCAGCAATAGAGAAACGCCGCGAGCATTTAAAAAATGAATCGACACGTATCATTGAAATTGCTAGTAGTGAGTCTAACTCAGCACTGAAATGTATCCATCAGCTTAGTGTGGCAGGCGGCGCGACAGAAGCGACGTATATTGCTATCGAACAGCGCATTGTCGCCGATCAAGATACGGCAGGTGCTTATCATTTGGCATTACTGGCACAAAACACACCAGATTTACCAATTGACGCGCGCCAACTGATTGAGTTGGTGGCCAATAAAGGTGATAACCAACAGCGCTTGGCATTGCTTAAAAACTTACTGTTACCACCTGTTGAATTGATTAAAGAGCAGATCTTAGCCAGTGATGACGGCGATGCGATTGGTCAGATGAATGCGTATCTGCAGATCAATCCAGAAGGTTATGGTAGCCATCATATGCTGTCTAGTGGTCAATTCGATCAGATCGTACCGCTAAGCCCTGGGAAATAATTTTTATAGTAGACCCTAATTTTAATAGTTTTTGTCGTAACGTTTTTTAAGCGTCAAAAAATTGTTATAATGATAGGTTATCTACCCAATTACCAACGACTTATCTGAGTCGTTGTCTTTTTTATAAATTCGACTGACGTTTATTTGCCGATTGCCATACTATTTTATAATCACACGGTTTGATAATAAAATAGGGTAATCGGCAGCGTTATGAGTCAAGTGAGGCACACATGCAATACCCAAAACATTACGACGTGATAGTAATCGGTGGCGGTCATGCTGGCACAGAAGCTGCTCTAGCAGCCGCACGTATGGGCGCGCAGACCTTGCTGTTGACGCATAACATTGAGACGCTCGGGCAGATGAGCTGTAACCCAGCGATTGGCGGTATCGGTAAATCACATCTGGTGCGTGAGATTGATGCGTTGGGTGGTGCGATGGCGCTAGCAACAGACAAAGCTGGTATCCAGTTCCGCGTATTGAATAGCCGTAAAGGTGCTGCCGTTCGTGCCACACGTGCGCAAGCGGATCGTATTCTTTATAAGGCTTCTATTCGCCATACGCTAGAAAACCAGCCAAACCTTGATTTATTCCAGCAAGCCGCTGATGATATCTTGGTCGAAAATGGCCGCGCAACGGCAGTGGTCACCTCAACAGGCATTATCTTCAAAACTGAAACAGTGGTACTGACCTCAGGGACTTTCTTGGGCGGTGTGATCCATATCGGTTTAGAGAATTCCAAAGGTGGGCGTGCAGGGGATCAGCCATCTATCAAGTTGGCAGATCGTTTGCGTGAGCTTAAGCTACCAGTCGGTCGTCTAAAGACAGGTACACCAGCACGTATTGATGCGCGTAGCGTTGACTTTAGTGTGATGACCGTACAGCCGGGCGACACACCCTTGCCAGTGATGAGTTATATGGGTGATGTGTCTATGCATCCAGAGCAGGTCAACTGCTATATCACGCATACCAATGCGCGTACCCATGACATCATCCGTGAGAATTTAGACCGTTCTCCGATGTTCTCTGGCAAAATCGAAGGCGTGGGTCCACGTTATTGCCCATCTATCGAAGACAAGATTCATCGCTTTGCGGATAAAGATAGCCATCAGATATTTATCGAGCCAGAAGGTCTGACGACGCATGAGCTATATCCAAACGGTATCTCAACCAGTTTGCCATTTGATGTGCAGTTAGACTTTATTCATAGTATGAAAGGGTTAGAAAATGCCCATATTACCCGTCCAGGTTATGCGATTGAGTATGACTACTTTGATCCACAAAACCTAAAGCCAACGCTAGAAACCAAGTCTATCGATCGTCTGTATTTTGCTGGTCAGATCAATGGTACGACGGGCTATGAAGAAGCGGGCGTACAAGGTTTATTGGCAGGTACAAACGCGGCACTCGTGACCACTAATAATAGTGAGTTTGACGTGTGGACACCGCGCCGTGATGAAGCGTATCTTGGCGTGTTGGTTGACGATTTGATTACCCATGGTACTACTGAGCCGTATCGTATGTTTACGAGCCGCGCAGAGTATCGCTTGCTCTTACGTGAAGACAATGCGGATCAACGCTTGACTGAAACGGGTCGCAAGCTTGGCTTGGTTGATGATGTGCGCTGGCAGGCTTATCAAGAAAAAATGGAAGCGATTACGACAGAGACTTCACGCCTAAAAGACATGTGGGCAACCCCTGCAAATGCGCTAGGCAAAAAAGTGACAGAGCAAACAGGAGAGGTGCTTAGCAAAGAAGCGACAGCCTTTGATTTGCTCAAGCGTCCGCAGATACATTTTGCTGATATTGCTGCTATTACTGATTCGCAGGTCGATACACAAGTGGGTGAGCAGATAGAGATTTCTGTCAAATATGCAGGCTATATTGATCGCCAGCAAGAAGACATCGATCAGATGAAGCGTCTAGAGAATACCGCGCTACCGATGGACTTTGATTATAGTGTGGTATCTGGACTATCAAATGAGATTGTACAGAAACTCACGCAAGTTCGTCCTTCGACCTTAGCCCAAGCTGGACGAGTGAGTGGTGTTACGCCTGCTGCCATTCAATTGTTAGCCATGACGGTTAAAAAACAGAAAAAAGCAAAAGCTGCGCTAGATTCATAATAACCGTATTAATTTTTGATGACAGCCTAACAAAGCCTTTCATAACAAAGTACTTATAGTATAAAAAGCCCGTAACGAGATATCGTTACGGGCTTTTGTTTGTTAGGATTACAGTTGGTTTCGAAAGAAAGGAGCATGTGACCTTGTCTTACTTGCTACTTTGTCTCTATACTAGGTCAGAAACTTTCTCATTACTTGTTAATTTATCTCGCTGATGTCCATATTATGATGGGCTTGTCATCGAACTGAGCCTATTTATGATTGATGCTATTGTATTTGCTATTACTATCGTCTTACCCAACCTTGCCTTAATGTGGTTGGGTTTTTTTATGCAAAGACGCGGTGAGGCGAGTAAGACGTTTATCGATCAAGCCTCTAGTTTTGTCTTTAATTACTGCTTGCCTTGCCTGCTGTTTTTCAGTGTGGTCGACAGTGATGTCGATTATGCCAAGCAAATCACACTAATCATCGCCGGTATCTTAGTGACGTTCCTCTTGTTTATCGGAGCGGAAATTTACGCCAAGTATTTTGTGAGCAAACCTGCTGACCAAGGCGTATTTGTGCAAGGGGTGTTCCGTAGCAATATGGCGATTATAGGGTTGGCCACGGTTGCCAACGCCTATGGAGAGCGAGGTTTAAGTATCGGGGCCGTCTACATGGGAGTCGTCACGATATTATTTAACATCTTAGCCGTGATTACCCTCAGCCGTGTGTCTAAAAGTGTGGATGATACGTGGTCCAGTCGTAGCATTATGATTGTCAAAAAACTATTGACCAATCCACTGATTCTAGCATTGGTCAGTGCTTTTGTTTATAAAGCACTGCCATTGCCACCAATCACTGGCGTCATTCATACGACCGGCGACTTATTGGCAGCAGTAGCTTTGCCATTAGCACTTATTTGCGCAGGTGCGAGCATCGATATGAAGTCTATGTTGCATCCGTCAGGGCTGTCTATGCAAGCCAGTATAGGACGTATCGTCATTGCGCCAATTGTTGCTATCGCCATTGGCTTGGCATTTGGTCTATCTAGCGTACACATGGGCGTGCTGTTTTTGATGGTAGCATCCCCAACCGCCGCGGCCAGTTACGTGATGGCAAAAGCGATGGGTGGCAATGACATACTTGCGGCCAATATTCTAGCGTTTACCACCGTCGTCGGTATGTTTGGCATGGCAATTGGCGCGGCAACTTTACGCGGATTGGGTATGATGTAAGCTCTGTTTTGGCGCTATAAGATGACACACAAGTGAAATAATAAATTCATAAGTAGGAGCATTAAAAGTGCAATTGTTAAATAAAGCAGTCGTGACGGAACACCTTAATATGCAGGCAGCCATTGATGCAATTGAGACATTGTTACATCAGCAAGCAGCACATCCTAATTGGATTAAATCCCCTGAGCGTTTGGTGATAAGTACCTTTACTGATTCTGATAGTCATCGTTCAGGATCACATCTATCTATGCCAGCCACGATGTATGATGGTGAGAATGAATACACGGTCGTAAAATTAGTGACTATCTGTCCTGATAATCCCAGTCGCAATATGCCAACGACTACAGCTATTGTTACCGTATCCAATAACGATACTGGCGCTATACTAGCAGTTATGGACGGCATCTATATTACGCAGGTACGTACCGCTGCATTGTCAGGTATCGCGACCAAGTATATGGCAAAGTCCGATTGCCAGAGTGTCGCAGTGGTTGGTTGTGGCGGCATGGCTTATGAGCAATTACATGCAGTGCTAACGGTACGTCCAGAGATTGAGACAGTGTATTTATGGAATAGAAATCATGAAGGCGCACAGCATTTTAAAACGCGTTTTGCCCGTGATTATGCCCAATGGAATGTAGATATTCAGGTCTGTGAAGCGTTAGACGATGCCGTCCGTGATGCCGATATTATTAATGTAGCAACTCGTGCCACTGAAGGTTTATTTAGTATTGATCAAATAAAATCTGAAGTACATATCAATGCAGTCGGAGCCTATCAGCCTTCGATGAAAGAGATAAGTAATGATGTTATCGCTAATAGTAAGATGGTCATTGTGGATGATTTGGTTGGCAGCCATCACGAAGCGGGTGACTTAATTCAGGCGCATGACAGCGATGACTGTACGTGGGTATGGGATGACCTGAGCGGTGATTTGCAAGCGTTGGTTACCGCAAAATTAAAAGAAGGCATTGCTAAGAGCGATAAAGGTATTACGCTATTTAAATCGGTCGGTGCGGCCAGTTTCGATGCGGCAGTTGCATTATATGTAGCAAAACAAGCCCAACAACAGAGTCTGGGTTCTTCAGTAGATTGGTAAAATCTGTTTATCGTTGAAACACAATAAATTATTCTGTGACGGATAGTGAAATTAAATAAGCCCCCTTTTCAAATAAGAGAAGGGGGCTTTTTGTATGAAGATACGGCCTAATTCAAATTGTCTTTATTACGTTTATCTTCTCGGCGCTGTTTACGTTTTGGGCTGGTGCGGTACGTCAAATAACCGCCAACGACCATCACGGCAAGAAACGCGACAATGTACAAAAATATCGATGAACCAATCAAAGTAGAAGTTTCCATAGCACTTGTCTTATTAGGGTTTATCAATAATTATGCAATTGTCATATATCATTGTAAAGTAAACAAGTTTAGCTCAGATGTAAGTTCAAGTGAACGCAAACGAGCTGCCTGATCGTAGATGTTGGCAGTCACAATCAGCTCATCTGGCTCATATTGTGCGAGAAATGCAGCAAGTTTTGGTTTGACGGTTTCGACAGAGCCGATGAACGATACTGACAATGCATTATCTACCATCATTTTTTCTGCTTGACTCCAGATGCTATCCATATCGTGAGTAGGCTTTGGCATTTGACCTGTTTCACCACGGCGCAAGCGTACAAAGCTTTGCTGCGCTGAAGTAAAGTGATACTGTGCAGTCGCATCATCATCTGCCAGTAACAAGTTCGCGGCTAACATGACATAAGGCTTGTCTAAATAAGCGGATGGCTTGAACTGCTCACGATAAGCGGTAATCGCTTGCTCAAGCATTTGCGGGGCAAAATGAGAGGCAAATACATAAGGCAGCCCAAAATGTGCAGCTAGCGTCGCTCCAAAGAGAGACGAGCCTAATATCCAAATTGGGATATTTGATTTTGCTCCTGGGAACGCTTGCACAGCACTGCCATCTGTATCATTGCCTAAAAAGTACATCAATTCTTGTACGTCTTGCGGGAAGCGCTCCGCATCTTTCATTTGTCTGCGTAACGCCTGAAAAGTCGCACCATCAGTACCGGGTGCCCGGCCCAGACCTAAGTCTACACGATCGCCATACAATGCTTGCAAAGTGCCGAATTGCTCAGCGATGACGAGTGGTGCATGGTTAGGCAGCATGACGCCACCAGCACCGATACGTATACGCTTGGTTTGACTGCCAATATGAGCCAATAGTACTGAGGTTGCCGCACTAGCAATACCGGGCATGTTGTGATGCTCGGCCATCCAGTAGCGGTTCAGACCGAATTTTTCTGCTTGCTGTGCAGTGTCAACGGTCTGGGCAATACCTTCAGCGATGGTTTTGCCTTGAGGTACGGGTGCGAGGTCTAAAAAAGATAAGGGAATGTTTTTACTCATAAATCACCTGTTTGGTCAGTTTAAAAGCATTCATTGTTTTTCTGACAGTCTTATAGGCTGCTTATAAAAAACGTTGAGTGCTTGACCCTTAATATTATGGGGTAATTATTGTAGATATAAAGGTGATTGTTAAGGACGATAACAAAACAGCGCCACTATTGGTTCTAGGCGATATCATTAAGATAAATCTTTTACCAACAAATAAATAATTAATAAGCATTTTATAATCATAAGAAATAAAAAATTATAACTATTGATTGAGAGTCCTCGATATCTAGGTTTTAGAGCAAATTAAAGTTTTTTTCATATTACAGTTAAAGTATGAGATACTAGACATTTGTAGGTCTTATAAGAGCAATAATTAGAGTGATTTTAGAGGAAGCATATAATGAACACGCAGGAAAAACTTAAACTTAGAAGCGCCTTTGACTCAATATTACGAGCGGATTATATTACATTAGATAATTTAAGTGAACTTGGTAATTTAGAAGACTATTTTATTGACTTTTTTGGAATACTTCAAAGCTTGCTTCAAAAACAAGATAACTTTATCAGTGGTAGAAGGGGAACTGGTAAAACTACTAATCTGCTAAGAGGTTATTATGAGTGTTTAAAAACTATATCACCAAAACTCAAGGATAAAGATACTTTAATAGAACAAAGTAAGGTGCTTCCAATTTATATAGATTTAAGTACTTGCAACGACCTCTTTGATTCAAACAATGATCTTAAACTGATAGAAATCCATTTTATCCGTCAAATTATAGATTCCTTAAAAAAGCAACTTAATTTAATGTTTGAGGAAAAGTTTCTTGCTATTTTTTCTAAAGAAAATCCTGCCTTAGATGATTTAGATTTTATTGAAAAAGTTTTAGTTGAAGGTATTACTCTTTCCTCGTCTAAAGTAGTTGATTTAACGAGCGCAAAAAAAATCGGAGGAAGTGTAGATGCTTCAGCAGAATTATCCACAACAAACGCTAAGATTTCTGCAAGTCAAAATGATAATTTTGAGCTTTCTCAAAGTAAAACTGAGAGTCAAGTTAAAGGGCTAAATGTTCAAGAGTTTTTAAATAAAATAAGTGATATAAAGAAGAAAGCTGGTATTGACTCTATTTATGTATTCATAGACGAATATTCTGACCTAAGTCCAACATCTCAAGCAACATTTAGTTCCCTTTTAAAATCATTTCTAGGTTCTAGAATCGGAATGTTCTTCAAAGTAGGAGTTATCACTGACCGTTATGATTTTGGAGAACGAATTATAGTAGGACGTGATATTTTTCCTATTCCACTTGATTTTAATGAATACGCAGATAGATATAATGGAGCAATTGCTGCTATAAATAAGACTCAAACATTTGTTGAAACATTAATTGTTAGGCGAATTAAAAGCTTCTGTCCAAATCTGTCAACATCAGATGTTTTTAAAGCTAATTTCAATGATATTGTTTACAGAATAACGCGAGAAACTTTAGGAGTTTCAAGAACTATAGGAATAATTCTTCAGAATGCCTTTGTTCAAGCAAGCTCTAATTCAGACTCAAAAATTGGGTTAGCAGAAATTAATTATGGCATCGGTAGCGCGAGAAAAACTTATCAAAAGCAATTTACTGGGAGTGTTAAGAAAAGACTTGTTCCAGGATTTCATTTAGATATGTGGAGTGCTATTTTAGCAAGGGCTATAGAAGAGAAAAACAAATTTCCAGATAGAGCAGCAAGCCATTTTATGGCTGATCCACTAAGAAAAGAATATCTTAATGTTTTATGTGAAAATTTTCTAATACATTTTATATCGGAAAATGTCACATCAAAACATGGTGGTAACTACAATTTGTATTCAATAGATTATGACGTTTGTAGCGAATACAATATTAAATATGCTGACAAAAAAGATGAATATACCCCTATCCGTTTTATATATAACTCTGTTCTTTCTGAATTCGATCCATATTTTTTAGAGTCAAAACAGAAAAGTTACAAATGCCCTGAGTGCTCTAAAATTTATGCAGAAGAAGATGTTAAACAAGTGAAAGTAAAACGTTGCTTTATCGATGACGAAAAATTAGAAGAGATAGTTCATCAAGAGTCGCCTGTAACAAGTGGGAATTTTGCAGAAGTTGAGATAAGAATATTAGGATTAATTTCTGAGTTATCCTTAGAAGAGTCTTCTACAGCTAGAGAAATTGCAGATTCAGTAGGATGTACAGTTCAGAAAGTCTCAGCATGGGCTGGTAGGGTTTTAGCGAAGAAAGGTGAAATTAATGTAGATAAATCTTCCAGCCCTTTCAGATATTATTCAAATAATGAAGTTGAAACGTGAATTATTAAATAATTCAACAAATTTCAACCTATTATTTTAGTTTTTACATCTCATCTTTATGATCAAATTGCTTTTGGCATAATTCCATAAAAGCACGTCCATATTGGCGAATTTCGGCATCGTCACGTACTGCCATCCAACTGGTAAAGCGACCAAAATGATCCACTGGAATGGCGGTCAAGTTCTGATAATGACTCGGCTCAAACGCCATCTCGGCGATAATGCCAATACCTAAACCCAGACCAACGTAAGTACTAATAACATCGGCATCAAGTGCGGCTAGCACGATATCTGGCTCTAATCCTGCCTCGTCGAAAGTCTTATCAATCGCACCACGTCCAGTAAAGCCACCGTGATAGGTCACGATCGGATAGCTAGCAAGGGTTGGCAAATCAATAGACTCTTGATTAGCAAGTTCATGGTCGCTTGGCACAATGACTCGATGTGTCCAATCATAATAGCGATAACAGCGTAGATAGTTATTGTGTAGTAGTGATTCGGTTGCGATACCAATATCAGCCTGACCACGAATCACCATTTGAGCGATGGTCTCTGGATCTGCCTGTTGTAAGATGAGATTGACCTTTGGAAAACGCTCTTTGAACTCTTTTACTACTTGCGGCAATACATAGCGAGCCTGCGTGTGAGTGGTAGCAATGGTCAATGTGCCGATATTTGGGTTGTTAAAATCAAGACTAAGATTTTCAATGGTACGAATTTCAGCGAAGATAGACTCAATATGTGGCATGAGCGCTGTACCCATCGTCGTCAGACCTGTTAGGCGTTTGCCTTGACGCACAAAAACCTCGGTCTTTAGCTGGTTTTCAAGCGCCGCAATATGCTTTGACAGACTTGATTGGCTAGTATGTAGCACGGTCGCCGCTTGACTTAAGTTATAGCCATTAATCACTGTATGCCATACTGTTTCCAGCTGCTTGAGCTGAATCTGTAAATGTCGCTGATTGACCACTACATCGATTGCCATAACTTAATCCTGTTATATAAATATACAAACCCTGTCCGTATACATAAAATAAAAATCTATCAATATATAGTAAGAGAACAGTGTAAAACAAAGTGGTTATTCTTGTATATACTAAATAGATATCTATTTATATATTTTTGGAATATAAGTATAAAGAATATGTATTGGAAGTTGTTTTTGAATCTCTAAAGGTATTCATAGCATCTTTTGTCAGCGGGTTGTTGATCATTTGAAATGAGGACATACCCTAAGATAATATGATACAAACATAAAAAAACAGCCACCTTTCGATGACTGTCTTATCTTACAACTTCAATAATGATATGATTTGTGGGGGTTTCTAGCTGAAACGATCCGCATTCATGACTTTATTCCAAGCATTAACGAAGTCTTTGACGAATTTCTCTAAGTTGTCATCTTGTGCGTAGAGCTCAGCATAAGCGCGTAGGATAGAGTTAGACCCAAATACGAGGTCGACACGGCTGGCTTGCCATTTCACGCTACCAGTAGCGCGCTCACGTAATTCGTATAGTGTTGTGGCTTCATTATTATCCGTTTTGATAGGATTCCAAGTGTAGCTCATGTCAGTTAAATTCACGAAGAAGTCATTGCTAAGCGTACCTGCACGCTCAGTGAAGACGCCTTGTTGGCTTTGAGCATAGTTGGTATCAAGGACACGCATACCACCGACCAACACAACCATTTCAGGAGCCGTTAGACCCATTAGCTGCGTACGGTCTAATAGCATCTCTTCTGGGGATACCACATAGCTACCTTTAATCCAGTTACGGTAACCGTCATGTATCGGCTCAAGATCAGAGAAGCTTTCGATTTCTGTCATTTCATCGCTAGCATCACCGCGACCCGCATTGAATGGTACTGTAATCTGGACACCAGCACTCGCTGCGGCTTTTTCAATGGCGGTATTACCAGCCAATACGATTAGATCCGCTATGCTTACTTCTTTATCAAAGTTCGTTTGAATAGTCGTAAGCGCTGCAAGTACGCGATTTAATTGCTCAGGCTCATTACCCAACCAGTCTTTTTGCGGCGCTAAACGAATGCGTGCACCATTGGCACCGCCACGATAATCCGAAGCGCGGAAAGTACGAGCGCTGTCCCATGCGGTAATAATAAGCTCGCGATGATCAATGCCACTGTCTAATATCTGTGCTTTTAGGCGATCGATATCATCAGTACTCAGATCAGCATTACCTTCTGGAATTGGATCCTGCCATGTGAAATCTTCTGATGGTACATCTGCACCTAAATAGCGAGATTTTGGTCCCAAATCGCGATGGGTTAGTTTAAACCAAGCTCTTGCAAACACTTCGTCGAAGTACTCTGGGTTGTTGTGGAAATTCTCTGAAATTTCACGATAAATAGGGTCTTTAATCATCGCCATATCAGCATCAGTCATGATTGGGTTACGGCGTACACTTGGGTCATGCGCATCTAAAGGACGATCTTCTTCTTTAATATCGACTGGCTCCCATTGCCATGCACCTGCTGGGCTCTTGGTTAATGCCCACTCATGATTGAGCAGTAGGTCAAAGTACTCATAGTTCCATTCGGTTGGATTTGTGGTCCATGCGCCCTCGATACCGCTTGAGACAGTATCACCTGCATTACCTGTACCGTTAGGGTTGCGCCAGCCTAGGCCTTGCTCTTTGATGTCAGCGCCTTCTGGTTCATCTTCTAACAGACTGGCATCACCATTACCATGACACTTACCAACTGTATGACCACCAGCTGTCAAAGCAACCGTCTCTTCGTCATTCATCGACATACGACCAAAAGTGGTACGGATGTCTTGTGCTGTCTTGATTGGATCAGGATTACCATCGACGCCTTCTGGATTGACATAGATCAAACCCATTTGCACAGCGGCTAAAGGATTCTCTAATGATTCGCGCTCTTCATCACTGTCGTAACGGTTTTTGGTAGCGGCAAGCCATTCGCGCTCAGAACCCCAGTAGATGTCTTTTTCTGGATGCCAGATATCAGCACGTCCACCCGCAAATCCTAGAGTTTTGAAGCCCATAGATTCATAAGCCATGTTACCTGCTAAGATCATCAAATCTGCCCAAGACAGTTTGTTGCCGTATTTTTTCTTGACTGGCCATAATAGACGACGTGCTTTGTCCAAGTTGACATTGTCCGGCCAGCTGTTTAGAGGGGCAAAGCGTTGATTACCAGTATTCGAACCACCACGGCCATCAGCACGGCGATAGGTACCGGCAGAATGCCATGCCATACGAATCATCAAGCCACCATAATGACCCCAATCTGCTGGCCACCACTCTTGTGATTTTGTCATTAGGTTTTTTAAATCAGTTTTGACTGCTTCTAAGTCTAGCTGTTTGAATGCTTCAGCGTAATCAAAATCCGCACCCATTGGGTCTGTTTTATAATCTTGCTGATGTAAGATATCTAGATTAAGCGCATTTGGCCACCAATCTGTTGCAGCAGATGCAGTGGTAGTATGTGCTTGATGCATCACTGGGCAGCCACCCATGCTAGGGCGTTTTGGCTCGTGTGAGTTATCAACGTTTTCGCTATGGATTGTTGGGCCTTGACCATCACCTTGATCATAGGTGGTATTGGTTGATGCAGTATTGCTGCCTTTATGGTCTACAGGACAGCCGCTATTATCTGCTGTGTTCTTATTGTCAGTTGAAGTATTGGTTGAGTCAGACATGGTATTACTCCTGGGTTATGATAATCGAAAAGAACAAACCGTTAATCTTGGTAACCGTTGTTTATGTAAAGAGCATAACCAAACTTAGTAGATTTATAAAACTAATATATAAGAATCATATGTTTTAAATTATTAATCATAAAAAGCTTGATGTTTTGTTTATTAAAATCGTTGTTAGTACCACCGCTCATTACTATCGGTTTAGTAATGGCTATTTGAACATGCGGTAAACCTACCAAGCAGGCATCCATTCCATTTTTGTTTATATATTGCCCATCTATTACATGTTGCCCATTGATAATGCCATTATTAGAACCCTTTAAAAAGGGGTGATAGTAAGAAAAAAGAAAGCCAAACCAACCCTATTGAAATATTACTACCATTTGCGTTACTACTTAGAAAGATAGTCTACTGTACAAAGGCTACGAGCCATAAGTTAATGTAAAAACATCTAGTCAAAATAAAGGTTCTCAAGTACCATAACTGAATTTTGTTGTAATCGTAATATTGGTGCAACGTAGAGCAATTTTTATCGATCCTTTCGTTTATAACTTATTCTAAAGATTGATAAAAATTGTGCACGGTTGTGTTCTTTGTCTGAATTGTTGGTGAGCTATTATGTCTGCTGTCAAATCTGTACCACCCAATCAAGCAGTTGTCAAAAAATCATGGGGAGAGGCTGCAAAAGCTTATTTAGACCCTCGTGTCATTATCATGTTGTTTTTGGGCTTTTCAGCGGGTATTCCCATACTGCTTATTTTCTCAAGCTTGTCCTTATGGCTCAGAGAAGCTGGCATTGATCGTAGCGTTGTGACCATGTTTAGTTGGGCAGCACTTGGCTATTCGTTTAAGTTTATATGGGCACCATTAATCGATGCGCTCCCTGTACCATTTCTGACCAAATGGTTGGGCCGACGCCGTAGTTGGATGGTGGTATCGCAGCTACTTATCATATTGGCTATCTTTTTGATGGCAAATGTAAACCCTGTTAGTGAAGACGTTTTAGTCTATATGGCAGGGGCTGCGGTGCTGTTGGGCTTCTCTTCTGCTACACAAGACATCGTGATTGATGCTTACCGCATTGAATTGGCACCGCCATCGATGCAGTCGATTCTATCTTCTATCTATGTGTCAGGTTACCGCATCGGTATGATTGTCGCTGGGGCAGGCGCTTTATATTTGGCTGACTTTTTTGGCTCGAATGAGACTTTTTATAGTTATGAGGCATGGCGTAATACTTACTACATCATGGCAGGTGTCATGACGTTAGGGGTATTGACCACGTTTGCCAGCTATGAGCCAACGGCTGAGACGTTACAACACAAAAAGCAGAAGAGCAATCTTAAGGTATTCCTGATTTATTCTGGTTTACTACTAATACCGGGATTGATTTTTAGTTTGATATATTTAATCAATATCTTGGTTAATAAAGTATTTAGCAGTACCTTAGCGCTAATACCATTAATGGCAATGCCAACGATTAAATTTTACTTTTTGGCCTTGGTCGCTTGTGCGCCTTTATTGCTGCTGTACTTCATTATCAACCAACCTAAAATTATTAATAAAGCCCCATTAGTTGCTGAAACTCGCGAAGATTACGTAAGATTGGTATTGCTGTTTGTATTCTCTGTCGTTGCATTTGTCATGGCTTATGTCTTGATTGGACCATTATTTCCAGAGTTCGAAGGCGCGTTTTCTAGCTTCTTTGTAGAAACATTGCATCTGCTGATAAGCTTGGGTGTGGCGATGGCTGCAGGTTATGCGCTTGTACAAGTAGGGTTGGTCAAAAAAGAAGTGGCGATGGCCACTTGGGTTGAGCCTATTTTAGATTTCTTTAGACGCTATGGTAAAAAGGCGTTTTTATTACTGGCACTAATTGGTCTGTATCGTATTTCAGACATTGTGGCAGGCGTGATCTCCAACGTCTTTTATCAAGACATGGGCTTTAGTAAAACAGATATCGCCAATGCAGTGAAACTCGTCGGTGTGATTATGGCGATTGCGGGTGGGTTCTTGGGTGGGCTATTAGCACAGCGTTTCCGTATGATGCATGCCATGATGATTGGCGCAATTCTGGCGTGTGTGACCAATTTGTTATTTGTGCTACTCACTTACAATCCAGGCAGTTTGCCGTTTATGTATGTTGCGGTCATATTTGATAACTTAGCAGCAGGACTGGCCAGTGCGGTATTTATTGCTTTTTTATCAGCGTTGACCTCCATTCGTTTTACAGCGGTACAGTATGCTATCTTTTCATCACTCATGACGTTGATTCCTAAAGTAATGGGCGGATACTCGGGTGCTATCGTCGATAATATGGGCTATCCATTTTTCTTCATTTTTACCTTTGCAATAGGTATTCCGATTCTGGCGCTGATTTACTATGTCGATAAGCATATCGTCATTGGCGACAACGATGACATTTATGGCGATGATGACAACAGTGATGGAAACAGTAGTAATGGTATGGGGGATAAGTTATCCAAGTCTAATCCAAACTTAAGTGATACCAAAGAGCGGCCACGTGTTTCAGAGCGGTGGTTGTATCTGGTTTTTATCTTATTATTCGCTATGTACGTTATTTTTAAGAACTATATATGACCGCATCAAATATTCGTCAGATAAAGCAGCACATCCAGCAATGGATGAATGAGGCTGAGAACAGCAAGCTACCGTCATTTTGGCTAACGGACTGGCTGTTGTATGTCGTTGATAAGCCTGCGATAGCGTTGATGACAGATGAAGGTTATCAGCTAACAGACAGCGAATTTGAGCAATTCAATGCAGGTGTTGCCAAGATGCAGGCAGGAATACCGCTTGCGTATTTGACGGGTCAACAGGAGTTTTGGTCGCTGACGTTTACTGTTAATGAGCATACGTTAATTCCTAGACCTGATACTGAAGTGTTGATTGAGCAAGTATTAGGTTGGATAAATACGCAATCAAATCGTGCAGGTGATAGTCGACCAAAGCGCTTGCTTGACTTGGGTACAGGGTCAGGTTGTATCGCTATTAGTCTTGCCCATGAACTTAAGCAAGCTAATTGGCAAGTCGTGGCGGTTGATTTATCGTCAGAGGCGCTTAACGTTGCTCAGCACAATGCCGTGAGCAATAATGTTGCCAATATTGAGTTTATACAAAGCAGTTGGTACGACAGTCTGCCTACTGATGACAGTCAGCGATTCGATGTGATTGTGTCCAATCCTCCTTATATCGATGAGGAAGATGAGCATTTGGCTCGTTTAATCGCTGAACCTATTAGCGCATTAAGTTCCCCCAATCAAGGTCTGTCTGATATAGAGCATATCGTCCAGACAGCTTCGCAATACTTGCGTGTAGGTGGGTTGTTAGCGATTGAACATGGTTTTGACCAAGGAGTGGCTATTCGACAGCTGTTTCTGGATAATGGCTTTGAGTCTGTTCATACGGTAAAAGACTACGGTGATAATGATCGTGTGACGCTAGGGCAAATTTAATAGACAGTTTTTTTGTTTGAGAATAGATTTGAGACTGTAGTAGATAAGGGTTAAATATGGCATATTCATTAGAGACAGCGCAGCTATCGGATGATGAGCTGCTGCGTTATGCACGGCAGATATTACTCGATGGCTGGGATATTGATGCTCAGATACGCTTGAAGTCGTCTCGTGTGGTCATGATAGGCGCAGGAGGCCTAGGTTGTCCTGCTTCTGAGACGCTAGTGCGTGCAGGGCTTGGGTATATTCATCTAATTGATGACGATGAGATTGAAGCCAGTAACTTACAGCGTCAGACATTGTTTTTACCTGAAGATATCGGTAAGCCTAAAGCGATCGCAGCGGCGCAGATGTTAGAGAAGACCAATCCCTTAATCACTGCTCGCGGTACGGTGGCGCGTTTGAATGAAGACAATGCTTATGAATTGCTCGATATAGCGACCGATAAGCCTGATTTGCTCTTAGACTGTACTGATAATTTTGCCACACGTGATGTGATCAATCGTATTAGTGTGCGTTATCAGATTCCGTTATTATCTGCGTCTGCAATTGCGATGCAAGGACAGTTAGCTTTGTATGAGCCACAGTTAAATACTGGCTGCTATCATTGCGTGTTTGGTTCAGTGGTGAGCGATACAGAGTCTGATGAGCGTACTTGTGCCAACTCAGGTGTGCTTGCTAGCACGACTGCGATTATGGGAAATTTGCAAGCCAATGCCGCCCTGCAATACCTTGGATTAACCAAAAATCCACTGACAAATAAGCTGCTCATATGGGATGGTAGCCAAATGCAACAACGGCTAATGGGCTATCGCCAAGATGCAGAGTGTCCTGTCTGTAGCAGTCATTAATCAATAGATATGAGTTGGTGGCTACTTGGCTCATCTGCACATATTACCTTCTATTTTCCCACATCCTTTTTATGACCATAGTTGTTTCTTATGAAAATTCACCGTCCGCATTTATTAAAACATACGTTCAATGTTGTCAATCGTGTTCGCCAAACGGCGAGTGTGGCAGGCCTGTCAGCGCTCAGAGTCGCGAGAGGGGAAAAGCCCGACGCGATGCTATTAAAAGAAACGTTCGAGCAATTAGGTACGACTTATATCAAGATTGGCCAATTCATCGCTAGCACGCCGTCTTTATTTCCACGTGAATACGTAAAAGCTTTTCAAAGCTGCTTAGATCAAACCACGCCCTTGTCTTATGCTTATATCGAGCAGGTGCTAAAAGAAGAGTTGGCGGCTGACGGCATGACGCTGGATGACAAGTTTGCCCATATCGACTCAGAGCCATTGGCTTCAGCGTCTATTGCCCAAGTGCATGCTGCACGCTTGCACAATGGCGATGAAGTGGTGTTAAAGGTGCAAAAGCCTAACGTTGAGACCATCATGCAGACGGATTTGGGCGTATTGCATGGCGTGACCAAATTACTTGAAATCCTTATGCCATCGATGAAGTTTGCCAGTATTGCGCCAATTATCGATGAGATTCGTCTGCGTATGCTAGCAGAAACAGATTTTATCGCTGAAGCGCAGAATATCCGTGACTTTCAGCAGTTCTTAGCCGTATCAGGCAATACTCGTGTGGTGGCTCCGACCGTATATGAAGCGTTGACCACTAAGCGTGTACTGACCATGAGTCGCTTGTATGGTGTCTCTATGGTCGATGAGTCGCTCATGCGTCAGTACTGTGCTGATCCTGCACAAGTTATGGCAGATACATTGAACACATGGTTTGCTAGTTTGATGCTGTGCAATAGTTTTCATGCGGATTTGCATGCGGGCAATTTGATGTTATTGACTGATGGCCGCATTGGATTTTTAGACTTTGGTATCGTAGGTAAGCTAAAAGCGGAAAGCTGGCGTGCGTGTATGGGCATGATGCAAGCCATGCAAGACAGTGACTATCAAGCAATGGCGCGTCATATGATTGATATGGAGATGACGCATGGTGGCAATCAGGTCGATGTGGTGGCACTGGGTGATGATCTACAGCGTATGATGAAGACCATCATGGCAGAAGACAGAGCCTTTACGAGTGGCGTACCTTTTAATAGTAAAGAGCAAGCCGATGAGCTCAATCAAATGATGCTTGAGATTGTAGAAGTAGGTAAGCGTCATGGTATTCATTTCCCACGTGATTTTGCCTTATTGACTAAGCAGATGCTGTATTTTGATCGGTTTATGCGTACACTTGCGCCGGATATGGACATGTTTAGCGATCAGCGCGTACAAATGCTAGGGCAAGCATAAAAGTCATTGGCATTAGACGCGATTAAACGGATGTAACCTCACCAGTTATATTGAATATAGTCATTCCACTATAAAAGTATTACAGCGTTAACCTCACTTGAAGTATCACATATACATCTACACTCGGTTGCCTTGTACTACTTTTAAATTGAATCGACTATACTATTGAATATGTTATCGCTTTTAATGAGAGGTTGTATAGAGTGTCATTGACAGGCATTGCTCGATTCTATACAACTGCTGTGCTCTCAATACGTCCAATATCATTTGCATACCCTGATACAGAGGGCTATGCTCATTGCCGACAGAGGATTGTGATCATTGCCGAAAAATGGCTCTGTCATGATTACGCCCTCTAAAAGCTTTTTTTCCTATACTTAGTGTACTCACTCACGAATTTAGCAGCAGTTGTTTACACTACGCTACGACTAAACACCTCTCGTAACTCAAAACTTGTATGTACTTGGGCGACGCCTTCGATACGATTCAATCTGTGCAATAAAAACTCTTCATAATGCGCCATGTCACGTACTCTGACTTTGATGAGATAGTCTTCAGAACGTCCTGTGACAATACTGCAGCTAATGACTTCATCAAAGCTCTGTATTTTGGATTCAAACTGTTCAAAGCGCTCGGCAGTATGACGATCCATACTGATAGCAATGAACACGGCCAGCGGGTAGCCAAGCTTTTGCGCATCCGTTTTGGTGTAATAACCAGTGATAACGCCAGCATCTTCTAAGCGTTTAATACGGCGAGCACAAGGCGTGGCTGAAAGGTTCACGTGTTCAGCAAGCTCCGTGATGCTCATGCGTGCCTGAGTCTGTAATAAGCGTAATAATTGTCTATCAGTCTCATCTATATCAGCCAAAGAGGTGCTATCAAAAGAGCTGTTTGGCATAATTTATGACCTTATTAGTGAATTCATCTAATTATACTTATCAATATAAACTTTTCCACTAAAAAAACCTAAAATTTAATAGAAGAAAGCCGATTTCTATCTTGCAAACTTTGATATTATAATGACATAAACATTGGTTATCTCGTATGAGAAAGATTGACCTAGTCATCAACCATTTAGTTACAACATAAATTCCCATACTTTCTAAGGATTGATTATGTCTGACCAAGCCACACGCACTGTAGCCGCTACGACTGCAAAGGTTACACCCAAAAATGCCGCGTTTGATTATAAAAAGTATCGTCCATTTGCATTTGCACCATCGTTGCCAGATCGTACTTGGCCGAGCAAGACAATTGAGAAATCACCGATATGGGCAAGTGTGGATCTGCGTGATGGTAACCAAGCACTGATTGATCCGATGACTATCGAACAAAAAATGCGCTTTTTTGAGACTCTAGTCGATGTGGGTTTTAAAGAGATCGAAATTGGTTTTCCATCAGCTGCGCAGGTTGAGTTTGATTTTGCTCGTAAACTTATCGAAGAAAACCATGTGCCTGATGATGTGACTTTGCAAGTTTTGGTACAAGCTCGTGAGCATTTGATTGCTCGTACCTTTGAATCATTAAAAGGTGCGAAGCGTGCTGTTGTCCACGTATATAACTCAACATGCCGCATTCAACGTGAAAAAGTCTATGGCAAAGACAAAGCCGAGATTAAAGAAATTGCTATCACGGGTGCCAAGCTATTGCAGCAATATGCCGCGAAATATCCTGAGACAGAGTGGGTCTTTCAGTATTCACCAGAAAGCTTCAGCCAAACAGAGACTGAGTATGCAGTAGAAGTCTGTGATGCAGTCTGTGACGTATGGCAACCGCAACATGGTCAGGAAGTAATCTTTAACTTACCAGCGACGGTTGAAGCCTCTATGCCTAACGTTTTTGCTGATCAAGTTGAGTATTTCTGCCGTCATCTTGCCCAGCGTGAGCATGTGATTGTCAGCTTGCATACGCATAATGATCGTGGCTGTGCGGTTGCTGCTGCTGAGCTTGGTGTATTGGCTGGTGCGGATCGCATCGAAGGGACGTTATTGGGTAATGGCGAGCGTACCGGTAACATGGATATCATGGTCATGGCGATGAACTTGTTTAGCCAAGGTATCGATCCGGATCTTGATTTTAGTAATATGAGTGAAATCGTTCAGGTCGTTAGCGAATGTAATAATTTACCTTTGCATCCGCGTCATCCTTATGTCGGTGAGCTAGTATTTACTGCTTTCAGTGGCTCGCATCAAGATGCCATCAAAAAATCTCTCGACTATAATGAAAAACATCAAGACGAAACAGACAACGTTTGGGATGTGGCTTATTTGCCGATTGATCCGGCGCATATTGGTCGTAGCTATCAAGACGTGGTACGTATCAACAGTCAGTCGGGTAAAGGCGGAGTCGCTTATATCTTGCAGCGTAATTATGGCTTTAACTTACCGCGTTGGATGCAAATTGACTTTAGCGGTGTGGTACAAAAGCAAGCTGAAAGTGCAGCACGTGAATTACAAAATGACGAGATTTTACAGGCGTTTGAAAACACCTATCTACAGCAAGGTGAGTTTGAGCTATTAGATTATAGTGTCAATAATAAAGCGGGTGAAGTGTGCTTTGACGGTCAAGTACAAATGAATGGTGAAACCATCAATATTGATGGTACAGGTAACGGTCCATTGTCATCATTCATCGATGGTCTTGCTCAGCATACAGGCAAGTCGATACATGTTATCAATTATGCTGAACATGCGATCAATCCGCAGCACAATAGCGGTGATGGCATCGACGATGACACCAATCGTGATAACAAAACCAATGCCAACGCAGCAGCTTATATTCAGCTAAATGTCGATGGTGAGGTTTACTCAGGTATCGGTACTTGTAGTAGCACCGTGTCAGCCATGCTAAAAGGTGCATTATCAGCCTTTGCTCAAGCACTTGGCACTGTGACTACTGCTTAATATCAGAAAAAATTAAGTTTGAGATATAGTCTGTTCAATATAACTTGGATACAAGGAAGGCGAGTGAAAGTGCTACTAGTAGTAGACTAAGCGAGACTAACACCGTATCCAACTTATAGAGGATTGACTATAGCAAATAACATCATCGCTTCTTGCTTATAGCAAGTGAAGTGATGGTGTTATTTTTTTGTATAAGAAAAAGAAAAGCCATTTTAGAGGGTGCTACCGCAACACAGTCTATATTTGAACTGCTTAGCGTGCTAAGACCAATAGCATAATATTACTTGTGTTTTTGGTGTCTAAGACTTACGCTAATGTATATAGTACCTATTATTATATTAATATAAACATAAGGTTAATCATGGAACCTCTATCCTTTGCTTCAGTGACATTGGCATCTATTCTGGCTTCAGTGCCAGCGAATGGTGAAATTATCACTAAGCCGACCATTACTACCCATATTAGTCCAGCTATTGCAGGACAATGGGAGATCGACTTAGATAGTCCAATTACGATGACAAAAGAAGCCAAAGCCGAGCAAGACACGCTGCAATCTTCCCAACAGGCGGAAAGTACCGAGCCTAAAGTAATGACTAGTACAGAGGGCGGTATTTTCTCGCAAAGTGAAAATCGTGTTTTTGATATCAAGCCTAATATTAATACAACATTGAACGCATCTGCGAAAAAGTCAAATCAGTGCCGCGAGTTGTATAATTTTGGGGCTGACAATGAGATGTGGGCAGTGAGTGGTAAAGAGAGGACCTACAGTCGTTATCTGGTCACTCACCGAGAGGAAGGGCTACCAGTCATTGCGATTAGAACGGTCTCTGACAACAATGAAATAGACTGCTCTGGTAATCAAGTTGATCAGACTGGTGAAGCATTGATTGCTTTTTTGAATCACGATGGTAATCAGATGCAGTGGTGTGCAGATCCTGAAGGAAAAGAGTGTTTTATGAATTTTCATAAAGTGTTGCCATAGAGGTCAGGTGTTTATCATCTATCACCGCTATCGAACACCGCTCATCGATTTCTACATATGGCTATATGCATTAAAGTATAGCTATCTAGCATCAAGCACTTGGCCTAACCCTATTACTTGTACAAATAAAAAACCGCTGTCTATTTAGATAGCGGTTTTTTAGGTTCTGAGCCAGTTGAATAACTTATGACTTGGTTTTTTCTTTATTAGCAGTCAAAAGCTCTCTTTCGAGATAATGAATATTTTGCGCTTCATGAACAAAGTTATCATCTGCCAAAATCACATCACGATGTAACGGTATATTGGTTTTGATACCTTCAATCACTAATTCATCGAGTGCATGCAACGTTTTAGATATCGCTTGCTGACGTGTTTGACCATGACAGATAAGCTTACCGATCAATGAATCATAATAAGTCGGTATCTCATATCCAGGGTATAGGTGCGAGTCAAAACGCACACCTGAGCCACTTGGCGCAAATAATTGACTAACGGTACCAGGACAAGGCACAAAGGTCGCAGCATCTTCAGCATTAATACGACATTCAATCGCGTGACCTTGGATTTCAATTTCGCTTTGACGATAAGACAACCCATAACCAGCTGCAATCTTAAGCTGCTCAACGACCACATCAATGCCAGTAATCATTTCGGTCACAGGATGTTCAACCTGTACACGAGTATTCATTTCAATAAAGAAGAACTCGTTGTTTTCAAATAAAAACTCAAAAGTACCCGCGCCGCGATATTTTACGAGCTCACATGCTTTGACACAGGCTCTTAAAATAGGCTCGCGTACGTCGTCAGGGATATCTGGTGCAGGGGCTTCTTCCAGTACTTTTTGATGGCGGCGTTGCAATGAGCAATCACGGTCATATAGATGGATAGCGTTACCGTTACCGTCACCAAGTACCTGTACTTCTACGTGGCGCGGGTTTTGTAGATAGCGTTCCATATAGACCGTATCATCGCCAAACCACAGCTCAGCTTCTTGTTTGGCAGCTTGTACTTGTCCGATTACTTCTTCGAAGCGCTCAACGACACGCATACCGCGACCACCGCCGCCAGAAGCTGCTTTGATCAATAGGGGAAAGCCGATATTGCGAGCTTGTTCTTCAGCGTTATGTAGTGTCACAGCCCCAACAGAACCAGGTACGGTAGGCACACCCGCTTTTTTCATGGCATTGATAGCAGAAACTTTATTGCCCATTAAGCGGATATGATCAGCATTAGGACCAACAAAAGTCAAACCAGCTTCTTCAACTTGTTCAGCGAATTCAGCATTCTCTGATAAAAAGCCATAACCAGGATGAATGGCATCGGCACCAGTGATTTCAGCAGCGGTTAGAATAGTATTGATATCAAGATAGCTTTGATTGGCATTAGGTTTGCCAATACAGATTGCCTCATCAACAAAACGCAGGTGCATCAAGTTGGCATCAGCCGTGGAGTAGACACCGACGGTCTCTATGCCAAGCGCTTTACAAGCTCGAACAATACGTAGGGCAATCTCACCTCTATTGGCGATGAGCAGTTTTTTTATCATGGGGTCATCCTTGTCGAAGCGGCAGTCATTGATAGAGTCGCTATTTTGGCATCATGAACCTAAGCTATTATAGTTAATGCACTATAACTCAAATTCAGATGCCAAATGGTAACGAGGTCTCAATCATAATGAGATAAAGTTTGGCGAAAGTTATCGTTATGCTCTGTAGCGTACGATAGGTTGGCCAAACTGTACTACTTCAGAATTGTCGACTAAGATTTCGTCAATGACGCCACTTTGAGTTGCTTCAAGCGGATTCATGATTTTCATGGCTTCAATGATACCGAGTGTGTCACCCGCCTGTACCTTTTGTCCAACCTTGATGAAAGGTGGGTCATTAGGGCTAGGAGCTGAATAGTAAACGCCAACCATTGGTGATGTCTCAACGCTACCGGCTTTGACAGCTGGTTTTGCTTCGGCAGCAATGGGAGCCGCGCTCGCAGTAGGAGCAGCCATCATCGTTGGTGCAGGGGCATCATAGTGACGAGTCAAACTAATGTGTTCGTCGTCTGAGCTGATTTCTAAATTAACCAGTTCACTTTCTTCCATGAGTGCGATCAGAGTGCGTATTTTTTCAATATCCATAGTTTTAATTTTGCCTTGTACTAAATTCGAGAAATAGTGTAACTAAATATTGTGCAGATAATTGCTAATGATACCTATATTCACGTCAATGAGCAATCGATGTACAGTTGTTAACTGAGATTTTTTACATATTATGACGTACGTATATGTTATGCGTAAGAAATGTTCAATGATTTATCATAGTCTATGTAACCATATAGCGCCAGTGATGGTTACCAGATACTATAGTTAAATCCATATAAATCCGCTACATCGTCATTCTCATTAGCCATACTAATGTATCGCTTGCACTCGGCTTCCTTGTATCGAAATTATTTGGAATCAACGATACGTTAGACAAATATGATTTAGGTAGGCTGTTAAGCCCACTTTGCTGTTAAGCGTCTCTGTTGATAGCGCAGTCGCAGAGTCAGTAGAATAGACGATAAAAACAACCCTGTGATTAATGCCATCCAAAACCCTTGGGCGCCAACATCAGTGAAACGCACCAAGTAAATACCGAGCGGTAGCGCGACCAACCAATAGCAGAATAGCGTGACCCACATTGGTATGGTTGTGTCTTGCATGCCACGCAATATCCCAGCAATGTTGACTTGCCAGCCATCAAATAACTGATAAGCCAGTGCAAAGATGAGCAAATGCATGGCTTGTGCTCTGACCACTGGATTTTCAGTAAATGCTGCTGCCAGTTGTGGTCTAAACAGCCATATGCCAAGCATACAAGTCAATGCAATCAATACGGTCCAAATCAGCCCTGTGGCTTGTACTTGTCGTAATGCCAGTAGGTTTTTTTCGCCGAAGCGATTGGATATCATAATAGTCAGCGCCATGGCGACTGATATGGGTATCATAAATAGCTGCGAGGTTACCGCCAATGCTACTTGATGCGATGCGGTTGCTATCTCACCTAAGGGACTGATAACTAGGGCACCTAAGCTAAATAGGCTTGCTTCAAAAAATATCGAGATACCAATTGGAATACCCAATTTCAGCAGTTTTTTGATCTGTTCACGATTGGGACTGGCAAAGCCATAAAAGAACCGTGTGCTGGCAAACTGCTGTCGTTTAGTGAAGCTGGTATAAGCAGCAAGTAGTAATACATTTATCCATAATACTAAGGCCGTCGCGATACCGCAGCCTGCGCCGCCCATTTCAGGCATGCCGAATAAACCATGAATGAAAATATAGTTAAGCGGAATATCTGCCAGTAGACCAATGATACTAATGACGGTGACAGGCTCAGGGCGTCCAAGCGCTTCGCAATAACTGCGTAGTACGGCATAGACGGCTAGTGCAGGGAAACCAAACGAGACACCATGCAAATACTGCGTGGCGATTGGTTGGATGTTTTCAGGCACCCCCATGATTCCAAGTACGTTTGGGGCTAAATTAACCACAATAAAGCCAATAATACCAATGACACCAGCAGTCCATAAGGATTGCTGCGTGATATGAGGTACTTGGTCATGCTTGTTTTGACCGATTGCCTCACCAATGAGCGGTGTGGTAGCAATCAAAATACCAGTGGCTAATAAGAATAGTGGCAGCCAAATACCGGAACCAACGGCAACAGCAGCCAAATCGAGTGCAGAGACTTGACCTGCCATGATGGCATCGACTACCCCAAGTGCCGCTTGGCAAAATTGGGTAATCAAGATAGGTAGTGCGAGCACACCTAAACGTAAGCTGTAGCTTTTAAAATCTCTAAAGGATAATGGGAAAACCATAGTGAGCAACTTTTTATTCTTTACGGTATTTATTAGGAACGAGCAAAACCTGCCATCAATAAACCAGGGTCTGTTGAACATTCAAATATTAGGGCTGCTGATTGCTAAAATTGCACCAAACTAGGCGCAAGTCGACGATAATGTCGAGACCTTAGCTAGGCTTGCAACAACGTTTGGGGTGATTTTAGCATCAGCCCTTCAGGGCAGTACTATTTTTTGCCAATACATGGCGAAATTGTTTAACCTAGAATGACTAGGTGTCAAAAATTTCACTGCATATTGTCTAAAAAATAGTGACTGCCAGCACCACATTTGAATGTTCAACAGACCCTAATAGCGAGACAGGGAGATAAAACGAAACAATGAGATGAGAGTAGTGCCGACGATAATACTCCGATAAATAATATGAGCAAGCCTATAATGTTGCATAAGTAGATAAATAGAGTATGAAAAAAAGTGACGGCACTAAAATAAAAATAACCCGTCAATCCAAAGGGGGGATTAACAGGTCATAAATAAATAAGATGGTAAAGAAGCTGGGCTATAATGTCAATGTTTCAAAGGCGAGCAATGATGGCGGATACAAGACAACTATAAAGAAATATAAAGAAAGAAAATATGACCTTTTATATGAGATCCAGTGTCTCTGCCATATCCATAATTGCTTGCCAATGCTTTGGCTCTAGCGGAATGACCGTCAACTGCTGACAGCCTTTTCTGAGTAACAATGAATCTTCAAGCGCTGGCAAAAACTTAAGATCTAGTAGTGGTATGACATCGGTAAAGGCCTGCTCAAATTCGACGTCTACCATATACCAGCGTGGCTCATCTTCGGTTGCAATAGGATCGTAGTGACGGTGTTCAGGATGGAACTGGGTGGGATCAGGGTAGCCCGCTTTGCTAATCGTCATGATGCCAGCCACGCCTGATGGTTTGGCGCTAGAGTGATAAAAAATTACTTGGTCACCGACTTTCATGTCATCGCGCATAAAGTTGCGGGCACGATAATTACGTACGCCATCCCAACGATCCGTTTTTAGACGTTGTAAATCCTCAATGCCAAAAAACTTTGGATTAGATTTCATCAACCAGTAAGCCATATTTTTATCCTGTTAATTATTATGGTTTTATTAGGGGGTGTTGAATATTCACCAGCCGTTAACCGACGACAGTAGTAGCTATTTTGCCAATAAGAAGATGTAGTTAACATGAGTGTTTGTTACTGGTTTTGTTATTGCAGTGATTTTCTTTAAGAGAGTCTTTTTTTTACTGAATTTAGGCGTTATCCTAGCGCTACTTTCTGCTAATGACAGCAGCAACGCATTTATAGATAAATCCTTTTATGTCAAATATCAATATCGTTAACGATTTACAGCACACTGATACCTCTAATGAATCTACTACCAGTGCAATAGAAATGAGTGGCATTCCACTAGCGTTATATATTCATATACCGTGGTGTGTAAAAAAATGCCCTTACTGCGACTTTAACTCTCATGAGCTACCGATAGACAGTCAGATATCGATGTATGACGAATACGTAGATGCATTGCTGTTAGATGCAAACATGCAGCAATCACTAGCCCAAGGGCGCGAGATCAGTTCAATATTTATCGGCGGAGGCACGCCATCGCTATTACCTATTGCACAGTATCGTCGACTGTTTACTAGCTTGCGTAATACTTTTACATTCGCTGATGATATAGAAGTGACCATGGAAGCCAATCCTGGCACTCTAGAGCATGCGCCCTTTGCTCAATACCTAGAGGTCGGTATCAATCGTTTATCTATAGGTGTACAGAGCTTTGCTGCTGATAAGTTGACCACGCTTGGACGCATACACGATCCTGCTCAAGCACTGTCTGCCATTCACGCTGCACGCGCTGCTGGTTTTGAGCGCGTCAATGTTGATTTGATGCATGGGTTGCCACAACAAACGATGAGCGAAGCGTTGGATGATATTCAAATGGCTCACGATGCAGGGGCGACACATATCTCTTGGTATCAGCTGACGATTGAGCCCAATACCGTGTTTTATCGTAGTCAGCCTATTTTGCCAGACGAAGACAATTTGGCAGATATTGAACAAGCAGGTCAGGCGCTATTGCAGCAATTGGGCTACAACAATTATGAAGTGTCCGCTTGGGCAGGCGCATCCGATCAGCCGTGTCGTCATAATGTCAATTATTGGCAATTTGGGGATTATTTGGCCATTGGGGCTGGTGCGCATGGCAAAGTGACAATTAGTCATAAAGCGACGATGCATCACAAAGCGAGCGAAACAGCAGAAACGAATAAAACGTTAAAGAGCGAGTTGTTAATACAATCTGGTATTTATCGTTTTAGCAAGTCGCGATTGCCTAAGGATTATGTAGGGCATTTAGATGCTAATGAGCAATCTACTGTCAGCCAAAATACACCGAAGATGGTGGGCTGGCAAGAAATTGACAGTGATGAGCTGGTCAGTGAGTTTATGCTAAATGCGCTGCGCCTACATGGCGGGGTAGCTTGGTCACTGTTTCAAGAAAGAACCGGACTAAGCGCTAATAGTATTGCACCATCAGTAGATAAGCTCGTGGCTCAAGGTTTATTGACAGACAGTGCTGAGCGGTTACAGCCAACAGAATTAGGACAGCGTTATCTCAATCAGATATTACGAGAGTTTTTATAGCACTGTATTGTTATAGCTTTTCAGAATAAAGTAGTAGTGTAGGATAAGTATCAAATAAAGGAATAAAAAAAGGCTTACCAAATAAATGATAAGCCTTTACTAAAATCTAAAAAAATCAAACCTTAGATTTTATCTTGTACGTCTTGTGCGCCACCAGTTACAGCATTGCCAGCGCTTGATACGTCTTGGCCTAGACCTTTAAAAGTGTTGCAACCAGTTAGTACAAACATAGCGGTCAAAGATGCGATGATTACTTTTTTCATAATAGTATCCTCAAAAAATAAATGGATTGTTATAAATAATAACAGCGATGCCAAGCGTAATGCTTAACACTCACTGAAGGTTTATTAGATAGAGAGATAATTATAAGTAATAACTATCTCTTTATCCGTTACAGACATCATAGTGAAAGTTAAAAACGGTGCACAGTATCAAAATGTAATTATTGGCAGTAAACTGTAACTTTCGATTACTTATCGATGATAAATACAAATAATAAGTTTTGTCCACTGACGGAGTTAGTATGACCATCCATATTGTGTTGGTAGCCCCTAAAATGCCCAGTAATACTGGCAATATCATTCGTTTGTGTGCCAATAGCGGGGCACAGCTGCACTTGGTCAGACCTTTAGGGTTTGAGCTCGATGACAAAAAGCTACGCCGTGCAGGCTTGGATTATCATGAATACGCACATCTGCAAGTACATGATGACTGGGCAGCCGCAAGAGAGGCATTGAACGTTGCCGATTGCTATGTGGTCACAGCATTGACTACTAAGCTGAGCAAACCATTTTACGATTATGACTTTAGTGGGTTGCAGGCTAGTGAAAATTTGAATAGTGCTCAGACAGCTAAGAAAATGCCCAATATTGCATTGGTATTTGGTTCTGAAACGGCAGGTCTAGCAGATGATATACGCGAAGATATTGGCGCTGATAATTGGTTGAGATTACCTATGCTGGCTGATTCGCGCAGTCTAAACTTATCTAACAGTGTTGCGATATGTCTGTATGAGATATGGCGTCAGCAAGGCTTCGCTGGCGATGAAGGACGTAGTGTCGGCTATGAGACCTTGACGGTGTATGATCCCAAATAGCGTGGTTTTTTCTGACTAGTGAAATACTGAATATACAGCAAGGTATCCATATTTAGATCAAGGTGTAGCACCACGCTAATGAGCTATACCTTTAATGATGTACTATTGGGATAAATATCAGTATTTGATAGCTTATCTTTGCATCAACACAGTAAGCGAAAAAAATTATCCCAGTAATAGGTCTTTTTAGTAGGTCGCTTTGTTCAGAATGACGTTCAGAGCGACTTGATATAGCAGCTAATTATTTGTTACAAACAGTTGGGTGGCTTAGGTAGACCTGACAGGCGATTGACATGGCGGGCGACCAACCCTGTTTTGAATAGCTGCTGTAGTTTTTGATTACTGATATCGTGCTCAGGCAAGGTTTTTTGTAGCCATTTAATCAATGGGCGCGTGGCTGGCGCATGATTGAATTTAGCAAAAAACGCACGTACTTGTTGTAAAATCTGCAAATGCTCAGCTTCCAACTGGACGTCTAATGTGTCGGCCAGTTGTTGTGCGATATCAGGTGTCCAGATAGTATGATCACACAGATGACCGTCTTGATCTAATTCAACACTGATTTCAGTATTACTAGGCGTCATAGCAGGGGTAGTGGCATCATTATTATTCATAAGGCAATGGTCACGACTTTATCAAATTGTGTATTTTGAGTCAGCTCGACCCACTCGTTATCTGTCAATATTCTACTCAATTTGGCCTCTAAATTAAGCTTGAGAGTCGTATTGGTCGTCAGTTGCGAGACATCATCGGCTAGTGCATAAATACCAGCAATACCCTCAATCTCAATATCGCCCAAATAAGCGTCCAACCAGTCGATAAAGGCAACAGTAGTGCCTAGCAGCAAAATACTGTCACCAGTGCGCCATGTACGTGACATCTCGTCAATACCGCGTCTCAGTGTATCCATCGGACTGTGCAATTGATATAACGTTGCCATTTGGTTCTTCCTATCTGATCAATTAAAAGGTCAGTATCTGCTCAAAGTCTTGAGAGTTCACGACTTCAGGTATCAACGTCAGTTGTGACGCCAGATCTACTGGCAGCATACCCGTGACCCATCCACTGAATACATCATCAGGCAGCCAAGCTGCTGGCATATCGTACAGCTCAAGTGATTGAATCATGCCATGCAAACGCGATTCAGACTGCATCAATAGGCCAAAGACAGGGGCATCCAAATATAATTGTACGTCATGACCAAAGGTCGCTAGCGTTAGCGCCAGCGCGCAGCCCTCATAACTGGCCATTTCAGTCGGCGTGTGCAACTGAATTAATAGTTTCATGGTTAAATCCTAATCTGATTACTTGCGTGACGATTGCTGTCATCGCAATCATATCTTCCAAGCCAAAATATCTCAAAGCGATGCGTTGTTAAAATTGAATCAGGCGACAGTCTTCTTGCATCATCATCGCAAGCTCACTCAGGCCGACCAGCGAAAAGCCTGTCGCAAGATTATCACCATTGAGCTGATGGCGTGAGCTGTTATCCATGTCACTAATCCCTCGACTGAGAGCAGTACTAACGCAGACGGGTAGCGATAACTGATACTGCTTGGCAAGGTTTTGCCATTCTTTGGTCAAATCAACTTGCTCTGCTGACTGCCAGCGTAAGCGATTGGCAGTATGGGCAGCATCTCCATAAAAAAAGACATTTAATGTTTCACTGCTATTCGTGTTTTCTTCGTTTGAGGTGTTTTTAAGATAAGCACGAGCATAACGTAGCGCTAGAGAACCCAGTGGATGACTGGGATCAGCGGTAATCAAAAGTAAAGGGGGCATGGTTGTCATAAGGATTTTTGTCGATCGTCAATGCTAAAGGTGTTTATGCTACCATAAAGCGCTCAAAAGCAAAGTGCGTCAGTGTGATTAAAAGTGGTTTTATCATAAATACTGGCATATATTAGTATGGTTGTCAGATTCGGTGACTACCTCGTAAGAAAAAACGCTAATATTATGCGCTAGGTTCACGTAGTCTTATCATTCCATGCAAGGAGTTTATTTACCTATGTTACCTGCTATGCCTTCACGCGAGACCCATGGTACAGATAGTCAGCCTACAGTAGAGCAGCTGCAAGTATTGCAGACGGCGAGTGAGTTTGCTTATCAGATTTGGGAAAGCCGTACGGTCTCATGTCAAACTTTTTTGCGCAGCTATCCATTAGATCAGACCCTAACGCGCCAGCAAATTGACGATCTGATACAAGACTATACTTTGGATGAGAACTATCAGATCGCTGATGAAGCCAAGGTAATGAAAGGACTACGTGATTTGCGTACTCTGCTAATGATGCGTTGGATCTGGCAAGATGCCTTACAGCTGATCTCACTTGAGCAGTTGACTGATGAGCTTTCTGAGTTTGCAGGGGGTTGTATCTCTTTTGCCAAAGATTATACCTATCAGCATTTGATTGAGCAGTATGGTGAGCCGACTTTTATTGATGCCAAAGGTAATGTGCAAATCGATGATATGGCCATCATGGCAATGGGTAAACTTGGTGCCCACGAGCTGAATCTATCTAGTGATATCGATCTGATTTTTGTCCATCAGGCGCTAGGTGAAACCAATGGTGATAAGGACAAAGGTACCCGTAGCATAGACAACAAGCGCTTTATGACTCGACTGGGTCAAGGTATTATCAAGCTATTGGATCATAAAACAGCAGATGGTTTTGTCTTTCGCGTCGATATGCGTCTGCGTCCGTGGGGCGACGGTAGCGACTTGGCCATTCATTTGTCGGCGCTACAAAAATACTTTTCTCAACACGGTCGTGCGTGGGAGCGTTTTGCTTGGCTAAAAGCCCGTGTGGTTGGGCAGTTAGAGCAGCCGTTCTATGATGAACTACAAGCACTCATTAAGCCATTCGTCTTTCGCTACTATGTCGATTACAGTGCTTTTTCAGCATTGAGAGAGATGAAGTCTCTTATTCAAAACCAAGTGGCACAGCGTGAAGATTTAGACAATATCAAGCTTGGTGCAGGTGGTATCAGAGATATTGAGTTCATCGTACAAGCGTTTCAATTGATTTATGGCGGTAGGCATCCTCAGCTACAGATCAAATCCTGTCTGGACGCGATGAAGGTGCTATATCAACTTAAATATTTAGAGCTTTCGACCTATAAGCAACTGCAAGCTGCCTATCGATTTTTGCGCCGACTTGAACATGCGATTCAGGCGATTAACGATCAGCAGACCCAGCGCTTACCACATGATACGCAGTGGCAATATAATCTGGCTATCACCCTTGGGTTTGAGGACTGGGCCGCGCTACTCAGCATGCTCAATCAGCATCGAAATAATGTAAACGTCCCATTCGAGCGTATGGTCACCGAACGTCAAGTACCGGATCAAGAAGATGCTAGCCTCGAGCCAAAAGATCTAGATGAGCAGATTGCACGATTGGATAACGTACTTACGGAAAAAAACCGAGATCTATTAGAGAATTTTTGGCAGTCAAAACTGGTTGCCAATTTAAGTGATGAAGCCAGAGAACGTTTAGATGATGCGTATCCTGTCATCGTCCACGCGCTGCTGGCACATCAAGACCAGCAGCAACTTGCGAATACAGCGTTGCCTCGTCTTATCTCGTTGCTTGAAGCGATTTGTCGTCGTTCCATCTATCTCGTGATGATTGCAGAAAACCCCAATGCCACGATTGAGCTGATTCCAATGCTGTCAGCCAGTCCTTGGATTGCAAAAGAGCTGGCACACTATCCTGTACTGCTAGATACTTTTTTACAGCAGCGCTATCATCATTTGCCTGATAAGCGTGAGCTGCGTGACATTCTACGTCAACAATTACTACGCGTAGAGCCCAATGACGAAGAGAAGCTGCTCAGCGTTGTACGGCTGTTTAAAAAGAACCAGATACTGGCAGTAGCGGCTAGTGATATATTGGCTGCGCGTCCGATTATGAAGGTGTCTGATTCTTTAACTTATATCGCTGCGGTGGTACTAGAAGCGGTGTTAGAGCGGGCGTTTGCAGAAATTGTCAGACGTTATGGTTATCCTATTGGTCAAGATGGCGATCCTGTGACCGAAGCGGATTGTGGCTTTGCTATTATTGGTTACGGCAAACTTGGTGGGCTGGAGCTGTCGTATTCTTCTGACTTGGATTTGGTGTTTTTACACAAGATAAAAGAGCAGGGCATGACCACGGGCGAAAAGTCTGTCAGTGGAATGAAGTTTGCCGCGCGCTTGGTACAAAAATTAATGAACTATCTCAATACCCAAACTCGAGATGGCCGTGCTTACGAGATTGATATGCGTCTGCGCCCATCAGGTAATGCAGGCATGATGGTGGTGTCATGTGACGCTTTTGAGACGTACCAACTAGATAAAGCCTGGTCATGGGAGCATCAAGCATTGGTGCGCGCGCGGGCGATTTGTGGCGATAAACGAGTCACAGCACGCTTTTGTGATATTCGCCGAAATGTACTAGCATTGCCGCGTACGCTAGAGCAGGTACGAACGGAAGTCACCAGTATGCGTATCAAGATGCAAAAGCATCTAGGAACCAATCAATGGCAGCAGAAATCTGGTAAGTTCCATCTCAAACAAGATGCGGGCGGAATAATCGATATTGAGTTTTTAGCACAATTTGCGGTATTGGCTTACTCGCACGAGCATCCAAGTTTGACCAAATGGAGTGACAACGTCCGTATCTTCGAGGAAGTTGCCTTACTTGGCATTTGGGAGGCGCAAGTCTGTCAAGATTTGACAGATGCTTATCTAAGAATTCGTGCAGCTACCCATCAACTGGCATTGTCAGAGCAATCATTGTTGGTTGACGAGTCATTATGGAAAGAAACACGGGCATTGGTACAAGACCAATGGAAGCATTTGATGGGTGTAGATACAGCAGATGAAGAGTAGTATGAATCTCCAGTTTTTTAACTATAAATAATAGCCTACTAGGTCCAAACCAAAAGAGTTCATTTGCTAGGACTGCCAGTGATATAATCGGTCACACATCGTGATATTACTGGCAATTCTTCATCATTTATTGGTGACAATAATGCTGAATTTTAGCAATGAAATTTGACGCAGTGGTGTTATCATATGATGTCGATAAATACTATTAAATATAATTTACCTAAAAAAGTTAGACGTTAGCGCTAGCATAAGGACTACAAAATGAACATGGCAACACAAGACGGTAAGCTTTGGATGAATGGCACAATGATTGAGCAGCCAGATGCTAAAGTTCACGTACTGACACACAGTTTGCATTATGGCATGGCTGTATTTGAAGGTGTGCGTGCTTACCAAACTGCTGATAATCGTACTGCTATTTTTCGTCTAAAAGAGCATACCGAGCGCTTGTTAGGCTCTGCAAAAATTTTTCAAATGGACGTACCATTCGATGCAGCTACTTTAGAGCAAGCACATAAAGATGTGGTTAAACAAAACAACTTGGCAGAAGCGTATATTCGTCCATTAATTTGGGTCGGTGCAGAAAAGCTAGGTCTGTCTTCGCGTGATAACAGTATCAATGCGATGGTTGCTGCTTGGCATTGGGGTGCTTATTTGGGTGACGAAGGTATCAAAAACGGTATCCGTGTGAAAACGTCTTCATTCACACATCATATGACCAATGTGACGATGTGTAAGGCTAAAGCATCAAGTAACTATCCAGTGTCTATCATGGCCAATCAAGAAGTCACTCGTAATGGTTATGACGAAGCTATCTTGATGGATTCACAAGGCTATGTTTGCCAAGGTGCAGGCGAGAACTTGTTCTTAGTAAAAGATGGCGTATTGCATACGCCGGATCTCGCTGGTGGTGCGTTAGATGGTATCACTCGCCGCACTATCATTCAGTTTGCTGATGATCTAGGTATCAAAGTGGTTGAACGCCGTATTACTCGCGATGAGTTTTACTTAGCGGATGAGATATTTATGACAGGTACTGCTGCTGAAGTGACACCTATTCGCGAATATGATGATCGCACGGTCGGTAACGGTGGCCGCGGACCTTTGACTGAAAAGCTACAAACTTTATACTTTGATGTAGTACACGGTCGCAATGAGCAATATATGGATTGGTTAAGCTTTATTGACTGATACAATGCTGTTACTTTGAAAAACTAAAAAGGCTGAACATAATTGTCCAGTCTTTTTTTTATGCTAATATAGCCATCATATTTATTCATACCGTTAAAGTGAGCAGTCAATGCCAATAGATTCTGATACAGCAGATAATAAAAACATCAAACAAATCATTTGTATTAAATGGGGTACAAAGTACGGGGCTGATTATGCCAACAAACTATATGGCATGGTGTCTCGTAATATTACGCCGCCATTTCGTTTTGTTTGCTTTACAGATGATACCACCGATGTACGTCCAGAGATCGAATGCCAAGCATTGCCACCATTAGATGTCACTATGCCAACCAATACACTAGGTAAGTGGCCAAAATCTCGTTTATGGGGTGAAAAGCTTGGCGATTTAACCGGTACAGTACTGTTTGTAGATTTGGATGTGATTATTGTCGATAGCCTCGATCCTTTCTTTGAGTATGGCAAGCCGGACGATGTTATTTTATCTTATAACCCGAGCAACCCATTAGAGCGTTTGGGACAGACTTCGTGTTTCAGATTCCAGATAGGTTCGCTTGTTTCACTACAAGAAAAATTCAAGGCGGATCCACAAGGTATCGCTGATGAGTATCGTTTCGAGCAGCGTTTTGTCACTCGTAACGCACCAGGTGGTGTGAAGCTGTTTCCAAAGGCATGGGTGGCACACTTTAGACGTAAATGTCGTCAGCCATTTCCGTTCAATTACTTTAAAGAGCCAAAGATTCCTAAAGGTGCTCGTCTGGTTATTTTCCCTGGTGATTTATACCCTACGCATGCAATTGATGGCATGTATAATAAAAATGCGGCTAATAATGCTAAAGATCATCTCAAAAGACTGGCAGAACCTAAAAATTTGAAACGCCCCTTACGACATTTACGCCACTTTATCTTGCCAGTAGGATGGATTGAAAAGTATTGGAAAGAATAGGCTTAACTTTATAAGTGAGTATTATCACATTAGACGTAATTAATACTGATGTTTTATAGCCTTGTAAATGACTAGGGTTAGAGTATTCTCCAGTGAACGGATAGAACTATGAAAACAAACGATATCATCAGAGTCTTTGTGGGCTGTGACCCAAATAACTGTGATCTAGAACAGATGATGGTTCTAGATTATAGTATCCATAAACATACCAGTGTGCCAGTGGAAATAGTGTGGATGCAGCTCTCACGTGACCCTGATAGTTATTGGTATTCTAACCCTGAGACTGGTAAAGGCTGGGATACCACCAAGTGGTCAACGCCTTTTTCAGGTTTTAGATGGGCGATTCCAGCGTATTGCAATTATTCTGGACGTGCGATCTATATGGATGCTGATGTCGTTGTTTTAGATGATTTGGCAAAATTATGGCAGCATCCTATCGAAGGACAGGCCATAGTAGCGGCTAAAACGAATGCTGATATGACTCGGTTATGTACTTGCGTGTGGGATTGTGAAGCTGCAAAGTCTGTCATTTTACCTATCGAAAAACTCAAACAAGATCCTAAAAGTCATAAAGAAATGATGGCGGTATTTAAGAAAAATACTCAGCTGATTGAGTCTTATCAAAATAGCTATAACTGTATAGATGGTGAAGACTTAGCGATAGAGGACATCAAGGTCTTACATTACTCGGATATGGGAACGCAGTTCAGTCACAAATATTCGTTACCCAGAGTGAGCGAGGAAGGGTTCGAGCATTGGTTCGATGGTGAAATAATGCCACATCCAAGACAAGATTTGGTCGACCTTTTTGATAAGTATTATCATGAAGCGCTTGCCGCTGGATATCATTTAGACAGTTATCGAGTTGAACCTTTCGGTAGTTTTCCAAAAAAATCTCAACAAGGCTACAGTGGTAATAAAGTCACTCGCCCGAGTGCTTCCAAATCACTGTTTTCGAGACTCTTTAAGCGCTGATTTTTCGATCAAATAACTGTAAGTTTCTTTAAGTGGATAAAGATATCACTCGATAGGTCGTAGTTTATGAAACAGCACAAAAAAATAGTGTTACTTGTTATTAATTGCTTACAAGGCGGCGGTGCGGAACGTGTGGTATTAACGTTAGGTCAAGGGTTTTATGAATTGGGCTACGAAGTACATGTTCTACGATTTAAACCCTTGGTAGAGTATGAGTTGAGCCCAGACCTTCATTATCATGTGCTCAAATTTAAACCTTACAAGCTCATACCAGGATCTGAAAGGCGTGATAAGCTTTTTGCGCGTTCTGTCGATAAGTATGTTTCACAAAATATCGGTCAGCCTGACATGATACTTTCTAATCTTGATCGTGCGGATAGTATCTTGAGTAATAGTAAGCTACCGAATATCACTTATATTATTCATAACACCGTATCGCTGCTCTACAAATTCAATAAAAATCAAGATGCTGAGCAATTAAAAAGAAAAATGGTCGAGATTTATTCTAAACATCCTTGTGTATGTGTGAGTGAGGGTGCTGAAAAGGATTTTATCAAAAGCTTTGGCAATATCACACCAACGGCGGCCATCCACAATCCAATTGATAGAGACAATATCCAAAAACAGGCCAATGCTTTTGTTCCTGAATATCAGAACTATATAATTCATGTGGGAAGCTTCAAAGATGCGAAGCGTCATGATGTATTGGTAAAAGCCTACGCAAAAACTGATCAATCTATGCCATTGTTGCTCTTAGGCCAAGGCAAGCATAAAAATGAGATAGAGAATTTAGTCACAGCGTTGAAACTAGAAAATAAGGTGGTGTTTTTAGGCTTTCACGAAAATCCTTTTCCTTATATCAAACATGCACAATTTAAGGTACTGACTTCTGACTGGGAAGGTTTTGCTTTAGTCATTGCTGAAGCTTTAGTGCTAGGTACGCCAGTTATAAGCACCAACTGTCCGTCAGGCCCGAGTGAGCTGCTACCTGAAAGCAACTTGATGCCGATGGGAGATGTTGAAGCCATTGCTGAAAAAATGCGTCAGGCAATGAGCAATCCACAACAGTTCCATACCCCGTTTGATGAGTCACTGCTTCCAGTTAAAATAGCTGAGAAATATCTAAAATTCTCTCAAAGACTAGATGTCATAAAGTGATACTGTCAAATCCTCTTTATACTCAAAACACTCACTTTTAAGAAAGTTTAAAATGACTAATAATGCCACGAGCATAATCAATAATTTACCTAGAGAAAATAAGAAAAAAATACTTTTAGTCATCAACTGCCTACAAGGTGGTGGCGCTGAGCGTGTTGTACTTACATTAGGGCAGGGCTTTTATGAGTTGGGATATGAAGTACATGTTTTAAGATTCAAGCCTCGGGTAGAGTATGACCTTAATCCGAACCTTATTTATCATGTTCTAAAATTCAGGCTTTATAAAAAGATACCAGGAGCACAGCGTCGAGATAAGTTTTTTGCTCGTACTGTAGATCGCTATATCACAAAAAAAATTGGTCAGCCTGATGTGATTTTATCCAATCTTGATCGCTCAGACAGCATTTTTAGTTATAGTCGTTTGCCCAATATTGTATATGTGATTCATAATACTTTATCTTTATTGTATAAGTTTCAACAGGCTGATATCGGTCATCAGAAAAAAGAAAACTTTACTAAGATTTACTCAAAAAATCCTTGTGCCTGCGTAAGCAATGGCGTTCAGAAAGATTTTTTAGAAAATTTTGGTGATATTACACCAACGATAGCCATTCACAATCCAATAGATAGAGACTGTATTCGAAAACTAGGTGACGCGTTCGTTCCTGAGTATGAGAATTATATTATTCATGTGGGTAGCTTTAAAGAAGCAAAACGTCATGATGTACTCTTGAGAGCTTATGCTAAGACAGATCAGTCTCTACCTTTATTGCTTTTAGGCAAAGGTAAACTTAAGAATGATATAGAGCAACTGGTAGTTGAACTCAACTTAGAGGATAAGGTGGTTTTTTTAGGTTTCCATGAAAACCCTTTCCCTTATATAAAACATGCAAGATTTAAAGTACTAACTTCTGATTGGGAAGGTTTTGCTTTGGTAATTGCAGAGTCTCAAGTGTTAGGCACACCAGTTATTAGTACTGACTGTCCCTCAGGTCCAAGTGAATTATTGCCTCAAAACAACTTAATGCCAATGAGAGATATAGATGCGATTGCTGCTAAATTAAGCTTAGCAATGAAAAATTCAGAGCAATTTCATTCTGAATTTAATGAGGCATTGCTACCTATCACGATAGCCAAAAAATATATTGAGTTCGCTTCTAATTGTGAGAATATAGGTGAGAAATCTTAATCCAACCACCATTTAGACCAATCATCTCTGTGTAATTGCCGTAGCGTGGCAAACGCACTTTGATTATTTTGTAGTTTTTCGAATACAGCCAATAGTATAGTTGTCGCTAATTTGTCGACTTTAAGGAATTTATTATAGCGTTTGCGCATATTTCTTAAGCTATCGTCTGTACCTATACGAAAATAGGTAAGCCCGTCATATAAGGGTAAATCCCCAGCATAAAGTTGATCAGTTTTTTCATCCAGTAGTGGCATGGGTTCAGCGTTAGCACTTAACTGTAAAAAACTTCTGGTTTCATGCACTCTCAAGGTATTCATTAGAGTAATGACGTTCATCAGGATTGCAGCTCTATGAGTGTCATCTGAATAGTCGATGAAAGTATCGCAAGCAGAAACTATCCAACGTAATGAGAGATGCTCTAATAAATAATCGCTTTCTGCCTTCCAAAGTCTTTCAAATTCAGCAAAGGTTTTATCTGTTTTGTATTTGCGACGCATCAATATAACAAGCGTATTGTGATAAAAACAGAGCTCAGACTCACCCAACGATTGATGCTTTAGGTTGTTTAAATGGATCTCTAAGTCTGTACTTTTACGCTCATCTGTTAGCGCTTCAATATCGCACAATGCTTCAGTAATGGTTGTTGCTTTCATCTCATCAAAGCTTTTGCCATCATAATTTTTAAAAACTTTACCCGCATTCAATCTTTTTTCACTTCGAAATATTAATAGCAGTTTTCTTTGCCAGTTTGTAGATGTGGTCATGTCACTAAAATCCTTTAAAAAGGTATGATGCGATTAGAGCTTAAATGTCCGAAATATAGATGCTTATATTGCTTCTGAAAGATACCCAATCATACTGAATAATATTGTTTATACCAAGTGACAAACTTTTCAATCCCATCCTCGATGCTAGTCTCAGGTTTAAAATCAATATCATCTACCAAGTCGTCTATATCTGCGTAAGTGATCGGTACATCGCCTGCTTGCATAGGTAACAAGTTCTCTTGAGCTTTTTTGCCACAAGCGCTTTCAATAGCAGTGATAAAACGGCGTAAAGTTACAGGTTGATTATTGCCAATATTATAAATCTTATAAGGGGCTGATGTTGTAGTGATAGTGGAATGTTGGGGAGAGGGAACTTTGTCTATTATTCGAATGACACCTTTTACGATGTCATCAATATAAGTGAAATCACGCTGCATATCGCCATTGTTGAAGACGTCAATTGGGTCGCCAGCCAGTATTCTTTTAGTAAAAGAGAAATATGCCATATCAGGTCGACCGTAAGGGCCATAAACCGTAAAGAACCGTAGTCCTGTCGTTGGAATGTTATATAGGTGACTATAGCTGTGTGCCATGAGCTCATTTGATTTTTTTGTGGCAGCATACAAGCTAATAGGGAAATCAACACAGTCAGAAGTTGTAAATGGCTGCTTGATGTTCATACCATAGACAGAGCTAGAGCTTGCATAGATCAGATGCTTGATAGCATGGTGACGACAGCCTTCGAGGATGTTCACAAACCCAACCACATTTGAATCAACATAGGCGTGTGGGTTTTCTATAGAGTAGCGGACACCTGCTTGTGCACCCAAATTAATAACCGTATCAAATTGGTAGGTGGAAAAAAGTCCAGATATGGCTTCGCGATCAGCAAGATCCAATTTAATGAATGTAAAATTTTCTGGCTCTGATAAGTCACTTAATATTTTTAGACGTTCTGCTTTTAGATTGACGTCATAATAATCGTTGATGTTATCGATACCAACGATGAAATGGTTTTGATCAGTCGACTCTATTTTTAAGAGCGCCTTGATTAAGTGAAAACCGATAAAACCTGCCGCACCAGTGACTAATATATTCATCAGTCGCTCCCGAATAAGTCTCTTGTGAATACTTTATCCGCTACATCTTCTATGTCAGTAGATAGGCGGTTTGCTACAATGACGTCACTCATTGATTTGAATGCTTCTAAATCTTGAATAACTCGCGAGTTAAAGAAGTTATTTTCTTTCAATACAGGTTCGTAAACAACGACCTCGATACCCTTTGCTTTAATACGTTTCATGATGCCTTGAATAGCGGAGGCTCTAAAATTGTCTGAGCCACTTTTCATAACCAGTCGATGAATACCCACAATTCTGGGCTTTCTTTCGATGATTTTATCCGCAATGAAGTCTTTACGGGTACTATTTGAATCAACGATGGCTCTAATAAGATTGCTCGGCACTTCATCATAATTTGCCAATAGCTGTTTGGTGTCTTTGGGCAGGCAGTAGCCACCATAGCCAAATGATGGGTTATTATAGTGGTTGCCAATACGAGGATCTAAGCCAATGCCTTCTATAATCTGCTTGGTATCCAGTCCAAAGGTCTGGGCATAAGTATCTAGCTCATTAAAATAGGCAACACGCATCGCTAGATAGGTGTTAGAAAATAATTTAATGGCTTCAGCTTCAGTAGATTCTGTAAACAGCTGAGGGACTTCTTTTTTCAAGGCGCCTTCAAGAAGTAAGTTTGCAAATTGCTTGGCACGTTCAGATTGCTCACCAACGATGATTCTAGAAGGGTAAAGATTGTCATAGAGCGCTTTGCCTTCTCGCAAAAACTCAGGAGAAAAGACAATATTATCTGTTGAAAAACGTTCTTTAACTTCGTTGGTGTATCCAACAGGGACAGTGGATTTTATGATGATTAACGCGGTTTTATTGACACTAAGCACTTCCTCAATGACATTCTCTACACTTTTAGTATTAAAGTAATTGGTTTTTGAGTCGTAATCAGTAGGGGTGGCAACGATAATGAAATCAGCATCTTTATAAGCAGATTTAGCATCTAACGTAGCGGTAAAGTTAATATTTTTATTCAGTAAAAAATCTTCAATCTCTATGTCTTCAATAGGCGACTGCTTGGCATTAAGCAGCTCGACTCTTTCAGCGATGATATCAACAGCTACAACGTCATTGTGCTGAGCAAGCAACATAGCATTAGATAAACCGACATAGCCTGTACCTACCACTGTTATTTTCATAAAAATCCCAATATTATATTTTGTTTATTATTTTATCGACTGCTATCTAGCATTTATTAGTTAGCAGCTTGTAATAGTGATGGCGGCAGATACGCTGAAAATTTATGAATCATAGCATCGCTAATTCTTTTGCATGAGCCTGAATTGAGCAAGTCTAAGCTTTGTATGCAGCCATATTTAATTGATTCTTTATGCAAATCAGCTAAAAAACCTTCAACACTATTTTCATTTTTGAGGTAGTTAACGGATATCGGTGGTTTAAGAGAGGTTTCGTTCTTCTGAATTTTTAAATGATTCATTAGTGTAATAGGATTTATTTGAGCCACGTCTCTAAATTTATACCTAATCTGCTCGTTCAGCAACTGAGGGTTGTCTAGTAGATAGCTCTTTAAAATGTTCTTATCAACGACATGTGGATAATGGTGAACCTCAAAAAACTGATTCATCCCAAGCGCTTTAGCACTTAACATCTGAGCAACGGTATGTTTGGGTTGAACGGCTTTACCCGATAATTTTTGTAGAGATTTCCGATAGTTTAGCTTGGCTTGTAAAAGAGCACTTTTTCTCCAATGTCCATAAATAATAATATTGTCATTGTCTAAAAAGTCTTCCTGAATAGCAGGCTGATTAAAGAAAAAATCATCATTCATGTATATAAAGTAGTCAGATAGACCTGAGATATTCCATAGCATGGTTTCAATAGATCTGGTGTTGAAGGTCGGCAGAAATTGCTCGTATCCAGAAAATATTTCTTTATGATCGACAATACGTATTTTATCTTTAGCACAAATACCTTGATTGGAAAATTCAGAGATAAGTGCTGGCTGCTGTTGGTCTGTAACCACATAAATATAGCGACAAAAAGGAACGTATTTTAAGATAGAAGCAATGTTGTAATAAATCTCATCATTACTAGCGAATCGTGTTGAGCTGATGGCGTCAGAGGCAGCGCTCGTTGTTTTTTGATATTGTGCTCTTTTTTGTTTAAGCGCTGGATCATCACCATCTACCCAAGCAATGACAATATCTATTTGTTTTTCATTATTTGACTTCATGGTTTATCCTCTGTTCGAGCCTATCGCCAATAATCTTTTAGCCAAGGACTTGGCTTAACATGACGATACCATTTGCCGCCACTACCGTTGATGGCATCTGGTGGATTAATCTCACCATGAAAGATAACAATCTTTGCGTTATCAGGCAGAGTAGGTGTACGCACAAAGTTGAATGGAATGGGGGCAATGCACTGGTACTTGAAGCTGACACACCAGGTTTTATCCCAGTACTCTAAATGATGATGCTCACGCAAATAGTTGGATAGATAAGCTTGCTCGTGGCGCACTTGCTGCCTAATGGTGTCGAAGTTCCGCTCAAAGTTTGCAAGCAAATCAGGATAAGTGCCCATACCAATGTTAAAGCGATACACGGAGCTGTTACCAATCATTCGCCATGGCTTTTTCCAATCACGAATAATAACAACACTGTCTCTATGTGCAGCTTCATAAGTGAAAAAAGCATCGATATTATCGACAATCACGATATCGATGTCTAGAAATAGCGCAACCCCTTTAAGGTCATACAGCTCTGGTTTAAACGTTGTGAGTTTTTTCCAACCACGCTCAGGACCTGCTGGTAGGTCCATCTCTGGGATAGGGTGGCACGTAATAGCAGGATCAATGCCCGTACTATCATCGGTGAGACAGACCATTTGAAAATCTAAGGTAAGGTGGCGGCTGACCATATTATAAAGGCGATTGACGTATTCAGGACCGTATTTATCACCCCATTTCATACAGATGACATAACGCTGATCAGCAACTTTAAGCTTTGCTTTCGTGTGGTCTGTCGATGAGGTCTTCGTTACGTCAGTTGCCATAATGCACTCATATTGATTTCAATAAAAAATAGTTAATAAAATAAAAGGTATAAAAATAAAAGATTTAAAAGTTAGCTAATATTAGCACGACTACGATTCACCACCTCTCTAAACGCTTAACTGATTGTACGGTTATTACTCATTGCTATTGGATTTTACCGTATCACTAGCGTTATGATCGTGATGAATAGACTGCTTATTATTGCGAATGAATTTCGCCAAAGTTTCTTCATTGGCGTTATAAGGATTTCCCAATGAGGGAATGCGCTTGAAACGTCGATAGCCCCACATATAGTGACTACATTTGCTCTCAATCATCTGTTGCATGGCTTGGTTCAGCGCATGAGCAGCTGTTTCGGCATTGCGGTCGTAGAGTGCTGGGTCGTCAAGTTTATAACAATAGATATCAAACCCATGACCATCTTTACGGCGAATACAAGATATGCCGACTAGCGCACATTTGGTTTTGCTAGCGAGTTTTGAGGCCAGCGTACTGGTCAATGTTTCTACCCCAAAAAAGGGTACAACCACACCGCCCGATGGGTCAGGTACATGGTCAGGAAGCACAATACTAAAACCACCTTGCTTAAGCGTTTTAAAGACAGCTTTGACACCGCTACCATCAGTAGGAACTAACGTGGCATTGAGTCGTGAACGACCTTGTAAAACAAAGTCATTGGTAATATTACCCTTGACGGGCTTGTACATTATGGTCGGCGAACCAAACTGGTTGAGCCAAGCATTCATCATCTCCCATGTACCGAGATGTGGGACGATTGCAAGCATGCCGTTAGGACTGGCAAGTCCTTCTAATAAAATATCTTTATTATGGACATCACGAATTTGAGCGATACTCCATTCAGGAGACATCGCCCAGCTTTTGATCGACTCAATACTGGTTAAACACTGGTGATAGATGATTTCTTTGGTTAACGCTTGTTTTTGCGTAGTGGATAATTCAGGGGCAATCAGCGCCATGTTGGTACTGACAGTACGCATAATACTTAAGCTGGGTATCTTTATAATCACCCACGCAACAAAACGTGCCAGCATCTGCAATACAGACAATGGCACGATTCTAAAAATATGATACGGATTCATGACCATTCACACGGTGATGAATCACGTAACCAGTTAGATAGCAAAGAACTAAACATTATCTTAACTATTTACTGTGCAGGTTGATTGGTGTCAGCCTGTGCTTTTTCACGCACACGGATACCAAGTTCACGCAGTTGCTTGCCATCAACGCCAGCAGGTGCTTGAGTTAGTGGGCACTCAGCAGTTTTGGTTTTTGGGAAGGCAATCACGTCACGGATAGAGTCAGCGCCTACCATGAGCATAATCAAACGATCCAAGCCAAATGCTAAGCCACCATGCGGTGGTGCACCGAATTTCAATGCATCAAGTAAGAAGCCAAACTTGTCTTCAGCTTCTTGCTCGCCGATACCTAGAGCTTCAAGTACGGCTTGCTGCATATCGTAAGTATTGATACGTAAGCTACCACCGCCAACTTCTGTACCATTCAATACCATATCATAAGCGATAGAAAGGGCAGATTCTGGGTTGTTTTTCAACTCATCGACTGAGCCTTTAGGCTTGGTGAATGGATGATGCATTGATGTCCAACGACCATCGTCAGTCTCTTCAAACATTGGGAAGTCAGTGACCCAAAGTGGCGCCCACTGGCAGGTAGTCATCTCAAGGTCTAGACCAATTTTTTGACGTAGTGCACCAATTGCATCGTTCACGACACTGGCTTTGTCCGCACCAAAGAAGATGATATCACCATCTTCTGCAGCAGTACGCTCGATTAGGCTGACAAGCACATCATCAGTCATGTTTTTGATGATTGGAGACTGTAGGCCAGACTCTTTGTCCACACCGTTGTTGATGCTGCTAGCATCATTGACTTTAATATAAGCCAAACCACGTGCACCATAGATACCAACGAACTTGGTATAGGCATCGATTTGCTTACGGCTTAATGATGCGCCACCAGGGATACGTAGGGCAGCCACACGACCTTTAGGATCGTTAGCAGGACCTGCGAACACTTTGAAGTCGACATCTTTCATCAAATCTGCAACGTCAACCAGTTTTAGTGGAATACGTAGGTCAGGCTTGTCTGATGCATAGTCACGCATCGCTTCTGCGTAAGTCATGCGAGGGAATTGTTCAAACTCAACGTCCATCATGGTCTTAAACAAATGCTTGATAAGGCCTTCGTTGATGTTCATGATTTCTTCTTCATTTAAGAAAGAAGTCTCAATATCCACCTGAGTGAATTCAGGCTGACGATCAGCACGTAAATCTTCATCACGGAAGCATTTAGCGATTTGATAATAACGGTCAAAACCTGACACCATTAATAACTGTTTAAACAGCTGTGGTGACTGTGGCAATGCAAAAAAGTTACCTGGGCGAGTACGCGATGGTACTAGATAATCACGCGCACCTTCTGGCGTCGCACGAGTCAGAATAGGTGTCTCAACATCTAAGAAACCATGATCGTCTAAATAACGACGAATTGTTGAAGTCGCTTTGGCTCGGAACACCATACGTTCTTGCATTTGCGGACGGCGCATATCGAGATAGCGATACTTAAGACGCAAATCTTCTGATACGGTAGTCTTCTCATCGTTCAATGGGAATGGTGGTGTTTCAGATTTGGCCAGTACTTCAATCTCTTTGCCTAGTAGCTCGATTTGACCACTGGTCATAGTAGCGTTTTCAGTGCCTTCATAACGGCGACGTACACGACCAGTAATTTTTAGCACATATTCAGGACGTACCGCATCAGCAGTAGCAAAAGCTTCTGGGGTATCAGGATCGACGACTACCTGCAAGATACCAGCGCGGTCACGCATGTCTAAAAAAATCACGCCACCGTGATCGCGACGACGATGTACCCAGCCTACGACACTAATGGTTTGCTCAATTAAGCTTTCGGTTACAGCTCCGCAATATTCGTCTCGGTATTCGCTATGCGTCATAATATAGTTATCCAGTTGTCAGCCCAATTCGAAATACAATAATGCAGCCATTACTGCGCGATTCAAGCTATTCGCTAAAAAAACGCACAAACAACGCGATTAAGACAAATGGCCATCACGTCGACTGCAGAAAATTTAATGTAAACGCGTATTATGCCTAATCTGCCCTTGTTATACAACCAGCTGAGTCCAATCGAAGTATAGGAATGCCTAGGTATCAGATGTATTTGTGCCCAAACATTTGTATTGGGTTAAAAATTGTCATTTTGCTTGAAAACCTGAGTGACTGTGCCTATATCAAGCTCACTTATAAAATTCTATTGATCCTATTGCTATTGATCTTATTAAAGTTATCTTAATCATGTAAGGAATACTGTTCATGCTTTTTCATCCTGCCAAAAACCCTGTCGAATTGCGCGTCATTCATCTAAACAAAAACCAAGAGCAACGCCGTGAAGACTTAATTGAAGCCACGCAAGGTAAAGCGGCGCTCAAGCAGTTCAAAAAAACAATGGCCAAGAAAGCCAAGCAGGCACTAAAGGTAAAAACCAAAAATAAGAAAAAACATGCTGATGATAAAGCACAAGTTTTTGTCCTTGATTTTGATGGTGATATCAAAGCAACAGCGGTTAAGCATCTACGCGAAGAAATCAGCACGCTTATCAGCACGGCAAGCAAAGGTGATGAAGTCGTCGTGCGCCTTGAGTCGGGTGGTGGTGTGGTGCATGGTTATGGTTTGGCCGCAGCGCAATTGGTTCGCCTAAAAGATGCTGGTTTAAAGCTAACTGTCTGTGTTGATAAAGTCGCCGCGAGCGGTGGCTATATGATGGCTTGTGTGGCAGATAAGGTAGTGGCCGCACCATTTGCTATTATTGGCTCAATTGGCGTGGTCTCACAGTTGCCAAACTTTCATAAATGGCTAAAAAACCATGATGTAGATTATGAGATGTTTACCGCAGGTGATTACAAGCGCACAGTTACTGTGTTCGGTGAGAACGATGCTGAAGATCGTGCCAAATATCAAGAAGAACTAGAGCAGACGCATGAGTTATTCAAACACTTTGTCAATAACTATCGTCCAACACTCGATGTGGCAAAAGTGGCCACTGGAGAGCATTGGTATGGCGAAGATGCGCTAAAACTTAATTTGATTGATAGCTTGCAAACATCAGACAGCTATATCTTAGAGCGCATGGAAGATAGTGAAGTGTACGCACTACATTCACGTCAAAAACCAACACTCGCTGAAAAGCTAGGATTGGCGCAAGCAGCTGAGGCAACGTTGAGTATAGCAGTTGATAAACTGCCTGATGCACTCGCGCGTTTTGATTTAAATAATCGCTTAAATATTCTAAAATAATGTTAGATATCATTATGATAGTGAATCTCTAATATTTTAGAGTTCAAATGGTTCTTTATACATTGTTTGTATTTTGTAAAAGGTGTGGCCTAGCTGGTCGCGCCTTTTTGCTGTTTATTGATAATTGCTGTGATATAAATGTAGCATACAGAAAACAGTATACGTACGTGCACTATAGTCATTTCACTATAAAAGTATTACTGCATTAATCTCGCTTGAAGTATCACATATGCATCTTCACTCGGTTGCCTTGTACTACTTTCAAATTGAATCGACTATAAGGTTCTCATGGAGCTTTTTATCAACACTTGATTTAGACAATCAATAAAGAAAAGGAAGTCATTTATGTCTAACGATAATTTAATGTTTACCGCAACAGAACATGGTCAAGCCATGCATGCCAAAGTCAAAGCGTTCATTGAAACACACATTGAGCCAATCGAAGCGCAATTTTGGGAAGATTGTCATAAGAAAAACCCTGATGGTAATTGGGAAAACTGGGAGTGGCCTGAAGCCTACGAAAGCCTACGTAAACAGGCGCGTGAAGCTGGCTTGTGGAATTTATTCTTGCCTGATGACACATTAGGTGCAGGGCTTTCGGTAACTGATTACGCGCCTATCGCAGAGCTAACTGGTCGCAGTTTACTTGCGCCCCATGTATTCAACTGTAATGCACCTGACAGCGGTAATATGGAGCTATTATGGCGCTACGGCACCCAAGAGCAGCAAGACAAGTGGCTGACACCAATCTTAGAAGGTAAGACGCGCTCTGTGTTCTGCATGACTGAGCCTGATGTGGCATCAAGTGATGCAACCAATATGGAAGCAACCGCTGTAGTCGATGGCGATGAGATTGTCATAAACGGTAGCAAATGGTGGTCATCGGGTCTTGGCGATCCTGCGGTTGATATTCTAATTGTCATGGCATATACCGCTGATGAGAGCGCAGACCGTCATCATCAACATTCAATGGTGCTTGTACCAGTCAAAACGGCGGGTGTGAACATTAAACGTATGCTCAAAGTATTTGGTGATTATGACGCACCGCACGGACATGGCGAGATTAGCTTTGAAAATGTACGTGTGCCAGTCAGCCACTTTATTGGTGGACCAGGTAAAGGCTTTGAAATTGCGCAAGGTCGTTTAGGGCCAGGTCGTATTCATCATTGCATGCGTTGTATCGGTGCTGCTGAAAAGTCTCTAGAGTTAGCAGTTAAGCGCGGCATGTCACGTACTGCCTTTGGTAAGCCATTGCTACAATTAGGTGGTAACTTTGAGCGTATCGCTGAAGCCCGTATTAAGATTGATCAAGCTCGTTTGATGACCTTATATGCTGCACAGAAGATGGATGCGCATGGCACCAAAGCAGCATTGACTGAAATCTCTGCTATCAAAGTAGTGGCACCAACTGTATTGCAAGAAGTCGTCGATATGGCTATTCAGATTCATGGTGGTATGGGCGTCTGTCAAGACACGCTGCTACCAAATTTCTATGCGCAAGCACGTGTGCTACGTTTGGCAGACGGTCCTGATGAAGTACACAAAACCATGATTGCCAAACTAGAACTCAAACGTCAGGGCTTTAGCCGTTCGACTAAATCTGATAAAGCTTAAGCTTAATCTCAATCTCAATCTCAACAAACGGCGGTGTGAGTCAATCTTGATCTGCTCATGCAACCTTTATTAGAAACAAGCCAATCGTAATGCTAATTGAAAATTCACTATTAACGATTTAGTAGTGAATTTTTCATCACTACTGATGTTTTATCACTAGGGCGTATCCTCATTTCAAAAATGGTAATAAGCATAAGATAAATTGAATTGAGAACTAGCTCGCATATCTGTTATAAAAATAAAAGACCACATGATAAGGAATATCTCATGGCAACTGATAATAAAGTACTAGACCAAGGCGGCATGGTACGTGAAGGCGAAGAGCTCGATGCCCAAGCGGTTAGTGAGTGGCTTCGAAGCCAAGGTGTCGATGTAGTAGGCGAGCCTACCATCACTCAGTTCTCAGGTGGCGCATCAAACTGGACCTATCGTTTACAGTACGAAGGCAACGACAAAAACCAAGATTTGATACTGCGTCGTCCACCAAAAGGTACCAAAGCCAAATCTGCCCATGACATGGTGCGTGAGCATACCGTTCAAAAAGCCTTAAAAGAAGCCTATCCTTATGTACCAGAGATGATTGCTCTGTGTACCGATGAAGCCGTTATCGGTTCAGATTTTTACGTGATGGAGCGCATGGAAGGCATTATTCCTCGTGCAGAATTACCAGAGGGTATCGATCTAGATCCGGAGCAGACTCGTCTACTTTGTACCAATGTCCTAGATGCCTTGGTTGAACTACATCAAATAGATTATACCGAGCACCCTGATTTGGTGAATTTGGGTCGAGGCGATGGCTATTGCGCGCGTCAGGTGAGTGGTTGGGACAAGCGTTATGTCAAAGCAAAAACCCCCAATGTACCCAGCTTTGCGTTAGTCAGAGACTGGCTTGCCAAGCACACACCTGCTGATAGTAAAACCTGTATTATTCATAATGATTGGCGTTTTGATAATGTGATACTTGATGTGGCTGACCCCACCAAAGTCATCGGCGTTCTTGACTGGGAGATGGCAACGCTTGGTGATCCATTGATGGATTTGGGTAGTGCATTGGCTTATTGGATTGAAGAAGATGACAATGTCGTGATGCAGCAGTTCCGTCGTCAGCCCACCCATCTAGAAGGAATGATGACACGTGACGAAGTGGTTGCTTATTATCTCGAACAATCGGGTTTGGAAATAGACAACTGGACTTTCTATGAAGTATTCGGCTTGTTCCGCTTGTCAGGTATTATCCAACAGATTTATTATCGTTATTACCACAAGCAAACGACCAATTCTGCTTTCAAAAATGCGTGGCTTGCCATACACGTGATGCATGCTAAATGTCTTAAATTAATTGCGCAATACGAAGGTGAGGCGCTGTTTAATGAGTACGTCCAGCCAAATTTAGAAGACATCGGCGTAGATGCTGCTGCTATCGAGCAGTTACCAATTACTGTTCAACAAGTTGTCAAAAGTATTTTACCGAAAGGTTATTTTGCAAAAGCACCTCATTCTCCTGAAGCTTAAGCATTCAGAAAACCGTACTTTAGCAAATATGATAAAAGGTAATAATTTATGACAACCATACTTTTAGCACGTCATGGTCAAGCGTCTTTTGGGCAAGAGAACTATGATCAACTCTCAGAGCTGGGTGGTATTCAGGCGCAAATGTTAGGTCAGCATTATGCAGCCACACAGCGCCGTATCGATGCGATATTTACTGGCAGTTTGGTAAGGCAACAAGACTCTGCACGCCATTTTTTAGCACGCTATCAATTGTCTATCGCTGCTGATGAGAGCAATGGTATACCTGTGTTGCCTATCATGAATATAAATGAGCCTGATAGTCATATTCTGCCGCAATTTGATGAGTTTAATCACAAAGATGTATTTATTAAATCTGATCCTGACTTCATCAATAAAGGTGCAATTACGGCTGAGGTGGCTAAATCAGAGATGCCAGCCACGCGTTTGGCTGAGCTATTTGATCAGGCAATGCAGCGCTGGCATGGTGGCGACAATGATCAGGACTATATTGAAAGCTGGCCGCAGTTTAATGACCGTGCACAGCAAGCGCTTGAACAGGTACGCGCACAAGTAGCACGTTTAGGGTTAAGTCGTGACAGTACGGTGTTGGTATTCACCTCAGGTGGTGTGATTGCAGCTATCACTGCACAGCTGCTCAAGCAAGGCAGTCAGACGGCTTATCAATTGAATAAAAGCTTGGTCAATACTGGGGTAACCTCGGTCACATTCAAAGATCAAAGTACTCGCTTGATGTCACTCAATGAATATAGTCATTTATTCTCTGATGGTAATTCTTTTGTGACGTGGCGTTAAGCTAGCAACCAGTAAATAAAGTTAAAAGCAAGGTAAAGTGGTTGCTTAAGGTAGGTAGCCACCTTTTATTCGATTAAGATTAGCCGTCGTAATTGTTGAATACTATGAATTTATTTTGATCACTGACAAAATCAACCTATAAATTTGCGATATGATAGATTATTGTTTTGATCTCATGTCGATATGAAAAGGACTGTCCATGCAAAATAGATTGATAAATTTAGTCACTAAAAGCGCTAAACAACGTAAAGATGAGATAATCGGTGCCGTTCAGCCATCACGTTATTTACGAAAGTTAAATAAGCATCAGGTTGGACATGATAAAACCGTGCTCATCACGGGTGCGAGTTCAGGTTTGGGTGAGGGGATGGCCAAACTCTTTGCTAAACTTGGCTACAACCTTGCGATATGTGCTCGTCGTACTGATCGCTTAGAAACCTTACAGTCAGAACTAGTAGCGGAGTATCCTAATATCCGTGTTGAATACCGAGCTTTAGATGTCAGTGACTACGATGCGATCTTTGAGGTGTTTGATGCGTTCGTGACTGATTTTGGTCATATCGATAAGGTGATTGTGAATGCAGGTATTGGCGAAAGCCGCCGGATTGGTAAAGGTCGGTTTGAAACGAACCGCCGTACGGTTGAGATTAACTTTATCTCAGCGTTGGCACAATGTGAAGCCGCCATGAATATTTTTCGGGCACAGAGTAGTGGCCATCTAGTGGTCATATCAAGCATGTCAGCCATTCGTGGAATGCCCAAGCATTTGACAGCCTATGGTGCTAGTAAAGCTGGCTTGGCGCACTTAGCAGAAGGCATTCGTGCTGATATGCTACTAACTAAATTACCCATCAAAGTTTCTACTATTTACCCAGGCTATATTCGTACTGAAATCAACGAAAATGCGAAGCCATTACCGTTCGAAGTAGATTCTGACACGGGTACCAAGGCAATCGTTGCGGCGATTGAAGCTGGTGTTGACGAAGCTTGTGTACCAAGTTTGCCATGGTCGATCGTGGGACAGGCGATGAAGCATATGCCACTACAGGTGATTAATAAAGTAAATAAATAGCTAGCTAGGGCGTGTCATCAATTAGCACATTAATACATTTAGTGGCCTTAAAATGGCTAAATTTCGCTAAACATCGTCAGTAATTTTGTCAATATATTCATATTAACGGCAATTTCTTCCTTGTTTATCTACAATTTTTCTCATTTTAAGCCTCACAATCTAACTGATGATACGCCCTAAAGTAAACGTATTACACAGAATAAAAAAAGCCCTTTACCTATTAGGTAAAGGGCTTTTTTTATTCTTTCTATTTTTAAGTTGACAGCGCTTAAAAATTAAAGAGTTTGAGGGTTGTCTGATATATGTTTTTCACGCAATTTCTGACGTAAGACTTTACCAACAGCACTCTTTGGCAGTTCACTTACGAACTCAATATGGCGTGGACACTTATAACCAGTTAAGTTTTCCAATGCAAATTCTTTAATATCATTTTTAGTGACATTATTATCAGCAGGAACGACATAAATTTTAACCGCTTCGCCTTGATGTGCATCAGGAATACCAATGACTGCGCAATCAACGATAGCTTTACAATCTAGCATGACAGATTCGATCTCATTCGGGAATACGTTAAAGCCCGAAACCAACACCATGTCTTTTTTGCGATCAAGTAGGGTGATATAGCCTTTTTCATCCATACTTATAATATCGCCAGTGCGGAAATAACCATCACTGGTAAAGTCATTGCTACTGTCTTTATTGAAATAGCCTGAAGTGACATTAGGGCCTTTAATGCACATTTCACCCGCTTCATTCAGCCCCATACGTTTGCCGTTATCATCGACTACGATGACATCAACACTAGGGACTGGTATGCCAATAGTGCCGTTGAATTTACGGTCAGTGATGACGTTGGCAGTACCTGCAGCTACCCCTTCAGTCATACCCCAACCTTCGACCATAGGACAGCCAGTTACTTCAAGCCAGCGTGCTGCTGTCTGTTCAGTCGCAGCCATACCGCCCGCTTGAGTGATACGTAATGAGCTAAAGTTCAAATCTTTAAAGTTTGGCTGATCGAGCAAACCTTTAAATAGGGTATTTACCGCAGGGAAAATATGGAACGGTTGCTTTGATAAAGTTTTGATGAACCCTGGCATATCGCGCGGATTGGGTATCAATATAAAGGTGTAGCCAGAGCGCATACCGAGCAGACTTAGCATAAACGCAAATATATGATATAGCGGTAGGGCCATAACCATATTGATATAGACTTCATTAATATCTGAGGTAACGGGGCGGTACCATGCTTCTGACTGCATGGCAGCAGCAACGATGTTACGTTGAGTTAAAACAGCCCCTTTAGACAGTCCAGTCGTTCCGCCCGTATACTGCAGAATGGCTTTTTGTTGCATGGTGGCTTTTGGTGACTGAACAGGTAGGTGCTTACCTTTTTTGAGTACTTCAGGAAACTTAGTAACATGGTACTTAGGATCATTAAGATTATATTTGGGAACAAGTCGTTTAACTTGACGGATAACCGTATTGACCAAGATACCTTTTAGCCCCATCATATCGCCCATTTTTGAGAGGACAATGCGCTTGATGTTGGTCTCTTCGATGACTTGCTCAAGTGCTTGGGCAAAGTTGTCAACCACAAAAATAACCTGAGCGCCCGAATCATTCAACTGATGGCGCAGTTCACGACCAGTATAAAGTGGATTAATAGGCGTACACACGTATCCTGCGCGCAAAATACCAATCATCGTAGGCAAGTATTGTGGAACGTTTGGCATCATCAATGCCACAACGCTGCCTTTAGGAATGCCTTGTGCTTGTAACCATGCTGCAACCGCCATTGAGGCTTTATCAACATCGCCATAAGTATGAGTAACACCCATACAGATGGTCATAGGATGCATACGGAATCGCTCAAAACACTCCTCATACAGTTCTATAAGACTGGTATATTGATCAGGGTTAATGGTTTTGGGTACGTTTTTTGGATATTGAGCAAGCCAAGGTTTATCTACTGTCATACTTGAAGTCCCTAAGTGTTGAAATAAGTTAAGGTTCTATAAAAAAGTAGTCACATCCGTGTCAACAATATTTTATCGCTAAAATAGCAATAAATTGTCGAGTGACATCATAGTGATTCACAGACTGCTAGAATACGGTGGCCTTTACATGTATAAAGTTTTTAACTACAAATTGATTTAACCGCAAAAGGTAAGAATCTGAGTAGATTAAACGGCGGGTTATTTCTTTACTGCCAAAAAAAGTGAAGTAACTTATTTTGGTAATACATTAACATAACTACAATTGATTTCGTTATGACAATACAAGAACTTGATAGTTTATACTTAAATTTGATAAAAATAACAATATATGTTGTAACTAATACTGAGATAAACGGTTAAAAAAACTGATAAACGGTTTATTTTCGAGAAATTTGTTAAATTATTATACCAAGTATCTCTCTGGTAAAACAGTTCGCTACATAATTACTTTAATGTCATTGTTACAATTCTGCAATTTTTTTAATAACAATTATTAGCTCTGCACAAAAAAGCGCTCTATATTGATATAGAACGCTTTCTTATTATAGAACTTCTATCTAAGGTTTCGGATTGTCTGATATGTGTTTTTCACGTAGTTTTTGACGCAATACTTTGCCGACATTACTTTTTGGTAGCTCGTCAATGAACTCGATATAACGTGGACATTTGTAGCCAGTCATATTATCTAGAGCAAATTCTTTAATATCACTTTTGGTGACATTTTTATCAGCAGGAACGACATAAATCTTAACGGCTTCGCCTTGATTTTCATCTGGAATACCAATGACTGCGCAATCAACGATAGCATTACAATCCAACATGACAGATTCAATCTCATTCGGGAATACGTTAAAACCTGAGACTAAAATCATGTCTTTTTTGCGATCAAGTAGGGTGATATAGCCTCTTTCATCCATGCTGACAATATCACCAGTACGGAAATAACCATCACTGGTAAAGTCATCACTACTGTCTCTATTAAGGTATCCAGAGGTGACATTGGGGCCTTTGATGCACATCTCACCCGTTTCATTGATACCAAGACGATTGCCCTCATCATCGACCACAATGATATCAACGCTCGGGAGCGGCAAACCAATAGTGCCATTAAATTTGTGATCCGTCACAATATTAGCCGTGCCTGCTGCCACACCTTCAGTCATACCCCAACCTTCGACCATAGGGCAGCCAGTTACTTCAAGCCAGCGTGCAGCTGTTTGCTCAGTCGCAGCCATACCACCCGCTTGAGAGAGACGCAGGGAACTAAAATTTAAGTTTTTAAAGTTTGGATTATCGAGTAAGCCTTTATACAAAGTATTAACTGCTGGCAATATATGGAATGGTTGCCTTGATAGTGTTTTGACAAATCCTGGTATGTCACGTGGGTTTGGTACCAATATAAAGGTGTAGCCGGAACGCATGCCTAACATACTGAGCATAAACGCAAATATATGATATAGCGGTAGGGCCATCACCATATTGATATAAACCTCATTAATCTCTGAGGTAATCGGCCGAGTCCATGCTTCTGACTGCAAGGCTGCAGCAACGATATTACGCTGCGACAAAATCGCACCTTTAGACAGTCCAGTCGTTCCACCTGTGTACTGCAAAAATGCTTTTTGACTTAATTGCATGGCTGGTTTATGGAACGGAAGAGCTTTACCTTTTTTGAGCACATCAGGGAATTTGGTCAATTCGTGCTTAGGGTCGTTCAGCTTATATTTAGGAACGAGGCGTTTGACCTGACGGATAACTGTATTGACCAAGATACCTTTTAGCCCCATCATATCGCCCATTCTTGAGAGAACAATGCGCTTGATATTGGTTTCATCAATGACTTGCTCAAGTGCTTGGGCAAAGTTATCAACCACAAAAATAATCTGCGCACCTGAATCATTCAACTGATGGCGCAATTCTCGACCGGTATAAAGTGGATTAATAGGCGTACATACATATCCTGCGCGTAAAATACCAATCATCGTAGGCAAGTACTGTGGAACGTTTGGCATCATTAGCGCGACGACGCTGCCCTTAGGGATACCTTGTGCTTGCAACCATGCCGCAACTGCCAGTGAGGCTTTATCAACGTCACCATAAGTATGAGTCACGCCCATACAGATGCTCATAGGGTGCAAACGAAAGCGATCAAAGCACTCTTCATATAGATCTATGATGCTGTTGTATCTATCGGGATTGATCGTCTTAGGCACAATATTAGGGTAATGGGCAAGCCATGGTTTATTCGGCGTCATAGTCAGCGTCCTTGAGTTTTACTATTTAAAATTGTGATGTGGCAGTCGTATCCGTGTCAATGACACTCATCAGCACTGACGTGATCGTTTGCTGTTGAGAGTGATAAATTCTTATCGATTGACTGACTGATGGGTTTGTTTCATCGTTGTATAATGGAATCTAGCTATCATTCAAAAAAATAAATCATTCGAGAGAATGATTTTTAGAAAGTATAATTTATCATTAAGAGCGTTGAAAAAACAGATGCCTTAATAATAAAAAAGTCTATTTTATATGGTTGAAGTATCCAAAAATAAATAGATATCTATTCAACACATTAGCACGAATGTGGCTTAAGGAAATATTGGTTTGCAGCACTGGTCAGTACATAAATCGAGCTCAAATATATAGCTAATATCAAATATATAGAAGTATGTTTCAGACATAAGGTGATTGTTGTAATTAGACATTAATACCGCAGTATTTACGGTAGGATAAATTGATGTTTTTTATTAAAAAAACGTCGATAGATAAGCAATGCATTGATTGTACAGCCGAGCGTGCTACTCACACATATCAAAAACATGGTCACAATCTGATAGCGAACTGCTTGAGTAGGATCGGCGCCAGCAAGGATTTGACCTGTCATCATACCCGGTAAACTGACAATACCAACGACTAACATTGAGTTTAACGTTGGCGTCATGCCATTGATAATCGCGGCACGTATGGGCTCATGTACGGCTTCAAATGGTCGCGCAGATAAGCTGAGCATCATCTCGATGCGCCCGCGTTGCTCATGAAAGGATTCAATCAATTGGTTGCTAGTCAAAGAAATGGCAGTGAGCGAGTTGCCCAGTATTAAGCCTAGTATAGGAATGATGAACTGCGGGGTGTACCAAGGCTGCACCCTCAAAATAATAAGAATTGCGATTGCCGTAACGAATACTGCTGAAGTACTGACTGCGATAAACGTATCGGTGAATAAGCCTTTATAGCTACGCTTGACCCGGTTTTTGGCAGCGCTGCCTGCAATTAAGGTCATGATGGTTAAAATGAGGAGTACTTCATACCATTGTTCACGTGCAAAGATCCATGCCAATATCAAACCAATGAAACTAAGCTGAACCACGGTACGAATAGCAGCGGTTAGTAGTATCTTAGTCAGATGCAAGCGCAGTCGCCATGATACGAGAAGTACGATGAGAATTAGACTACTAGCTAAAGCGACATCCCCATAAGTCAGAACCATTTGTATATCATCCGTACCACTCATAAGTGCTCATTATAGTTAATCCTCTATAAATTGGATACGGTGTCAGTCTCGCTTAGTCTACTATTTGTAGCACTTGCACTCAGCTTTCTTGTATCCAAATTATATTGCACCGACTATATTATAATATAAATACTAGGTAGAACCAGTCAGTGAAGATATGACATGAGGTGTTGACTATGTTCTGGTATTAAAACACCTCAGTTAATACGCCTGATTGCATATGCCAATGATGATTGGCGAGTGGCATGATATCTTGCGTATCATGAGTGACCCATAGTAATGTGCGCTGCGTATCTAGTTGTAGCCAGTTCAGTAGTAGTTGTACCAGCTGTGCCGAAGTGTCAATGTCTAGAGCGGCTGTAGGCTCATCTAGTAATAATACCTGTGGATTTAACTGTAAAAGGCGCAGGGTATTGACCAGTTGCCGCTCACCACCTGATAAGTGATAGGTATCTTGCTGTAAAAAATCAGCGTTTCGTTGCAAGCGTTCGAGCTGTGCGATGTGCCAATCTATATCAAAATCGAGATGCTGATGAGCTTGTAGGCGATAGGGCATTGTTAGATTGTCAATGACACTGCCTTCTAGCAACTGTGGATGCTGTGCGAGCAGAGCAACTTGCGTGCGCCATTGTGTGGGCAGCATATCATAAATACTCTGAGGCGCATTGATGTTTGATGCATCCTCATTATTGAGATAGACGTCACCGTTGCTCATTGGCAATAGTCCCGCTAATACTCGTAACAACACAGATTTGCCACTACCAGAAGACCCTGTCAACACCGTGACTTGTCCTGATAATAGTGTACCAGTCACACCATTTATCAATACTCGATTATGAGCGGGTAAGATAGGATCTGGCTTTACTATTTTTCTTAGTTTTTTAGACCATTTTTGATAAATATTAGATGGCGTAAATGGGTTTGTTTGAACGCTAGTGACATTGCTAGATACATTATCAGACACAGTGCCAGGAGAATACGAAGGCGCTATACGTTTGCTGTGTACCCAAATATTTTCGAATGTAAGCATAACCTCAAACTCACCCTTATCAACCGCACCCTTGTTATGGAGCAAGCTCATCTATTAGGATTATTAACTACCGATTTGCTCGCTAATAGCTTGCTCGATAGCACTACGTAACTTGTGTGGTACACGGATAGGGCGCATGGGTGCATTGTTCGCAGCGGTAGTATCTGATTTATCATTAGATATAGGCTCTGCTTGAACTTGATTTTGTACACAGGCGATAACGATTTTACCGCTACTTAGTAAACTGTTGCTGCTGTCTGTAGCGGTGCTACCTACCATATGGCGATGAATACTTTGATAAAAAATCATACTGGCAGGTTTCAATTCGACTTTATCGACACGCACGCTGATCACTTCATCTAAGAGAATGGCTCGTTTGTATTGCAAGTCTGCCTGACTCACGACAAAGTGCTGTATATCACCATTGTCCGTCTGTAGAAAATAACCATTCAAACCAATTTGGCCAAACCAATCACGGCGGCAGTTTTCAAAAAACACCAAGTGATTGGCGTGGTAGACTATACCACCGGCATCAGTATGGTTAATATAGACGTTATAATCTTTAGCAAATAATGGCGTCAATGCGGCAGTTGAGTTTTTGCTGTTAGTGGTTGTCATAATCATGCTCAGTATTTTTTATCAGTATAAATAAATAGAAATGGCTTAAAAGTTTTTGCTTAATAAAGGTTAGGGCGTGTCTTCAATTCACTCAATAGTCATCTAAATGGGCTAAAAATGGCTAAATCTTGTCAAACATCATCAAATAGCTGGTTAATATCCCGATATTATCTGAGCTATTTTTCTTGTTTGACGGCAATTTATCTCATTTTCATCACCATCTTTAAAATGAAGACACGCCTTAGTATTGCCTTTTGAATAAATAACAATACTGCTTTTAATAATAGGGTTTTGACGATAATAAAGCGTCATTCAAAACTATTATAGAAATAACAGTTAATAATAAGAGCTACTCTAGCTTAAGATATCAGGACACGCAATAGTTAGGTTGCGCTCCGTCTGTTATCATATAGTCATTCCACTATAAAAATATTACTGCGTTAACCTCGCTTGAAGTATTTGATATACATCGACACTCGGTTGCCTTGTACTACTTTTAAATTGAATCGACTATAGTGGTTTGTATCTTTTGCCTCTCAACTATTCGTATTAGCACCGTATTTCATCAATCAGTATAGGATAATTTATGACCCGTTTTGTCAGTTTTAATATTAATGGTATTCGTGCTCGCCAACATCAGCTTGAGGCTATGCGAGACGTCATCGATCCTGATGTGGTGGGTCTGCAAGAAACCAAAGTACACGATGAGCAGTTTCCCTTAGAAAACATAGAAAGCTTGGGTTATCACGTAGAGTATTTCGGTCAAAAAGCGCATTATGGTGTTGCACTCTTGTCTAAAGTCGCGCCTATTTTTGTGCAAAAAGGCTTTCCGGGTGAAGAGGAAGAAGCACAAAAGCGTTTTATCCATGCCCGCTATGAGTTTGAAGGCCGTGAAGTCGATGTGCTTAACGGTTATTTTCCGCAAGGAGAAAGCCAAGACCATCCGACTAAATTTCCAATGAAGCGTGCTTATTACGCAGATTTGATGGCTTATATTGATACGTTAAAAGCAGAAGGCCGCTCGCTTGTAATTATGGGTGATATGAATATCGCTCCAGAAGATATTGATATCGGCATCGGTGAAGTCAATGCCAAGCGCTGGCTGAAAAACAGAAAGACTTCATTTTTACCAGAAGAGCGTGAGTGGTACAGTGCACTGATGTCGCGTGAGCTGACAGATACGTATCGTTTGCATTATCCAGAAAGTACTGAGCTCTATAGCTGGTTTGATTACCGCAGTCGTGGTTTCAATGATGAGCCTAAGCGTGGACTGCGTATCGACCATATTTTGTGTACCGCAGACCTAGTTGAAGCATGTGTTGATGCAGGTATCAGCTATGATCTGCGCGCTATGGAAAAACCGTCTGATCATGCACCAATTTGGTCGGCATTTGACTTAAAAAAAATAGTAATACGTTTATATAGTTAATCCTCTATAAATTGGATACGGTGTCAGCTTCGTTTAGTCTATTGTTTCTAGTACTTTCACTCAGCTTCCTTGTATCCAAATTATATTGAACAGACTATAGTATTTATCAAAACATAGTCTATAAATCATAATAAAACTTGAACAATAAGGATGTAATGATGGCTGTCGGAAATATTGAAGTACCCAATACGATCTATCCTATCGAAGGTATCAAGCTAAGTGCGACTGCAGCGGGTGTGCGCTATAAAGACCGTGATGATTTAGTCGTCATAGAGATAGCGGATAAGGCGACCACTGCGGTTGTAACCACAAAAAACACCTTTTGTGCTGCACCTGTACGAGTATTGCGCGAACACTTCGCTAAAGCCAGCCCTCGCTACTTGGTGACCAACACAGGTAATGCTAATGCAGGGACGGGCACTGATGGCAAGCGTCGTGCTGTCGATATCTGTGCTGCACTGGCTCATAAAGCTGGCGTAGATAGCAATGCTGTATTGCCATTTTCTACAGGTGTCATTGGCGAGCCATTAAATAGCGACGCAGTGATCGCAGGCTTAGACAATGCACTTGCTACTTTAGGCGCTGATAACTGGCTTGCAGCAGCCAATGGCATTCGTACCACTGATACGATTCCTAAGCTTGCCAGTCAAAAAGTTGATGTAGCGGGTACCAGTTATCACATAACAGGTATGTCAAAAGGCTCAGGCATGATACGCCCGAACATGGCGACCATGTTAGGTTACGTGGCGACTGATGCCAATATCGCTGCTGACTTATTACAAGAGATGCTAAGTGCCATCAATGAGCAATCTTTTAACCGCATCACTGTCGATGGTGATACCTCTACCAATGATTGCTGTGTATTAATAGCCACTGGCGCTGCTAGCTCAGAGGTAATCGATAGCCCAGAACATCCGCATTATCAGTCAATATTTACGGCGTTGACAGAAATATTTGTGCGTTTGGCGCAATTAATCGTGCGTGATGGAGAAGGTGCAACTAAGTTTATGACAGTGAAAGTCACTGGTGGCCAGACGACGAAAGAGTGCTGCGATGTGGCATATGCAGTTGCACATTCACCACTCGTAAAGACTGCATTCTTTGCGAGCGATGCCAATTGGGGTCGTATCTTAGCGGCAGTTGGTTATGCGGGTATCGAAGATTTAGATACAGAGCAAGTCGACGTGTATCTGGATGATGTAATGATTTGCCAAAGTGGTGGCGTTGCGCCTAGCTATACGGAAGAGGCGGGCAAGGCAGTCATGAGTCGTCCTGAGATTACTATTCATATCAATCTTGCACGTGGCGATGCCAGTGATACGGTGTATACCTGCGACTTATCTTATGATTACGTTAAGATAAATGCTGATTATCGTAGTTAGAATCTACTGAAGTAAATACATTGTTGATTGAGCCAGAGTGATTATCATTCTGGATTTTTGCTGTCTGACGCCTGCTCAGTATCAATTAGCCCTACTAGTTAATACGTACTATTAACATCAGTTGCAAAAGCTGACGTTACTTTACAAAGCAGTTGTAGAGAGACAGAGAGCTTGCGGCTTATACTAATCTTAGTAAATAACACATGGCCAGACTTTTAAACTTTGATGATTTATTTGTTAATAACACATTTGCAGTGCCGTGCTTACTGTTACAAGGATTAGCTATTACACAGATTAGATGTTAAAAAAATAAATTTAGACAAGCTACTTATAATTAATAACAACTCACTGAGGATTTTATAATGAAAAAATTTGCACTTGCAGCATTGATGACGACTTTTGCACTTTCTGGTTGTTCTACTATGGACAATGAACGTACGATGGTTGTTGAAGGGCAGCCTATGAATGTAAAAGTGGTGAATATTCCAAGTTTTGAAGTAGAAGTTGCACCGCGTAAAGCTGTATGTGACCTTACCGCAACTGATGGCTCTACAGTTGAGTCTCAGTGTTTACAATATCGTCAAACCTATCAGAAAAACTACACTACTCTAAACGGTAACATCCAAGGCTTTACCTATGAGCCAAACTATCGTTATATGCTCGATATACGTCAAGAAGCTGTGACTGAAGAAGGCTCTAACGTCGTACAGCCAGTTTGGATTTTGAATGAAGTTATCTCAAAAACTGCTGAGTAAAAATTACTTGGATTACTGAGTGTCTTACGACCTCGCTATAGAAAAGACAATAAAAAAGGCCTCTAGCAAATTAGAGGCCTTTTTTTAATCAATTTTTAATCAATTATTGAGTAGCTTTAACACTGGCTGTAATTAACAGTAAAGCCGCGAGTTGCCGTAGGGATGCGATTGTCTGCATAGACAGCAAGTCCGCCACGAGATGTTTCTTTATATTTATCAAGCATATCAGCACCTGTTACTTTCATCGTTTCGATTACTTTATCCAAAGAAACAAAGTGCTGCCCATTACCACGGCAGGCAAGGCGTGCTGCGTTCACAGCTTTTACCGCGCCCATCGCATTACGCTCGATGCAAGGTACTTGTACTAGTCCGCCAACAGGGTCGCAGGTGAGACCTAGATTGTGCTCAATACCAATTTCAGCGGCATTGAGACATTTGGCAGGGTCACCGCCTAGGATTTCAGCCAATGCTGATGCTGCCATCGCACAAGCAGAGCCAACTTCACCTTGACAGCCGACCTCAGCACCAGATATTGAAGCATTTTGTTTGATTAAGCTGCCGATAGCGGTGGCGTTCAATAAAAACTGGCGAGCGCCTTCTATGCTATAAGTTGATAGGAAGTCACGGTAATAATGCATGACGGCAGGGATAATACCTGCAGCACCATTGGTAGGGGCAGTCACGACATTACCGCCGTTGGCATTTTCTTCATTAACGGCTAAGGCATATAGATCAATCCAATCCATCGCCGCAAGCTTATCGTTTTTCGTCACTGGCTGGTTTTTTTCAGCACATAGTTGCAGATGCAGCGCTTGAGCACGACGCTTCACATCTAGGCCACCAGGTAATATGCCGCTATTTTGACACCCTCGTGTCACGCAGTCCTGCATAGAAGTCCAAATAGAATCTAAATAGGCAAATACTTCTGTTTGATTGCGATAGTGACACTCATTGGCCAGTACCAGATCGCTGATGCTTAGATCATGCTTGCGGCACTGCTCTAAAAGCTCTGCGGCACTATTGAACGGGTAAGGAACCACATCAATCGTTGGGCTGGCATGATCTTCATCTGGATTGGTAGCGTCTTCTTCATTAATCACAAATCCGCCGCCGACTGAGTAATAAGTCTGCTGATAGTGAGTACCGTCTGTCGATATGGCTCGAAGCATCAAGGCATTGGGATGATAAGGAAGCACCGTATCGTCATACCAATGAATATCGCGCTCAGTATCAAAGTTAATGAGGTGAGTACCCGATATATTCAGTGTCTTGTCAGAAAATATAGGCGATAAATAGCTACTCGTCATACGTGTATCAATAGTGCTAGGAGCGTGTCCAAGCAGACCTAGCAATATGGCAGTATCGGTGGCATGCCCTTTGCCTGTAGCCGCCAAAGACCCATAAAGCTCAATTTCAATCGTTTTAATCGTTGTCAGTTCTTGATGCTTACTTAGTGAAGCCAAAAAAAGATTTGCAGCAAGCATCGGCCCGACGGTATGTGAGCTTGATGGTCCTATGCCGATTTTAAATAAATCAAAAACACTGATCATAATAAGTTACCAAAAGTATTGAGTGCTTTAGCCTGTTGTATTGATTGCTTTAGGCACTTTTATTGAGAATATGATAGACAGCCACCACCCTTATGCACCGAAAGCAAACGTGTGCAGGGCAACACCTATGAAAATATTAGCGTAAAGGGGTACAACTAGTGATTGAATAATAACTTTTATTTATTTTGAAACTCCGTTATCATGCTCGGAGTCAACTGCCGTGTAACATCCTGTAAGTTGGTTGTCGCTATGAAGTACGTTGAGTACATAACGGCCGAAATCGTTTTTAGTAGAACATATCCGACTTGATACATCTAGCAAAACATGGTCATCATACCAAATAATACTTTTGGTTTGCCATGTTGCAACATAAATGAATGAATTAGGGCGACATATTATAAATGAAAGGATGTGGAGCTTGCTATAGTCATTCCACTATAAAAGCATTACAGCGTTAACCTCGCTTGAAGTATTTGATATACATCTGCACTCGGTTATCTTGTACTACTTTTAAATTGAATCGACTATATTCATCTTTACCTACATCTCTTTATCTATTGAATTCACGATTTGACTCAGTTTTGATTCCATCATTTATTGTCGCCTATTATTTTAGCTCAGCTCACATAGGATAAGCGCATGCCCTCTCAAAAAGACCCTTCCTCGCATTCAGAAAGTAGCGCCCAAGAGCAATCGGCTCACAATGCACTAGAAGCTGCAGGTATTGATTCAGCAGCCATTAGTTATCCAAAAAACCCAGATTTTGAAAATGGCCGTTGGTTTCCAACATGGCGTTCTTATCAGGGTGATTTGGATCGTGATCCAGTTGGTATTAATGAATACTTGCCGCCATCAAAAAGTGTGTTGCTAGGTGTACAGCATACGTTTGCGATGTTTGGGGCGACGGTACTGGCACCATTGTTAATGGGTTTTGATCCTAACTTGGCTATTTTGATGTCAGGTATCTGTACTGTGATGTTTTTTATGATCACAGGCGGTCGTATGCCAAGTTACTTGGGCTCAAGCTTCGCTTTCATCGGTCCAGTTATTGCTGTTACCGCGTATGCAGGTGCAGGATTCAATGATAATTTAAGTGTCGCTTTGGGCGGCATTATGGCGTGCGGTATCATTTATGCGTTGATTGGACTGCTGGTGATGAAAACCGGCACTGGCTGGATTGAGCGTCTGATGCCACCTATCGTCACTGGTGCTATCGTGATGATTATTGGTCTTAATTTAGCACCAGTCACCATTCAAGGGGTATCTAGTAATCAGTTTGACGCTTGGATGGCTACATTGACGGTACTATTGATTAGTGGTGTGGCTGTGTTTACAGGCGGCATGTTGCGTCGCTTGCTACTACTGGTTGGTCTGATACTATCGTATCTTGCCTATTTTGTAATGACTAACGTCCTAGGCTTCGGGTCGCCGATTGACTTTAGTAGTGTCGCAGCCGCTTCATGGTTCGGTCTACCAACCATTCATACGCCTAGTTTTGATAAAAATGCCGTTATTCTGATTGCGCCCGTAGCCTTTATCTTGGTTGCTGAAAACTTAGGGCATTTTAAGGCCGTCGAAGGCATGACCAAAGCTCGTGTGACGCCTTATATGGGCCGCGCATTTTTTGCAGATGGTTTAGCGACGACTTTTTCAGCAGGATTTGGTGGTACAGGTGTGACCACTTATGCCGAAAACATTGGTGTTATGGCGGTGACTAAAGTATATAGCACGACGATATTCGTTGTAGCTGGTATAGTTGCTATCATTCTTGGGCTATCACCAAAGTTTGGTGCCATCATTCAGACGATACCAGCGGCATTATTGGGCGGCGCATCTATCGTGGTGTTTGGCTTAATTGCGCTTGCAGGCGTAAAAATCTGGTTAGACAACCATATTGATTTTAGCAAAAACAGTAACCTGATCATTGCGGCAGTGACCGTTATTATGGGTACTGGTAACTTCAGCTTGCACTTAGGCGGTTTTGATTTGGGCGGTATCGGTACTGCTACGTTGGCAGCTATCGTATTAAATGCATTATTTAACCAAAGCGCTGAGATGAAGGCTGCTAATAAATCGTTAGCCAAATAATGGATTGATTTCCAGAATATTTATAGAACATCTCAGCCAAATTGTTAACGTTAAAAAAGCACCCATGCTATCGATAGCATGGGTGCTTTTTATTGACCTATAATGTTAGCGCTATTTATATCTACGTTTATAAAAGCGCGCAAAAAACCGATAACGACGTAGGGCGCGTGGTTTGGGCTTCAACGATCCTAAATAAATGGCAAACATGGTCAATAAGGCACCGCTCCATTGCAAGGTATTGATAGGTTTGTCTAGCCAGCTATAGTCAATTATTAATGCGGCCACCGGCTCACTCAACAGAAGTAGCCCTGTTAATGCCAAAGACATTTTAGGGATAGAGTAAGCAATGAGTCCCCATGCCAAGCATTGCATGACGGCGCCATAAATCAGTATCCAACCAATCTCAGACCATGTATTGGGTAATATGTGTCCCATATCAAATATGAACATCGGTACAATCATGGCTAATACGCCACCAATACTGACCAATTGCATCAATACAAATATGGGTGTGGGTTCTGTGTCATGAGTTTTGCGAATAAAGGTCATAGAAGCAGCTAGCATAGCTCCTGATAGAATACCCGTCACAAAGCCCCAAATGGCATCTGTGTTATGTGCAAACTCAGGGCTGCCAATCATGGCCACACCCAACATGGCAAGGCACAAGCTGATCAGTTGCAAGATAGACTGACGCTCTGCAAAATACAAAAATCCGATAGCGGCTAAAAAGAAAATCTGTAAGCTATTAAGCAGGGTTGAAATACCAGGTCCGACCGCATAAATACTCTCATGCCATAGCGCCAAATCTAACCCCAAAAACGCCCCTGACAATAAACCATAAATGATGGCACGCCTTGAACGTGGCAAATGTTGCCCTGTTAGTTTGGCCAGTACGGTAAATATGACACCAGAGATGGCCAGTCGCCAAAAGGCCATTGCCCAACCGCCCACATCCACATGAGCCACAATCAAACTACCCAAACCAAAAATGATACAGCCGATGACCAAGCCGATAGATGCAGAGCGCGAAGAGGTCACTGCCATAAATTATCCTTACTTTAATACTTATGACTAAAGTGATGTTACGTTGTTGGAGTGATATCATTTATAGACAATAAAATGATGGTAATAGTACGACAAGCTAATTTGAGTAATGCTCGATTTTATATAAGTCTCACTGTAAACGTTTTGGCTTAAAAAATGAATGCCTTGCTAGGCAATTAGCAAACATTTTTAAAGAAAAACAAGAATCATAAAAAAATATTAGAAATAAATAGATTAAGGTTTTTATTCGGATAGCTGTACTATGACATTGTCATGCTAGCAATCTTAAAACTAGGTAGCTATTCGCTATTTATCAATGTGAGGGTTTATAATAGTCATAAGTTATAAGGGCGTGTCATCAATTAGCACATTAATACATTTAGTGGCCTTAAAATGGCTAAACATCGTTAGAAATTTTGTCAATATATTCATATTAATGGCAATTTCTTCCTTGTTTATCTACAATTTCTCTCATTTTAAGCCTCACAATCTAATCGATGACACGCCCTAGCATGGGCTTACTATATTCACTAGGTGATGGCACTATATTAAGTGTGTTAATCGCATTAAGTGCGATATTAGTGCTAAGTGAGTTGTCAGCCAGTCGTGAAGGTTTAAAACGCCACCATACTTTTAGTTTAGGGTTATTTATGCGTCAACGTTCTTTGTCTTTTTCACCATTATCTGCTTTAGTCCGTTTATGGTCATCTCCAACATATGCGCTTTACCTGTGTCTTGGAGCTTTATTGGCCATTGTGATGGGTATGCCCGCGCATGCTGCAAGTTGTAAATTGCCCAAGAGCTATTATAAAAACGTCTCTTGTACGTCAAGTAGCGGTTATTTTTTGGCAATAAAAGATTTCGGTGCGCCAGTGGCTTTGATTAATAGTAAAGGCAAAGCTGTCGTTGATTTATCACGTTATCAAGAGATCAAGGCAGATAAAATCGCTGGCGGCCTAATCCCCGTACAACGCAGCAATAAAGTTGGTTACATCAATATGCAGGGTCGTGAGGTTGTGCCAGTCGTTTATGACCTATTAGGTGAGTCAGCAGGCTGGGCAAGAGGAGTCTCGGAAGGCCGTATAGTCGTGAAAAAAAATGGTAACTATGGAGTAATTAACACCGCCAATAAAACCATTGTGCCATTTTCGGCAGCGATTAGTGATATCGATGATTATCGAGGTGGCGTAGCTCGCGTCAATAAAAGCCGAGCAATCAGTTGGTTGGATAAAAACGGCAATACGACCAGTGATCCAAATGGCAAAGATGATGATGGACCCTCTTCATCAGAATCTAATTCTGCCAAATCCGGTCTTGCCCAATCAAAGACAGCACCTCTCAATCGTTTTACGACATTGCAGCCGAGCCAACAAGATGGTAAGTGGGGTTTTGTTGATGATAATAACGTGATTATGATTACGTATTCGTTTGATGAGGTGCAGTCATTTTCCGAAGGCTTAGCTGGCATACGAATTGGTAAAGACTGGGGGTTTCTCAGTCTTGGTGGTGAGCTTGTGATTCCGTTTCGTTTTTCTGACAGCGGTGTGTCTGAGAATGACAGCTACAAAGGTAAGCCTGCGTTTGTATTTACGGATGGTAAGGCGTGGATTGGTAATCTAAAAAATGGTAATAAAATGTGCATTGATAAAGAAGGGACTAGTATCAGTTGTGAGTAGAGGCTGCCCTTATGTTTAAAGACCCATGTAAAATATTTAGGTCGTATTCTAGCAATAAAAAAGAGTGTAAGCCTATGAGTTGATAATAGGTTTTACACTCTTTTTTATGTGAAGCAGTTAAGCCACTAGCGTTTTAAAAACTATTTTTCTAATAAGTGCGAGCCAATCAAATCAACCATATATGGCTGATAATACTCAGGAATGTCATGCGCCATGCCTTCGATTAGATGGAACGTGGCATTAGGAATGGTCTTGGCAACGACTCGGCCCTGTGACGCAGGAATTAAGCCATCTGCGCTACCATGTAGCACGATAGTCGGTGCTTTGACTTGTTTGCTAAACCGGCTGATAGAACCTGATGCCAAAATAGCGTTGAGTTGTTGCACCGTACCGAGCGGATGAAAATTGCGTTGATAGCGAATTTTGGCAATTTCACGCACCATACGCACATTGACATGTCCGGGTGTGCCGACGGTTTTCATAAACCAGACGCTATGACGCACAATATCACGCTCAGAATGGCTTTCAGGACGATTAATGAGTGTGTATAGCTGCTTTGGTTTTGGTGGCTTTAAAAAAGCACGGTTGGTCGTGGTAAACATCAATGCCATGCGTTGTACTAGGCTTGGATAACGTGCCGCTACGATTTGGGCAATCATACCGCCCATAGAAGCGCCTATTATGTGTGTTTTACCCAACTGCAGTGCCTTAATTAAGCGCACGGTATCCTCTGCCATGTCTGTCAAATTATAAGCAACTTGCGTACTTTTATTAGACAGACCTGTTTGCAAACGCATCATCATTTTTAGTTGACTGATACGCGGTAGACCATCAATTTGAACTTTAGAAGACAAGCCAATATCACGATTATCAAAACGAATCACAAAGAAACCCGCATCAATGAGGCGTTTGATGAAGTTATCTGGCCAAAATATCATCTGTGAGCCAAGCCCCATAATCATCAGCAGTGGTGGATTATTAGGATTACCACCAGCCTCGACACAGAGTTCAATACCATCACCGATGTTAATCATCGATTGATACAGGTGTTTGCTCAAGTCAGAGTCGCACCATTGATGCGCGCCAAACTTTTGCCATTCAGCAGTGGGGTAGCTCCCTACGCTGTCATCAAGGCTTGCAGATGTTTTGGCACTTACTTTGGCATTATTGATATCATTTGATATAGTCATGAAGTGTCCTAATTAGCGAGTCGTCTACTACAGCTCAATCATCTCAAAATCAAGCTTTCCCACACCGCACTCTGGGCACGTCCAGTCATCAGGGATGTCATCCCATTTGGTACCTGGTGCGATTCCTTCTTCTGGGCAGCCGAGCTCTTCATCATATATCCAGCCACAGACAATACATTCATAACGTTTCATAAATAGTCCTATCGATCATTACTAGTGTTACAGTGCGCTATTGACACTTATATTTGGGATTACAGTCATTATATTAGACTGCGAAAGCGCACGTAGTTTAGCATATAACCGTGATTTTCGTAGTTAAGTTTACACTTGTATATTGAGATTGCTTTGCTTTTATCAAGAGAGATATTGGTTCTGTCCCAAAACTAATAAGCGACAAGCCTGATAGCCTAGCCTCAATGCTAATATCGATTGTGCTATAATGACTGCCACTAAACTCACCGTATTAGCCATCATTTATCGTTGAGACATTATCATCCAGTTACTATTCAGTTATTGTCTAAGCCATATAAGCTAAGGGTTGTCCATGAGCACTAGTGCCGCTGCTACATCTACAAACACCGAAAACGAGCCGTCTAATATGCTCAATACCGATCATCCATTTTGGCAAGTTATTCGCACAGTACCAAACTTCCCAAAAGTTGGCATTGATTTTTATGATATTACACCGTTACTGCGCAGTCATATCAACGAGGTCATTGATGCATTACTTGCCGCACTGCCAGAAGGGTTGATGGACGAGGTAGATTGTTTTGGGGCTGTAGAAGCACGTGGGTTTGTTTTTGCAAGTTTGCTGGCAGGCCGATTGGGCAAAGGTATGATTTTGCTGCGTAAACCCGGTAAGCTGCCACCACCTGTTGCAAATAAAGCCTATGCTCTAGAGTATGGTAAAGATACGCTGGAAATGCAAAATAATTTGCCGCCTGAGCGTGTATTACTGGTTGATGATATCTGAGCGACTGGTGGTACGTTAACCACGGCCTATGAGCTGTGCCGCTCAGCAGAACATACAGTCGTTGGTGCTTTGGTATTGCTAGATTTGGTTGATTTGCATGGTGAGTTTCCAGTACCGACTTATACGGTGTTGAAAGCTTAGCAGTAGTATTTACAGGCTAAAATAAACGCTAAGTATTTAAAATAAAAAAGCGCGCTGAATAATATCAGCGCGCTTTTTTATTTTAAGCGGTCTCTTTGGTTTGCTCGTAGTTTTCACAAGCTTGCTCTACCAATGTCCGTCCGACTGTATTTGGCGTCGTGGTTTTAAAGTCTTTGGTGGTTAGTATTGGCTTTTCTGATTGCCAAGAGGCCAATACTTTATCCTTAGCCCCGTAGTTCACATAGGCACGTCTGTAGTAACTGGCATCTTTGCAAGAGATTAGTAGTTGCTGGTCGCTATGATGAATATTGTCTTTTTTTGCTTTGTCTTTCTTGACGTTGTCTTTTTTTGCGTTATCTGCTTTCGGCTCACTCGTTTGTGTAGGATATGTTCGACGAATAGACACGGTAATATTTTCGACGTCTTTTTCGTCTATGATATTGATGTCGGAGCCTTCGATAGATTCCAAGTCTAAGCTAAAAATTGATCCAGTTTGACTCTCTGATACTTTTGACCAGTCCACTGCATGCGCACTGACTGCGAGAGCACCGCTTACTAATAACATTGATAGCCGCTTCATAATCAAGCCTTGCTTCTGGTTGTTGGAAGTGGGCCATAATAGCCAACTTGCTATTAGCAGGCAACTTTCTTTTATTGCCTGTTGTTACAGTTTGCAGAGTATTATCGCTATTAGTGGCTGCGCCAGTGACTGATCTGGTGACTATGCATCTTAACTTCGTGTCTTAACTACGTATAGTCGCTAGCATCTTAGCAAGCTCATCACGCGCATTGATAAAACCATCGATACCTTTTGGTAGTAAGTCTTGTGTGACCGTATCTTTTTGATAGGCCGCACTGAACTCTTCGTGCGTCAAACTCACGCGGGTCATATCTGCCATATCCAATGACATGCTCGATGACAGCTGCTGCACGACTTCAGTGTCCATCGCTGCAAGCTCATCAATGAGATTAGGTGCAATGGTTAATAGGTCACAACCTGCTAGCGCCAGTATCTGCTCTGTTGAGCGGAAACTCGCGCCCATGACTTGGGTATAATAGTCGTGCTGTTTGTAATATTGGTAAATACGCTTCACTGATTGTACGCCCATGTCGTCAGAGGCTGGCACGTTTTGGCGGTTTTGTTGGCGTTTTTGCCAGTCTAGAATACGACCCACGAACGGTGATATCAGTGTCACGCCAGCATCAGCACAAGCAATCGCTTGATGCTGTCCGAACAATAGTGTCAGATTACAGTGGATATTTTGGGTCTCAAGATAGCGTGCAGCTTCAATGCCTTGCCAAGTTGCGGCCATTTTAATCAACACACGGTCTGAGTTGACACCTGCCTTTTGGTAAGCGTCCATAAACGCTAAGGCTTTATCAATTGTCGCTTGAGTGTCATAAGACAAGCGTGCATCGACTTCGGTGGACACTCGGCCTTCGATGAGTTCTAGAATATCACAGCCAATCTGAATGGTAAGTGCGTCAATCACAGCATCTATATCGCCATTATGGCGGCTCATGGTCTCTGATAGCATGCCTTGGTTGTCAGGGTGGATGAGTGCCTTGGTGATTAAGCTTGGATTGGTGGTTGCATCGATAGGTTTTAGACGCGCAATGGCGGTAAGGTCTCCGGTATCAGCGACAATGGTGGTCATGGTACGAAGCTGTTGTAATGCGTTCATCTAATATCCTTTATTTTTCAATTTATAATGCCATTTATTAATTGGTTGTTTTCTTATTTATAGGGCTATCTGTTGTTAGTTTTAAACTGTAACACAGTTTTGAGCCAATATTGACCCATAGTTTGACCGTGCATTTCTGTTATATCCTATAACTTTGCTAATATTCGCGGGTTTACACGTATTTACGCATGGGCACTGACCATAGTTTTTGTTATAGTAGAGCGGGTCAGTGGTTTGGCCGCTACATTTGCTAGCTGACGTGTCGTTGGCCTGTCGTAACAGTGCTAGACAGGTTTAGGCAGTTAACGTGTTTTTGATAGATTATTCGATAGAATGTCATTTATCCTAAGCATGATTGCTAGAATGCTTTATCTCAATAGCGATATCTTCATAGCTGCTACCTAAACGTTTATGAAGTTTGACGATACGCCAAGCATTTAAAACCAATATATTAGTATTTATTAGTAGTATCTATATTAGTAGTACCTAACAGTTATAAAACTCAGTAATAATATTAGAAAAAGGATGGGCGGTAATGAGTGAGCAGTCACCAGAGCAAAACATAGATAACCTAAATCAGGGCATTGCAGGCACTAGCGATACCGCGACTGAAAAAGAGTTTTTAAATAATATCCGTCAAAACATCGATGCAGTAGACTGCGAAATTCAGACGTTGATTAATAACCGTGCCAAGCTGGCTCAGCAAGTGGCCGCAGTTAAGAAAAACCATATTGCTAATAGCTCGGCGACCGAAAGTAGCAATCCTATTTTTTATCGTCCTGAGCGTGAAGCGCAAGTGCTAAAAGCTGTCATGGAACGTAACGCTGGCCCAATCGCTGATGAAAAGATGGCACGTTTATTCCGCGAAATCATGTCAGTTTGCTTGGATTTAGAAGCGCCGCAACGCATTGCGTTCTTGGGGCCTGTCGGCACCTTTACACATGCTGCCGCGCTCAAACATTTTGGCAAGGCTGCTGATACGGTACCGATGACGACCATTACCGATGTGTTCCGTGAAGTGGAAGCGGGCACAGCGATGTATGGTGTGGTACCTGTTGAAAACTCTTCAGAGGGTGTGGTCAACCATACTTTAGATGGCTTCTTATCGTCTACCTTAAAGATTATTGGTGAAGTTGAGCTGCCTATTCATCAGAACTTCTTGGTCGCTGAACACACTAAGGTAGAGGCGTTAAGTCGTATCTATTCTCATCAGCAATCATTGGCACAATGCCGTCATTGGCTCGATGTAAATTTCCCTAATGTTGAGCGTGTTGCTGTATCGAGTAATGGTGAAGCGGCGCGTCGTCTGAAAAACGAATGGCACTCAGCTGCGATTGCCGGCGATGTAGCGGCGGCAGAGTATGACCTACATAAGCTCTACTCAAACATCGAAGACAATCCAAGTAATACCACACGTTTCCTCATCATTGGTCATGAAGCGATTGCGCCATCAGGACAAGACAAAACCTCTATCGTCGTCTCTGCCCATGATAAAGCAGGTGCGCTAATCGAGATACTCAAGCCATTGTCTTATCATGGCGTGTCTATGACCAGTATCGAAACACGTCCTGAACGTCCTAATAAGTGGGCATACGTTTTCTTTATTGATATGGACGGTCATATTGACAATCCAAATGTCAGCGCTGCCATCAACGATATCCGTCCATTAGTGAAGGATTTACGCGTGTTGGGCTCATATCCAAAAGCAGTATTATAAATTTCTTAAGCGCTATCGTTATACGCTATTGTCTTTAAGCTATTGCCTTTAAGTCGTAGCGTATAACAACTGGCCACCACCGCTAAAATCCACAGGCTTAACCTATAATAGGTGCGTTTTCACATCTAAGGATAAATCATGCAATCATCTCAGTCGATAGAGTCAAGCTTGTCACCGCTTGTACCTGCCTATGCCAGTATTTTATCATTGGCACCTTATCAGACAGGCAAGCCAGTAGAAGAACTCACGCGTGAATATGGCATCTCAGATGTGGTGAAGCTTGCGAGTAATGAGAATCCAGTAGGGTGCTCGCCGAAGGTCACGCTAGCGATTACTGAGCAACTAGGTCAGTTGGCACGCTATCCTGATGGTAATGGTTACTATCTCAAGCAAGCATTGGCTGATTTTAATGATGTGAATGTCGACCAAATCACCTTGGGTAATGGCTCTGATGATTTGCTTGATATCTTGGCGCGTAGCTTTGTTGGTGCTGGTGATGCCATCGTTTATAGTCAATATGCCTTTGTGGTGTATTCGATGCTAGCGAAGATGCAGGGTGCTATGGATGTTGAAGTACCTGCACAGCGCTTTGGTCATGATCTAAAAGCGATGAGCCAAGCAGTTCAAGACAATCCTAATACTAAGCTCGTGTTCATTGCTAATCCTAATAACCCAACGGGTACTCAGCTTGCGCATAAAGAGTTGCATGCGTTTGTGGCGAGTGTGCCAAGCTCAGTCTTGGTGGTGCTAGATGAAGCCTATATCGAGTACAGCCCTGAAAGTAACAATCGGGCGCTGCTCGACGAGTTTGATAATGTCGTCATCGTACGTACTTTCTCCAAAGCGTATGGGCTGGCTGGCTTGCGCGTGGGTTACGCACTAAGCTCAGTCGCCGTTGCTGATCTACTGAACCGTATTCGTCAGCCATTTAATGTCAGTCGTATCGGTTTGGCAGCCGCAGCCGCCGCACTTGCGGATCAGGACTTTATTGAAAGAACGCGTCTGATGAATGATGAGCAAATGCGTTGGTTGGAAAAGCAGTTTGATGCGCTAGGGTTAGGGTTTATCAAGTCACATGCTAACTTTATTATGGTAAAAATAGAGGTTGAGATGGAAGATATAACTGCTGCTTCTATCCATGAAGCGTTACTAGAGCAGGGTGTTATCATCCGTCCATTAGCTGCTTATGGTCTACATAACTGGCTACGTATCACTGTTGGTTTAGCAGAAGACAATCTACGTTTGATCGATACGTTGCGCTCTATTTTAACTGACGATTAAATAATAAATACTATCCATGTATTTTTTAAAGTAAGTCAAACTATCCTTAAATTTATAACAAGAACGTGAGTTTTTTCGACACTGATATATCTAAACGGACGTTAATTTGTTCAATGAGAAAAGCCGTGAATAGCCAAAAATACAGTCAACAAAATAATAAAAAATCGCTTACCAATACCCAGATGCCACGATTCAAGCAAGTTTGTGTCATTGGACTTGGACTCATTGGTGCCAGTCTTGCTCAAGCCATCAAAGACAATGGTCTCAGTGAGCGTTTGGTCGCTGTTGATAGGCACGCGCCAAGCATCGAGGAGGCCATTCAACATGGCTTGTTAGACGCAGGTAGCTCAGCATTGAGTGATGTGGTCGCTGGTAGTGATCTGATCGTCATCGCTGTGCCAGTACAAGCTGTACAAGCAGTGCTCGTCGATATCAAAACTGCGATGGATAACGGTCAACTGGCGACTGAGTGCATTATTAGTGATGTTTGTAGTACCAAGGTCAATATCATTGATGCCGCCAAATCGGTGTTTGGTTCGCTACCGACAGGACTAGTGCCAGCGCATCCGATTGCTGGTGCTGAGAATTCAGGATATCAGGCCAGACGCGCCACCTTGTTTGCCAATCATAGTGTCATTATCTGTGAGCTACCGACGACCAGTATCGTCGCGATAGATAAGCTACGACGGTTATGGGAAGCAGTGGGTGCTAGCGTGATGGCAATGGATGCTGAGCATCATGATTCGATCTTAGCGCATACCAGTCATTTGCCGCATTTGCTCGCCTTCAATCTGGTTGAGCAGTTAGCCAGTCATGATGATAATTTAGATATGTTTCGCTACGCAGCGGGCGGCTTTCGTGATTTTAGCCGCATTGCTGCCAGCGATCCTAAAATGTGGCACGATATATTTTTTGCCAACGAAAGCGCGATTGTTAGCGCCCTTGATGAGTATGGCGTCTATCTACAGACCATGCGTCAGCTTATCATTGACAAAGATTCAACCGCCCTGATGGGACTTTTAGGCCGAGCGCAAGCCGCACGGCGACATTTTGGCCATATGTTAGCCAGCACCCCTTATACGGATACTTCTGCCATGTCAGCATCTTATAATATTACTCCTAGCAATACCGTTTCAGGCACCATCACCATTCCTGGTGACAAGTCTATCTCTCATCGCAGTATCATGCTTGGCAGCCTTGCAACAGGTGTCACACATGTTACTGGGTTTTTGGAAGGGGAAGATGCGCTTGCGACCTTGCAAGCATTTCGTGATATGGGTGTGACGATTGAAGGACCCGATAACGGCAAATTGACCATTCATGGTGTCGGTATGAATGGCCTTAAACCAAGCAAGACGCCGTTATATATGGGTAACTCAGGCACGAGTATGCGTCTGCTATCAGGTATTTTGGCGGCACAATCATTTGATAGTGTGTTGACAGGTGATACCAGTTTAAACAAACGTCCGATGGAACGTGTGGCAGCACCGCTTCGCGCTATGGGTGCTGTGATTCAAAGCACAGGGCATAGTGGCACCGCACCGCTTAGTATTACTGGTCGTGAGACGGTCGGTAAGCCACTGCAAGGTGCTGAATATGATATGCCAGTAGCATCTGCACAGGTAAAGTCTTGCTTATTGCTGGCAGGACTGTGGAGCGAGGGCACAACGACTGTCATTCAACCTGAAGTCAGCCGCGACCATACCGAACGTATGCTGTCAGCCTTTGGTTATCCTGTGACGGTAGAAGGCAATCGTATCAGTGTCACAGGTGGTGGTCAGCTAACAGGCGGCGATATCGCCGTGCCTGCTGATATTTCATCTGCAGCATTCTTTATGGTCGCTGCTGCGATTAGCCAAGGTAGCGAGTTGACCTTGACGCAAGTGGGTATTAACCCAACACGCACGGGCATCATCGATATCCTAAAGCTGATGCAAGCCGATATTAGCCTAAGCAATGAAACGCATGTTGGTGGTGAGCCAGTCGCTGATATTACGATTCGTGGTTCAAACTTGCAGGGTATTGAAATACCAGAGCATCTCGTACCACTAGCGATTGATGAGTTCCCAGTATTGTTTATCGCTGCTAGCTGTGCAAAAGGCCGTACGGTATTGACCGGTGCCAAAGAGTTGCGTGTTAAAGAGTCTGATCGTATTGCTGTCATGGCTGAAGGGTTGCACACTCTTGGTATTGATTGTACCGTGACGGATGATGGGCTAATCATTGAAGGTCAAAGTACAGAAAGTGAGAACGGCGAAGTCAATAACAGCCAGCCTGTATTCGGTGGTGGTCACATTATCTCGCACCATGACCACCGTATTGCCATGAGTTTCGCCGTTGCTAGTCTGCGCGCGTCTGAGCAGATCACTATCGAAGGAGTCGAGACCGTTAATACCAGCTTCCCAGGATTTGCAGAATTGGCCAATAATATTGGTATGTCTATCCAAGTTGATAGCACTAATGGCTAGGCTAGTGCTAGTACACTTATTGTTTGAACTTTACGTAAAATAGTTTTTTAAAATAGCGTTTATCGTTAGCAATGTGTTGATGCCCAAACAGGTATTAACGCATTGCTTTTTTACTTTTTACCTTATCTGTAGTAACCCTGCGCACCTGCTTCTAGGTTTATATGACTGATAGAAGTAGGTGAGATCGCGCTTTGCTCTAACACGTTGTATTGTATTATGACCATCCAAAATGTTGTCAAAAAACCCGTAGTCCCTATCAAAACGACGAGAAGCGGTATCATCACCGCGCTTATCGCTTTCTGCATTTGGGGCGCCTTTCCTCTATATTTCAAGCAGTTGTCTGCTTATAACGCCACAGAAATTATCGGTCATCGCATTGTTTGGACGTTTGCGTGTTTACTTATCGTAGTGGTCGTGACCAAGCGCTGGCAATGGATAGATACCCTGAAGCAAAATCCAAAATGGATCGCATTAACTTTTATATCAGGTATTATTATTGCGACCAACTGGCTCACTTACGTATGGGCGGTCAACCATGACCGTATCCTTGAGGCGAGTTTGGGCTACTTTATTGGCCCGCTCGTTGGTGTCGCGCTATCGATGATTTTGTTCAAAGAGCGCCTGCGACCCTTGCAGTGGGTCGCTATCGGATTTGCACTGTTATCTGTGGTCATTCAAGTGGTCATGATCGGTAGTCTGCCGTGGCTATCGCTTGTGCTAGCCTTTAGTTTCAGTACCTACGGTACGATTCAGCGTCAAACACCGCTAACGCCTGTGGATGCAATGTTTGTCGAAACCTCGATGCTCGTCCCTATTTTTGTTTGGTGGTTTTGGCAATCGGATGTGGTCAGTAGCCAACTGAGCTTTTGGTTCACCTCAAACATATGGCTATTAATGATTGCGGGGCCTATTACACTGATACCATTATTGCTATTTAATAAATCGACTAAGATGGTCGCTTTTAGTATTTTAAGCTTTATGAATTATTTGACCCCAACCTTTATTTTCTTTTTGGCTGTGTTCTATTATAAAGAGCCATTTGACTTACATCGTTTAGCGGTCTTTGGCTTGATTTGGCTAGGTCTGCTACTATTCAGCATTGACTTATGGCGCCATCGCCCAAGCAAGGCCTTAAAAGCGGCGCGCTTGCGTGAAGAAGCACTGCAGCAAACCAATTAAAAAAACTGAGTTCGAAACTCTAATTAAACACTTAGCAAGCAAGGATGAGAGCATGTTTCATACTGAATCTGATGTGGTATTTGTAAAAGGTTTAAAAGTAGAGGCCGTCATCGGTGTCTACGAGTGGGAGCGGGCGATTACGCAACCGCTGCTGATTGATATCGCGCTGGAAACGGATATTAGCGCTGCTGCTGTGTCAGATGACGTCGATGATGCACTGAACTATAAAGCAGTCTGCGACGATGTGAGTGAATGGTGTAAAGAGATTAAGGCGAAATTGCTGGAGCATCTGGCAGGTCAAATCGCTGACAAGCTACTCACGAAATATGCTTGCCATAAAATCACGTTAAGTGTTGCGAAGCCGACTGCTATTGCACAAGCGGATGCCGTTGGGGTGCAAATCACGCGCTATGCGTCAGCGTCAATAGACGAGCTAGCTACTAAAGAAGCTGCCAAAGAAGCTGATAATAGCCAATCTAATGATGCATAAAATGTCAGTTGAGTTGAATTTAGAAACGCTAAAACAATGCCTGCCTGAACAGCTGCAAGCGCAGTCTGTGACGGCGGTGATGTTGGCATTGGGCAGTAATTATCAAGCCGATAAGCACTTGCCACGTGTTCGTAAGGATTTAGCAGCCCTAGGCGAGATACAGTTATCAACGCCGTTTCAAAACCCTGACTTTACAGCGACTATCGAGCTACCAAAACCTGACTATACCAATCAGTGTGTCTATTTACGTTTGGCAAAACCTGTGACATTGCAACAGTTGCAAGCGTTGTTTAAGCAGATGGAAGGTGAGTGTGGTAGAGAGCGTTTGGCAGTAGCAAAAACGTCAGTCAAAAAAGTCACCATGGATATCGATATTCTGTTGATAGAAACCCTTATCAATAAAAATAGCCTAAGCAAAAATTCATCACCTAACCAAAAATTCGAATGGCTAATCATGGCAGATCGCTATCCATTTAAAGCGCATGAACACGCAGGAGTTGAGGAGTTAGTTTTAAATCGTCTTTAGTTTACTGGTTTATCTCTCTTGCCTAGTGCCTGCTAGATTCTTCTTGCTTGAAAATCCTCGTTTTTTAAAACAATACCAATTTCATCTGTGTAGTAATCGCAAACTAAAAAACTATACACGTATGTAAACAATTGTTAGTATTAGTTACTAATTATCTCTGAAATTTTTCCGTTTATGCAAAAACTAATTAATTTTCTGAAGATTAAACCAATCACGAGTCTAGCAATCATACTCATGATGTCTACTTTATCTGCCTGCGATAAATCCCCTTCCGAGCACCTTCAAGCCCTCACCGCAGGTAAATACCCTGTGGCAAATATGCCAGAGGAGCCATTAGAAACCCCGCTTGAGATCAATATTGAACCCAAGCGCTTAGCCATGACCAGCTCATGGAGCGCAGGGGTAAAAGACGATGGGACGCTTTGGACATGGGGTACAGATGGTTTACTACGTGATACCAAGACAGGACAAGATCCAACGCCTAGGCAAGTCGAGGGCGTGAATGATGCGGTAGCAGTGTCAGGTGGTGGCGGACATATGCTGTTGTTGCGACAAGACGGTACGGTGTGGGGTTGGGGAAGCAATAGTCATGGAGAGATAGACCCTAGTGATGACGATACTTTTATAGAAGAGTTACGAGAGATTAAAGGTATCGAAAACGTGATAGGTATTTCTGCTGGCACACAAGTTTCTTTTTTTATTAATAATGAAAAAGATGTTTTTGTACTTGGAAATAATGAGTATGGAGTTCTTTCTACTGATAAAGATAAAATTCTAAATAAGCCGACTAGGATTAAAGGTCTGAGGAATATCGTAAAAATCCTAGGAGGAGCCGACTCATTTCTGGCGTTAAATGTTGAAGGTGATTTGTACTCTTCAGCAATTTCAAGTCATAGTCTTGGCAAAGAAAACGTCAAAGCATTAGTCACAGAAACTGGTAAGAAATACTACCCTGTCACCAGAATTGAACTAAAGAAACGGATCGTAGACTTTGACTATAGCTATGCTAATTTAGCTCCATTAGAAAATGGAGAGGTATGGAGCTGGCGAGATACTAACTATACAGGATCTGGAAAATCTAAAGACAGTTTTATTTTTACCCCTACTAGAATCCTAGGTTTGTCAAAAGTTAACAAGGTTAATGCGTTTTCAGTTAATACCAACGATGGAGATTTATACCTGTGGGGGCTATCTACAACTAAATGTGAAAAATGTTCGAATGGGGGAAATTCCTCTTACTTCTATCAACCAGTTTTGATAAGTAACGATATAAAAATAAATCAATTCGCCGATAGTTTTTCAAGCACTGCATATATTGATGATAATGGTTACGCATGGTTTGTTGGTAACAATAGACACGGAGAAAAGGGGACTGGAGAAGTGCAAACTGACGAGTATATAACCAAAGAAAAATTACTCGTTCCTGAAAAATCACTATTTAATATTCACGCTAACAAGTAACTAACTTTAAAATTAAGAAGGCTCACTATTAGAGAAAACCTCACATGACCATAAAATCTTTATTTAGACCGTTATTGCTAGCGTTGACCCTGCTACCATTCTGTGCGTGTAGCTCATTATTTAAGCCCAAAACCATGACCATTGAATATGATGAAGAGGTGAAGCTACATGATGGTGAGATGGTATGGGTACATGTCACAAGACATTATTACCGATATTCAGGCGCATTAGGTGATACGGGCGGTATGACCTCTAGTTATCATCCAACTGAAGTCGAGATTAGCTGGGATACGGGTTTTGAGGGGGTGGGGCGAAAGTCGGTTTATTTTAAAAGACAAATTTTTGTTATGAATAAAATAAACAATGAATGGTATGTTTATGGAGCATCAGATAAGCATATAACAAGCTCATATGGACAATCAACCAGTTGTAACGATGTAGGAACATCATATTTCAATGGAGCAAACTGTTTAGTCAAGATTGATTCATCAGGCAAGTTTTTGAAACCTAGTGAAGCTGAAATTAGTAAGTTAGTTAGAGGGAATATTCTATATTCCTATAGTTTTGATGAAACTAAAAATTTAGAAAATAAAAAACTCTCGTGGCAACAAAAGCTATCAATACAAAGTGGAAAACCAAAAAAATATCAACTAGTAAGTAAACAACTATTTCTAAATAAGGGTAAATAATTATGAGCAATTTAACGAATCAACAAAAAGCAACTTATGCCTTGCTCGCTGATAATGTTTACTGGGATATTAGAAGTGGTTTTGAAAATACTGAATCAGGAGAAGACTTCAAAAACTCCAACTGCACACCCGTGCCTGAGGGTTGGACGGTATAGGACCAATTTAACTCATTAGCGTCAGATTGTTCTATACAAGCGGTGTAAACAAGAATAATAAATCACTCTCACTATCAGAGAAAACATCACATGACCATAAAATCCTTCCTCAAACCCGTACTACTGGCTTTGTGCTTACTACCGTTATCATCTTGCAGCTCATTATTTAAGCCCAAAACCATGACCATTGAATACGATGAAGAGGTCAAGCTACATGATGGTGAGATGATATGGGCGCATATCACACGGCATTACGGCTTAGTGGGCGGTGTGCCATCAGGCCATGGTAAAAGCTATATGCCTAGTGCTGTTGAGATTAGCTGGGATACGGGCTTTGAGGGGGTGGGGCGGAAGTCGGTTTATTTTGACAGTTATGTTGGCATTATCGATAAATACGATGGCAAGTGGTATGTCGCAGGTAACAAGAATACGACTGGCAAAAATCTATATAAAGATTCGATTAACTGTAACTCCATAGGCGTTTTCATAGAACAATTGCGTTGTGTCGTTGCTCTCAATCAGCAAGGTGAGTTTGTCAAGGCGCAGCCTGAAGATTTATACAACATTAATAGCAAAAATATAATCTATCCTATGGGCATTAAGGATTGGGGTTCAATACCTAGACCGCTAAATAATACAAAAATTACATGGAAAGATAAGTTGGTATTGCAATCACAACAATCTAAACGGTTCAGTGACCTTAATAAACCATTATTAGAAGAGAACTAATTATGAGTAGCTTAACTAATCAACAGAAAGCAACCTATGCCCTTTTAGCAGATAACGTCTACTGGGATGTCAGATATGGTTTTGACAAAAACACTAAAGACTTTAGCAACTCCAACTGGACACCTGTGCCTGAGGATTGGACGGTATAGGGCCAATTTAACTCATTAGCGTCAGATTGTTCTATGCAAGCGGTGTAAACAAGAATAATAAATCACTCTCATTATTAGAGAAGATATGACATGACATTAAAATCCTTATTTAGACCGTTATTGCTAGCCATAACCCTGCTACCACTCTCTGCGTGTAGCGCTCTTGTTGGACCCAAAGATTTAACTATTGAGTACGATGAAGAGGTTAAGCTGCATGATGGTGAGATGATATGGGTACATATCACACGGCATTACATAGAAGGAGGCGGTAAAGAGATTTCCGAGATGTTTCGTGGAGGTGGCAAGAATGTCATTCCTACTTATGTAGAGATTAGCTGGGATACGGGTTTTGAGGGGGTGGGGCGAAAGTCGGTGTTTTTTGATAATGTTATGTCTGTCTCTAAATATGATGGAGAATGGTACGTCACAGGTTCTAAAGGCATGACAAACAGTAAAATAATTAATGAAAGTTTGAATTGTACTGAAGTAGGTGTTTCTTATGGTAACGGCTGTACTGTAGCTATAAATTCGCAGGGCTTTTTCAAACCTGACTCAAATAGTGAAAAATTAGTTTTTAAGGGCTGGAATATCTTATATCCAATTGGCATAAAAGACTGGGGTTCAGTACCGAGACCATTAGACGGTAAAAAAATAACATGGTCTGAAAAAATTGAGTTAGAAAGTCAGCAATCTGAAAGATTCAAACGAATTACTAAGGCATCTAAATAGAGGAAAGAATATGAGTAACTTAACCAATTCAGAGAAAGCAGTTTACGCGTTATTAGCTGACAACGTATATTGGGATGTCAGATATGGCTATGACGATACGAATCCTACAGATAAAGACTTCACCAGCTCCAACTGGACACCCGTGCCTGAGGGTTGGACGGTATAGAGTCAATTTGACTCATTAGCGTCAGATTGTTCTATACAAGCGGTGTAAACAAGAATAATAAATCACTCTCACTATTAGAGAAAACATCACATGACCATAAAATCTTTCCTTAGACCCGCACTACTGGCTTTGTGCCTGCCAGATTCTTCTTGCTTGAAAGTTCTGGTATCAAGAATTTAATATTCATAACACTGACATCAATATTACCCGCCTAAGCTAAAAATCCTTCCAAATACTTACCGAAATTAATTATTAAGCTTATCTCCTTTCTTTTTCTTATCTTAGATATACTTTCAATAGCTTCCTACTCAATGATTTCAGTTTCACAAGTGCTATCGTTAGCACTGACTGATATTATTGTATCTGCATTATGATCGAAATCTATAGCGTCAAAATACTGACAGTTAAATGATTGAATTTCGAGGGTGTAGGATCGATGTTTTGGGCTAAGTTCTTTATGAATCTTTCATCTCTATATTATATTTTTCAGAAGGGTAAGGTTGAATGACTTTTATATTTAGAGAAATTACGGACGACGACTTAGATTTACTTTTCGCTTCACCAGATGTTAAAGAAGCGCTATATAGTATGTTTTTTGACAGACAACATGCTGGCTGGCTGATTGATTGTAGTTGGAGAGTAGCTGTCATTGAAGCAACAGGCGAGATGATTTTCAATATAGGCAATTATTCGTCTATGAAAGGAGATACGCCACGTTACGCTTATCTGTTTAATAAGGGTATCTGCACTATTATTGAAACAGCAGAGGGTTATGAGCTGTCCATATACTATTGTTCTTCTATATTGCGAGAAAGTCTACCTCACATCAAAGAAGTAATGACGCAAGCGCTTATTTATGGTGGAGATATGCTAACGGGAAACAATCTTAAGGGGTTGCCTGAAGAGATAAAACGTATCGCTATGAGTAGAACTTATACATTTATTGAAAGCAAACAGCTGTACTTTCGTTAATCCTACCCACTTTTATTTATACCTATAAAACACATGAGATAAACAATGACTTTTATATTTAGAGAAATTACGGACGACGACTTAGATTTACTTTTCGCTTCACCAGATGTTAAAGAAGCGCTATATGGCATGTTTTTTAGCAGACAAGGTGCTGGATGCATGATTGATTTTAGTTGGAGAGTAGCTGTCATTGAAGCAACAGGCGAGATGATTTTTAGTTTAGGTGGTTTTTCGGGTCTAGAAGGAGAGTCACCACGCTTTGCTTATTTGTTTGAGAGGGGTATCTGCACTATGATTGAAACAGCAAAGGGTTATGAGTTATCCATATACTATTGTTCTTCTGCGCTGAGAGGAAATCTGCCTCACATCAAAGAAGTAATGACGCAAGCGCTTATTTATGGTGGAGAAACGCTAACGGCAAACAATCTTAAGGGGTTGCCTGAAAAAACAAAACGTATCGCTATGAGTAGAACTTATACATTTATTGAAAGCAAGCAGCGGCACTTTCGTTAATCCTACCCACTTTTAAATCAATTATTAAAAGAGAATACGATGAGTGATTATATCTATAGAGAAATCACCAAACGAGATATCGATCAATTATATGCTTCGAGAGATGCTGAAAAATGGCTAATTCCATACTATCAGGGTCCAAAGACCTACTACGATGTTGGAAAGGAAAGCATAGCAGAACCTATAGCGTCTGAAGAGTGGAAGTTGTTTCGTTTTTCGGAAAATTTCGAACGTTATGATACAGCAGCGTGGTTTATGTATTTAGAGAAGGATGGTTCTTTGTTAATTATGCAAGATAGATGGCCATTAGAAAACGATAAACACCCTATGTATCCCAATAGAGAGCAAGAGTTCGTTATTCTTTTTTATTCTAAATCGCTTGAAAATACGATTCAAAAGATTTGTGAGTTGGTGGTTGATATTGCCACCCAAGGGGGCGTCTACTTAACAGGAAAACCCGAACCTGATTATTGGGTTGATCCAATTGTTACTTACAGAATGGCAGAGCCTAATGATACAGGAAGAGATTTATAATGAACATTAACGAGATGAGTAAATATATATATCGGGACATTACAGAAGAAGATTTAGACGAACTCTACGCCTCACTAGAAGCTGAAAAGTGGCTAGTACCACATTATAGATCAAGAAAATACAACGATAGTGCTAAACGACATATGGCTTTAGCAGAACCCAGTGTGACAAAAACGTGGAAATTATTCGTATTTTTAGCAGATTATGGAGAACCAAATGACATTAATGATTGGTATGTTTACTTGGATAAAGACGGTTCTATGTTAATTATGCAAGAGAGATTTCCTATGCCGCCACCTTATGAAATATATTCAATAGATGATAACCGTGAGCAACAGTTTGTGGTGCTGTATTGCTCAGAAGCCCTTGAAAGTGATATTCAGCAGATTTGTGAACAAGTCGTTGATGTCGCAACGTCATCAGATGGGAAATACTTGACAGGTGAGCCTAAGTCAGATTTTTGGGAAGACCCTATTATTTCATACAAAATAGCAGCACCTAGCGACTACGGGAGATTTAAATAATGAATATTAATGAGATGAATAAATATATATATCGAAAGGCTACAAATGAAGACTTTGATGAACTCTATAGCTCACCAGAGGCTGAAAAGTGGCTAATACCACATTATGATAATAGACGAGGTGCGACTCTAGCAGAACCTAGTGTAGCGAAAACATGGAAGGTATTTCGCTATATGGAGAATTACGAAAGAGGAAATGAAATATCAGATTGGTTTGTTTACTTGGATAAAGACGGCTCTATATTAATCATGCAAGAGAGATTTCCTATGCCGCCACCTTATGAAATATATTCAATAGATGATAACCGTGAGCAACAGTTTGTGGTGCTGTATTGCTCCAAAGCCCTTGAAAATGATATTCAACAGATTTGTGAACAAGTTGTTGATTTGGGTAGGCAAGGTGGATACTACTTAACAGGTGATCCTGAACCAGATTTTTGGGAAGATCCTATTATCTCATACAAAATGGCAGCACCTAACGACTACGGGAGATACTACTAATGAATATTAATGAGATGTCAGGACAGCAGTTGATTGATTATATCAACAATGCTGATAAGCAGTTCACGCTTCAAGAGCTAAAAGATATTGTTCAGCAGGCATCAGCAAGCATCGAAGGCGCCGCTGATGATGCAGCATATTAAATAAAACTTACTTCTGCTTAGAACTTCTCTCATCAGTCTCATCTTTACCAATCACATCGAACTCTTCTAAGCACAACTTGTCATATTCTTTTTTACAAAAACTAGGGTCGATTTTGCACATGGCAGCTTGTAGTTGATCGAGGCGGTTTTCTGATTGCTGAATGTGCTCTAGCATTTTAGCAAACGCTTCTGCAACAGGATCTTGTGAGGTTGGATCGATACCATAAGCCTGAAATGCCGTATCGCGTGCAGTAGCTTGTTTTGATGTCGCTGTTTTTTCTTGTGACTTAGCGTCTGGTGATTTTTCAGCAATTGGATTGCCTTTTTCATCATGATGATCCGATATCATGCGAGCCGCATTGCCAACCATGGTAGCACCTGCTGGTACGGGTTTTACCACTACAGCATTTGAGCCGATTTTGGCATTTTTACCCACCGTAAATGGGCCTAATACTTTTGCACCAGCGCCAACGGTCACGCCATCTTCTAGCGTGGGATGACGTTTGCCATTATTCCATGATACGCCGCCAAGGGTAACACCATGATATAAGGTGACATCGTTGCCAATCTCAGCCGTTTCACCAATGACCACACCGACACCATGATCAATAAAAAATCGTTTGCCAATCTTGGCAGCAGGATGAATCTCGATGCCTGTTATGATACGTGAGCCATAAGAGACCACACGTGCGGCCAGTTTCTGTTCGTTATTCCAGAGACAGTGTGCCCCGCGATGTAAGATAAGCGCATGGATGCCAGGGTAGGTCAATATGACTTCGAGACTATTACGCGCCGCAGGGTCACGTTTGAATACCGCATCGATATCTTCTTTTAAATCCTTTTTGATGCTGGTAAGCGTCTTCAAAAATTTGGTTGGCAATGACATAAAGCGTCCTATCTATTTGTCGGTAGAGTGTCGTTACTGAAATAGCGATCTCTTTCATTTATAGTTGTTAGATTTTAATCGTTATTAAGTCTGCGTAAATATTGGATTTTACTTACGCTAAGGTCTTTCAAGTTATAGCAGTTTTACACGATAAAATATAGTGATGAGCTATTAAATACTCACAAACCCATCACATAATATAAGTTTGTGAGTGTCGATTTTATATTTGGCAGTAGTCCTAGGGCATGTCATCAATTAGCACATTGATACATTTAGTGGCCTTAAAATGGCTAAATTTTGTCAAAACATCGTCAGAAATCTTGTCAATATGTTCATATTTACGGCGAGTTCTTCCTTGTTTGACTGCAATTTTTCTCATTTTAAGCCACACAATCTAAATGATGACACGCCCTAGATAAGTTATCTAGTTTTTCGACAGTTTAGCAATCAATGCACTTAGTAGTTGATACTCTTTTTGATCAAGCTGCACCCGCGAACCCAGTCGAGACAGTCGTGATGGCAATGACTTTAGATGTTCGTTATCTGCTAAACCACGCTGAACCATGAGGTCAGTCATACGCTGAGTGAGCTGTAGTAGTTGCTGCTGAGTGATGGCTGGCTCGTCCCATTGCTGACGCAAATGAATATCTAACATTGGCTGAGCAGTTGTACTGACATCGGTATTTGAATGATTATCAGCTATCTTCGTGTGCGTCTGTGCGTAAGCAAAGATAAAGCTGGCGATCACTTGCACGGCTGATGCGACATTCAATACTGGATAAGCAGGATTGGCATCGATTTGAATATGATAATCTGCATAAGCCAACTCTTCATTGGTCAAACCACGATCTTCACGACCAAATAAGATAGCGATATTTGGTTTACCGTGAACCGCGGTGTCTTGCTGATCAATAAAGTCAAACATGATTTTGGCTGCCTGCGTGGGTGTGACCACAGGACGAGGCAAGTGACGGCTGCGACTACTGGCTGCGAACACGAGCTGGCAGTCTGCAATAGCAGACTCAAGGTTTGGCGTGATAGTCGCTGATGAAAGCAGCTCACTGCCACCTGCGGCATGAGAGACACTGGTGTCATCAATCGGCAGTTTGGGCTCAACGACCGTTAGGTGCGAGAGCCCCATAGTGTGCATTGCGCGTGCTGCTGAGCCAATATTGGCAGGTAAAGTCGTATTGACCATGACAACTTGCACAGCGTCTAGGTAATCACTCACGCTATGAGCTGACGGTTCTGAGAGAGTTGCTAACGCTTCAGATGATGGAGTCTCGATACACATTTATTGCTCCAATCTTAAATTTATTTCTTGTTCAGCGCGTTCTAATGCGGCTGCGATGTCTTCAATCAGTGCGGCCTGCTCACCGATACGGCGCTCACGGCAGCACTCCTGTAATTGACTGCTAAGCTTGACCAGTTGTGTCGTTCCCAAGTTAGCACTAGCGCCTTTTAAAGCATGAGCGGTCTCATAGCCATTGGCATGATCGTTTTCTTGCTGAGCAGTTCGCAGCGTTGCGACACGTTTTTTACTGTCTATAAGATACACTTGTATTAAGTCAGCAAAGTCTTCTTCGAGCAGGTCACGCATGTCTTCAAACTGCTCGTGATTAATAATTTCGTCAGTTTGCTGAGTGATATTGTTATTTGGGTTATTTTCCATAATGTTATGTCCAATTGTTAAAAGTTAAAGCAATAAGGTTATAGTCAAATCCTCTATAAAGTGGATACGGTGTCAGCCTCGCTCAGCTTCCTTGTATCTAAATTATATTGAACAGACTATAAGATGTATTGAGCGTGCCCTTAATTAACGATAATAGGTTTTTAAAGCTGTGGAAGACATTAACTATAATGAAAGTGTAAATTGTCTTCACTAATCATGTTTTTCAACTGCTGTAAATTATCATCGTTAGGGTAGATTCGCCAATGCTCTGATAGTCCCACATTAGCAATGCCAAATTCTTCATAAATGCTCAGCCCAAGCGGTAGGCAATTATCATTAATAGAAGTGTCCGTATTGCTTAAGGCGCTATTAGCATAATTCTGGTCGGTAGGGCTGCCATTGTCTAATGCTAGTAAATCATTGCCGTTTTCATCGTATAAACTGCCGCCTATCGCAGGGTCGTAAGCGCCATTACCACTGTTACTGTCTTGCTCATCCTGATCACTATTATAAGCCAAGCGCGGCGCAGGTATGATGTCGGCTTGAGCTGATTTGAGTAGTGGTTGTAGATGCATGAGCAACTTAATGTCGCTACCATGCACTTTAATGCTTATTTTTTTGAGCCAACGCAGGCGTGCATCAACCATACTCATGGCGCTATCAAGACGGGCAAAGAGGCGACCGTCACGCTCACGAATACTGCCTTTAATAATGACCACTTCGTCGACTTTTAACTGGTCTTTTACGCGGTTAAAGCGTTCTGCATAGCAGCTGACTTCTAACCTTGAGGTACCATCGTCTAAGGTGATGACGTTGCGAGTACCAAAGTTTGCGATATCGATGATTAAGCCTGCAAAATAGCAGCTACCGTTGTAGCCAGTATCTGTTAGTTTATCGAGGCGAGCACCTGAGGTGTAGCGTTTGAGCTCTTCTAAGTATTCATTGATTGGATGACCTGTTAAGTACAGTCCCAAGGTGTTCTTTTCTGCTTTTAGGCGATGTTTGTCACCCCAAATTAGCTCTGGTGTCATGACGAGTGGCGGCGCGGCGACGACACCATCCATTTCACCAAACAAATCCATCATGCCAATTTCGCGGTTTTGACGGTCTTGTTCAGCGGCCTGTACGGCGCTTGGCAATTGACTCATTAAGGCACCGCGAATCTCGTAAGCTTCATCGGCTGGCAAGTCAGGTCGCAAGGTTGCGGCAAAATCGTCAAAACAGCCCGCACTGACTAATGCTTCAAGAGTACGTTTATTGACCTTTTTGATATCCACACGGCGGCAAAAATCATATAAGTCTTTAAACGGACCTTCGCGGCGGCGTGCATCCACGATAGATTCAACCGCACCTTCACCAACGCCTTTAATCGCACCCAAACCATAAATAATATTGGTTGGCGTGTCAGCAACGAAATGCCATTCACTGCGATTCACGGATGGATTCACCACAGTCAATTCAAAGTTTTCGCGGCAGTCATTGATAAAGAACACCACGTTGTCCGTGTTATTCATATCAGAGGTTAAGACCGCTGCCATAAATTCAGCAGGGTAGTACTGCTTTAGATAAGCCGTCTGATAAGCCAAGACACCATAAGCGGCAGAATGCGATCGGTTAAAACCGTAACCGGCAAACTTCTCCATCAAATCAAAGACACCACCCGAAGTGACTTCATCGATGCCTTGCGCAGTGGCACCAGTGACGAAGATATCACGCTGCTTGGCCATCTCTTCTGGTTTCTTTTTACCCATCGCACGGCGTAGCATATCAGCACCGCCTAAGCTATAACCTGCCATCACCTGTGATATCTGCATCACCTGTTCTTGATAGACAATAACGCCATTGGTATTTTCTAATATCGGTTCAAGATTGGGATGGTCATAGATAACTTCCTCGCGACCATGCTTACGGTCGATATACATCTCTACCATGCCCGCATCGAGCGGACCGGGACGATATAGCGCACACATGGCGATGACATCTTCGATGTTGGTCGGCTGCAATTTGGCCAGATACTTTTTCATACCCATGCTTTCTAACTGAAAGACAGCAGTGGTTTTGGCGTCTTGCAATAGCTTATAAGCTTTTTTGTCATCTAACGGCAAATCTTCTAGGATCAATGCATCTTTGCCTTCTTTAACACGGCGCAAGTTGATGTTCTCAACCGCAGCATTGATGACGGTTAAGTTACGCAGACCCAAAAAGTCAAACTTCACCAGACCAACGGCCTCGACGTCATCTTTATCAAACTGACTGACGCGATGTCCTTCATCATCACAGTAGATAGCACTAAAGTCAGTGATCTTATTCGGGGCAATCAGTACACCACCCGCATGCTTACCGACATTTCGGCAGACGCCTTCAAGCTTAATCGCCATTTCCCAAACTTCAATGGCATCTTCATAATCCATATTATCAGGGTTAGAGATTAAGTCCTTAAGCTGTGGCTCTTGTTCGAGTGCTTGACTCAGTGTGATACCGGGTGTTTTCGGGATAAGTTTGGATATTTTATTGGCTAAAAAGTACGACTTGCTTTGTACCCGCGCTACATCACGTACCACGGCTTTTGCCGCCATCGTACCAAAGGTAATAATCTGCGAGACCGCGTCACGGCCATAAGTTTGTGCCACATAATCAATGACTCGGTCACGACCTTCGATACAAAAGTCAATATCGAAATCGGGCATCGATACGCGTTCAGGGTTCAAGAAGCGCTCGAATAATAGATCGTAGTGGATAGGGTCAAGGTCGGTAATGTTTAGCGCATAAGCGACCAGCGAGCCAGCACCAGAACCACGACCCGGTCCAACAGGCACGCCATTGGCTTTCGCCCAACGGATAAAGTCCATAACGATTAAGAAATAACCCGGAAACCCCATTGAAAGGATAATCTCAAGCTCATATTCTAGGCGTTCGTCATACCTCTGGCGAAAGTCGTTCCAATGTTCAGTACGCTCGGCGACAGGGAATAGCTTATCTAAGCGATTATTTAGACCACGTACAGACTCTGCCCGAAAGAACGATTCAATCGTTTCACCTTCAGGCACAGGGAAGTCGGGCAGGACGTTAATGCCTAGTGTCAACGTCACATTACAGCGGGTGGCTAAGCGTAAGGTATTGTCAATAACCTGTGGAATATCAGAAAATAGCTGCTCCATTTGAGCTTGAGTCTTTAGGTACTGCTCATCAGAGTAAGTCTGCGGACGATTGAGATCAGCCAATACATAAGATCCTGCAATGCAGACACGTGCCTCATGGGCATCAAAATCATCTTGCTCTAAAAACCGCACATCGTTGTGCGCGATGATAGAAATGTGGTGTTTGGCACCCGAATGAATAGCAGCCTGAATAAAGGCGTCTTCGCCTGAGCGACTGGTGCGCTTGATGGCGAAATATAATCGATCAGCAAACTGTGCTTGCCACTCGGTAATCAGTTCATCAGCCTTCTCTGGCATCGAGCTAACCAATGCTTGGCCGACATCAGATTTTTCGGTAAATAATACAATCACGCCTGCCGCATGTTCCAAAATATGACTGCGCTTAACCACTGGTACACCGTGATTGGCATCATCGGCACGCCCTTCGGTAAAGCCAAGGGATACAATACGGGTAATGTTTTGATAACCTTCATTGTCCATCGCCAGTAAGGTCAGTCGTGTGTCTTCATTTTCCATGATGACTTCGCTGCCGATAATAGGCTTGATACCAGCGCCTAGGCAGGCACGGTAGAATTTTACCGTGGCATAAAGGTTGGATAAATCGGTCAAGGCCAGCGCGCGCTGATTGTCAGCCGCCGCCGCTTTAACCATCGGCTTAATACGCACGATAGAATCAGTAATTGAATATTCGCTGTGAATGCCAAGGTGTACAAATGCCATAGAAGACTCTTACGGATACGATCGGAAAATAGGCTGATAAGAAATAAATTTTTAATTATCAATGGCTTAAGATTTTAATTTAGTCTGAAAATACGTTGTTCACCGTATTTTCTTGTTTCAAATCAGGTCGTTAATAATAGCATTATTTGCCGCAGACAGCCACTGATTCAGGGTTATCAAATCAAATGGGATGTACTTAATAGTGAGTTTTACTAGAAAGAAAAGCCCTCTGCATCATAGTGATAGAAAGGGCTTTGATATATAAGAGAGAAGGGTTATTTCATAAGTATTTAGCGTTTATCATACTTATCACTATATTCTATCCAAAAATCTGCGTTTTCAATACCTACTTTTCTAGGGTCAAAGATAGGATCTAGTCCAAGCTTTTTCTGTTCGTCATAATCTTTGAGTACTTTAATGGCAACTTTGCTTAGCAGTAATATGGCAATGAAATTAAGATAGCACATACTGCCAAACCCAATATCGCCTAGAGCCCACATAACGCCCACAGATTGTATGCTACCAGCAAAACACACGACTAAAAATACTATTTTTAATAATGGCTTTAACACAGGGTAGCGTAGTTTGCTATCCAAATAAACGAGTGTGGTTTCAGCAATGTAGTAATAAGCAATGAGGCAGGTAAAGGCGAACAAGAAAATAGCAATAGCAACAAAGCCGCTGCCATACTCGCTAAATACCGTAGACACTGCGGCTTGGGTAAAGGCTGTTCCTGCTGCCACGCCTGGTAAGTTCTCTACCAAAACCAAGCCTTCAGTAGGAATTACGTTGTACATACCTGTTGATAAAATCATGAGTGCAGTCGCAGTACAGACAACCACCGTGTCAATATAAATTGAAAAGCTTTGTACGAGCCCTTGCTTGGCAGGGTGTGATACCTCGGCCGCTGCCGAACTGAAAGTTGCTTCACCAGCACCAGCCACATTGGAAAAAACAGCGCGGCGCACACCCCAAGAAATAGCCAAACCAATAATACCACCAAATACAGCATCCATCCCAAATGCACTTTTGAAGATAAGTGCAAACATCGCTGGTAAGTTTGAGGCATTAAATGCCAGTACGATGATCATCATGACAATATAGCCAATGGCCATAAAGGGCACCACCTTCCCAGCAAAATTGGCAATGCGTTTGATACCACCAAAAATGATAAAACCTAGCATAACAACAATGATAATGCCCGTTACGGTGGGCGAGATATTAAAAGCAGTATTAAAAGAATCTGCGATGGTGTTGGCTTGAACCCCTGGCACTAATACACCATAAGACAAGCAAGTAACTGCGGCTACTAATATCGCAAACGGCTTCATTTTTAGTCCGCGTTCGATATAAAAAGGCGAACCACCTCGGTACTGGTCATCAACATTATGTTTGTAGACCTGTGCTAGGGTTGACTCAACAAAAGCACTAGCCCCGCCAAGTAAACCCATGATAATCATCCAGAATACTGCCCCTGGGCCGCCCGCAGCAATAGCAGTGGCAACACCCGCAATATTACCAACACCAATGCGCCCAGATAATGCCATACAAAAAGCCTGGAATGAGCTGATGCCTTGGTTTGAGGTTTGTTTATCGAATAACAACCTGACCATCTCTTTAAGATAGCGAAACTGTACACCACGGGTCATCACCGTAAAATAAATGCCAACCCCTAGTGCCAAATAAACCAGTGCATCGCTCCATATATAGCCAACGATGGTATTGATAATTGCTTCCATAGCCTACGTCCTTTTAAAGGGGGATTTAATGCGAATAAATGGATTTTTATTCAGATTAAAATCGTAACGAGTCATTAGGTGCTGTGCAGCCATTTGTTGTCATGCTATAACCGCACATCATAAGATTAGTTGATCAACCAGATGGTTTTGGTTTGTGCATACTGGGCCAGTGCTTCAAGGCCATTATCGCGGCCACCAAATCCTGACTGTTTGTAGCCACCAAAGGGTGTGGTAATATCACCCTCTGAAAACCCGTTGATAGAAATCGTACCCGCTTTGATAGCAGAGGCCACGCGGTAAGCCCGTTTAATATTTTGAGTATAGAAAGAGGCTGCTAGACCATATTTAGTATCATTTGCTAAGTGAATGGCTTCTTCTTCTGTCTCAAAGCTAGTCACAGCAAGTAAAGGGCCAAAGACCTCTTCTTTGAACAGTGTCATGCTTGGGCTGACACCATCAAAAATAGTGGGTTCTATATACCAACCACTGCCCATCTTGTCGTGAATCGTACCGCCTGTGACGAGAGTTGCACCTTCTTGTTGAGCTATTTTTAGATGCTGGGTGACTTTGTCAAAATGTGCTTCTTCAATCATAGGGCCAATGGCGGTGCTAGGATCATATGGCGAGCCGACTTTCCATCCTTCAAGGCCTTTTTTTAGCTGATCAAGTAGACGTTCTTTTTGGCTGCTGTGCACCAACAATCGTGAACCACAGCTACAATTTTCACTCATGTTCCAAAAAGCAGCAGATAAAATATCATTGATGGCATTGCCATCTAGTACGGCATCATCAAAGACAATTTGCGGGCTTTTGCCACCGCACTCTAAGACAATCTCTTTTAAGTTGCTTTGCGCCGCATACTGTAAAAACAATCGGCCGACCTCAGTTGATCCAGTGAATGACACCATATCTACATCCATGTGTTGACCTAATGCTGCACCAACGTGTTCACCAAGCCCACAAACCATTTGCAAGGCTTCTTTTGGTACGCCAGCTTCATATGCCAGCTCTGTCAAACGGTACGCTGATAAAGAGGTAAGCTCGGCTGGCTTCACAATGACAGAGTTGCCCATGATGAGTGCTGGCGCTACTTTCCATGCATACATTTGTGCTGGAAAATTCCATGGCAATACCGCACCAACCACACCAATCGGTTCTTGAACAATCAAACCCAATGCGCTATTACCCGTTGGTGCAATTTTACCGAACACTTTGTCAGCAGCTTCTGCATACCACTCAAATGTTTCTATCGTGGCTGGAATGTCTGTGTTCAGACATTCTGTGATGGGTTTGCCTGCATCCACACAATCTAAAGCTGCCAGTTCTTCAGAATGCTTGTGCATCAAAGCGCACCAACGTTGCATGATAGTTTTACGTGCTGCAGGGGCCAAGCGTCGCCATTCTCCATTATCAAAAGCAGCTCTTGCTACTTTTACGGCAATATCAACATCATTGGCATTGCCAGATGCGATATTGCCAATTAGGCTGTTGTCAATTGGGGTGGTATTGTCTATAACGGTGGTTGATAGGTCATTGCTAGCAACTAAATGCCCTGCCCATAGCTTTTGCTGTTTAGCTTGTTCAAACACATGTTCTTTGGTGATGTTCATGCAGGTAATCCTTATCTGATGATTTTGATACTAAGTGACTGCAACTAATGGTAGAGACGGCGACTTTAAGTGAATGGTTCTGATTTGTGATCTATCATCTACTATTTACGGTCGGTAACAATCATGTCCGCCACTACTATGGTTATAAAGCCAGTAGTGGTAATTAAGACAGTAATGCTAAAAACTCAGATTTTTCACTGCCTGACATGGGTGTGAGCGGCACACGAACTGCGCCCACATCAACTGTGCCTTTTAGGCAGCCCACTTTGGCTTTTTGGTTGTAATTACCAGATTCCATAGAATGGATAACGGGGTAAATCTCACTCATTATTTTTTTGGCAGTCTGCCAATCGCCTTGTTGTGTGGCATTAAATAACGCGACTTGTTCTGCTGGGAATACATTTGCTGCCCCTGCAATCCAGCTTTTTGCACCCCAAAAAAAGAAGTCAACGGGTTGGTCATCACAACCACAAACCACTTCAAAATCATTAAAGTTTGCTTGTAGCATCCTTAATGCATGACTAAAGTCGCCGCTGCTTTCTTTGACACCAATAATATTTGGGTGCTTGGCCAGATGTTTGATGGTATCAAACTCAATACTCACCCCAACGCGGGCAGGGAAGTTATACATGATAATGGGCAGCTCGCTCACGTCGGCTACTTTTTTAAAGTGGGCGATAATACCGTCTTGTTCCGGCAAACTATAAGGGGTAACAGATAACATTAGACCATCATAACCTAAGGTTTTTGCTTGTTCAGCCAGTACGATAGAGTGGTCAGTTGATAAGCTGTTAATACCAGCAATTAGCGTGATGGCATTTTTGTTATCACTACCTTTGGCAGCATCGGCAATGGTGGTTAGGACTAAAGCGCGTTCTTCAGGTGAAAAAGTATAGTATTCGCCTGTTGTGCCGCATGCGACAATACCAGCTACGCCTTTATCAATAAAGGCTTTGACCAGTGCAGTAAGTTTGTTGGCATCAACATTACCTTGGGCGTCAAAAGGGGTAACGATTGGCACTAAAATACCGGTGATGTTCATAAAATTATCCTTGTTAGTGAGGGTTTGATGGATGATGAAATAAAAAATTAATAGTGTTTTAATTCGAGATTAGTGGTTCAAGCCGATGATTTTTGAAATCGCTTAATCTGATAAGGTTTGGGGTCGATGGCATGCTGATTATCAAAGTAATAATCGGTAATCATCTGCGCACTGATCACCGCTTGCGTTAATCCTAAGTGCTGATGGCCAAAATTTAAGAATACGTGGCCTATTTTGTCGATAACGGGCAGGGAGTCTGATGTTGAAGGACGAAATCCCATCCATGGCGTACTGTCTGTCGTATTTAACGGTGTTCTTAACATTGGCTGTGCCTGCTTCAACAGTATTTTTGCCTGTTGCATATTGGCAGGTGCGTCAAGTCCTGCATATTCTACGGTGCCAGCCAAGCGTAGGCCGCCTTCCATGGGAGTCATGATAAAGCGCCGATCCATGCTTGAGACAGGTATTTGTAGCCGTGTATGTTCATGCGGTAACATCAGGTGATAACCGCGCTCTGTATCTAATGGCACTGATACTCCTGTGAGCTGTTTTGCCAATTTTTTAGAATGCGCGCCTGCCGATAGCATAACGGTAGAGGCAGTAATATCTCCTTGAGTGGTAGTCAAGAGAGTACCTTGTGCCTGAGGAGTGGCATCAAGTACTCGGCAGTGCTCAATAATATGTCCGCCAAGTGCAGTAAACGTTGTACTGAGCTGTTTAATCACTGCCGTCAAATTTGTGATATGCCCTGTGTTTGGAAAAAACAACGCGGCCAACTGATTGTCTTGTAAGGCAGGCTCACGTGCTAAAAGCACCTCTTTTTCTAGCAAAGTGTTCACCACGCCAATGTCATTCAGCCGATTGCCGTGAGTGATTAAAGGCGATAGGCTACCTTGTTTTTCGACCGTCAATAATGATCCTTTCACTTGTACCCAATCATTAAGTTGCCACTGCGCTGCAAAGCTTTGCCATGCTGGTAGACTATGTTGATTGAGGGTTAACAAGGCCTCGTGAATGCGCGAAAATGGTCCAGGGCGCATGTTCATTAACAGCTTTATGGCCCATGGCATCAACTGTGGCAGGTAATGCCAATCCAATCTCAATGGGCCTGTTGGGTTAAATAACATGGCGGGGATATGACGTAGCATACTGGCATCGGCGATTGGGAATACTTGCTCTGTGGCGATATGTCCGGCATTGCCTAATGATGCACCTTGTCCTACCTGGTTGGCCTCTATCAGTACAACACTGATCCCTTTTGCTTGCAGCATCACTGCGGTCGTTAGGCCAATAATACCGCCACCAATAATATGCAAGTCGAATGTTTGAGTGGTCATGATGGATCTCGATAACTTGGGCGTTTGATAGCGTTGATATATGTGTGCCAATCTAAATGGTCATAATTACTGAGTAGCAATACCCCATTTAAAAGGATCTTGATTCTGTATGATGAGTGTGGTTTCGGCACACACATAAGCGTTGCCACAAATGGTTGGGACAATGGTTTGCGCAGGGTATTGGTACGGTGATTCGGTTAAAAGATCAGTGACGGGTTGATAGCTACCTGTAAATAGGCTGCCAATAATGCTTTGTTGGTGCCAATTTTGCCCTGCCTCTAACTGGTGTTCAGCTGCTAAACAAGCCAGTTTAGCGCTGGTGCCAGTGCCACAAGGTGATCGGTCATAGGCCGCACCCGGGCATAACACAAAGTTTCTACTATCTATATTGTCGTCATTGCTGGCAGTGAACAGTTCAATATGATCAATCTCATTACCGTTTTCGCCTGTGATGTTAGCGGCATTCAAGGCATCTTTTATTTGTATGCATACCTGTGTCAGCGTGTTCACGTTGCTTGCTTGAATATCTTGTCCGTGGTCACTCACTAGGAAAAACCAATTGCCACCCCAAGCGATGTCACCACAAATTTGGCCAAGATGAGGCACTTGTATTAAGACGTTTTTTTTATATCGGTAAGATGGCACATTTTGGACACTGCAACTGCCATCATCATGAAGTATGGCTTTCACCAAGCCAACAGGGGTTTCGAGCCAATGCGTGCCTGCTGTGATTTTATTCTGATATGCCAACGAAGCGATGACTCCCATAGCACCATGACCGCACATGCCTAAATAGCCAGTATTATTAAAAAATATGACACCAGTAGTGGCCTTAGGGTTTGTTACGGGGCAAAGTAGGGCACCCACCAATACATCGTTACCACGTGGCTCTAAAATAATACTTTGACGCAAATGGTCAAAATGTTGTTTGAGATAGCTCAGCTTGTCTTGAATGGTATTACCAATAATTTCTGGAAAACCTTCATATATCATACGAGTAGGTTCACCGCCTGTATGCGAATCAATGATTTTAAAGCTGTACTCTGTATCAGACATGGTTGCCATCCTCATTCATCCATAAAAATTCACATTGCCTTGATATTTATCAAGTTAAAAAATGACCATTCAAAAGCGGAAAGTAGGTGAGGGGTCATCAAGGCTTATTTATAGAATGAATGTTTTGAATGAAGTCGTCTTGATGTTTTTCTAGCAAAAAATGCGCATTTCTGCACAATGTATCGGTGTACACTAGAGAAGCTTGTATCAAAAATAAATGCGATGTCATACTCAAAAGCACCGAGGTATAGCTCTTTTGGAAGTATAGATAGCAGCAGTTAGAACGATATTTTGTATAAAAAATAGCTGTGTCTAGGCGCTGACGCATGACGAAGACAACACATCAAGCATGATAAGGAGTAGTTTATGATAAGTGAGACGGCAGAGAGCGCAACAATAACGGCCGCGTCATTACGGCACAGTTTAAGCCATTACTACCCTGACAGTAGTGCGACCTTTATTGGTAGTGTGTCATTATTATTACCGCTTTTTGATACTTTACCCAATGTAGTTTTTTTCGTCAAAGACGAGTACGCTTGTTATCAGTTGGCAAACAAGACGCTATTAAAGCGTTGCAAAATAGATAAGCGCCAAGATATCATCGGTTTTACGACAGAGCAGGTGTTTTCTCATCGGCAAAGTAAAGATTATATGTTGCAAGACATGCGAGTACTACAAGAGGGTAAATCCATTGTCGATAATTTAGAATTGCATAGTTATGCTTCGGGGCAATTAGGTTTGTGCATCACCAATAAGCTGCCTATTTACAATGAACAACAGCAAATTGTGGCCATGGTGGGTATTTCTGTTGATATTGATGAAGACAACGAACGCATTTTACGTAAACATGCCCGCTTGGCCAAAGTTGCACAGTTTGTTAGGGCACATTTGGACCAAAAAATCAACATATCACAATTGGCTGAGTTGGCAAATTTGAGCTTATCGCAACTAGAGCGTACGTTTAAAGCAGTATTAAACATGTCACCATTACAGTTTGTGCAAAAACTGCGGTTAGAACATGCCATCAAATTATTGGCTATTCCTGAAATGTCTATCACGCAAATATCACTGAACTGCGGCTATGGTGATCATAGTGCGTTTAGCCGTCAGTTCAAACAATTTACAGGATTGTCACCCACTCAGTTTCGTCACGACCATTTGCCACTGAAACATTAATTTTGCATTAATAAATTGATACCAACCACAGCTGAGCCAACTCTGAGTGCGTTCATAATTTAACGTCTCCTTACAGCTCATAGGTAGTACTGTTGCTTTTCAATTAGTGATTCTTATATGATTTTGGGATACCGTTGTGACAATCAAACTCTACTGAACCAACCATTAAGTCATGCTTCTTCCAGTATCGACGCAGCTGTGGCGTGGTTAGTGAGTTGCCCTGACAGCCTTTGGGTAATAAAGGTGTGCTCCCATCACAAGTAAAATATAGCATACCTTTAGGTAGGTTATTTCGATCCCAGTAACCTTTTGCCCAACTTTTAGGTAGTGGCGAAAAAAGAAGTCTGTCTGTTGCTGGATTGATCTCTGTGGTACACATTCCTACTGCATTGCCAGAGTCAGTTTCTAAATCGTCTTGTTCATACATAAACCGCGCACCCAAATCGATACAGGCAGTGAGGCCTAATATGCTGGTTAGGAGTAGAGGTAGTTGTATTGATTTCATAATTGTATCCTTGTGTATTATGACTAATACCCAACTACCGCTGCATCAACGATACGTGGATCAGACGAGCCGTAAACACCACTTGGCGTAATCATAATAGATTGCGTTGAGCCCATGGCTGATTGCGGGCTCACCGTGTGCCCCATAGATTCGAGCTTTTTGATGGTATCGATATTTAATGCTTTTTCGATACGGATTTCATCAGGCAACCATTGATCATGAATGCGCGGGGCATGCGTGGCTTCTGCAATATTCATGTCGTGATCAATCACGTTAGAGATAACCTGCGTCACGGTCGTAATAATACGACTACCACCGGGACTGCCCGTTACAATATAAGGCTTACTGTCTTTGAACACGAGCGTTGGACTCATAGAAGACAGCGGTCGCTTGTCAGCTTCGACACTGTTTGCTTCACCGCCTAATAGGCCATAACCATTGGGCACACCAGGTTTGGCAGAAAAATCATCCATCTCGTTATTTAATAAGATACCTGTGCCATCAGCAACCAGCCCAGTGCCATAAGAAAAATTCAACGTATAGGTGTTGGCGACTGCATTGCCGTCTTTATCCACGATAGAAAAATGCGTGGTTTGATCACTCTCGTACGGTAGTGGGTTATTGGCTTTGATGGTAGCAGCTGGCGTGGCTTTATTGGGATCAATCAGTGTGCGCAGTTTATCGGCATACGGTCTGGCAGTTAGACCGCTCACAGGGACATCTACAAAATCAGCATCACCCAAATATTCGGCACGATCGGCATAAGCCAATTGCATGGCCTCTGCCATTAAGTGAATGGTTTGGGCGCTGTTTTGCCCGTAGTCTTTGAGTGGATAGCCTTCTAATATGTTCAAAATCTGAATGATATGAATACCACCAGAAGAAGGAGGTGGCATAGAGACAATCTCATAACCACGATAGTTGCCTTTTACAGGCGTACGGGCCACGGCATTATAGTTGGCCAAATCCTGTAGGCTCATACGGCCACCTGCTTCATTGACAGCTTTGACAATTTTACTGGCCGTCTCTCCTTTATAAAACCCATCAGCCCCTTGTGCCGCTATCAGCTTTAGCGAGCGGGCAAGCTCTGGTTGCTTTAAACGTTCGCCCGGTTGATAAGCACTGCCGTCTGGTTTAAAAAACACCTTTTTAGTACTGGGCCATTTTTGCAAGCGATCACTTAAGGCGGTGAGCGACTCGGACAATCCTGCTGTGACTTCGATACCATCCTCTGCCAGTGCAATCGCTGGTGCCATGACTTGCCCGCGGCTCATCGTGCCGTGTTCGTCTAATGCTTTGAGCAGTCCTGCCACTGTGCCCGGTACACCAACGGCTAAACCATGATAACGAGACAAGTCGCTGACGGCATTGCCTTCGGCATCAAGATACATGTCACGTGAGGCACTACTGGGTGCTTTTTCACGATAATCTAACGCCACTGTTTTGCCCTGTTTGGCATCATAAATCATCATAAACCCGCCGCCACCGATATTACCGGCACGTGGCAAAGTAACAGCCAATGCGAAACCAACGGCAACCGAGGCATCAACGGCATTACCGCCTTGTTTAAGAATCTGTAACCCAATATCTGAAGCGAGCGCTTCTTGCGTGGCAACCATGCCATTTTTAGCCCAAACTGGATGATGAATGGCATCCGCAGAGTAGATGGCTTGATCGCTATTTGTGTTATTAGTCGTGTTAGTCGTAGCGGTGAGCTTGCTTGATTTGGCGGTCGTAATGCGTTTGGTTTCAGACAGTACGGTTGGGTTATCAGCCATTACGGCTAGGTTTATTGCACTGGTATTAATTGAGGTGTTATTAATGGAGTTGGTCGATGCCACTGGTTCCAGCGCATGAGCAGATACAGACAATAATAACGCCCCAGTAATCAGTAGCGTACTAGGGTTAAGTAATAATTTTTTCTTGAGTTTGGGTTGCTGAGTAGCATGATGTAAGTGTGAGGGCAGGTGTGACATCGTAAATTCCTTTTTATGAGAGAAGTTAATCAACAAGTATATAGACAAGCAATAGATAGATTATAGAGAGGTATGTCACGCAAAATAACAGAATAACATGAGAATAGGGAGTTGCTATCTACATATGTCTATAAAAATATGAAGAAATGGTGGTTTTAAAATATATTTTGTTCATTGTGCTACTGCTTTTTATTTTCATAGAGACAGATAGCTGTCTAATACGAGAGCGTTTTAAGTGTTCAGTGAATAAATAGGATGGTGAAACCCAATGATTTATGGAAACTAAATGAAAAATTGCGCTATTATCGCTAGCTAGTAATGTTTTGTGATATAAATAACGCTACCAATACGATACTTACAATTGTTTGTCAGCTTAGATTAAGGAAGTCTCATGTCACCGCCTATTTTTCGTAAAAATGACCAGCCAACTTTACCTCAATCATCCGTTCATCAGTCATCGAGCACTAGTAAGCGTCAGTCGATAATGATTGCTGGCTGTGCCATTTTGTCTGTGGGTGCGACGACTATGGTGACAGGCTGTCAATCAAACCCGACCGTCTCATCATCTGCTGCCGTATCAGGAAAGATGATTGATTTTGAAACGGCAGATACCGTACAAAGCCAAGCACAGGGCCGTGCATTTAATGCCAGTTTACATGCCAAGTCTGAACGCTATGCCCAACTGTTTGACCAAGAAAAATATCCCAGTACAGAGAATCAAGCCAAGTTACATTTATTGACCGCTATTTGTCAGCATTTAGCAACGGAGCATGTGTCAGTCTCACAAGCCAACTATCAAGCAGCGCCTTTTATCAGTCCAGACAGTATTGATGCCGGCGCTAGCAGTTTACTTAAGACTATTTTAGAGACCTATGTTTATAAAAAAGAAACTTCAGGCGACTATGAGTCGGACTACGACTCAGATAACGGGGACTTTTATGAATCTGAGTCAGATTATGATGGTTATGTCGATGCTGCAGATGAAGTCGTCGTCGAAGAATATGCTGAGGAGTCAGATGACATTGCATATGATGAAAATGGCTATGACGAAAATGGTTATGACTGGTATGGCTACGATGAAGACGGATACAACGAGTACGGCTACGATGATGAAGGTTACGACCAAGACGGCTATGATGAAAACGGTTATAGTCGCAGTGACTATGCTACAGAAGCCTATGAAACTGATGATTATGAATCGGACAGTGCTTTTTCAAAGTTATCAGAATTAAACCCCAAAAGCATGACAGAGCAATATGAAGCCATGCAGATGGCAAAACAACAAGCAGAAATGGCTGGTACAGCAAGCGCGTTTCCCCCTGAGTCAGCGTCAGGCGTGCTTGGTCAAATGCTTAGCATGATTCATCGTACGCCTGAGCAGATAGCTGCATCAAATGAATATCAATATAAAAACCTCATGTTCAGCAGTGTCAGTCAATACAACCCTAAGCAGCGACAAATACAAAGCGTCTACAGCTATGATTATGTGACGCCAACGATTAGCGCATCGGTACAAATACCACTCGCGCTTGATTTTGACAACAGTCGTATCACAGTCGATCCTTCAGTCATTATGCCCATCATGGCAATTGCCAATCCTGACCATACGCCACTACCTAATGAGATGGCATCGCATACCGTTAGTTTTGGGTTGCCAGAGAGCATTACGGAACAACTGCCGCCAGCAGTACTTTATGATGCGGCGATTTCTGCGATACAGGACAGTATGGCAGAGCTGGCGCCTGAGCATTTTAGTGCGGTAGATATTCGTAATGATCGGTTTGCCAAAGAAGTCGGTGCTAGCCGAGCGGTAAAAGTATATTTCGGTAGTCAACAAAGCGGTGAGATGATCGGTAAAACGCTGAAGTACATGTCCAAGTCATTACAAGATTATGTCGATGCAAATCCAGAAAAGTATCCTGATGGTGCGATGCTAAAAACAGCCATTGATAAATTGCAGCTATACAATAAGGGCTATCAAAGTGCAGATGTGGGGTCGTTATTACAATTGATTGAGGCCATCGGTCCTATCTCGTTCAATCAAATCAACTACTATTACTTAGACAGCTCAGACCGTCTGCTTGCCAAGCAACAGCGCATGAATATCGGTGGCGATTTGATGGGCTCTACAACCACTGTATTAAATCAGGTGCGCTACGATAAAACCAGTTTTAAAAATCATGTATTAACGCCTTTATTGGCAGAATCTTTCGGTGAAAACGCCAAACCTGCTATCGATGGCAATGCGTGGATGGCAGAACAACATCAAGCAGAAGATAGGCTAGATACCGCCCGTTATGCCCGTTATGATTACGATAGTGATTATACTGATGCCAGTGACGATTATGCCAGTGATGCGTCAGAGTATGACTCTAGTGATGACTATGACTATGACTATGACTATGACACTGACTATAGCGAAGACTACAACGATGCTGAAGATGATACGGACAACCGATAGAGCGTCATTAGCACTATCGTCGGTTCAAGCCCATATTTATTAAGGACAAAAAATGAAAACAGTACAACAAGACATCGTAGGTCGTCTGCCGTCAATGCTCAAAAGCCACACTTTATTCACCAGTGCATTCATAACAGGCGCATTATTATTAACAGGTTGTCAATCTACTAGTCTCGGCCAGTCTACGGCTATCACGGCACAGCAAACACCAACCGCGGCCAAAACAGCATTGGCAACCGCGTTACAAAAACAGCGTCGCCAATCATTCAGTTATCACGGCAATATTGAGATTAATAACGATCAGCAGATTGCCAATGCAAAAGAAGAAAAGTCGGTCGCGTCAGGTTATATAGATGATTACTGCGAAGACACACACGATCAAGCTTATGCTGACTTAATTTCTCAGGCCGACACGCAAAATAAAGATATTTTGGATACGGAGTATGACGCTCAGAGAACGACACTAAAAGACAGTTACCTTGAATGTTCAGATGCTTATGAAGCGTGGGTAGACAGTCAGTATGATAGCGATATTACCGTGCCAGCATCGTACCAGCAGCTGTTTGATAATTATGATGAGCAGTCAAAACCAGTAGACGTGAAAAAAGCAAAGCTATTAGATGCTTATCTATTAAAGCCGCTGTCTATCAACTCTCAAGGTGTCTATCAGCCAATGGCTGGCAAGGCTACCATGCTCGCCAGTGTGCAGTATCAAGCGCGCAATCATCACAGTAGCATTAATCAGCCCATTTATATCGATTTCAAAAACGGTGATATCTATCTATGGGCAGATAACTTTGCGATGTTTAATTCAGATTTATTAGATGACAAGCTCGGTACAAAATGGCGAAATAAGTGGTTAAAGATAGCGATTGACGATGGCACGCTGCCTAAAGGTTTTGGTAGTGAGGTGATAAAGAGCCATTTTGAGGCGCTAGACCGTACCTTTGAAGCGGCACCTGTTAGTCAGTTTGATTATGTCGCGCCCAACACACTGGCATCACTGTCTCCTAAATTACCGGAACATCAGTTACCAGTTATGCAAGCAAGTGCTCAAGTGATTCGCCGTGTGCAAAGTGCTGATAGCTATGAGCAATTTTATCAAGATTATATGCAGATATTCTACGATCGTATCAGTAAGCAATATCCTGAACTGGTCCAAGATAGTGATGCTTCTTATGAGGCAAGCGCCACTGAGACTGATAAATTGACCAGTAAAGCATTGGTACAGCAAGTATTGGCAATGCTGAAAGACAGTATGAATAAGGATGCTGAGACGGACGAGTCAGAATTATTAGACAATACAACCGTACAAGAACTGTATGGGTTTGACAAACGTGGTCAGCTCAAATGGCAGCATTCGCGTAGTGCGTTCCCAAGCAAATATCAGTCTGCTGATAATAAGTCAGGCGGCATCGTAATGGACGCTTTGCAGCAGTATTCTTCTATCAGCTCTAAAGACATGGCATTCCCAAATTTGCCAAGTGATGTGCAAGTGCCGAATGCCAGTAATAGTATTGATGCGCGACAGTATGGTCGTGAGCTTATGCAATATTATCGTGATGGCAATGGTACGATGATAGGCAAGATGGTATTTGATAGGTTAGTGATGGCTGAAAGATAGTTTGCTGCTATTGAGGATGGTATGGAAAATTATATTAAATAAGGGAATATATAGTGAACTTTGTGACTATTGATGTTGAAACTGCAAATAGTGATGTAGGGTCTATTTGCCAAATAGGGTTGGCTAAATATTTAAACGGTAAGTTGATTGATACCTATTGCACTTTAGTCGCACCTCTGACCTCTTTCAGTCGTCAAAATATAGAAGTGCATGGTATTACCAGCAGTATGGTGAAAGATGCCCCATACATGCATGACATCTATGGAAATATACTGAAGTTTATCGGTGAAAATATTGTTGTTAGCTATACGAATTTTGATCAAAGGGCTTTAAGGCAAAGTCTTGACAACCATAAGTTACCGGTACCAGAGCTACAGTGGGTAGATGCGACTGTATTAGTGCGTAGGACTTGTCAGCGCTTTGCGGTTCAAGGTTATAATCTAGCGAATATATGTAAAGAATGGAATTATCGATTTACTCATCACGATGCCTTAGAGGATGCTAAAGCATGTGGATTTATCACCGTAACTATCCTCAGAGAGAATAGTCTATCGATCCGTGATTGGGTAGAAGCTAGTGAATATAATAGTATTTATCATCAACAGCGACGTGTAAACAATCAGAGTTATCCACGTAATATTACCAAAACTGGAGATGAAGCAGGTCAATACGCAGGACTTAATATTTGTTTTACGGGAGACTTGAGTATTGGTAGAGCAGAGATTGCTGAGATAGCAGCCAAGAATGGGTTTAATGTGAAAGCAGGTGCTTCAAAAAAGCTAGATTACCTCGTGGTTGGTGTTCAAGATTTAACATTGCTGGCAGGCCACGAAAAAAGTAGTAAGCATCGAAAAGTAGAAGAGCTTATACAGAGCGGTATAGATATTAAGGTTTTGGCAGAGAAAGAGTTTTTGAAATTAATTAAAATATCAGATTGATTTAAATATTTATATTAGCAAATAAAAAAGCGCCTCTATCAAATAGAGGCGCTTTTTTATTTAAAACTTATATCGCTAGATAAAAATCATACTTTTCCGGAGTAGATTATTACATGCCTGGTTGAGGACGTTCGCCACGTGGCTCACGATGGTCTGAACCACGATCATCTTTTTTGTCATTTTTTCTTTCTTCTTTCATTTGTGCAAGTTCGGCACGTTGCTCAGCAGTTAATACTTGAGCAATTGCATGCTGGGTTTGTACACGTTCAATAAAGCGTTGCTTCTCTTTTGCTGCTTGTTGATCAGCCAGACGGCTTACTGCGGCATTATTCAATGTGCGGGCATTGGTCAATGCTTGAATCTGCTGATCCATTTGCGCACGTTCTGCCTGATGTTGTGCACGTTCTGTTTTGCGATCGCCATGCTTCGCTTCCATGATGGCTTTAATTTGTGTTTGTTGTGCTTCGGTCAGATCCAGTTGTGACAATGGGCCTCTCATACCACCTTTTTTCATGTCGCCCTTTTTCATACCGGCTTTATGCTGTTTTTGCATTTTAGTGGCCGATGGTGTGGTATCCGTGTTTGCATTGACGCTGGTACAGGCTGTGACAGTAAATACGCTAGACAATGCTAATACTGAGCCCAATAGTAATTTTTTCATAACAATACCTTTTATTTGATTGATTTGGTTAAGTAAACATTAAACGGTCATCTAGCAAATATTACTTTTAAGTGCTGTAGATAAACACAATACCTGCTGTTGATAGGTGCTATCTTACGACAGTTGAAGGTTACGAACATTTATGAAGTATTAAGAAAAGTAACGTTTATAGCGAATCGATAAGCTCTTGCCTGATAATATAGATAACAAAGCGATTCAAAGCTAAAGGAGAAAAATATGCCAAATATATTATTAGGCGACGATGACGAAGAGTTGACTCAATTATTACAAGAGTACTTACACAATCACGGCATCCAATGTGACTGCGTTCATGATGGTGAGGCAGTCATAAAAAAACTGAAAATGGCGAGTACTCAGGCGCCTATTTATGATTTGCTAGTGCTTGATATTATGATGCCAAAAATGGATGGGCTCAGCGTACTGCGCCAATTACCGAATATTATTGATATCCCTGTCATTATGTTGACAGCAAAAGGCGAGGAGATTGATCGTATCATCGGTCTAGAGCTTGGCGCTGATGATTATATTACCAAACCCTGTAACCCTCGAGAGCTGCTGGCACGTATCAATGCAGTGATTAAACGTACCAATGCGGCGGTGTCAGATCACACACCATTACCAGAAGGTCGCTTGCATCTCGATCAAAATCAGCGAATTTGTCAAATAGATGGTATTGAGCTGCAAGTGACGGGTACAGAGTTTGATCTATTGGTAGCGCTCCTCAAACAAAAAGGCGAGGTGGTCAGTAAAGAATGGCTATCAGAGCATGTATTGCAACGTGAACTTCAGCCTTTTGACCGTAGCTTAGATGTGCATGTGTCACGCCTGCGTAAAAAACTTCAACCTTTTCATGACGAGCCAATAAAAGCGGTTCGTGGTAAAGGTTATCAGCTAGTACTTTAATAATGGAATCATCGATGAATACTCCTAAATTTAAGGTGCGAATCACCCTGTTTTGGCGGCTGTTTTTGAGCCTATTAGTCACCATTCTGGTCACTTCTATCTTATCGGTCATGGTAGAGCGTTGGTTGAGTGAAAAAGCGCTCACCGCTCTTATGGATGTGCAGGTCGATACGTTATTGACTAAGCGTCAAGAGATGGTTACGGCACTAGAAGCTGGCGACTTGACAGCCGTCAAGCAGATGTACCATCAAGACCGATGGCTGATGAATCAAATTAGAGTCTATGATGAGCAAGGTGCCATTATATTTCCGCGTTATCGCGATAGGGATGAGCTGAGGCCGGAACTTAGGCCATATGGTCAGCAGGCGATAGAGCCAGACTATTATCGTGATGGAGAGGGAGAGGAGCCAAGACCAAAAAGTAGACCAGAGGGTCAGCAGGCAACAGAACCACCATCACTAGAGCCAAAGCTGCCAATACAGCCTAGACGTGATAAAGATATGCCGAATGCTCAACCATCGGCATTAAGCTATCTTTTGCCGCCTATGATTCCGAGTAGCGCGACGATAGCTGATTCTGAGAATCGTCCTGAACTGGCCGATGTGACGGTCGCTCTACCAGATGAGCAAACGGTTATTATACAGTTGCGTCCGCATTTGCGTTTTTCTGACGTAGTGGAGCTGCAGCATAGTAATTTTCCCATACGTCTGTTGTTGATTATTATCTTTAGTATCTTGGTTTGTATTTGGCTCAGTCGTACGATGACTCAGCGTATTCGCCGTGTACAGAACACCGTGCACCGTATGATTGATGGTGACTATCAAGCCCATCCAAATTTATCGAAAATGGGAGATGACGAATTGGGTTTACTTGCTAATGATGTGGTCAAGCTGTCAACACGATTGGCTGAAAGTGAGCTGGCACGCAAGCAGATGTTGAGTGACATCTCGCATGAGCTGCGTTCGCCGTTGGCACGTCTGGATGTCGCGACTGAGCTGACTCGAGATTTTGCCCCTAATGCCAGTCGCTATCTAGATCGCATAGACAAAGAGTCAGCACGAATGAATGAGTTAATTGAACAAATCATTCATATCCAGTCACTGCAAATGCAGCAATATACCATCGACAACTTAGAAAACGACACGGTCGATATTGCTGAAATTATCAGTGAGATTGGGCAAGACGTCTGTTTCGAGTTTCAAAATAAAGACGTGCAATGGCAGTGGCAATCGCCCGATTCTGCACTATTAACAGCGTCAACAACCTCTTTGACAGTGTTAGGTAATCAAGAACAGCTGTATAGCGCCCTTGAGAATATTATTCGCAATGCCTTTATGCATACTGCTCCTAGTTCCAAAGTCATTGCTGAAATTAAAGAAATAGAGACAGAGGATAAGACATCTGCGATTCAGATCAGCATAACGGACGAAGGCGGCGGTGTGGCAGAAAAGGATTTAGAGCGTATTTTTCAACCATTTGTACGACTGGACTCTGCTCGGCATCGTGAAACGGGTGGTTATGGATTAGGACTGGCCATCGTTCATGCAGTAGTAACCGCTCACAAGGGCTATATCCATACTTATAATCGCAAAGACGGGATACAAGGGTTGGTGGTACAGATAGTATTACCGATAGGATCTAAAGAGGGTTGAGAAGTCATTTTAATCAATTCTATATAACTTGAGTACAGTGTGATGCTTACTTATTTTAAATTTCTATAATGCTCTCATTTGTATTATCTATAGTTAAATTCTAAAGCCGTAAACATACTGAACCGACTATCATTAGCATAGTAAAAACGCTCTTATCTTATATCTTTGATATATCGATAAGAGCATATTTTTAGGTAAATAAGTGGACAATTGTATTTTTTTATGATTTCATACCATTATTTATATTCATTTTTCGACATATATAAGACAGTCGGTATTAAAGTCAAGACAAACGGCATTGTCTCTCTGTATATATTCGGTAATACTAATATATACAGAGAGTAATAAAGATTTCAAGAAATAAAATGTCTTATTTTTCAACGATTAACACAAACAATAACCCATAAAGGCCTCACTGCTATAAGCTCATAAATCATTTTATTTCGTCATAACAACTCTCTACAAGATGGATCTTGTCTTTGGTTTTTAATTCTAACCATTCTGTAAGGGAGTACATGTCATGAACCGCATTTATAAAGTCATCTGGAATGAAGCCTTAAGTTGCTTTACCGCAGTCGGTGAGTATGTGAAGGGGCGTGGTAAGTCTTCCAAATCTAGTGTGAGCGCTAATGCTACCATCAATACAACATCTAACCTGTCTTCTATTCATACCTTGCGCTTGAGCGCGATAGGGCTTGGGCTGCTTGCGGCTGGTTTTGGTATGCATGCAAATGCAGTAGGCACCTATTTTGCCGGAGATGATCCAGCACGTGAGATTTATACCAATCCTTTTTATCATCAGACTTTGACCATCCAAGGTGGTGAAACAGTTATAGGAAGCCCAAACACCAAAAATATCAGTGTCACGGCTAACAAGCATGATAAATCACTCACGATAAAGCTCGATAAAACTGTCGATTTGGGTACTGATGGTAGTCTTAAAACAGGTGATACGCTGGTTGATCATTCTGGTGTCAAGATAGTAGCTAGCAATTTAGTCAATACTGTCACGCTTGGTCATAGTGGGCTAAATAATGGTAATAATAAAATCATAAATGTCGATGATGGTGACATTACAGCAACGAGTAAAGATGCTGTGAATGGTTCGCAGTTAAACAGCTTAACTAATACAGTTGCAGCCAATAAGACTAAATACTACAGCGTAGATTCAACCGCTAGCGGTAACGCAAATAATGATGGGGCAACAGGCTATAACGCCATGGCGATGGGTGGCAACGCAAAAGCAACTGGCAGTCAAACCATTGCGATTGGTAGCTCGGAATCTGGGCAACAAACGCTGGCGAGTGGAGAGCAATCTATTGCTATCGGTGCAAATGTCGTCTCACGAGGTGGCTCTTCTATTGCCATTGGTGGAGACGATCTAAACCTAGCATCGATATACAATCTCGACGGGACTATCACTGACACCACTCTGAATAGTGGGACAGTAAATACCGCATTTAACGAATATGCTGGTCGAGATTTATTGGATCTAAGCGATCCCTATGCTGGAAATACCGAATCGGGTGGTGCGGCTTCCATAGCAATCGGTGTTAAAGCCCGTACAGAAGGTCATCTTGCGACAGCGATAGGTACACATGCTAGCGCTTCTGAAACCGCCTCATCCGCATTCGGTGTGGCGTCTTCTGCTACCGAAAAAGGCGCGTTAGCACTTGGTGCAGGTGCTCAATCTGCTACCCAAAATGGCGTGGCACTGGGATCAAAATCTATTGCTAATGTCGCAGGCGGAGCCACTGGATTTGTGCCAATAGGGACTTTGTTCATCGATGAAAATGCCATTATTGCGACAAAAAGTGTGACACTCGGCGCTGTATCAGTTGGTACTGGGTCAGAAGGCGGTAACCGTCAGATTGTCAACGTTGCAGCGGGCACTAGTAATAGTGATGCAGTGAATGTCGCGCAGCTAAAGGGGCTGCAAAACGGTATCAATAGCACACTTGATAAAGGTATGGATTTCGGCGGTGATACTGGTACTCCTATCAACCGTAAACTCGGTGAACAGCTCATTGTAAAAGGTGGGGAGACGGATAGTGCAAAGCTGTCTAATAGCAATAATATTGGTGTGATTGCTGATGGATCTGATACTTTGACTCTTAAACTGGCAAAAGACGTCACAGGTTTAGATAGTGTTACTACAGGTAATACATTGCTAAACACAGATGGTGTCAGCTTCTTGGGTGGCAGTACTGTTAGATTAAGCAGCAGTGGTCTTAATAATGGCGGCAATCAAATTACAAACGTCGCAAGTGGTGTGGGTAGTGACTTCAATGCCGCAAACATCGGTGATGTGAACCGTGCATCTGCCGCTGCTAAAACAGAGGTTGCCGCAGGTACTAACGTGGCTGATGTTGTGAAATCTACGGGTCAGAACGGTCAAGACGTCTACACAGTCAATGCAAATGGCGTGACTACTTCAGCAGGATCTTCAGCCGTCACAGTGACCGCAGGTGACAAAGACATGGCGACTAATACGACCGACTATGCAGTCGACTTGAGTGAAGCTAGCAAAGCCAGTTTAGTGAAAGCTGACAGTGCCATACAAACGGTCATTACTCAAATAGATGGCGCTGAAGTGAAAACACTTAATCAAACTGATAACACGGCCAATTTCCTAACAGGTGATAATATTGTCTTAACCGCTGAGAACGGTGGTATTAAAGTGGCGACAGCAGATGAAGTTGTTTTCACTAGCGTCACTACAGGCGATACGTTGCTAAACACGGATGGTGTCAGCTTCCTTGGTGGCAGTACAGTTAGCCTAAGCAATAGTGGTCTCAATAACGGCGGGAATAAAATCACTAACGTAGATGATGGTGAGGAAGATACGGATGCTGTCAATGTTGGCCAGTTAAATGCAACCAATAGCACCGTTGACTTGGGTTTGAGCTTTACCGGAGACGATACCGCAGTTGTCGTCAATCGCAAACTAGGTCAGACATTGACGATTCAAGGCGGCGCAACAGAATTAACTGAGAACAATATCGGTGTCATCGCTGATGATGAAGGTAATCTAAATGTTAGATTGGCTGAAGATGTGGTACTTGGTAAAAATGGTAGCGTGAGAATGGAAAACACGGTACTGAATAATGCAGGTATCACCATAACTGATGGCCCTAATCAGACCATTACGCTTAGCAATGAAGGGCTTGATAATGGTAATAATAGAATTATCAAAGTCGCTGAAGGAATTGCACCAAGTGATGCCGTCAACTTTGCACAGCTCACAACGACCAATGATGAAATTGCCAAAGGTATCAAAATAGGTGACGGTAATAGCGACAATGATCAGCAATTTGCATTGGGTGATACTATCAATGTCACAGGTGATAGCAACCTGACTACTATTGCTTCTGAGACCGGTGTTCAGGTCAAGCTAAATAACCAGCTAGACCTAGGGGATACTGGCAGTATGCAAGTAGGTAATAGCATCATGAGTGATGCAGGCTTTACCTTCGTTAATAATGGCTTAGGTAGAATGGTCTCACAGGTCTCATTGAGTAGCCGTGGCTTAGACAATGGAGGCAACACTATCCGCAACGTTGGGGAAGGTGTGCTAGATACAGATGCTGTAAATGTTGGGCAATTAAAAGAAGTGACTATTGCCTTAGATCAAGGGTGGGGAATCACGGCTCAAGGTGATATTGCTACCATGGTCAAACAAGGAGATGCTCTCGATCTGAACAGTAGAGATGGTAATATCAAAGTATCTAGAACATCAGTGAATGATGCCACTGCCTTTGCTGCTGGTACGGGACTACAAGATGCAGCAATACCTACCAATGCTAATGATATTAGCTTTGATCTAAATCCAGATATCATCTTAGATAGTGTAACCACTGGTGATGCCATCATGAATGACAATGGGTTGACCATTACAGGTGGTCCAAGCGTCACGAAAAGTGGCATTGATGCCGCTAATAACAAAGTCACCAACGTCCAAAATGGTGAGGTAACAGCCGGCAGCCAAGATGCTATCAATGGCAGTCAGCTTTATGCACAAGGGAGTGGTATCAGCAGCATTATCGGTGGTGACACTGTCTATAATTCTGAGAGTGGTACGTTCACCAATAGCAACATCGGTGGAACAGGTGAGGGCAACATAGATGGTGCGATTGCTTCTATCAGACAAGGCACCATTGAAATCAATGAAAATGTGCAATTCAACACTACAAAAATTGCCACTAACACGACCAATATTTCTACCAATACAACTAATATCGCTACCAACACTAGCAATATTATGAACAATACCACGAACATTAAAACCAACACGGACAAGCTTGATGCTGGGCTCAATTTTAGTGCAGATAGTGGCGCTAATATCAATAAGCCAGTCGGAGATGGCAGTGTCCTGAGTTTTACAGGTGGCAATAACATAACCACTACCGCAGAGGGCAGTAGTATCAAGTTTGACTTGAACGGTAACATCAGTGTTGATAGTGTCACAGTGGGTACGACTATTATCAATAGTAGTGGCATCAGCATGCAAGATGGCCCAAGCATGACCGCTCAAGGTCTATATGCTGGTAATCAGCGCATAACAGGTGTCGCTGATGGCGTCGAAGCGACAGATGCTGTCAACTACAGTCAATTGAGCGCGCTAGATAGTAGACTCAATAACAATATGAGCGATCTAGGCTATAAAATTGGTGAAGTCGAAGAGAATGCGAATGCTGGTATTTCAGCAGCAATGGCGATGTCTTCATTACCGCAAGCTTATATCGCAGGCAAGTCAATGATTAGCGGTGGTGTCGGTACGTATAATGGAGAAAGCGCGGTTGCTGTTGGTTTTTCCAAATTATCAAATGATGGCCGTTGGGTCATGAAGATAAATGGTACCGCAGATACTCAGGGCAACGCAGGCGGCGCGATTGGCGCAGGCTTCCATTTTGATTAAAGAGGTCTCTCAATTATGATTGTCAATCAAATACAAAAAAGCAAGACAACGAATGTCTTGCTTTTTTACGGGTAAATAATAGATGTTTTATACAATTATTAAGCAGTAAATTCTAAGCAGTAAAAAGCGCTTGTACCTTATGTTGTACAAGCGCTAGTACTTATTATAGAAGTCACATTCATATAGTTGAGTTCAAACAATTTCGATACTTTTGATACAAGGGAGCCGAGTGCAAGCTATACATGAGTATGGTTGGCAAGGTAGCAATGTAGCGGATTTGTATGGGTTTGACTATACTCTAAACATCGCAGCGTTCGGTGTTAATCCAACATAAGCCATGCCAGCTTGATTCATCCAATGAGGCTGCACGATACCGTGTTGTAAAATCGCATGAATGTCTCTATGCGCTCTTTCTATTTTATGTTGTTTATACAATGAAGCAGTGCCAGCAACCGCATAGATTTCAGATACCATCGCTCGAGCTTCTCTGGCAGCCTCACATGATGCTGCCCAGACATCCGCAAGTTGCACATCGGTAAAGGTGTTCTGTTGCTGCGCTTCATTCCACAATGCCTCGACGCTATTATCTAACTGTAAGCGCCTAGATGCTAATAGGGTTGTACTCTTCGCGATGGTAGCTTGTACGGTGGCGCGGTCGCGTAGATCTGGGTTCTTACCAGGCGTGACTCTCTCAAGACACATGTCAATTAAGTCGTCCATTGTGGCCTTTAATACACCTAGAGACATGGCAGCGCAACCTGCTGCATTGATACAACCAATAGGCAAGCGACTATAAGCATTATCGATGGCGACAGGGCTATCAAACCCAACAGCATAAGCTTCTTTTACAAAAGCATCTTTAATGACTATGTCGTGACTGCCTGTGCCATTCAATCCGCCAACATTCCACGTATCAATGACTTCTACTTCTGTTTTTGGAATAAAAAACAGCTTTAGGTTTGCTCCTGGCCCCAGAGTGGTTGGAGATCCTTCTGAGACCACCAAACAGCGCAGCACAAACCAATCCGCCAATTCACATCCAGATACTAGTGTCCATCGACCAGATACCATATAGCCATTATCGACCACTGTGGCAACGCCCTCGGGGCGGGCTGAGTTGGCATAAACGTGGGAGGGGTCGTTGTATATCTCTTTCATACTAGACTCGTCTAAAAACCTGCCAAACGTACACGCTAAATGGTTATTCCAAACGATCCAAGCCACTGAAGCTTCAGCACTGGCTAAGGTCTCATATACTTTTAAGGTTTCTACAGGATTGCCTTCCCATCCTCCCAGTGATTTTGGCAATCCCATTCTAAACAAGGCAGATTCTGAAAGCTGTTTGACCACGGTCGGTGCAATTTTTCTAGCGGCTTCTGTGTCCTCTCTAGCGGATACAGCTAATGGGAAAACCTCAGTAGCTGCATCAGAAGGTAGAAGGTCTGTCTTGTTTAGCGAAGTGTTATCGTCCATTATCCCCAACCTTTTATAATTGATAAAACAGTGTAATTATTTATAATCAATGAATTTTAATTAATTCTATATTTGATATATAAGGTATTTTATCAAAAATATCCAACAGTTGCTCACTATATAATCAATAATTTGCATATATGCCATATTGTATTGAAAGATGAATGATTAGAAGGGATGTAACGATATTGGTTAGTCTTCTTTGGCGACTTATTAGGACTTTGGGGCATCAGACTGCACCATAGGATCCGCCTCTGCAAAGGCTTTTAGCGTGCGGCAATGCGCATCAATTTCCATAATATTAGGATAAGTGCTGAGGTCTACTTTGAAGCGGCGAGCAGAAGAAACTTGCGGAATGAGATAACAGTCTGCAAACGTAGGGCTGTCACCGTAGCAAAATTTTCCACGAGTTTTATCTTTTGCTAGTATTTTTTCCAAAGCGGTAAAACCTTCAGTTATCCAGCGATTGCACCATGCAATGACATCTTCCTCGTCTACCGAAAGCTCATTACGTAAATATTGTAAGATACGGCGGTTATTGAGAGGATGAATATCACAGCCAACCATGGCGCTAATGGCACGTACTTGCATGCGTCCAGATGCATCTTTAGGCAATAGGGGGCTTTCAGGATAAATATCCTCTAACCATTCCAAGATAGCGGGGCTTTGATAGAGCAATAAATCGTCGGCTTGTAAGACAGGTACCAACCCTTGTGGATTGAGTAATTTAAATGCGCTTTCTAATTGTTCGTCTTGAGCCAAGTTGACCGCGATGTAGTCATAATCCAAGCCCTTTAGGTTCATCGCAATACGAGTACGGTAAGAGGTGCTACTACGAAAGTAGCCATAGAGTGCCATCATTATGAATTCCCTTTTATTATGGTATGTTGTGAGTGAAATAAGCGGTTATAATTCGTTATAGCATTCTTATTTAATGCAATTAATATAAGTATCTTGATATTAATTTTTTATTTCAATGATGTTTATTTGAACTAACCCAACAAATCATTAATCGAGCAAGCCATGCCAGCAGCTGAAACCCTTATAGACAAATCTGCTACCACCAATAAAAATCAAGGTGGGGTACAGTCACTTGAGATTGGGCTGTCGATACTAGATGTGCTTATCGACCGCAATGAACCTATGATGCTAAAAGACATCGCTGAAGCCATGCAAATGCATCCAGCAAAGTGTCACCGGTATATGGTTAGCCTCATCCGCAAAAATTACGCTCGGCAGCTAAACGATGGGCGCTATGGACTAGGTATTCGAGTCAATGCACTTAGTCATAACGGGGTCAGTTCAAATAACATCTTGGAGCGACTGACTCATGCAGCCAATGAGATAAAAGATATCCTCAACTGCGGGGTGCAAATTGCCAAATGGTTCAGCGAAGGGCCTATTATTATTCAGTCTGTTGAGCCAGACAGTCCAATCAGTATCATTACTCGCATTGGTTCACGTATGCCACTGACGACGTCGGCGACAGGTCAGCTGTTTGCCAGTTATCAATCTGAAGAGATTATCCAACCATTGGTTATGGCTGAATGGCATGCAAGCGATGAAGCCATTAAAGTAGAGCAGTGGCGGAATTTTACCCAACTACAAGCAAAAATTCGTACCCATGGCTATGCAACTGTCACGGGTGATATGGTGATGGGTATTAATGCCATTACCATTCCTATTATCGTACCTCAGCTGACAGGTAATATCGCCAGTCAGTCTACGGTTACTGCTGAGTCAGTTACTCAGAGCTTGCCATTAGAGTATGCCATTACGGTCATCGGAACCACAGAGCAGTTACCGATGAGCGAGCAACATCATGTGGTCGAAAAAATATTAGCGATAGCACAGCGTTATCAACTAGCGTAGCCAGTATTTTGTGCTATAAGCTAAACGGCTATCGCATCGAGAAATTTATTTTCGAACATCATCTAATAATGTTTGTCCTCTAAACCATACAGACGCTACTGGCCGCTTTTGCCTTCTCGTATACATTGTCAGCGTCTAGGCCAGTCGCATTGACTTCATCAAGGTAATGTTGAGAGCCTTCCATTAATGGGCCTCTCCAATCTGGGTCATTGAGTGGATCAGGAATATCAATCATAATATCGCCTTTTGCTTTGGCGGCGGCCATCGCTTTGGCATTGCTGACGTCAAATACCTTAGAGATATGCGCTGCCAGCTCTGCGCCAGAATTGTCATCAATTACTTGTTTGAGGTCATCAGGCAAGCTGTTATATTTATCTTTATTCATACTGATCACAAAGGTGGAATTATAAAAAGGGATGTTGGTGTGCGTATTGATTAACTCGTCAAGGCGAAATGCTTGAATAGGTTGCCAAGTAAAGCTGAGCCCATCAATGACACCGCGCTGAAGAGAGGTGTAAGTATCACTGGCAGGCATGCCGACAGGTGCGGCGCCAGTCGCTTCGATGATGTGGCTAGCAACCGCAGAAGGCTGGCGAATACGTAGACCTTTCATATCGGCTGGCGTGCGAATCGGCTTATCAACTGTATGAAGCGCACCTTGACCAGTCCCTATCAAAGCGAGCAAATGAGTGTCTTCGTATTCATCTTTAATGACACCTTCATCATATAGCTTATGAAGTATACAGCTCTGCTGCTGTGCAGTATTTGTGATGCCTGGCAACTCTACGATTTGAGTCAAAGGGAATCGTCCTGCTGTATATCCTTGCGCTTGCATACCAATATCCACACTACCTTTCGCTGTAGCATCATAAGTAGACCCTGGTTTGCTGAGCGTCGCAGAAGGGTATATCTCAACCTTTAATCGGCCTTTTGAATCCGCTTCAATTTTCTTTGCCCATGGTTCTAACGCTTCGGTGTTTATATTGTCAGTGGCAGTCATAAAATGCGAGAAGCGCAATGTCGTCACTTCACCTGTATCCGTAGATGTGCTGACCGATTGGTCGTTATTGGAGCAGCCAGCCATCGCAATCGAGGCAGCTAAGAGTATTCCTAAGGGTGCTTTTACTTTCATCATAGAATCCTTTCATGATGGTTAGATATCGTGTGCTATCTTTTGCTACGTAGGGTGTGTCACTAATCATCACTTTTAAGCTTAAAGCGATGATTAATCAGTCATATGAAAAAAGCTAGCAAACAGAATGATAGGGCAATTACTCACCGACAGGCGCGATTTCTCTTGCTTCAGCCAACTCTTCACTGTGCAAAAACTGCGTATGTGCTGGCGCGCGTTTGGTACGAGACCACTCATCTAGCATGTCTTGCTTGATGGCGTCTGTAATCATCGAGACTTTGTCTTCTGAGGTTGGGTCATCATAGGTCAACTCAAGACGATGCCCATTGGGATCAAAGAAGTAAATAGAGTGAAAAATACCGTGATTGGTCACGCCAATGACGTCAATGCCACCTTGTTCTAAGTGCTCTTTGGCAATCAGTAGCTCATTACGGTCTTTGACCTTTAGCGCCAAATGCTGCACCCAATTTGGGGTGTTTGGATCAAAGCCCATCTCAGGTTGATTGGGTACTTCAAAGAAAGCCAATACATTGCCACTACCAGCATTCAAGAAGACATGCATATAAGGGTCAAAGGCTTTGGTTGAAGGCACATGGTCTTCTGCGAATGCTAAGATGAAATCCATATTCAAATGCTGTTGATACCATTCAACGGTTTCTTTGGCATCTTTGCAGCGATAAGCCACATGATGAATTTTTTCAATGGTAAAGCTCATATCAAACTCCTTTTGATAGGGCGTATCGTTAATATCAGTAGACAAACTGCCAGTGTTTATAGACGGCATGTCATTATTTTCTGACAGTTTGAATCTACTTTTACGCCTTTTTTATATACGGTTGCTATTTGTCAAAATCAAAGCTAAGCGCTGGTAATACTTTGCCACGCACTTCACCAAATCCAACACGAATACCATCTTTTTCGCTATAGCCTTTCATAATGACTGTGTCACCATCTTCGATAAAGCTGCGCGTCTCGCCGCCTTTTAGCGTGACTGGTTTGGTAGCGTTCCAAGCAATCTCTAGCATCGAGCCATAAGAGTCAGGCGTTGGCCCTGAAATCGTCCCTGAGCCCATCATGTCACCGACTTCAACCTTGCAGCCAGTGATGGTGTGGTGGGTGAGCTGCTGTGCCATGGACCAATACATATATTTAAAATTGGTCTCGCAAATGACAGTAGTAGTCTCCGAATTTTCAGGCAGTAGCTCAACGGATAGATTGATATTAAAGCTGTTATCGCTCGCTTTTTCGTTCAGATAAGCAAGCGGCTTGGGTTCTTGTGTTGGGCAAACTGTTTTAAATGGGGCCAGTGCATCCATGGTGATAATCCAAGGGGAAACCTCAGAAGCAAAGGTTTTGGCATTGAATGGACCTAAAGGCACGTATTCCCACTTTTGGATATCTCGTGCCGACCAGTCGTTGAGCAGCACCATGCCGAAGATATGATCAGAGGCCTCATCTACGGCGATTGGTTGACCGATATGATTGCCTTTACCAACGACAAATGCGGTCTCTAACTCAAAATCCAAGCGCTTACAGGCAGAAAAAATAGGGCGGTCGTCAGCATTGGGTTTTAGCTGACCGGATGGACGTACGATATCAGTTCCACTGACGATGACAGTGCTGGCGCGTCCGTTATAACCGACGGGCATTTCGGTCCAGTTAGGTAGTAGGGCGTTATTTGGATCGCGGAACATAGTACCGACGTTAGTGGCATGCTCTTTAGAAGAGTAAAAGTCTGTAAAGCCGGGCACTCGAACAGGCAGGTGCATCGTAACATCTGCTTGTTTAAACAACGCCTTTTGCTGTAAGTCGGCATTATCACGTAAGGTATCATTGTCGCTGGAGAGTAGCGTTTGAATGGTTTGACGTGCCTTCGTCCAGTTATCTCGGCCTGAATCAATAAAAGCATTTAGAGTGGATTGATCAAAGTATGGTCCACCATCTAATAAGCTTAATAAGCCTTCTGTCTCTAGCACAGATAGATCCAATACGTGCTCACCGATGGCAACGCCTGCACGGCGCTTGTTATTATCAGCAGCGTCTTTGGTATCGCTAAAAATACCGTAAGGGAGGTTGTGGATTGAAAAGTCAGAATCAGCGGCGATATTGATAAATGAGGTGAGGGTACTGTCAATCGTTGACATGATTTGCTCCTTGCTAAAGTACATAATGAATTACGTTATAATTAACTACTTACGTATAATGTAATTTATTGATATATCGATTGCAAGTTTTTTGTGCAATGCCTTCCGTAAAAAGCGTCTTTGAAAAGTTATTACCGTTGTTTTGACTAGGGCATATCTTCAATATCACTCGATAGTCATCTAAATGGGCTAAAAATGGCTAAATCTTGCCAAACATCGTCAAATAGCTGGCTAATATCCCGATATTATCTGCGCTATTTTTCTTGTCTGACGGCAATTTATCTCATTTTTATCACCATTTTTGAAATGAAGACATGCCCTAGGGTATGCCCTAAATACTGCACACAAAAAAAGGCTGAGCAATCGCTCAGCCTTTTTATTGATATCTGTTCTTTAATAGGTTACGTTTTTAATGCGTGATTAAATCAGTCTTTTAAGACTTCAACCATTGCATTGGCAACATAATCGATATTGCTGCTGTTCAAGCCCGCAACACACATACGCGAGTTAGATACCATGTAGATACCAAACTTGGTTTGTAGCTGTTCGACTTGCTCAGGAGTGAGGCCAGTAAAGCTGAACATACCGTTTTGATCGGTCAAGTAATCAAAGCTACGACCAGGGATTTTAGCTTCTAATACTGATTTTAGCTTGGTACGCATAGATTTGATACGGTCACGCATCGCGTAAACTTCACCAACCCATTGCTCATGTAACACTTCGTCGTTCATCACGATATCGACGACACGGCCACCATGTGATGGTGGGCTTGAGTAGATGCGGCGTACAGTCGCATTTAGCTGACCGAAGACGCGTTTGGCTTCATCTGCTGTTGGGCAGACGACAGATAGACCGCCGACACGCTCACCGTATAGCGATAAGTTTTTAGAGAATGAGTTGCTCACAAACAGTGGCAGCCCCATATCTACGGCTTTACGGATAGCGTAAGCATCGCTGTCCATGTCTTCGCCAAAACCTTGGTAAGCAATGTCCATGAATGGAATCAATTCACGAGCTTGGATGACGTTTAGCACGGTATCCCACTGCTCACGGGTCAAGTCCATACCGGTTGGGTTGTGGCAGCAAGGGTGTAACAAGATGACGTCGTTCTTGTTCAACGTTTCAAAAAACGCAATCATCTCGTCAAATTTGATGCTGCTGGTTGTTTTGTCGTAGTACGGATATTTACCGACTTCAACATCAGAGCCTTCAAAGATGGCAATGTGGTTGCCCCACGTTGGATCACTCACGTAGCACTTGGCTTGTGGGAACCATTGATGCATAAACTCTGCACCTACTTTCAACGCACCAGAACCGCCGATAGTCGCGATGGTCGCAACCAAATCGTCTTTTAAGATTTGAGCGTCTTTACCAAACAGCAATTCCTGACAGCCTTTACGGTGTCCTGGTAAGCCAGCCATTGGTAAGTAGGGACGAGGAGATACTGGGTCTGCAATACGCTGCTCAGCGATTTTTACACACTCGAGTACTGGCAATTTGCCATCCTCATCATAATAGACGCCCACGCCTAAATTTACTTTATCTGGGTTGTTGTCTGCTGCAAACTTGTCCATCAATCCTAGGATTGGATCACCCGCATAATAATCGATACGTTCAAACATTTTTTTTCCTTACAAGAGATATAAATTGAGGCGTTAAAAAGAATAGAGCAAATTGGCCGTTAACTCAATATCAGATTCAGTTATTCTGATGAATTTATAAAATAATTAACTAGGAAGAGCCCTTAGTTCAATCGATGGCCAGCTAAATGGGTTAAACATGGCCAAATCTTGCCAAACATCATCAAATAGCCAGTCAGCGTTTCGATATTATCTGCGCTGTCTGATCATCTGCGTTACCTTGCTCATTTTCTGAGTCGCCCAACAATAATACTCAAATACGCTGTAAATCGTTAAAGTGGCTCGAAAAATATGTTTGCAAAAATATCTTAAACGCGATGGTCGCTGGTGACAAAGCACGAGATGCCCGTTGATAAATAAAGAACTGACGCATTCTAACAGGCTGTGCCAGTGGCCGCATCTGTAACCCGTTGGCACTTACCCAGTCGATAACTTCGGGCATGTAGGGCAGGCACAGCGTAATGCCAAATCCTTGACGGGTCATCTCAAGCGCCGTGGACATAAAATTGACTTTATAGCGCGCTTGCTGGATATGAGTAGTGATACGTTCATCCAGTTCTGCAGTCACTTGCTCTATAAATGGCCCTTGCAGCGTGATGAGTGGAATATCTAATAAATCCTGCCATGTAATTTCACTCTTTTGTGCCAATGCATGGCTATCTGGCATCACCACGCAAAATGGCAACTGATATAACAAATCAGCCCTGATGTCATCCTCCGTCTCCACAAAATCAAGCTCAGTACCGACTCCTAAATCTACTTCGATATCTTGGATATGTCTGAGTAAGTTCTCTGCAGAGCAATCTACCAACGACACACTAATCTCTGGATGTTTTTTGGCAAACTGAGCGATAACTGCGGGCATAGAGGAAGCTGCGAACTGGGAAACGGCCAGTCGCACTTGACCTTGCGCTAGGCTGGTCAAGCTACTCGCTTCATTTTCAAACAGTTGCATCTCATTCAAGATACGCCGTGCTTGCGGTAATAAATGCCGTCCGACTGCGGACAGAGATAGTTGGCGGGTCGTACGGTCGAATAACACGATACCGAGGCTAGATTCTAATTCTTTGATCAAACCACTAACGGCAGATTGGGTCAAATGCATCTGATCGCTGGCCCGAGTGAAACTGCCGTTGTCAGCGACTTGGATAAATGCGGTGAGTTGGCGAATGCTGATATTCATAAGTAAACCTGATAAATAAATCATAAAAAACAATTAGTCTTATAAATAAACCTAATCTAATATAAATACAACGTCAACAATAAAGATTGATTACCAATCGTTTTATCGTATTTTTACCACCAATTGAAATTAAGGATGATTACAATGGCAGATTTATTTGAAAACCCGATGGGACTAAATGGGTTTGATTTTGTTGAATTCGCCTCGCCTAAACCAGACGCTGTCGATGCATTATTTAAACAGCTTGGCTTTACACATGTGGCCAATCACCGTTCAAAAGATGTTGCTCTATATCGTCAAGGTGACATCAATCTTATCCTAAACCGTGAACCAAAAAGCCAAGCCAGTTACTTCGTTGAAGAACATGGCGCTGGTGCTTGTAGCATGGGCTTTCGGGTACAAGATTCCAAAAAAGCCTACGAGCGTGCTATCGAGATGGGCGCGCAACCAGTAGAGGTGCCAACTGGCGTGATGGAGCTGAGACTGCCCGCAATTAAGGGCATCGGCGGCTCACTGATCTATTTGATTGACCGTTACAAAGATGGTGAGTCTATCTATGACGTCGACTTTGAGTTTTTTGCAGAGGTTGACAGGCGTCCTGTCGGACATGGTTTCAAAGTCATCGATCATTTAACCCACAACGTTTACCGTGGTCGTATGGCCTATTGGGCCAACTTCTATGAGCGCATCTTTAATTTCCGTGAGATTCGCTATTTTGATATCAAAGGCGAGTACACAGGATTGACCAGTAAAGCCATGACGGCACCTGATGGCAAAATCCGTATTCCGCTCAATGAAGAAGCCAAGCAGGGCGGTGGCCAAATCGAAGAATACTTGATGCATTTCAATGGCGAAGGTATTCAGCATATTGCTCTGGCCAGCGATGACTTGTTTGCCAGTATTGATAAACTAAAAGCGGCTGGCATTCCACTCATGACCGCACCAAACGCTGCTTACTATGACATGCTGAGCGAGCGCTTACCAAACCATGGTGAAAATGTGGCTGAATTGCAAATGCGCGGTATCTTATTAGACGGTACAACAGTTGGCGGCGCACCGCGTCTACTGCTACAGATTTTCTCTGAAACTATCTTAGGTAGCCCAGTGTTCTTCGAGTTCATTCAACGTAAAGGTGATTATGCAGACGGCTTTGGTGAAGGTAACTTTAAAGCCTTGTTTGAGTCGATAGAACGCGATCAAGTACGTCGCGGCACGGTTGGTCAGCCAGAGACTGAAACACCATAAAATCACACTACACTCAAAAAATGCAACAACTGGACAAGACAAAAGGAGTTTGGCTTGTCCTCATGGACTCTTCAATAGGTACGTTACTAAAAAGCACGAGTACAAATATCACAAGTGCAAAGGTAATGTACGGATTGCGATAAAAGGAATACAGGCATGGAACGCCTATCACATATAGATCCTCTTAATACAGCCATCGGCACCAATAGCGTTGCAACTAACAAGCAAAGCGACGATGCGCCCAATCGTCCTAACGCGACGAACAAAAAACAGCCGTATATCTCGCACCAGCCAGATAGTAATGGTCATATTCACTACAGTGATGATGAGCATGCGATGTGGCAAGCGTTGCTAGCGCGTCAAGCTCAGCATATACCCAATCGTGCTTGTAGTGCATATCTAGAGGGTTTGAACAAATTAAACCTACCGATCACACGTATTCCTCAGCTACGAGATATTGACGAAGTATTACAAGCCACTACAGGTTGGCAGACAGCTGCTGTGCCTGCGCTCATTAGCTTTGGAAAATTCTTCAAACTGTTGGCCAATAAATCCTTTCCAGTCGCAACCTTTATCCGTCGATTGGATGATATGGACTATATCGAAGAGCCTGATATCTTTCATGAAATCGTTGGACATTGCCCGCTACTGACGCACCCTGCGTTTGCGACATTTAATGAGACGTATGGCAAGTTGGGTCTGAATGCCAGTAAGGAAGAAAGGTGGTTTTTGGCACGGCTCTATTGGTTTACCATCGAGTTTGGTCTGGTCGGACAAACTCAAGATAATCGCCGAATCTATGGCGGCGGCATTTTAAGCTCACCATCTGAAACAGTCTATGCGCTTAGAGAGCATTCTGATCAGCAAGGTGAAAGCCCACATCAAGTAGAGCGCCAACCAGAGCATCGTGCGTTTGATTTACTCGACGTACTCCGCACCCCTTATCGTATCGATCATATCCAACCGATTTACTATGTGATTGATAATTTGGATACGCTATTTGACATCGTGGATAGCGATATCATGGGAGTGGTCAAAAAAGCCATGTCAATGGGTCTGTTTGAGCCAAGTTATCCTATAAAAAATGCCTGATTGATTATGGTGTTAAAGATAGCTTTCATGCGATATAACATGCAGTAGTGAAGTATAAGCGTCAACATGGACGTACATTTATCTATCAACGAATATAAAAGGACATAATAATGATGACATTATCACAAGACAGTTGCGAAGCCTGCCGTATCGGCGCACCGAAAGTCGACGATGCTGAGGCGCGTGAGCTGTTACAGCAGATTCCTAGTTGGTCGCTGATTGAAGTAGAGAGTATCAAGCAATTACAACGTCAATATAAATTCAAAAGCTTCGTCACGGCAATGGCATTTGCCAATCAGTTGGCAGACATCGCTGAAGCAGAAGGGCATCATCCAGGCATGCTGGTAGAGTGGGGCAAGGTGACCGTCACTTGGTGGTCGCATAGTATCAAAGGTCTACATCGCAATGATTTTGTCATGGCGGCTAAGACCGATCGCTTGCTAGATCAAGCGTAAAAAGACTCGTCAATTCAAAAACTAAATTTAACTGGCAACATAAGGATGTGTGATGCCTCCAAGAATCCTCACCCATATCACCCCTCAGCAAGCCTTCATCATATCAGCCATCGTCATCGCCATTATGGGTATCACCATGATCGGCTTTGGCTGGGTGCCGCATCTCTCCTTGATACTTGCTATCTGTATCCTACTGGGCATTGGTGCCTTTAAAGGACTGAGCTTTGATGACATGCAAGCGCAAATGGCCTCAGGTATCATGCGCGGTATCGGTGCCATCTACCTGTTCTTCTTTATTGGTTTGATGGTTGCCGCTCTTATGATGTCAGGTGCCATACCCACCCTCATGTACTTTGGTTTTCAGCTCATCTCACCAGAGTATTATTACATCTCCGCCTTTGTACTGACTTCCATTATTGGTATTGCACTTGGTAGTAGTCTAACCACAGCGGCAACGCTTGGTGTGGCGTTTATCGGGATGAGTAATGCCTTTGATGCCAATGTAGCGATAGCGGCTGGTGCCGTCGTCTCAGGAGCGTTCTTCGGCGATAAGATGTCCCCCTTGTCTGATACCTGTACTATTGCATCCTCTGTTGTCGGTATCGATCTGTTTGAACACATTCGCAATATGATGTACACCACCGTTCCTGCTTGGATACTCACGGTTATCTTGTTTTGGATGTTCTCAGGTCAGACAGCAGGTTCTGATCTTAGTCAGGTGACTGTCTTACAAGGACAGCTCATCGACAGTGGCTTGGTACAAAACTATGCGGTATTGCCGTTCGTGGTATTAGTGGGACTGGCGGTCTTTCGAGTCAATGCCATCTATACGATTATCTGCACCATTGCTGTGGCGCTTATTATCACTTATATACATAGTAGTCCAAGCTTTGGACAATTGGGTGGTTACCTGTTTGCAGGGTATGCACCGGCTGAGTCATTAGAGCTAGGTGAAGTAGGGGGAATGCTATCGCGCGGCGGTGTACAAAGTATGTTCTTTACGCAGGCGATTGTGATATTGGCACTGAGTCTCGGCGGGTTGCTCACGGCATTGGGTGTGTTACCAGCATTGCTATCTGGTATCAAAGACACGTTGACGACGTCAGGACGGGCGATCTTTGCAGCAGCGATGTCAGCACTGAGTATTAATGTGCTGATCGGTGAGCAGTATTTAAGTATTCTATTGTCAGGGACGGCTTTTCGTTCGACGTTTGAGCGCTTGAACTTACATCCAAAGAATTTGTCTCGTACGATTGAGGATGCGGGGACGGTGATTAATCCGTTGGTGCCTTGGAGTGTGTGCGGGGTATTTATCAGTCAGGCGCTAGGGGTGCCGGTGTTGGATTATCTGCCTTATGCGTTTTTCTGTTATTTGTCTTTGCTATTGACGCTGCTCTTTGGCTTTACAGGGCTGACTATTAGTCGAATAAAGAGCCATTAGGTGTTATCTGCTCACTATTGCTCTGATGCTATTCTTACTATAAAGCTGTCCCAAACAATATTTAGGACAGCTGTTAATACTAGGGCGTGTCTTCAATTCACTCGGAAAATGAAGACACACCCTAGACTTTAGTACCGATTAGAATTTATAGTTGATACCCATGTAAAATGAGCGACCTGCACCGGGAACGGCCGTGCCCCAGTTAGAGCCTGTGGTTAGCTCGTTATTGATACCCATGGTACTGCCTTGACCCATATACGCACCGCCTAGTGGTAATGCGTAGTTCTTATCCAATATATTATCAATACCGGCCTCAACGCTAATCGCATCCCACTGATAACCAGTGCTCAGGTTTAACAAACCGTAGCCAGCTGTTTTAATCTCATTACGCGGTGTCGACACCTTGTTTTTAGCAGCGACGGCAACCACTTCGACTTGGTTCCTCCAGTTATTGTTTTCGTGATTGAGCGCAATGCTAGCATTGAGTGGCATGATGTTGTATAGGTGGGAGCCTGTGTCTTTATTTTTGCCATTGGTATAGCTCAATGAGCCTGTAAGTTCCCAATCACCCCAAGCATTAGATGCCAAGTCACGGTCTGCTGTGATATCTAAGCCATATATTCTTGCATCTTGGTTGGTATAACGCATCACGTTATACTGGTCGCTGGTTTGGGTAGTTGCGGCGGTATTGGTTGCTGAATCCCATTGTATGGCATCAACATAATCATCGATGTGTGAGTAATAAGGCGTTGCTTTGACGCCCCAGTCGTCATCAGCGCCGCGCCAATCGAATGTTAGAGATAGCGTGTTAGATTTTTCTAGACTCAGATCAGGATCACCGAAATAGCCGTTACCATCACCCACGGTATTGTTCATAATCGATGCCATGCCCCATGTCGACCATATATAGCGCTCGTATAGGCTAGGGGTGCGCTCTTTGTGTGCGACTCCTATCTCTATTGATCGCTGAGTGTCGATGTCGTAGCGTGCAATGGCAGTGGCGTCAATATTGTTGTCAATTGTGCTACGGTCGCTTGCGTTGAAAGCAGCACTATCTCGGGCTTGATTGGCCATCATATTATAGCCGCTGACTTCGTCAGCACTGGTACGCACGTTTTCGTAACGAGCACCCAGCTGTGTGGTCCACTTTGGTGCTATCTGTTTTTCCCACTCGCCATAGACACCGATACGTTCGCGTTCGCCATTATTGATATTTTGGAACTCACCAGGCCCCATCATGCCAGTACCAGAGGCTGGCCATAAGTCATCGAGGGTGTAGTCTTGATACTCAGCGCCTACGGTCACAGTGCCTTGGTTAGTCAAATCGATAATGCCTTTGAGGTTAGCACCGATGGTTTCACTGTTGGTATACATAGGCATACCAGGAGCCGTACCGTACAAGAACTGTTTGTCTTCACCAAAGTTCATATAGTGTTCGACGTCTTCATGATACGCCTGTGCTTCTAATTGTCCCCAGCTTAAATGGCCTTTGTATCGTAGATTGATGCGGTCGAGCTGGTTGTCGAGCATGTCCATACGCTGGTTTGGGTAAAGCTCTTCTGGCACACGTTGCCAAAGATAGGTACCTTGCAACAGATGATCGCCATTTTGATAAGCCACATTGACAGACTGAGTCTGGCTTTCAAAGGCAGTCGAACCAACTTCATCTTTGGAGAGTTCTTTGCCGTCGCCACTCGCATCTGTGTAAGACTTAAAGTCACCACCAGCGTCGTAATTGTCTGATTTGGCGTAGCTGCCTTTATAACTGAGGCTTAAAGTATCGTTAGCGATAGTGGTTTCAATGTTGGCACCGTAGCCATTACCATTACTTCGATAGAATGTGCCAACCTCGCCTGACGTCACAACGGTACTGTCTTCTGAAAACGTTGGCTCTGCTGATTCTACTACGATGGTGCCGCCAATACTGTTACCACCGACACTCACGGGCGTGACGCCTGCATAGACTGTGGTTTCTTCCACGGCGCTAGGCGATATGTAGGATAGCGGTGAGTTCATACTGTTTGGGCAAGAAGCGATGGAGTCAACACCGTCCACTAAAATGCGCAGACGATTATCAGCCAGTCCTCTAATGACGGGCAAGTTTGAGATGCCACCAGCACTCTGCACATTTATGCCTGGAATTTTGGTCAATATGGTTGCAGTATCACTGGTTGCTACCTGTTTGTTGTCGATATCATTTTTATTAAGCGTCGCAGATGTACCAAGGTTACTGGCATCTGATGCGGTTGCCATTACTGTAATAGTGGGCAGGTAGGTCATTGGAATATCGTCAGTATTAGAGTGATCCTCTCCATTGTGGGCATAGGCATTACTGATTTGAAACAAAGCCATTGCCAACACGCTAAGCTTTAGAGCAGGGGTCGTACTTTTTAATGGTTGTAACATATTCTTTTCCTGAAAACTTTAAAAAACACATGATAAGAGGATTGTATTTTTGGTGATCAGTCACGGTCAGGCAGCGCATTAATAATGATAATAGCTCGCTGTACGACGCTATATACGGTCGTCAGTTATGCTCTCAACGTTTTATCGTTGAGCGGGTTACCAACTGTTAAATCAGCTGTCAATATTATTGGTAGTGACTGATTAAGCAATCAGGATAAAGGGAGGGGCACGGGAGAATGGTCGTAAGAAGCCAGTTGCATAATAGACCTCTATCGTAGGTGTTATCATCGCTACAATAGTAGTTAGCTCAATGAGATTGAATTCAGGTGATTTGATGATAAGCGGAGTGATAACTGCTGACATGGATGTACAGATGTCACAGCTATTATGTTGTTGCGCGTTGTGCTCAGAATGTGAGGCTGGCTCTGCATGTACAGATATTGCTGCTTCAGAATGATGCTGCGAGTGCATGCTATGATCATGAGAGGCTGATACGACAGGCGCAAGCTCAATACAAATGCCATGACCCAGACTGGCGTTGTCACTCCATAAAGGCGTCAATAATGGAGTAGTGTGCAGCAGCCATGCAAGACATGCCAGTAGCATGCCTGTCCACATCATTGCTGGTGATAATAGTGAATATCGCCGCGCATTATTGGGTTGTTTTAGCGTCATAGTATGTTCATTGCACTAGGGCATATTCTTAATTTAATCGATAGCCTTATCACTGATATAATCAAAAAAGAAAAATTAACAAGACTTATAAGGAATGCTATTCTACGGTAATTACCTTACTCATTACAAGGAATAAAATATTGAAGGTGGTATTGATAAAATGGCAAAAAAATACCCCGATACGTCTTTTATGAGACGCATTGGGGTATCTTGTTTATCTATACTAGAAAGATGTTTTTACGCTTACTTTTCTGCGTTTTTGTTCAAAGTTTTCTTCAGAAAATGGTCGAATATAAAGGGCCCAAAGGGTAAAAATGAGCCAAGCACGCCTGCAGGCATGGCCCAAAGCGGCATTCTTATTCTACCGACAGTAATCAGTAGGACAAGGATATAAGCGATAAATAATATGCCGTGTGCCATGCCGATATATTTTACCGCTTCGGGCATACCCATCATATATTTAAGTGGCATAGCAATGCCCATCAATAATAAGAAAGAAGTGCCTTCTAGATAGCCGACAACGGTTAATACCTTTAACGATGAATGCTGTTTTTTGCTAGAGCCAGTTGTTTCACTACTAGTAGGGCTGGTGGTCTGAGCGTGTGACACGTTGTGTTCCTTTCGATATTATTGAATGCACCATATGATACTGGCTTTGTTCTATGCTTTGAAGGATTGCTTTGTGTCAGTGACTATATAGTCTATTCTTAGGGTAGACCCCAGAATATGTTCTCACTTCAATCTCTTCAAAACTTGTGTATTTCCCATCCGTTCAGCATCATTTATATAGACTCAGCTTTTACTGCCTTAGCTTTTATTATATGAGTCTTTATGTCTGTTTCAATCCTTACGCCAATAGACTTTAACGACCGCATCAGCGCGCTCTAATGTGAGTCTTTGTTTGAGTAATCGACGCAGTGATTTTGCGGCACCTGCTTCAAGCGCTCCCCAGACCTTATCAATTTTTAGCGGATGCGTGGCTAGATAGTCGCCCACCGTATTGTCTATCAACGTGGCTAACTCTTTTCCTGAATTCACCTGACCTGTCACTAATGGCAGTACTATAAACTTATTATCTGTATTGCTTTCTATGTCACTGCTCATGTTATCAGTGTTTATTTTGACGTCATCAAAATAAGCTTGATCTTTTTCATCTTGAGTAACACAGAGGATGAGTGGTGGTAGAGGATTGTCCCACAGCTCCAGTAAGCGTGCTACGGTCGGCATCGAAGTCTCATCTGCTACTAACAGCGCTTGACCCTCATGTAGATGCTCAACTTTCTCTGGAAACTCACGCTTACTGATTACGCTCTCACCTGCTTGCAATGAGCTCGCCCAATTGCCGCCAGAGGTATCTCCGTGTAGGAACACATCAACCCATGCCTGCATGCCATCCGAGGTTGACCATGCTTTTCTTAATGTGTAATAGCAATGAGAGCGCGAAGGGCGGTCATGCTCATCAGTGACGTTATGGTCTAAATCAAATAAGTACGCATAACCTGCTTCATTGACGGGTACTGGATTAGAGGTATTGGTTTCTGGTGCTGTCAAGACCAGACGCAGCATGTTTTCGCTGACCTGATAGCTGTCTTGTACGATGAATTTTTGCTCAGTCAGTTTGATGGTTTTTTTGCCGAGTTTTTTATCTGCGCGTTGTTTAAGCAAAATGTATTGCGTCTGTAGTTCGCTAAGCTGTGTGATAGGCGCGGTAAAGGGGATAAAAAAATCATGATATTGAACGGCTGTATTTTGAGCATTTGCGCGCGGATGTGCTGAATCGTTCGGCTGTACCCGTAATGCGACACCTTCAGCATAAATATCAGACAACTGTATATCTGCATTATCCATCTCATCGGTCGTCAAGGAAGTAAACGCTTTCAAAAATCCAAGCAGTTCATCGAAATGCTCTTCATTGATATGAGCAATGGTATGGGCAAGTTCTGGGATATCTAGGGAAGTGTAAACGTTTGATTGAATATCAGGCTCATTTTTAGCAGAGGAAAGAGAATAGGTCATATATGTACTCACGAACAATTGTGCATTAAAGATTAAAAGAGTTGTATTTTATCTTAATGATAATTGTTTTTATTACTGTTTACGAGTAAAATCGGTTTTTATTGGCTTTCCAATATAAATACCACGACTTAAATTAATGACGAGTATCGCTATGTTACGTGCAAACCAACTGACTATCAGTCGTCAAGGAAACACCTTGCTAGATAATGTGAGCTGTGAGATTGATACCAATCAATTGGTTGCTTTGGTGGGACATAATGGCTCTGGCAAGTCAACTTTGATCAAAGCGTTGGCAGGCGAGATGATAAGTAATGGCGGTAGCGTTAGCTTAGATGATCGTCCTATGAGTAGCTACAGTAGCAAGGAGCTGGCACGACAAATGGCATATTTGCCGCAGCAACTGCCTGAGGCTGCTGGGTTTACGGTACGTGAGCTGGTCATGCTGGGGCGTTATCCTCATCAAAAATGGCTACAAAAGCCTACTCAGATAGACAAAGATAAAGTCGCAGAAGCGATGCGTACCACACAAGTTGAGGCGTTCGCTGACCGTATTACAGCCACATTATCAGGCGGGGAGCGCGCGCGCGTTTGGCTGGCGATGTGTCTGGCGCAAGACACTCGATACCTGTTATTAGATGAGCCTTTGGCGGCACTTGATATGCATTATCAGCTTGAAGTGATTCAACTGATTCGTCGTTTGGTGGATGAGCAGGGCTTGAGTGTGATCATTATTGTCCATGATATCAATCTGGCAGCGCAGTATGCTGATCGAGTTATCGCACTGAAAAACGGCCAAGTGTGCCACAACGGCGATATCCAAAGCACCATGCAACCAGACATATTACACAATATCTTCAATGTCGATATGCAATTGCTCAGTCATCCTATCACTGGGCAACCTGTCGCCATCGCTTAATATTTGCCTCATCTTTTTTATTCGCCTGTTTCATCTTATTCGCTCAAAAGATAGGTCGCTATGTTCCCTGCTCTTTATAAAAATAACCATTCTAAAAATGTCTCCAGAAACGCCGTAAAACCGTCAATCAAAAATTGCTCACCAGACTCCCTAAAGATACCATTAAAAAGGTTGTCTCTTGTTGTCAGCTTGGCATTAACCACTATGCTAACTGCATGTCAGGAGCCAGTGACTGAGCAAAAAGACGTTCAGGCAACTGCTCAAACAGCTGCTCAGGTAGACGGCGCGCCGCATGTAAAAATTAATATTGCCTCGCCTGATTGGGGCAATGCAGCAACGTTAACTGCCATGGGCTATCCACCGATTGCCACGGGCGATGTCAGAGTATGGGACAGATGGGTAGGGACGCCAACATTACCGCCAGCGACGATTGATTTGGGTATTCGTTATCAGCCTAATGCCGAATTGGTCGCGCAGTTGCCTGTTGATTTGGTTGTAGACAATTCGTTTTATCAACATGCCCGCAATTTATATGGCGATGTCCCTGCTGAGTCTGTGACGTTCGCAGCCAAAGGGGATACTGCGACATGGGCCGATTATACTGAGCCAACTCGCAAATTAGGTAAGCTGATTAACGAGCCAAAATTGGCTGAAGATTATATTGTAAAAAGTAATGATGACATAGGCATTGCTAGTGAACGGCTACAACAGCGCTATCCAAACGTTAAGAAATTCGCTGTGGTTCAGTTTGCTGATGCCAATAATATGCGTATGTATGTGGCAAACAGTTTGTTTCAGCCTGCATTGGCGCATATGGGCAAAGAGCTTGATGTATTAGGTAAGGGCAACCAATGGGGTTTTGTGCCGATACGTATGGGTGATTTGGCCACGTTAGATAATGATACTTGCCTATTAATTATTAATCCTTTGAGTCCAATCACGCGTGCTGAGATTGATGACAGTTTGATATGGCAGCGCCTAAGCTATGGTCATGATCGTTGTGTGGGCGAGTTACCGCCAGTATGGATCTATGGCGGCATGGCATCACTGGTCGGTTTGGCAAATAATTTATCAAATGTCACATTAAAAGGTGGTGCAGCCTCATGAGCATTCATACCGCCGAGCATCCTCATAACCTGCCTGCTGACAATACTACTAATAATGTTGATTCTATGTCCTCACTTTCATCGCCTTCGTTGTCTAAGTCGTTAAAGAACACGAAAAATCTACCAGACCCATTACCCCCATCTCCAGAGTCACCTCGGTCAGATGCTTCTACCTCTAGTGGTCTGTGGCGATTATGGAGCATGTTCATTGTGCTTCTGGCCTTGTCACTATGGAGTGGTTGGACGTTGATCGCTCAAGAATGGACACGTCCGATTGGTGATCTGTTGATGCCAAGCTCACAGCTAGATATTGCCAGTATGGCGACACAGCTGCATTTGGTTGCAACCAGTATCGTGGCCATATTGGCAGGTGGACTACTTGGGGTTGTCAGTATTTTACTCCAGCAATTGGTCAAAAACCCATTGGCATCAGACACCACTTTGGGTGTGGGTGTGGGTGCGCAATTGGCCATGCTAATCGTGACCTTGTTTTTGCCAAGCTTGGCAATTTATGGCGGTATTTATGTCGCGTTTGTCGGTGCGATTATCAGTATGGGCTTGGTATTTGCCTTGTCAGCGCCCAGTCGCTTTAACCCGTTGATTTTAATACTTGCCGGTTTAGTGGTGAATATTTTGCTCGCTGCTGTGGCCAATGTATTGGTGTTATTTTTCGCGGAGCGCAGCAATGGTATGTTGTCATGGGCTGCAGGGTTTTTGGCACAGAATAGCTGGCATACCAGTACGACGCTATCGATAACCTCAGTTGTGATGCTGGTCGTATGCCTGCCATTGTTAAAACCACTGACGCTAATGAGCTTAGACGACTTACAAGCCAAGCGTTTAGGCGTACCTATTAATAGTATCCGCGCGTTGGTGGTGTTGCTCGTCGCGATCGTAACTGCATTGGTCGTGAGTGAAGTTGGGCTGATTGGCTTTATCGGATTGGGTGCTGCTAGTCTGGTCAATGCGCTGGGTATTTCTTCTATTAGCAAGCGTTTAGTCGTCGCCTTTGTATTGGGTGCGCTATTACTATGGTTGACCAGTAATGTTGCGTTATTGCTAGAGCCTATACTTGACATGCAGATTCCAGCAGGTGCAATGACGGGCATCCTCGGTGCTCCGTTGATTATCTGGCTGATTTTGCGTCAGCGCCGTGAGCAGATAGAGACGGTAACCCCAATGATTACCGGTAAGGATAAACCGGTCGTATTATGGCGTTGGGGTATTGGTGTGGTTGCGCTCATCGCATTGGCATGTCTGTTCGTCCAAGATATCAATGGCTGGGTATTCAGTACCGACTGGGCCATTACTCAGCAATATCGACTGCCTCGCAGTTTGAGCGCGGCGGCAACGGGTCTAATGCTGGCCATCGCTGGTGTGCTATTACAAACGCTCACGCGCAACCCAATGGCAAGCCCAGAAGTATTGGGGGTCAGCTCGGGCGCTGCGCTTGGCGTTATTTTAGGGTTTTTGCTGCTGCCCAGTTTGGGTCTGTCCGCAGGTGCAGGTACGTTGCTCATCTCAGGATTGTCTGGTGCCATGGCGGTGTTGCTATTGGTTATTTGGCTGGCACGTCGAGTAAGTTCGGGCTATCTATTATTGGTCGGTATCGGGATCGCTGCCATGATGGATGGGGTGATGCATATGGTGAAGATATCTGGCGATCCGCGTCTAGAAGCGATGCTTAGCTGGCTATCAGGAACGACTTATAGCGCCCAGCCTAGTACGGTTTGGTATCTTATTGCGATTGCCTTTATTCTGTTTGCACTCAGTTTGCTGGTGATAAAACCTTTGCGTATCCTCGGTTTGGGTACAGGTGTGGCTCGTAACTTGGGCGTCGCCGTAAAGCCCGTGACCCTTGCATTGTTGGTATTGGTAGCGGCACTGAGTACGGCCAGTACATTGGCTGTCGGGCCACTAAGTTTTATTGGCTTGATGGTGCCACATTTGGCGACGTCGCTTGGTGCGATAAAGATTGAGCGTCAATTGCCATTAGCTGCCTTACTCGGAGCAGGTGTGATGGTGATAGCAGATTGGATTGGGCGTTATGTTATCTTTCCTTATGAGCTGCCTGCGGGTACTGTGGCGGCCATTATTGGTGGCGCATATTTCTTATGGTTGATTCGCAAAGTACCTGTTTCTGCGAGTTGATGGTTCTCGTATTGGTAAATCTGTTCAGTGCTAAAGATATAATGAGTAACCTTTGAGCTTGTATGTTGATATGTGAATAGTATTAAGCCCCATTTTTCTATAAACCAGACGAATGGGGCTTTTTTTGTGGATTTAATACGCCATGCTTTGCTGTATGTCATCTGTCGCATTTAACGCAACCGCGACGAAAGCGGCAGCCGTTGCACTGTTATTGGTCTGCTTGTATTGGATATGCACGGGTATGTGTGTGCTGACGTTGTTTAGCATCATAAAGTGACAGCCCTCGCTATACAGTTTGCGCACGCAATAAGGCGCAATCGCCACGCCTAAGCCTGCAGCTACCTCGGTTACCAATGTCTGCATGTGCTTGGGTTGACTGATAATATTGGGCGAAAACCCAGCTTGTTTACACAGCATGATGGTTTCATCAAATAGACCAACCGCTTCATCACGGTTAAAAATAATAAACTTATCATCTTTTAGCTGCGCCAACTCAATGGTTGTCTGATCGGCTAATGCATGGCTCTGGTTCACAATCGCCACTAATTTATCGATATAAATACTGTGGCTAACAAAGTCATTAGCAATAGCGCTCGGTAGCGGCCTAGAAAAACCAATATCGATGCGATCATTATTAAACGCTTCTATTTGTTCGGTTACTGTCATTTCAAACAAGGACACATGCACGTGCGGAAATTTTTCTTTATAACTGCGTACCAGTGTGGCCATAAAGGTCAGACATGCTGAGCTTAAATGCGCAATATTGAGCGTACCTACCTGTCCGTCATGGGCTCGTTTAACTTGTGTCTTCGCTTGCTCTGCTAAGCTCAAAATAACAGCGGCGTCTTTCAATAGTTGCTCGCCAGCAGGTGTGATAGTCACTTCACGAGAAGTACGGTTAAACAGAACAACACCCAATTCTGTCTCTAACGATGAGATATGGCGACTGATGGCAGGTTGCACGGTATAAAGCTCACGCGCCGCTTCCGAAAAGCTCTGGTGCTTGGCCACTGCCATAAAGCTTTTGAGTGTTTTTATATCCATATCATCAATCCCTTTTATTAATATCTTTAATCAAAATTTTGCTCAATCTTAGTTTTTTATCTATACAGTATTTGTATGGATTCAATCATATACTATCATTTTTGTTATGGTTTGATAGGCTCTATACTTGCGGCATGATTTATTAAGCCGAGATAACAATGGATAAGCCAGTATCAGTACTAAACCAATCGTCAAGCCAGTCATTAAGCCGATTTATTCTGCTTTTGATGACCGCCGCGATTGCCGCAACCGCCGCCAACCTTTATTACAATCAGCCGATTTTACCGCTCATCGGTCATGAGTTTAATTTGACCGACTCACAACTGGGCAGTATTCCGGCATTGACGCAGTTTGGTTATGCGTTTGCTTTACTGTTCCTCTCACCGTTGGGCGATTCGATTGCGCGTAGACGCCTGATTGGTATTCTGTCGTGCTTATTAGTAGCGGCTTGTGTTTTTGCAGCGATATCACCCAGTTTACCCGTACTGCTGCTATCGGTGTTTTTGATTGGTGTCAGCGCCAATATTACCCAGCAGCTCATTCCTTTTGCCGCATCCATGGTGTCTCCTGAAAACAAAGGCGCAACCCTTGGTACCCTGATGATGGGATTGACCATAGGTATTTTATTATCCAGAACCTTAAGTGGGTTTGTAGGGGAGCAGTTCGGTTGGCGCAGCGTGTTTGTGATGTCTGCAGCACTTGCCGCTATCTTTGGGGTATTACTGCGGGTATTTTTGCCAACCAATACGCCACAAACCACACTGCGTTACTTTCCGCTTATCAAAAGTAGCTTGGCACTGTTTATAAAACACAAATCCCTGCAAAAATTCACCCTTGCAGGCGCATTTTGGTTTGCCTCATTCAACGTACTGTGGGCAACACTGGCGATTTATGTCAGCGATGCGCCTTTTAATTACAATGCACAGCAAGCAGGACTATTTGGTGTGATTGCGCTGGCAGGCGTGATAGGGGCTAAATCCTCTGGAAAATGGGTCAATAAATTGGGCTCTAAAACCTTAGTGATGATCGCATTGGCATTGGCTGCCACAGGCTTCGCTATTACAGGGTTGTTTGCAGGTAATTTGGTGTCATTGATTGTTGGTATTATTTTAATCGACTTTGCTGTATTCAGTGCGCAAGTGGCCAATCAGGTTCGCGTCTTTAGTATCGATCCCGCTGCCCAGAGCCGTATCAACGGTATCTATATGCTGGGTTACTACACAGGCGGGGCATTGGGTTCTATGGCGGGTGTCAAAGCCTTTGCCTTATACCAATGGCCAGGAGTGGTGGTGGTCAGCATCGTCTTTATCATCATCAGTGCAATATTTAATTCATTTGCCAAAAAATAAGTTACATCAGTACATAGATATCGATTATTACGAGAGTAACGATGAATCGATTTGACTTTGTATCGACTAAGGACACATATGAACCAATTAAAAACCGCAGGTAGTTTTACCTTACTGTGTATTGCCAGTTTGACCATTATGGTCGGCACGTTACTGGCACCCGGTTTGGTCAGTATTTCGGCAGGCTTGGGCATTACCGACAATAGCGTGTTATTAATCACCTTGCCGTCATTGGGTGCGGTGGTATTTGCGCCACTGGCTGGCAAATTAATCGATAAATATGGCGCGTATAAGCTTTTGATGATCGGCTTGTTTTTATACGGGCTCACGGGCGCCAGTGCTTATCTTTTACATGGGCCAGCACAGGTGTTTAGCAATCGGTTTTTATTGGGTGGTATAACGGCAGTTGTCATGGCGAGTTGTACGGTACTAATCTCCACGTGGTATCAAGGCGAAGCTCGCTTAAAGATGATTGCCAAGCAAGGGATGTCCATTGAGCTGGGCGGGGTCATATTCTTATTTTTAGGTGGTTTGCTGGCTTCACAGTTTTGGGCATTACCGCTATCGATTTATTTGATTGCGTGGGTGTTTTTAGCCATGCTGCTACTGTTTGTACCACGGCATCATACAACTGCTGTAAACCATGAGCAGATTAATGAGGACGATAGCAAAACCATCATTAGTGGCTTATCTCTAAAAAATGTATATCTTATCTCAACCTTAGCGATGACCATATTTTTTACCTCAACCGTGTTACTGCCCATCACCATGCATGAATTGAGCTATAACGAATCACAAATTGGTCAACTACTGGCCTTTATCTCTTTGGTGGCGGTCGTTACCGCAGGCTTTATGCCAAAAATAATCAAATGGTTGAATGAACCCAAAGTATTGGCATTGGCATTTTTAGCATTTGCGTTGTCGTATATTTGCTTTACGCAAGCCAGTACCTTGCTATTAGTATTAGGCGCGCTATTGATCGGTATTGGATTTGGTTTTAGTATTCCGCTGTTGAACCACATGACCGTCGAGCTAAGTGCTGCTAACGTACGTGGCCGCAACTTATCTTACTTTACGATGGCAGTGTTTTCTGGTCAGTTCTTCACATCATTTATGGAGTACATGCCGGGCGGCGCGCACAACGTGTTTATTATGTGCAGCGTGTTCAGCGTCATCATCAGCGTGGTGTTATTTGTGAAAGGTCGTAAATCTGCTTGATAGAGCGTTTATGCTTTCCATAAGAAAACATGAAGGAAGCACTTAGAGTCATCAACAGACACTGAGCCAAGCACTGATGCTGATGCTTTTGCTATTTATATCACAGCATCAGTTAGCTTGCAGGTTGTGTTAAGCCAGCTGCTTTTTAAGCGTTCGTAAACGACTTTTGAACTCTGAGCGGTCAACATAACAGCCTTTGAGACGACGCTCTCCAACGTTTTCATCAAATGCATTACGTCCGTGCAGGACTCGGCGGTTATCAAAAACCACCATTTGACCCGCTGCTAATTTTAATTCAATCTTATAGCGACTGTCTTTTAATCGAGCCATCAGCTCTCGATAAGCGAGATAGTAGTCGTACATAATATCACTGGGCAAATCAAAAACATCTGCAAGATGCGCGTTGTATTTGATTTCGACAATATTGCCGAAGTTGTCTAGATTGATGACGGGGTGGTGCTCATGGATATCATGGGCAGTGTCATGAAAACGAAAGGGAATAGCATATTCGGCAAGCAAACGAAAATACTCAGGCTGCTCTTCTCGTAACCCTTCTAACACCTTTAGCCCATCCACAAAAGTAGATTCGCCACCTACGCTTTCATTACTCAAAAAATGCAAAAATTGATAGCCTGGAGGCAATTCCTGATTTGGCAAGTCGGTATGCAAAGGTAATGAGAGCGAGGTATAAGCCAAATTGATCGGCGACTTTTCTGATATCACATCAAAGGTCATGCCAAAATTAGTCTGACGCAGGTAATCAACTCGCATGGCGGTCTGTACGCCAGCATCAGAGTCATCTGGCATATTATCAATGATAGTAAGCCCATATTTATCCAGCGCACTCATCCACTCATATAAAGCGCTGTCACTGGTCATGATGCTCTGCTGGTCATACATCGGAATATGGTCAATAAACGTGCCATCCCAACTTTCATAAGGACTGCTATGGTCCTTGGCCAATGCACTAGAATAACCAAACTCACGTAACCAGCTTTGTTTAAAGTGGCTGATATGCTCTTGTTCTGACCACTCAATCGTCAACGTTGTCTCATCAAAAGAGACGGATAGTGGATGGATATCTTTTGAGATACTCAGCAAATCAAAGCTACGCTCGCCAGTTTGCGGATGAAAAGCAGATGGGCAGTTATCACGCAGCCAGATATAGTGATAGTTGCTGTCGATACCATCACTCCAGCGTATTTGAATGGCGCGGTCAATGAGTGCAACGGATTCTATTTGATAGTCATTTGCTACTAATACGTCTAGAGATGGTGTTGCTTGAGGCATTTCCATTGGAGCATACCCTACATATACATGAAGTAAAAATATATTTTACGGTATATTGCTAAGATCGGTTATTCAAACAATGAATTACGAATCACCTAATAGGTAATATCAATTATGGTGTTAAATCTTTTGCTTAATTTTTATTGTTGAGAAACAAGAGTCATGATACTAAAGGTGATCAGCTTATATCCTGCGAGCTATTAGCGACGCAGCGAGCTGATGTATTATAATCATAATTGGTCTTACCTTCATTCTCTTGCTTTTCAAACTCATCAACAGGCGCTGTTGGCAAGCGTTTGATTCGCATGATAGTAATTGACCCGTTGGCTCGTACATTTTGTGCATCTCCCCAATCAGCATTGACAGAGCGTACGACTTTTTTAGTGCCTGTCTTAGGGCCTTTTGGGTTATGCTCAGGACTGTTAGCATAATAATCCTCGCTATACCAGTCAGTCATCCACTCAAGGTTTTGATTGGTCATGTCATACAGTCCTAATGTATTGGGCGGGTACAGACCGACAGTAGGTATAGCTAAACTGGTGCGATACTTACTTGAGAGTTCACTCATTTCGTCAAATGTAGCTATATTACGCCCACCGTTTATCCATCCGTTATCAGTTGGGAATAGCACATATTTACCACGATTACGCGCGGCATACTCCCACTGAGCTTCAGTCGGTAGACTCATAGGTACATCTAGCTGCTGACCAAGCCACTGACAGTAGTTTTGAGCAGTTTGCCAATTAATACCAGCTGCTGCATTAGGTTGACGTATTGCTTCCATGTAGACCTGAGTACCGACTTTCTCTTGTCCTGTTGCCATACTATAGATATCAAAATCACCATAAGTCGCTTTGTAAGCATTCATACTAAAGCCATCAAGCGTTACTTTATGAAGAGGCTTATTATTTTTACTGGTGCTAATAGGACCACCACCATTGATAGTGACTTTATGCCCAAAGTCACCCATCTCATAACTACCACCTTCGATGAAGCGCATATTAGCCTTTTGCTTAACTATAAAATCGTCTAACTGCTGTTGTTCATCTGCCGTTAGATTGCTACGAGTTTGCGGTACGCCATTACTGTCCGTTGAGGTAGTAGGCGTGTTAGCACAGGCAGAGAGGGTACATAAAGGCAAGATAAATAAAGATACGAGCAGGGGCTTTAAAGTCATAGAAGTAGGCAGTTATATGTTATAAAAAAATAAGGCGAAATATCTAATCTTAAATCATTTTCGTTTGGTCAAAATATATTTAAAATTGGATAATAGTCGAAATATGCTCAATATATTGCGACAAATTACTGTATATAACAAGCCCTATCTAAAACGAGAGATTAAACCGACTGTATATTTTATAAAGACTGGCTGTTTATAATATTGGTTTATAGCCTTGCTTTGGTATATAAATAAAAATAGAATATAGTCGATTAAATATAGCATGTATGTGAATGATGATTCCCAATAGCCAGCCTAAAGATATCCAAATAAAAAAAGCCATATATAAATCCTTACCTGCATTGGTCAAGCATAGTCGCCACTGACGGCGGACTTGTCTCATTTGCGCTGGTTGGTTTAGGTCAAATCGACTACGGTAGCAATAAATATGAATGTACCTTCGATGATGGAAAGGCTCTCTAAATGTCAAAAATTTTAAAACCGTTATTCATATGTTTTTCGATAATGTTGGTCTCTTGTTCAGTTAATTCTCCTGCTAACGATCCAAATGATAGTACTCTAGAGAATACTGACCGCACACTAGGGCAGGATAAGGCAACTATCGTTAAAAATCAGAAAGTGTCTTTTGACAGCATAATCAAATGTAATGGGAATAATTTATTCACTTTCAATGAAGGTCATTTTTATTATCCTGACTACGGTTGTATATATAGTGATAGCAACAGGTTTGGAGATATTCAGGTCTTTTTGTTTCCTAAAAATAATCTCTTTATTCCAAATAAGATGTCTGAATTTGACTCAGTTGTAGATGATGTTAATGCGTTAACGCTGAACGAAATAAAAAATAACTTTGAGATCTTTGTTAGGGTTATTGATAAAAGTGACTTAGTTTTCACTAAGGATCTCGACTCTCCCTACTATATAAAAGACAATCCAAAAAAATTGGTTTATTACTTTGATGGTACGTGGAAGCTTATTAATACAAAAGAGGATATAGACCAAGATCCTTTTAAGTTTTATGTAAATTTTGCTAAATCAAATAACAAAGGTTCAAACAAAATTAATTCTGAAGAAGTCTACAAGGCTAAGGATATAGAAGATGCTACTAAAGCAGCAACTGAAATATATCCTAAGCAGCCAATGTATGGCACGATTGAAGCGTTCACCTTTAATGGGCTGCTATCTTTGCAGGAAATCAAAAAAGACTTACCAAAAGATCAGTTTGAAATATTTACTTTCGATGTCAATGCGGATGACATAGACGACTTAGTGGTTAGTCGTATTAATGACGATAATGATTTTTTTCAGGGCAATGAACTCTATGTACTTACTCGAGACAAAAGTGGTAAATACACACTGAGCTTGAGTACGCAAAGCTATACCACTGAGACAGGTTGGTCTTTATCCAACATATTACCGCGTCGAGACTACTCGGGATTTATTATAAGTACTCAATATTCTACAGGGAGATCTGAATATACTTTTTACTATACATTTGAAAACGGTAAGTGGTATATAGCAAACGCATCAACTGAGGGTTCTATAGCAACTGGTGAAGAGTATTATTGTATTGACCACAATAAGTCTAGTATAGATGATTTTATTACCCTGATTGGTTCATATCCAACAGAAGCTGATGAGCTTGTCAGAAACTGTCCTTTGCCTCCGACCAAGTACACGGTCAAAACAGATCAAGCAGAAATTCTCAATGAAAAATTCAAGTCTAGATCCAAACCGAATTATTACATCAAAGGTGATTTAATTGAAGCTGTTGATCAAAATGAGGACTGGGTGAAAGTTGCTTATAAAGAGGGTACTAAGTTCGGTTGGATAGATAAGCGTGATTTGAGTCCGATTTCTGATTGATGAAGAGGCTCAAAAAGCTTTTGATGGTAAAAACTGGCAAATAAATATCAGATGGATAGTGGCGATCGCGGTTAACGCCAGTCTCGTTGCTTGGATAGCACTTAATAATGTTTAGTAAAAATAAGCTAATTGATAATAAAGTTTAATTGAGTTCCGATATGATATTACCCATACCTCAACAGCTTCCTATAGGTAAAATAATTGGCCGTCCTTACAAAGGTAAGATTACTGACTTCAACGAGCAAGAATACAGTGTATATAGGCTAAGTGGGCTTATACATGAAATTAACCCAGATTATTTATTATTCCACCCGTCAATAAACTCTATCCAAAATGTATCCTTGTTGGCATCTTATGGATCATTATGGCTGTTTGGCCAAATGCTTTTTATTTTTACTACTATAGCATTACATCCATCACCTAACTATATAATCGAATGGATAGATATAATACTTTTTTTTAGTATTATTTCAATTTTTGGGTTTGCACCTATTCTAACTTTAAAACAGCTTAGAACTAAAAAGTCTCGCTACTACAAAATTCTGCTACTAAAAAGTACTCAAGAAATTGCCTATTATGAACATAATAAAAAGCAAGAACCTATCTTTCATTTGATTGATTATCAAAATATCATTGCCTCTGTCAGAGGTAATGAAGGTACTAAATTTGAGTCTCTCAACTTGCATATTGTTGATAAAACAACAGACGAATTGATTCATTCGATTAAATTTGATGATCATAGACTCAACCCCTACGACCAATGGGCGTTTATCCGTACCTATATGGAACGTCCAGCAGATGAGCTACCTTTAAATATCGAATATGCTCAAGAATGCCCAACAGACATGAGTCGCTCATTACTGGCCTGCGCTGACATTGTGCAGGTATCAAAAGACGTCTATTACTCTAATGCCAATCATGACATAAATCTAATGGGGTGGTCACGAGCCTGTATCGTCAGCTACTTAGATCTAGCCGAAGGTAACATCTATCAATCCAGTGCCAATCCTGCATTGCACCCTGAAGTGCAGCGTCGGCTTAAGTGGGATAGAAAAAACAACCCATACAATGTGTTGCCTGTCACCGCAGCGCGCCAAGCTGCTTTTGATAATAAAAATACAAAGGTCAAACTAAAATGGTACTCAGGCATAGCAGTGAATGCGACATGGTTTATCGGTTCGATACTATATGTGATGCTGGTGATTGCTTAGATAAAACAACAATAAACAAGCCATCCAAACGCATGACGATGCTTTAAAGAGGATGACGGAGTAAAACGATGATCGACATGATAGGCCGCGGAAAAAACGGAACCTACGATACCTTAGGTAAAGCCTATAAAGTAGATAACTTGCAACATGAGCTGCGCCCATATCAGAAGCTTGATTATCCACTACGTCCGCAGCGTACTGTCGTACAGTTTAATAGCACCTATATGGAGCTGGTAGACATGTGGGACTCTATCCGTGGCGAGATTGTTTGGAGTCAATTATTTCTTTCTTTAGTAGCCACTGTTGGTTTAGGTGTTGTTAGTTATATTATGCTCTCTGAGTTTAATAAAAGTGGACTTGGCTTCTCCACCTTATTTTATATTGTAGCAGATCTTATATGGTTTGGATTTATTTACGTCTTATTAAGACGTCTTAGCAGAGAGCTATTTACCTACACCTATTTCCCCATTCGTTTTAATCGTAAAGAGGGCAAAGTCTACGTCATAGGTGCCAATAAAAAAGTAGAAACCTATGACTGGGGTAGTCTAAAGATACAAATGCAGACCGATGTCAATGCACCATGGGATATCCGCTGCAGCGATGTGGATGACAAGGGTATTATCCAACGCACTTTTAGTCTGCCTTTTCGATACGATAGAGTATATAAGGTCTTATATGGCCATTTTGAGTTTGTTAATCGCTATATGTCTGCCAAAGATGATAGCGAGCTCGCTGAGGTAGCCAGTAGTATCCGTCATATCTTTCCCGTCCATCAACGTAAAGAAACCTTTAAAGAAAGTGTACAGCGTTCTTTATTTGAATATCATCAAGATTTCTATGATATGGAATATCCAGAAGACACTTTAAAGTTAGACTGGACGTTTATGATTAATATTCCTTTTTGGTTTTTAAAGCTATTGGGACGTCGTTTAGCCGTATTAACGTCTACCACGCCGCATTTCCCTTTTGAGATAGAAGTTCAGTGTGATGTAGATCCCAACGATAAATTTGACTTAAATAAAAACCCACCGATACCAGCGCTCATAAAGCCTGCTACCTTATTAGAAAAAGTATTCTATGTCGTGATGATGGTGGTTGCAACGCTTGCTTCTTTATCGATACTCGCTATTATTATTGATATAATCGGTGCTGCGCGACCACATGGTGATTATCCCAGCTTCTTTAAAATACTGTGGGATTTGCTGTTATTTCGGTGGATTTAGACTGGATTTTTAGTTGCAACGCCTAAAGTATAAAATTCTGATGATATGGGCAAAAACATCTTCTAGCATGTCTCTGTAAAGCAGAAAACAGCGCAGCCATAGAAATTTAGGACAATGAATAATGAGCGGATATGTTGTAGACATGGAAGGTCGGTTTCGACTGACCAAGAAGCCACCATTTTTGACCCCTGGTTATCAGGCAGTTGGGCAAAAGCTTGATGATGTAAAAGGCATCCGTAAAAGAGTACCGTTAGAAAAAGATACAACCTACGATGTGCCATTGCACCCTCAACAAACGGTTGTACAGTTTAATTCAACTTATCTAGAAACCACGGGGCGCAATGAAAGAAGACGTGGCGATGCGGTAGGATGGGGGCTGGCTTTAGGGTTTGTTGGACTGTCTGTTAGCAACGGTATTATCTTTGCGATAATGAGATTTATAACAGATTTTAATATTGTGTATTTAAGTGTTTGTCTTATTCTTGCTTTTTCTATGATTCTTCTATTCTTTGTTCCATTAATAAATGTACTCTCAACCGAGTTATTTACCACATGGCATTCTCCTATCCGATTTAACCGTAAAACCCGTAAGGTCTATGTCCGTCAATATAACCGTAAAGTAGAGGTATATAACTGGGACGAATTGACCTTTTTTATTGCCTATATTAGTGAAGACAGAGACATCAGAGCGGTTGCCTTGGATAAAGATGGCGAAACCGTGACAGGTATGTTTGCGCTCGCTTTTAAAAATGATGTCTTTGATAAAAGCTTAATCAGCTATTTTGAGTTTATTCGTCGTTATATGGAAGGCGATGATCAGCAACTAAAAGAAGTCAAAGAAGCCATACGTTATATCTATCCCATTCATAAAAAACGTGAAACACCGCTCATGTCATTTAAGCGTTTGATACTCAATGAAGTGCATCATGACCATGAAAATATGGAGTATCCTGAACGCACGTTTGAATTTCAACCAGTGACATTGGTTATCCTGCCGTTATTAGCACTGCGCTATGCAGGACGAGTGATTTCTATGCTCACCAGCTATCGTCACCGTTTTAGCTCAGATATTCAAGCGGAATGTCAGATTGATCCCAATGACCCTTATGATTTAAACAAGGATTTACCAGCAGGCAACCTTGAGCAGCGCAATCAGCCTATGTGGAAGACGGTGGTTTATAGTGTCGGTATTGCTATTGCGACTATTGTCATGATGTTTGTGGGCGCTTTTATCATAGATCTGATGGGCGCGGCGAGACCACATGGTGACTATCCAAGTATGGTCGGCAAACTCTGGTATGTGGTTAGTTTGGGATGGTTATCTTGATAAGTCTGATCTATGCTGTCACGTCTGCAGACATTAATTGGAGAGGTTTTAGCCATTTTAAGGCCACTAAATATATTAATGTGCTAATTGAGGACACGCTATAACTAAGGAAAAATAAATGAGCAATACAAACAACGTCTGGCTGGCGGGCTTTAAGCTAACGTCTATTAATTTTTACGATATCTATCCTGCTAATAGTAAAAAATATGACTTTCCTAAGTATTGGAAAGTATTTGAAAGTAGGGAAAAAACAGCTGACCCTAAGTTATTAGAAATAAAAAATACGTACAAAGAAGATAGGTTAGAGCTATCAGGAGCAGGTAGATACTTCTTTAAGACTGAGCATTTACCAGACAGTTTGTGGGTAGAGGGTAGTGACACCAAGCTACCGCCATCCTCTGAATATATCTTTAAAGTGAGAAGTGGTGGCGTTGTGCTTACCCAAGCCTGTGCTCAGTTGCTACAGCATTTTCGCTTAGGGGAAAGTACGCTCACGCCAGTGCAACTCTATAGCCTTGAGACCCAGCAACTGTGTAGTGACAAGACCTTTTATTTTCTTAATCTGTGTGAAAGACGAGAATACATTCAATACCCGCACCCTCAGGTGAACGAGTCATTTTCCTCTTATGCTAGTTCTAGCTTTGATGGCAAGCAAAGATACGCAACCAGTATACCTATCAAAGACAAACAACTATTAGTTAGTAAATCAGCACTAAACTGCGAGCTAGATCTATGGCACGACCCCTTGTTGATGAGTTATGTATTTGTGTCCGATGCACTGCATGATGCCCTAGTACAAGCGGATATGGATACTCAATGGAACATGGTGTCTTGTCAGTTGGTCTAGATAAGATTACCTGCCAAGCCCGTTTGAATGCGACCAGTTATCTTAGCTGACATGCTTATCTCTAGTACTACTAAAAATAAGCTGTTTATTTTGAAGTATATTCAAGCATAATGAAAAAATTGAGGCTCCGCTCACGGAACCTCAATATTTAGGGGTAATCTATATCAGTATCTTGTTTATGCGACAGCCATTCTAACCAGTATTGCGTAAGCCTGCTGCTAGCGCATTGATACTACGGATTAATGGGTCTTCAACTTGCAGGTTCTCGCTATCATTTGAGTCCTCTGCTTGTCTAGAACGCTTTAACAGCTCAATCTGTATATAGTTGATCGGGTCTAGATAAGCGTCACGCCATTGCAGGGATGAAGCAAGGTTTTGCTGATTGGATAATAAAGAGTCTTGTTCAAGCAGAGAGTTTAAGCCTGAATTGGTCAGCGTGTATTCATCGGTGACAGCTGTCATGATTTTTTCGCGTAACGGCTCATCATCACACAGTTGGCTATAAGCCTCGGCAATATTCATCTCTGACTTGGTAAAAGCCATTTCGATATTGCTGATAAACACGCTAAAAAATGGCCAGTGCTTATTCATCTCTTTCATTAATGCTTCGTCAGCTTTGACACTATGCAGCGCACTACCGACGCCATACCAAGCAGGTAGGGTAAAGCGTGCCAATGACCAGCCAAACACCCAAGGAATCGCTCGCAAGGTAGTTTTACTTGGTAGGCCTTTTTTGCGATGGGCAGGACGTGAGCCAATGTTTAACAGAGAGATTTCTTGAACAGGCGTCACTTGCGAGTAGAATTTATAAAACCCTTCGGTATGATCGGTCAGCTCGCGATAGCGTTGTTCACCTGCGTCTGCTAAGCGTGCAAACAGCGCTTCATACTCTGGTAACTCAGTAGGTTGCACCACAAACCTTGAAGAGCAGGCTTTGAGTGTGCCCGTGATACCCATGGTCAGCTCAAATACAGCGGTATCCGTATTGGCATACTTAGCATATAGCACTTCGCCTTGTTCAGTCACTTTAATCTGACCATGTAGCGTGCCAGCGGGCTGTGCAGCGATGGCATTATGCGTTGACCCACCACCACGGCTCACAGATCCGCCGCGACCATGGAACAGTCGTGTTTTGATGCCATATTGCTCAGCGATATGGTTGATGGTTTGCTGTGCACTATAAAGCTGCCATGCTGAAGTGATAATGCCGCCATCTTTCGATGAGTCTGAGTAACCCAACATGATCTCTTGCGTGTTATCGGTATTCTGTAGCAGTCCACGATACAGTGGGTTGTCTAACACGGCAGGCAAGATTTTATCGATGTTTTTAAGATCTTCGATGGTCTCAAACAACGGTGCGACAGGTAGGTCAGCAGACAATTGACCGTCAGCATCAATCGTACATAAGCCTGCAAATCGCATTAACAGCAACACTTCTAGTAGCTGACTGGCATTATTAGTCATTGAAATCACGTAACTGCCAAAGGTGTCTTGACCAACCAATTTGCGTAGGGTAGCGACTGAATTCATCAGCGCTAACTGCTCGCGTGTTTTGTCTGCTAGGTTGTCAGTATAAATGAGCGGTGTGCCCGGTTTTTCTAGCAAGCGTGTCAGCCACTCTCGACGCTCTACTTCACTGAGCGCTTGATAGTCTGGTAGGTTAGAGGCACTGGCAAAAATATCGGCAATGACTTCGCTATGATAAGACGACTCCTGACGGATATCGAGCGCCGCCAAATGAAAGCCGCAGGTTTTGACCAGACGAACGACATCGAGCAATAACCCATCTGCATGTGCTGTGTCATGAGTATTCACGCTATGACGGATAATGCGTAGGTCTTCTAATAACTCTTCTGGATTGCGGTAAGCGTCTTTTTCGGCCTCGATATCCGTGCCTTTGCTTTGAATGCGGCGATTGGTGGCTTTGACTTTAGCAAGAATGATAGAGAGCAGTCGACGATAAGGCTCGTTGCTGTAATCATCGAGATTGTAGTCAAATACTCGCTGATCGAGTTCGTCATAACTTTTGATTTTGGCATACACCTCAGGCTCGACCGTCACGATCGTATCACTGTGAATGAGCTGGCGGCGCAGTTTTTTGATCAACACTTGATAGTGACGCAACACCGTGTCTGCATGCATTAGGACGGCACGTTCTGTGGTTTCAAAAGTCACAAAAGGATTGCCATCTCTGTCGCCACCGATCCAAGAGCCAAAGCTAATAAATGCAGGTAGTGGATAGTCTGTCAGCTCTGGGTAGATATCAATGATGGCTTTTTTAATATTGCGATACACTTTAGGAATGGCATTAAACAAACTGGCATTAAAGTAGTGCAGTCCATTATTGATTTCATCATAAACCAATGGCTTACGTGTACGCACTTCATCAGATGACCATAATAAGTCAATCGTTTGTGCGGTTTGGTCTTTTGCCTGCTCGTAAGCGACACTGTTTTTATCCAGATTGTTTAGCGCATCGCTGTGTGTGAATAGGCTTTGCAACATGTTCATCGTTGTGCGGCGACGAGCTTCTGTAGGATGGGCGGTGAATACAGGTATAAACTTTAGCTGATCAATCAGCTCTTGCATTTGGGCAGGTTCGATATTGCGCTCACGGCACTCAAGTAGCGTACGACGGAACGAGCCTTCCCAGCTATGTTCTGACTGCATGCGTTGGGCGTGGCGTTGCTCACGTAGGTAGTTTTCTTCACTTAGATTGGCAAGGAAAAAATAGATAGAAAAGCTACGGATGACATTTTTTAAGGTTTGATTGTCTAAAGAGGCAATGAAGTCGATGAGCTGCTGCTTGTTTTCCTCGTTAGGCTCACGGCGTTGTTGAATAAAACCTTTGCGTAGAGTTTCAATCGTGTGAATTGTTTTTTCGCCAGTTTGGCGAGAAATCGCATCGCCTAAAAATGATCCTAATAAGCTGATGCGCTCACGTAATACGTTATTATCTATAGTCATCATTAACCTTCTCATTAAATGGGTTGGCAATATATGAAAATCATGATTTTAATATATTGTTATTGACGGGTATTCATTGGCTGCTTTTATTATTTTGACTGTCCAAGCAATTTACCACACTAACCATAGCAAAACTAATGTGCCACTGGTATAAATTTTTCTCGCGGAATGCATTTAGAACTTATCAAAATTATCAAACAACTTACATTCACTCTACGACAGTACTTCAAAATGAATTCACTGTCGTTTAATAAAGTTGCTTTAAGATATGAAGTTGCGATCAAGGGTATTGCTATAGTCGGTTCAATATAATTTCGATACAAGGAAACCGAGTGCAAGTTATACATTAGTATGCTTAGCGAGGATGACGATGTAGCGGATTTATATGGACTTGACTATATTGAATTAGCTGGCTAGTAGCCAATAATCTAGGGCGTATCATCCTTTAGATTGTGGGTCTTTATATCAGAAAGATGGATGACACGCCCTAGCGTGGTGCTTTTAGTCTTACCTTTTTCAATAATATTAACTATTTTTGATGGGTTTACCAAGATCTACGATGGCTTCCGCATCGATAGTAGTAGGTAATTTTGCTTGCTGACGCTTATCCCACCAAGCAAAGATATTTGCCAATACAGAGCCGGATACAGAATGCCAGATACAAGCAACGGCAGCAGCGATGGCAGATTCTGCATTACCAGGGAAAAACTTGGTACTTAAACCCGTGGCCAATCCTGCATTTTGCACCCCAACCTCAATCGATATGGTGCGTTTTTTGGCTTTATTCATACCAAAGAATGCGCCTGAGTAGTAGCCCAATACATAGCCGATGATATTGTGTACGGCAATGGCTAAAATGACAACCAATCCTGATTGTAAAAACTGACTGCCAAATACGGCTGCAACGCCACCGACGATCGCGGCAAAAGCCAAGACAGCAACGCCTGGCATAATGGCACGTACATCATTAAACCAGTGCTTGTTGTGAAATAAAATATTTAGCATAGAACCAATAGCGACTGGTAACAACGTCACTAGAAGCATAAAGCGGAACATGCCCCAGCCATCCATTTCTACAGATTGACCTACCAAATAATTCAACCAAAGTGGTGTTACTAAAGGCGCAATGATGGTTGAGACAGTGGTCATACCTACTGAAAACGCAACATCACCTTTAGCCAGATAGCTCATGATGTTCGAAGACACACCACCTGGACAAGTGCCGACTAAGACTAAACCGAGTGTCAAGCCGGGTGAGAGATCAAACAGTCTTGCCACGCCAATTGCCAATATTGGCATCACGGTATATTGAATGATAGAACCAATAAAAATATCTAGTGGGCGCTTGGCCAATACTTTGTAATCTTCTTTGCCTAACGTCATGCCCATAGCAAGCATGATGACACCCAGCACGATGACTTGGGTATCGCCTGTTACCCAAGAAAAAGTCGCAGGCTCTATAAATGTCACTGCCGCTGCCAAAATAATAACCAATGCTGTAAATCGACTCAATTGCTGACTTATCATCCCTAAAAACTGCATCTCTCACTCCTTCTAAGTCGAAAAATACTAAAGTATAAGTTTAAAACCGTTGTATTTCCAATAGGTTTGGGGTATTTTTAGCCAACAATAAGTTGCTATTATGACAACTTTAAATATTTTCCATTTTTGATACAGAGGGGATTATTTGGTAAAAATTACGGATAGCTGACCATATCGTTACCTTTCTTTAAATTCCACAATTTTAGATGCCGTTATAATTCCTTATGATTTAGTGTATGTAATCTACATAACACTTTATTTATGAAGCATATGTATAAAATGCTATGCAGATTAACGTCATTCTTTGCAATAGTGTTATATAGTTAGTATACTAACAATTAACATGCTAACTAAATAATATCTAATATGCCTAATCAACCTTATCAGTTTCACTTTTTTTTGCATTGTGGTCATCTCATCGAAGAGCGTCTACGTACCAAACTGACCCCTTTGGAGGTTATGCCGCGTCAAGCACGCGTGTTAGATGCGCTCGGAAGAATGGGGCAAGCATCACAAGTGCAGTTGGCTGACGAGTTTGGATTGTCTGCTGCAAGTATGAGCACGATGACCGCACGCTTATTGACAGCGGGTTTAATCGAAAGGCGTGTCGATGAGCATGAGCTGCGCAGTAACGTCCTCAAGCTCTCCAAGCACGGGAAAGGTCTATTAACGCAGATTTATGAGGTATGGCGCGAATTAGATCAAGAAATATATGAGGCGATAGGGTCTGAAAATGCGACGCAACTTGCCAGGATTACTCATGAGCTACGCAATGCGTTTGGTGGTTTTACACCAGGCGAGAATAGCTCAAATTCAGAAGAATTAGCTTCCGCATAATTAACTTTAAAACAGTCTTAATATTAGTGTTTTTATAAGAGATTTTTCACCTATTCAGTCTAACTAGCTATCAGGAAATTTACGATGTCGACCTCTATTCAATCACTTGTTCGATCAAAAAATATTATCAAACACCTATCTTTACTGACGTTACTAACCACGTCTTCTTACGCCTTTGCGCTCGATGTAAATTTTGTGGATAGCAAATGGGATGGAGCAACGATACCCAAGGGACAACAGTGCCAAAAATTTGATGGGGTCAATCCAGGTACGCCCAAGCTGAGCGTATCTGATATTCCAGCAGGGTCAGACAGTGTAGTGTTGGTATACAGTGACCGCGACTCTAAAAAAATGAACAATGGCGGGCATGGCATTATGAATTACACCCTACCAAAAGGCGCAACTGCGGTTCAGTTACCGATTGTGGCTGGACACAGTTATGAGATGCCAAAAGGGTTTGAAATAATTGCAGAACATCGCGGTGCTGGCTGGGACAAAGAGGGAGCCTATATGCCACCTTGTTCTGGTGGTAGTGGCCATGAATATTACGTCACGGTTCAAACCTATAAAGGCAATACGGTCACTGCAGAAACCGTGTTAGAGCTTGGCAAGTTTTAATCGGTAGCGTGGTATTCGTTATAAAAAACACGACCATTTTCACCTGCGAATCGACTAAAAAATAGTCGCTGTCAGGGTTATAAGTGTCAATGTCATTAGAGCCATGGTCGAATACCAGTGACAAGATTAATTTTTTTTTGATAATTTATGATAATTACTGTTCACAATAGAGGGTTTATGAAAACAAAGATACTTTACAATAGCATACTGATCAGTATGGCATTAACGCTAACCGCTTGTAGTCAACTTGCTGAGCAATATTCGGTAGAAGCTGCTAACGAGACTAGTCAAACGCTATCAGTTTCAGAAGCTGATCGCATTGCTAATGGTGGTGTTGATATGACACGCATCAGCCAAGATGCCCTTGTAAAGGCCCCTGAAACTGTAGACTGTACATTAGAAAACGGCGACGCTGCCAAGTGTGCAAAGATAGTGGTCAAGCATCAACCTGATAACTTGAAAATTGGGCCGTTTTGCCCAGAGACGCTAGATGACAAAGGTGGTGTCTGGAACTGGGATGGCGAAAAATCAGGGCTCTATCGTATCGATGAAAAGTTTTTGACCATGTTGGAGACGCAGGGTTACCAATTCTATGACGCTGACGGCAAGGTGAATATCGTCGACGTGCGTACGACCCAGCCAACGGTCAGTAATGCCTGCTTGTCTGCCTCGGCTGATGAATCGGTCGAGATGACTATTTTATTGCCATTGTCGCCTGTCAAGTCTGACGAAGAAACCAGTCTAGGGACTGTGGCCAAAGTTGGGTTGGCTCTTGATGGCGTGCCTATTTTTGCGGATGCGCCTTCAGTGCTACAAACCGGACACATGCCTGCGCTCGACACGTGCGGCGGCCATATTGATCCGGGTGGCTGGTACCACTGGCATGCCACCTCAACAGACATCAACTCAGTGTTCGAGCATGACCATGTCGATGCTAGTTGTGCCCTAGAGCAGAAGGCTGATGCCCTGTTTGCCTATGCTTTTGACGGTTATGCTATCTACGGTAGCGTGGACAGCGATGGCAAGATACCGACCGATCTGGATGCCTGCAACGGACACACCAGCGCCACCCTTGAAAACCCTAAAGGCACTTACCACTACCACGCATCGACAGAGTTTCCGAACTTGCCAAGTTGCTTGAGCGGTGTAGTTGCTCAGGATAACTTCACGACCACTGCCAAACAAGGCATCGGTGCTGAAAATGGCACAGGAGCAGGAGGTCCAGGCCAGGCTACGCCCCCAGGTTTTGATACGGCAGCGACAACACTTGGTGTTTCAGAAGCTGACTTGTTAAGCGCGATTATGAAAAATGGCGGAAGACAGCTCGACACTGCCGCTGCTGCCAAAGACCTCGGTGTGACCGAAGCGGCGTTGAAAGCTGCATTACCCAACCAAGATTGATCTCGTCAACCCTTTGACTTGCTAAGCTTTTGCATACGGGTCTCATTTTATAAACCCTACAAGCTACAACAATAATTTGTGTGGCTTGTAGGTTGGGTAAAATTCTAGTCATCTCCATTTTTTGTCAGACTCATTAAAACTTTCTAATTGTTAACAATTAATTTATATATGGAATTAATCAATTATTCATATAAAGAGGACACTATTCATGCAACTTTCTACTGCCAAATTTGGCTTAAGCTGCTTAGCATTGACACTAGCATCGGGCGGACTGTTCGCTTGTAGTAGCGAGGTGTCGAATACCAATGCAAGCGCCACGACCAGTGTGTCTAGCAAAAATGCAGATACCGTTATGCCTTCGGTACAACCGTCTTATTTCTTGAGTGATGGTTTGGTTGAGCCTATTAGTAAGGTGTCATGCTCGTTGTCAGATGGAAGCACTGGTGAATGCTATAAAATCGTTACCGAAAACAAGCCAAGCGATACAGGTATGGGGCCATGGTGTCCAAGCAATATTGCAGATGATGCCTCAAAAGGGGGTATTTGGTTAGAGGATGGTGAGGTTCATGATGTTGATGGTGAGTTCATCAAAAACTTATCACAGTTTTATGGTGACAGTAATTGGAATATGTACAACAAGACCACTGGTAAAATCATGAAAACCTCAACACTTGAGGAATGTGTGGCTGCGGCAGACCCTAAGGTTGGTGACGAATACCGCAACTATTGTGTTGAATGCTTGCCAGAATATGTAGAAGACCTGACCGATACTTTCTATATTCCAGTCACACCAAAAGCCTCAGCCAGTATCACTGAGTTCGGTGGTCCAGGCCCTCAAGCTAGAGGCCCATCGGTGCGCGGTATTGCCTTTAATGGCGTACGTTTTGATGCACCAGCGCCTGTCAGTAATATTTTGTCAGCCTATACGATTGCACCGTTTGACGATGCCGGTGGTCACATCAATTCTCATGAAGGTTACCATTATCATGCAGCTACTGGTGTGACGACCAAAATTGCACAAGACGACGGTCATGCGCCAATGATTGGCTATGCGCTTGATGGCTATGGTATCTATGCCAATACTGATGCAGATGGCAACGAATATACCGATCTGGATGAAGCACGTGGACATTATGATGACGTGAGAGGGTATCATTACCATGTGGACAAAGCAGGCAATAACAACTTTATCGACGGACTGCGTGGTGTGTATGCGGAAGACTAGTTTGTCATCAACGACGTTTGCGTGCTTGGCTGCATTTGGGCTGAGTATCGTGAGCGTCAATGCGACTGCCCACAATCCCAATACCTCGACTTTTATACTGTCGAAAGCCGCTGATGGTAACTACTCTGTGCGTTTAGACGGCGCATTGACTGGGGTAGAGGCGCAAATTAACGAAACGTACTCGCCCGATGCGTACAAAACGGCGGAGGAGTTTCAGCAGTTAGCCAATGAGCACTTTATTAAATCATTGACCTTATCTATCAATGATCAGCCCATTAAGGTAATAAACCCTAATGTACAGCTGGGTCACGGCACACAGTTCTCTGCCGAGGCGCAGGGTATTGGTGATACGGTTGAATCTATTGATTTGACCAATACGTTCTTTAAAGACTTACATGGCAACCGAATGACGGTCGTATTGCTGTCTGACCAATTTCCAAAGACGCAATATACGCTTAGTGATAGCAATCAACATCAGCTAAGTCTAAAGTTAGTTGATGGTCAATGGCAACAAAATAACAGCGATGCACTGCCTATGGCAGGTGATGCTCAACCGCATACTCATGATGAAAGTGGTCAAGAAGGACACCCTCATGATGAAGGCAGCCATGACGAAGATGGCCATGCTGAAAGCAGCCATGACGTAGATAATCATGCGCATGAATCTGCTGATGATCTAGCACTAGATAGTGTTTTAGATGATGATAAAATAAAATTAGCAAGCACACCGACATTGGCTACAGCAGACAAAACCTTGTTTGGTTCTGTTTATGTCTTAGGCATTGGTGCTGTGATAGTATTGCTGATAGGCGCAAGATGGTTTTTTAAGAAAAAACAGTAAGTGCTTATGTAGAATACGTACTGGAATTTATTGATGAACTACCCGCTACCTTAGAGGTAGGGGGTTTCTGCGAAGGTTTGTTAAAAGGCTAGCTCAAAAGAGCTGGCCTTTTTTATGTCCTGCTCATTATTCAGACTGCTATGGTGTCAACTTCGCTAACCATACTAATAGATAGTACTCGGTTTCCTTACTCATTGCGGTGTGATTCAAACGCTTATTCTGCTAAAAATATAACTTATTATCACTATAATGGTGGTGATTATCTTTTATTAAAACTAGAGTCTGGTGTTCCTTTAAAGCATTTTAATACCCATGGATAAGCGTCAGTAATATAGTAGCCATAGCTTCCATTAATGGTCATACCGTTACATTCATCCAAATCGCCCAGGCTTTTTACATACTCATAGTCATCGATATAAGTACCATCATAACTTCCACCGGGGTTAATACCATTTTGTGCTACACGAGTGCCTGATTTAAGTTGGTAGCTAGAAGCTGCCTTTCTAACGGTGCCATTATCATCGAAATATGAGCCATAAATAGGATAACCATCGGCTGCAAATCCTACGATAGGTGATTCAATTGCTTGATCTGAATGAAACAGAGCATTTGGATTGCCATGGTAATGATAAGTACCATCTGGCTGAGTATGGGCATTATGTGAATCTGTCCCAAAGCTTGATGCAGGTGACATAGGGTCGTATCTAAAAGGAGCATTCATCTTGTGACAACCAATTCTGCCATCACCTATGCCGAAACATCCCGCTGCCATCAAATCTAATTTCACACCATTTAGAAAAATCGCATTATCTGTTCTTAAAGAAAGAGGTGTTGTAGACGCTGCAGGGGTTGGTGTTTGAGTGACCTTAAACGTTTTATTGACTTCTGATACAGCAGTTGCAAAATGTGCGCCACCATCATTGAAGTTATGGTTGGGTATTGAGTTTGTGTTAAACAAACATTTACCATTTTCTAATACTATTTCTAAGTTCCCTTCAAAATCTAAATCTCTTTGAATATCCAAAACATCAGATGTATATGTGTTTGCATATTCGGCACAATTCGTTGCTCGGTTTTCTAATATCTTATTGGTAATATCAATGCTGTCATGCGTATGATTTTCATTTTCACCATGAGAGTGGTGTTCAGGAGTGGCAATATCTGTACTAGTTTGAGAGGCGTCATTAGCATCCGCAATATAGCCATTACAACCACTCAAAATACAGGTAGTTAAGAAAATATAATAGTGTCGCATACAGCTGTCCTTGATAGATATGTTAGATAATATTTGAAGTAGTATGCTAACACTAAATAGTATCTAGTCGATAACCTTTGTTATTTTGGATTAAATATTTTTTAAACACGTAAGCTACTGATAGCTACTAATCTTGTGATTGTTTATCAAGCTTTTATAGCTGTGTGAATGCACTGTTATTCAGGGTACTGTGATTAAAGGCGCTTTGGTTGAAAATGCTACGACTGAAGAAAGTTATAGGAAGCTATAGAAAGGTATGAAATAAAGGTAAGTGTCTTCAAGACGTTAAATATAGTTGAGTTCAAATAATTCCGATACAAGGAAGCCGAGTGCAAGTTATACACTAGTATGGATAACGAGGATAACGAGGATAACGAGGATAACGAGGATAACGAATTTATATGCATTTGACTATATGATCTAAAGTGATTTGCTATACTTTATATAATTTAATCCATCAATTACGCCCTAGCGACTATAAACCTTTCAGCATACCTCAAGGCTATTTAATTGAACACTGTGTCTACACATCTTTCGTCTACGACTCGTGCGCCATCAAAACCAACACGATTTCGGCATCTGTGCATTGCGTTATCGATATTTTATCTGCTTTATAACGTGACGACTTTGTATAGTGTTTCATTATACGAGATAGCCCCTTCGAGCATTCATAATTTGGCCACGCCGTTCGATATCGCCATTCCTTTCATTCCAGCTATGATTGTTCCTTATAGTTGGTCGTTGATTTTATTTGTGGTCAGCTTTTTTTTAGTACGGACATCTACGCAATTATCCTTACTGACATGGCGCTTAATCTTGGCAACCATTTTTGCCTGTTTGATTTTCTATTTTTATCCTGCTAGTTTCTCATTCAATCGAGTGATACCTGATGATTGGACGCAATTCGGCTATCAGTTTTTGCAGTTGGTGGACAAGCCATTTAATCAGTTGCCATCTTTGCATGTCACTTATGCCATATTGCTTGGCGTGTCATTATGGGATGTTGCAGAGTCCGAAAAACTTTGGATTTCAGTCGCTTATCGATTATTGCTTATTAGCATATGTACATTGATAGCACTTTCAACGGTGTTGACATATCAACATCATTTGCTAGACATGCTAGGCGGGGCAGTGTTGGCCGTTGCGGTGCTCATACTCTCAAGTCGAATCCGTAACGCACTGGTAATCAAGTATTTAGTACTGGGTAGCATTGGGTTTTTATTGATAGCGATAGGAGGGTTTTACCTTGCCAATATGAGTATGATAGTGTCTGAAGTTGTAGAAAACTTAGCCATTATTATTGCTTCATACTGGCTGATCAGTTTTATAATGTTGGCTTGTGCCTATCAACAGGCCAAGCCAATACGGGATACACGCTGGTTTCAAAAGTCCAATAGTGGAAGACTCACCATATATACTTGGATGAAGTTTGCGCCAATCATTATCATTTATAATGGTATGTCATTTTTGGGACAGTGGTATTTTAAAGTTGCCTCGAAAAGTCAAAGACATCTGCTCACACCATATGCTATTAATGATAGGGTCAAAGTTGTGGCTTCCCCTCGATTGAGGCAGGCTGATTTGCATAGCCATTTAGCGCATTGGCTGTTTGACTGCACTTCATTAGAATGGCCGAGTTTGCCAGAAAAACTGCCGTCCTCAGTTCATTATCAGATTATCGTCATTGATTTAGCTGCTGAGATATCTAGTCATGTTTATCATCTTGAAGTAGCTGCTAACGGTATCACTAAGATGCCTGTTCATTACTTATATTTGCCTTTACTGGACTTGCAGCCATTGAGTGATGTATTGCTTAAAGATTATATTGATCTATTTAAGCGACTTGAAGCTTTGACACAATCAGCAGAAACGCGAGCGATAAACGCTAATAATGAGAGTCAGGTAGAGGGTAGTCAGGTAAAAGATGGTCAGGTAAAGGATAGCCTCACTACGATTATCAATTTCCATTGCGTGATGGGGTTATCACGTAGCATCGGCGTGCAGGTTTTATATTTATTATATTGTGGTACGCTAACCATTCATAGCTATCAATCGTGGATTGAACAGCATTATCCACATGCGCATCTTTCAGAGCATTATCTGCCACAGTCATTGGTAGAAGCGGTGGCCAATTATAAATCTATCGAATATCCAACAACTCCTTAATGCACATTGATGTCAGTGGGTCTGTGTCTACTGGCTTCTCTTTATTTACTCTTTACCTACTGTTTAATTCCTATTCAACTATGGAAATATCTATGAACGCTTCACTGCCTTGCTTGTACTCTTTTCGTCGCTGTCCCTATGCTATGCGTGCTCGTCTTGGTTTATTATTTGCCGAGTTACCGGTAGAGCTACGAGAAATCACGCTAAAGAATAAGCCAGAGCAGATGCTAGCGATTAGTCCAAAAGGTACGGTACCAGTATTACAGCTTTCAGATGGGTCGGTGATTGAAGAGAGTGCAGAGATCATGATGTGGGTGCTTGAGCAAAAAGATCCGCAAGGACTGCTGGATGAAAGCGTTTTATCTCAGGGCAAATCTTTGATGGCACAAAACGACAATGAGTTTAAACAGTGGCTAGATCGCTACAAATATGCCGATCGTCATCCTGAAATGACTCAGACAGAGTATCGACAAAAAGGTGAGGTTTTTTTGCAGGATTTAGAAGCGCTACTGATTAAGAATACGTATCTACTAGGCAATAGCGTGACTGTTGCTGATATTGGTATTATGCCGTTCATTCGTCAGTTTGCCCATGTAGATCGTGATATCTTTTATAGTTTGCCTTATCCGAAATTGCAACTATGGCTAAAAAATTGGTTGGCGCATCCATTATTCATACAAGCCATGACGAAGTTTCAGCCATGGCAAGAGGGAGATGCGGTAGTGGTTTTTTCTTCTTAATATTAGGGCGTGTCCTCAATTCAAACGAGTGTCCTCTAAATGGGCTGAAAACAGCTAAATTTTGCCAAACATCGTCAAATAGTTGGTCAATATCTCGATATTATCTGCACTATTTTCCTCGTTTGACGGCAATTTATCTCATTTTTATCACCATTTTTAAAATGAGGACACGCCCTAGGGTCTGTCATCAGTAGACCCAAAGCTGTAAGTCTAATACAGTCGTGTAAATAGACATGAATAACAGCTCTCTTTACTTATCCATGTTTTCTATCTTGTTCGAACTTACTATCTTTGTGCTTTGTTTTGCTGTCATGATGCGCGTCTTTCTGCTTAGCTTTTTGTTTTGCTCGCAGCTCTGCATCATGCTTGGCTTTTTGTTTCGATTTCAGATCTGAGTGATACTTTGATTCTGCCTTATGTTTAGCTTTGGCTTTAATTTCTGCATTGTGCTTGGCTTTTTGCTTGGCCTCTATCGAATTTTTTTGTTTTTGGGTCAAATGATGCGTATCTGGTTGGGGCGCAGCGTTTGCTTGACCAATCGCAGCAAAGCAAGTAGATACAGCAATTAGTGAGCTGATGGCAATGTTTTTCATGTTGAATTTTTTCATGGTAAAGCCCTTTTAAGCTCATTATAAGCATTTATTAAGTGGTTAAAGAGGTATGAATATAAATTTGCTCTATCGAACGACGACCACTTTTTTTGTTGGATGTTTTGCTTTCGCTACGACAACTTGCTTGGCCTTATGTTTTGCTTTAACAACGACCACTTTTTTCGCTTTAGGCTGGACTTTTTTAACGACTACTACTTGTGTTGCTTTAGGTTTTTCTTTGACAACGATCACTTGTGGTGCGGCATTTGCTGTGCCGACCATTGCAAAGCAAGTAGATACAGCAATTAGTGAACTGATGGCGATATTTTTCAAGTTAATGTTTTTCATAGTAAGGTCCTTTTAATCTCATTATAAGTATGAGTATTTATTGAATGGTTAGAAATATAAATAGAACGTCGCTCTATCGAATAAGGAAATCATAACGGATTGCAGTGTTACGTACGTTTATGAAAGTTAAAGAAAGGTGACGTTTTCTAGCCAATATTCAATCATTCACACTAACGCACGTGAGTTGTGCGAGTGATAGGAAAATTAGCAATACTCTAGAGAGGATACTTACTTAATATCATTACTTTGCTTTTCCCTTTGAGGGTTTGATACATTCTGATAAGCTTGTTAGTCGCTATAGTAAGCGACTGTATTATTAATGGATTGTGATACGAATAGAGTTTGCTGTTATGACAGCGAGCAATAAGCTGGCGAATGATATGTTGCTTGGTGAGTATCCAGACTATCATTGAGAGATGAGTCAGACAGCATGTTGGCAATAGGCAGGGGGTACGGAATTTAGAAGAGTTGCTAGCTGATAGTACTAACTTATTATTTATACAAGAAAGCCATGACTGAGTTTCAGCCATGGCAAGAGAGAAGTGATGTGGTGGTTGTTCCTGTTTAGTACTAATTAGCACTGAGTTTTTCTAACCCATCGTTAACGTACCGCCATAATTTAGATGGCTCTCACTTAAATTAAGCCCTCAATAGCTCAACACTGACTTGAAAGTAATAATCATCTTTAATAGTCACGCTGACATTACCTTTATGAGCTTGTGCAATCGTTTGGACGATTGATAATCCTAAGCCCGCTCCTGTGTGCTTGTTGTCTGTCTTATGATGACGATAAAAACGCTCAGATAATTTATCTACCTCTAACTGTATCATTGGCTCATCTAAACGATTGGTCATCACGATTTTTATAGGAGGCTGCTTTAATGCAGGTGATGATACCTTTTGTAGACCACTCCTAGTTGTATGCGTCAGCGTTGAATCTCCAGTCGAAAAGGCTTCAATAGTGATGCTACTATCACTCGCTGCATAATAAGTGGCATTTGATATCAAATTGGCAAATAATCTCTGCAATAAACTTTCATCTCCCAATACGGCTTGGAAGTTACCTGTCTTTTGAAAGGTAATGTTACGCTCTTCCGCTACCAGCTCATAGTAAGAGATAAGGTTGGTCATCATTGACTCGGTATCGATATTATTGAGCTGTGAGTCAGACAGTCCTTTTTGGGTTTTTGCGAGCAGTAGCATATTGTTGATTAGCGCAGATAGCTGCTCAAGGGTGTCATGCTGATGATGCAGTTGTTCGACATATTCATTGCAGCTTCTATTTTTGCTGAGCATCACCTGAGTTTGGGTGCTGAGCGTGGCAAGCGGAGTGCGTAGCTCGTGCGCAATATTATCTGAAAAGCGAGACAGCGATTCAAAATTGCTTTCAAGGGTTGCCATCATGAGATTGTAAGATTCAGCCAGTGGTCGTAGCTCTCGAGGCATATCAGTAACGATGACTCTTTCATCCAAGCGCTCAGGATTAATGCCTTTCATTTTTTGGACGATGGTAGATAGCGGTGCAAAACCCCAGTAGACACTCATGGCGGCCACTGATATCAGTAGCAGGGTGATAACCCCTAAAATAATACTTAACTGACGATTGAAGTGTAATAGGTATTGCTGATGAACATCGATAGGTAAGGCAATCAGTGCCAATGTTTGGTTGTTTTGAATAATAATGGCATGGTAGTTTTTACCGTTCATTGCCAATGAAAACTGTTGCTCATGGTAGGTGTCCCATAATGGCAATACTTGAAAGTCTTCGGGTAAAAAGGCTGAAAATCCGCTAGGGGCGCTCGATAGCAGATTTCCGTTTTTATCAAAAATAAGGGTTTTTATATCGTAATCAAGCCATGAAGAATGCAGGTGATCCGCATCAGCAGGTGCAGATAATGTCAAAGCATTAGATAAAGTCGTTTGTTCATCAGTGCTATTGACACGCTTGCGCAGGTTGAAGGCGGCATGAGACAGCATTTCAGTATCCATTTGATCGAAATGGTTACTGACAGAGCGCTGAACCCAGATATAGATGATGGCTTGAGAGATAACGACAAATATCGTTAGTAAGAAAATAGTACGCCATAACAAAGGCAAGCGCCGATTGTGGATATTACTCTTCATTGTGTGCGTACTCAGCGTTGTCATTGCTATCGTCGGGTACATCTAACTTATAACCCATACCTCGTACGGTATGAATCAGTTTTATATCAAAGTCATCATCGATTTTTAGACGCAAACGACGAATGGCAACATCAATGACGTTGGTGTCACTATCAAAGTTCATATCCCAGACTTGAGAGGCAATGACAGAGCGCGGTAATACCTCGCCATGGTGCTCTAAAAAGAACTGCAGTAGAGAGAACTCTTTAGCAGTAAGTTTTATGGTGGTGTGACCTCTATTGACTGTGCGCTTGGAGAGATCCATCTTTAAGTCTGCGATTTGCATGATGCTGCTTTTATAATCTGCTTGATTAGCACGGCGTAGCAAGCTCTTGATTCTCACAATCAATTCAGCAAAAGCAAAAGGCTTGGTCAGATAGTCATCACCACCAATCTCAATACCTTTGATTCTGTCGCTCAGATCATCTTTTGCCGTCAAAAATAATACAGGCGTATAGTTTCCAGCCGCTCTATAATTGCGGATTAACTCAAAGCCGCTAATGTCTGGCAACATGACATCCATGACTACCACGCTGAAATCATCCGTCATCAACGCATGATGACCATCTAAACCAGTCATATAGTGGTCTACAATAAAACCTGCTTCGGTTAAGCCTTTTTTGACATATTCACCGAGTTTTATTTCATCTTCAACCAGTAGTACTTTCATATTTTCTCTATTTAGTATGATGCGCGTATTTATCATAACTGAAGTGCATGGGCATGGGCGTGAATAGGGTAGATGCCATTAATGCTATCAGGTGTCTAGGATTCAAGTTATATCAGTTTTTGATGCGTCAATTCTGTGTGGCAGTATATGTTTGATAGAAATCATACAGCTGACATAATCATAGAATTTCAACGTCATATTAAAGGAAACGGTCGCGCATTAGAATCCAAAGACACCAACATGACAAAATTGTCATGTTGGTGTCATCTATCAGTCAGAATCAACCGTGTATACTCCATGCTGATTTAATGGACTGTAATGTCAATCCTGCTAGCCCTATCACTTTTATTAGCATCTAATCAAACCAATAGAATTTCCTGATGTGGTCACTCAAATCAATGGCGGCTTGATTGGTGCATATTGAAACACAAGCATATCTCAATATTAAATTAATCTTGGTACGAAACAAATTAGAGGCGGTCTTATGAGACACGAGAGTAGTACTTATACATATAGGCATCGCAAGATATCGAGTCATATTTTATTAGTGGCGCTGACATCGTTACTCTTTGCTTGTAGCCAACCAAGTACGGATGCACAGAATATACAAAGTATATCAAACGATAAATCTGCCACTACTGACTCGCAAGCAGTACAGACAAGCGCTGCTGAGATAGAGCCAGTCATGACTCCTGTAACCGACTCGTCTACATCACTTAAAAATGTTTCAGCCACTGTCTACAAAACGCCAGATTGCGGCTGTTGTGAGGACTGGATAGAACACATAGAAAGTCATGGTTTGGATGCAAGTGTTCAACACCCTGAAGACTTGTCTTTATTTAAAGATCGTTATGATGTTCCGCAGCAGATGCGTACTTGTCATACCGCTGTTACCGCAGATGGCTACGTCTTTGAAGGTCATGTGCCTGCAAAATATATGGCGCAGTTCTTAGCGAGCCCGCCCGCCCAAGCCATTGGCCTTGCTGTACCAGGTATGCCAGTGGGCAGTCCTGGTATGGAGCAACAAGATAAATTTATGCCGTACCAAGTAATGCAGATGAATAAAGATGGCACAACAGAAGTATATGTTGATATTACGTCTGCTCAGCAGCAACTATAGCCCTGTATGGTGTGATCATTATCAATTATTAATATCGAGCACCTTATACCTATTATTATTAACAAAACAACCTATTGAAAATGAAATGCTTTAACATCATTTTTGATATCAGTACTATAAATTTAGAACCATGGAGAAATATAATGATGAGCGATACCGCTATGAATGGATCAATGATGAACGGAACCATGATGCAAGGTATGGGCATGGGTGGCATGATGATGTGTATGCTATTTGCACTATTGCTATTTGCAGTACTCATATTAGCTGGCATCGCACTGATAAAACACTTACGCAAGCCAGCAGCAATTGCATAATAAACGACCGTATCTGGCAGCAGGGGATAGAGATAATGTGTCTGTCCCAAGTTGTCAGAGGTTGTTTTAAGCTGATGGTTCTCGACGGAGCGTTTGATTCAGTGTGATATACCATAAATAGAGATGAACAATTTAATAGGGCTGGCAATTTAATAAAATTGCCAGCCCTAATGGTATGGTGATGACGTCATTTAATATATTTTCTAATGCTCTGCTATCAAATGCTTATTAAAGGATTGCCAGTTATAGTCAATCCTCTATAAATTGGGTACGGTGTCAGTCTCGCTTAGCCTACTACTCGTAGCACTTTCACTCGGCTTCCTTGTATCCAAATTATATTGAACCAACTATAGTAAAAAAGGTTATTCAGGGTTGTCATTAATGAACGTAACCAAAAGCTCGCCCAATGTTTCACCTTGATCTTCTTGAAGGAAGTGCCCACCATTAGTAATAATCGTATGGTTTTGGCCTTTAGTTCCCGGAATAAGCTTTTGCATTATCTTATCACCACCGTTAGTGACCGGATCTGAATCGCTGAACAGAGTGATGAACGGTTTTGTCCATTTACTCAGTTCAACCCAAGCCGCACGGTTATTGTTTGAGGCAGGATCATTCGGTGTTGTAGGTACGAGTACAGGGAACTGTCTAGCGCCTTCTTTATAAGACTCATCAGGGAATGGTGCGTCATAAGCGTCGATTACCGCCTGTGATAGCTCTGTGGTAGTACCGCTCTTGATAGCACCGCCTACATTGAATAGTGGCGTTTCTTGTGAGAATTTTTGCCATTTGCGAAAGCCTTCCCCTGGATCATGGTCGCCTGTAGGGAGCATGGTATTACCAGCGGCTACCCGAGTAAATTTATCTGGGTGTGCGGCTACAAGACGAAGTCCGATCAGACCACCCCAATCTTGACAAAACAGGGTAATGTCCTTCAAATCTAATTGATCAAGTACCGATTGCATCCAGTCGACGTGACGCTGGTAGGTATAGTCTTCACGAGACGCAGGTTTGTCTGAACGTCCAAAACCAGGAAGGTCTGGGGCAATCACACGATGACCAGCGGCAGTTAATATTGGGATGACTTTGCGATATAGATAAGACCATGAAGGCTCTCCGTGTAACAATAATACTGGAGCGGCATCTTTTGGGCCTTCGTCGAGGTAATGCACACGTAGTTCACCCCCTTCGCTATCGTCGACCATTAAGTAGTTCGGCTCAAAGTCGTAATCAGATAGGTTCGCAAAACACGAATCAGGGGTTCTAAGTACTTTCATATATCATCCTTGTTATCGTTTAGGTCCATTAAATGTGACTTTAGGGTAGGGCTTTTGGTACGTGATGTAATAACTATACTCTATCTACTTCGACATTCTATCTACTTCGACGGGTAGTCATCTTAATCAGCAGAGGTATCTACTATAATGAACAAGCTCGCCTTGTATATTTAAAAAACACTTCAAATAAAGACTATATCTTACATACCTTTGTTCATGCAACATAGAGAGTGCTGAAAAAGGTATGAGTGATATGGCGTATCAATAGGGGTAAATTCAAACTTCATTAATAAATGGATTGTTGTATATAGGCTTTATTATTTATGAACAAGCTTGGTATAGGCTTTACCTAATACCACGCCAAAGACAATGTGTAGCATCAAGGTTGCGATAGGTATCATGACACCGCTTGGCATATCTAAGCCAAACATCGCTTTGCCCATTATTGGCATCACGGCAACCATCATCACAAGCCAACCTACAAAACCTATCCCGATACCTAGTCCGACGAAGTTTCTATGTAAATTATTACCAGATGCTAATGCGATGCCAATACCGTAGCCGATAGAACCAATCATAAAGTGAGCCACCAAAGCAATGGCTTTACTACCACCCATTTTGGATGCGATCATCGCGATGATGTCAAAATCAGGCATTAGTCCCATCATACTTTTGAACATGAGTAGCAAAGACATGACGATAGTAGCGATAAAGCCTGCAATTATTCCTGCTATATATTTATTCATGATAAATGTTCCTTTTTTATAGTTTTATAGTTTTATAGTTTTATAGTTTTATAGTTTTATAGTTTTATAGTTTTATAGTTTTATAGTTTTAAGGTTATTTTTTCTTTTTTGATATAATTTGCTCAACCAGTGTGACAAGATCTGACGCTATAAAGTTAGGGGTTGGAACATTAGGCGCGGGTAACATAGCGTTGTAAGGCCGTGTGAGAAATGCCCCTTGGCAACCAGCTGCTTGTGCGCCAATCGTATCCCAAAGATGAGAAGCCACTAGGCACATATCAGACATCTCAACTGACAGCTCGTTTGCCACCATTTGATAGGTCTCAGGTGCAGGCTTGAACTTCGCTACCGTCTCAACACTAAAAGACTGCTCAAAAAATTCACTCAATCCTGCTTTTTCAAGTGGTGTAGGGGAGGTGCTACTCGCTGAATTGGTCAATGTCACGAGTCTAAACCCTGCCGCACGTAGTTTGGTCAAAGCAGGTGCAGCGTCAGGATGAGCGGGCATATTACCCATGCGAGTTTTGAATTCTTGGATATCATCATCGGTGAGTGTGACTTGATGGATATCAGCTGTCATCTGTAATGCGCCAACACCGAGCTCACCGAAAGATGTATAAAGACTGGATAAGGTCATGGCTTGCGAATACAGCACCAACTGAGCGAACCATTCTCTTAATATATTTTCGTTGTCGAACAGACGAGCAAATAAAGGTGTGAGGGTATCGATATCTAGTAATGTCTCATTAACATCAAATACGATGATTGAGGGAGATAGGTTAGAGGGCATAAAAGCTCCTTTTAATATATAAGAATTTTAAATATAGGTGCTTTGCAGTTATAAGTATTAGAGCAACAGCATCAGTAGCTATTACAGTAACTGGACTTAAGCAAGCATTCAAGTTAATTTGAGTAATCACTCAAATTTAATGGTTAAGCTCAATCGAGATTTTTAAATAGCTCGCTTCGCTTAACTTGCTTATATTCTTTCGCTTAGAAGACTTGGTTATATATCACTGAAGAGCATTGCGAAAGTTTTGAAATTCTTCAGATTGATCAAGCAGACTGCTGCCAAGCGAGCGCAAATCATCGACTTGCTCAGGTTGCAAGTGAAAAGTCGTTGGCATTGCATCGAACTTTGCACGTTCGTTTTTATCTTTCACTTGATCAAAGGTTAATACCGAAAAATGCACCTCAACTTGAGGAGAGTCTGAGTCGCGCTGAGCATTCACATGCTCACCCCATTGCAAAAACTCTTTTTTAGCCGATGAGACAGTCTCGTTATTCAAAGTACCTAATGCGACCTCACTAGCAGCGGAAATGGTATCAAGAAAACTAGGATCTTTACTCTCTATTGACCACTCATGCTCTGAGTAGGTTTGTGCATTGGCAATGACGATTAGCACTTGTTTGACCTGACGCAATTTGTCAGGGCTAAATGCACCAGCCATATTCGGGACGTCGCCATATTGAGTCACAGGACTCATCATCGAGCCACGAACGCCTAGATTATCGGTGACACCGCCATCTACCAACCGAAGGACAGGCATGCGATCTGGCTGTGAATATCGGTCTAATGCACGGGCAATTGCATAACTGCGCGGTAGATGATCGTCTTGATTTAAAGCCTTATCCACCCAAGGTTGCCCACGCTCGGAGCAGTCAGAAAAGTTACGTAGGGCGATGGGAGCAAAGATGCCAGGCACAGACGAAGAGGCCATCACTGCATTGGCCACGGGATAGCTCGATAAATCTGAACATAAAAAATCAAATTGCTGCTGAGTGAATGAGAACGTCATGGCGTTATTTAGGTCACTGGCATTGAGGATGACATAAGGTAGTTTGCCTCGACCCATATCCGCAAAGGTCTTTTGCTGAAACAGACTGCTGTCTAAGTTATCCGCTACCAGATCGCCTCGATTGTATTCAGAGCTGCTCATAGCGATTAGGCTTTTTGGGCGTAATGCAAGCTTGATCAGCCGAGACTGCCAGTCTTCATACAGAAACTCTGGCGCAAACTGCTTAAAAATATCATCACCAAACAAGCCGTAATAAGCAGCGGTGTAACTGCCACCTGATACTGAGGAGATGACATCTACTTCATCTAACAGTCGACGCTCGACGCCATTGATAGTCACGGGTGTATCACGCAGTTTTTCGAGCACGCCGTAGCTAAGCGCTGCTGCCCGTGTGCCACCACCAGAAAAGGCGAGAACCACAAAGACATCATCTGAGTTTTGGGGCAAATTATTATCAAAGTCGTAACGAGTGGTGGTTTTATCCGCTATGGGTTCGTTCCAGACTCGTTGCGTACAACCCGTCAATAGGCTAGATATAAGGATAAGCATTAAGAGGAAAAGGATGAAGCGTAATCGAGGCGCAGCTATGTAGTGTGATAGCCTTTGAAGTAGGCGTTCGTAGTAAGTAGATAGATATATACGCATGCAAACTACCTCAAAATATATATAGTCAAATCCACATAAATTCGCTACACCGTCATCCTCGCTAACCATACTAATGTATAGCTTGCACTCGGTTTCCTTATATCGAAATTATTTGAACTCAACTATAGGTCAGGCCTCTTGTCTCTCAGTTATTTCAAAGCGGCTATCCGTGACACTTTTTATGAGGTTTTAGAGAGCGTTTGACGATTATTGTATTGACCTTTCTTATGATAGATAGCTGATGCGTACAGTTGATAATGTAAATGGCAGTCAATATAGTCAATCTTCTATAAAAGAATGACAGCGTTAACCTCGCTTGAAGTATCCCATATACATCTGCACTCGGTTGCCTGGTCTCTCTTTTAAACTGAATCAACAATAATACGATTGCTACATATAAACAGTAACGGCATAGCAATGGTCAGTCAAGATAAAATTAAGTAGTCCTTCAGTTTTGATAGCGGCGTGTTTAAGATCGATACCTCTAGAAGACAGGTATTTTCGTTTTAATATAGAAATGGTCTGCTCTAAAGAGCGCTAAACAATCATGCGGCAGCCTGAAGTCTGATGATTGAGAATGACCATATATTAGCCGTCCTTAGCATACTTATTCGCTAGGATCAGAGCCAGGTGGAAAGTCATGGCGTAGCTGAGATACGTTGTCAGTTGTCACTATATCAGTATAGTTATTTAAATCGCTATGCACATATTGGGTAACCGCAGCTATCTGCTGATCATCCATCATGCTATGAAAAGAGGGCATACCGCGCAATCCGTTGATAAGAATGCTAATAATATAATATTTAGACTCCATTTTACTGTTGTTGGCCAACGGTGGGTAGTAACCCGCTCCCTGTGCACCTTCACCTTTGAGCATATGACAGCCTGCACATGAGTCGTCATAAAGCTTCTTACCATCCGTAGCGAAAAACCCAGTTTTGCCTTGTGTACTGCCTTCAAATTTGGCTAGCCATTTTTGCAGATTGGCATCGTTACTCATTTTTGGTATAGCACTGACGTCGACGATATCCATAGGCGGGCGTGTCAGCGCTTCTTTTGATAGATAGACACCACCCCAAGCCCCATTATTGCGGCTAGCTTGATCGTCAAACACCATGGGCGCTGTTTGCTGGCTGGCGATAGTAGCGGCGTTCTCGGTTCTATGCTGACTACAGCCTGACAACGTTATCAACGCTATCGATCCACCAACAACGAGGGTCATTATTGCCTTACCCGAGCTAAGCGGGCTAGATGATTGGATTGGGTTTGATGTCACCATATTCATGATTGTTCCTAATGTGCCTAGTCTCATTGTTATCATTCTTGCTTCAACGCCAGACTTGTTAACCAAAGACTTATTATTTAAAGATGTGCTATCCAAGTTTCTTGGCCTTTTGATGTAGGCGCTTGGCTGCGTCTAGCCCTGAGAGTATCGCACCTTCTTGCCAAGCAGGAATATGAGAACAATGCTCACCCGCTAATACAATACGATGGTCAATACTACAAAGCGACTCGTAATACTGCTGACGGCTCGACTCACTCCAAATGCCATAGCAGCCGAGTGACCAAGGAATACGATGCCAAGCGACTGATGTACCTGCGCGGAACTCTTTGGTGTATTGCGGATGAATATATTTGCCATATTCTAAAGCAACGTTAATTCGCTCTTTTGGCGTTAACGCATTGAATTTATAAGATGCTTCTCCAAAGCCATAAGCACCTAATAACACGCCTGAACCTGAGGTAAATAAATCTTGTGAAGGGTAGGAGATTTGGGTAATGGGCAGATCCGTATAAGTGATGCCGCCGTATATCCATTCATCCTCTTCCCAAAATCGTCGCTTAAACTCAAGTCCTACTTTATAGGAGGTGTCATAAGGCACTGCAGCCATGGCTTGCTTCATTGGCTCTGAGACATTGATGTCAATTTGCGTCAATACTGACAGTGGAATATTGCAAATACACCAATCAGCACGAATACTTTTAACGCTACTTGTTAAGTTACCGCTTTCAGAGTTGCTGGCATCGACATAATCAACCGTGACACCCGTTTCATCTTGATGAATCTTAGTTACCTTAGCATTGAACTGAATCATATCGCGGCATTCACGAGTGAAAGCATCACCGATTTTACCCATACCACCAACGGGCTGGAACATAGCGGGTTGATGCACATGAACCGTATAGTTGTTATAGAGATCAGACCACATGCCTGAACTGAGCAGTTTGTCCATTGGAATGGGCGTAGAGGGTTGGGCATCGGGCATCAGCCCACCACCTGGATAGACACTATAACCACGATGTTTCCCCGTTTCATGGCTTCTGACATAGCGATAATCAGTATCGAGCACGCCCCAACCTTTGAGACCTTCTAACAGTTTTTCTTTGTCTTCTTTAGTCACCGTATCATCCAAGCTGCCTTTATTGACGGCTTTGGATAATAGCTCTGATACATAGCCACGAATATCGCTTTGCACGTCACCCAAGCGCTGCGGCGCACCATTGAAGTGGTTGGTACGATGCAGGTAAGCACGATCATTGGTTTGAATAAAGGGCTGTAATGCCACATTGAACTTTTTGCAATAATGAAAGACCGCATAGTGATGCACGGGCAGTCGCCATGGTCCACCATTGAAGTAGTTGCCTTTTTCGAAGTCGCAGGTGACTTCTTCGCCTCCTAATTCTGTGTATTTATCCCCGCTATTTAGCGTCCAACTGCGTCCTCCGCCGCGATTTTGGTACTCAAGGACAGTAACTTTATAGCCTGCTTTGCGTAATTCATAAGCCGCTGTCAGCCCACCCAATCCAGCACCTAGGATAACGATGCTGGCCCCAGCAGGTGCGCCTTTTAGATCTATTTCTTTTTGAAAGCTAGACTCGGAAGCGAAGCCCAATGTGGTCATTGCCTGATACATGGCCGTCGCGCCAGCCGTCTTACCAATCATCGAGAGCAGTTGTCGCCGTGTAGGGGAATGCAGCAAATCTTTCATTTAAATGTCCTTGTGGTGCTCAGTCTCTATATTGCTATAGTCAATCCTCTATAAAAGAGTGACAGCGTTAACCTCGCTTAAAGTATTACATATACATCTGCACTCGGTTGCCTTGACTCTCTTTCAAACTGAATCAACTACATGAGACGCAAACTGTTCAATTAATTTTTGGGGTTAGCCTTTCTCTTTTATCACTCGCTTAACCTCGTCAGCACTCACATCACTACTGGGTAAACCACCAAAGTTGATTCGCACATAATTGGCAATACTAGCAATCTGTGCGTGGCTCAAGTCTTTTTCAAAGCCAGGCATCTTGGGTGCGGTATTGAATGCACCTTTTGCCCCAAACGCAATCACGCCGATAAGCGCATCAGGTTTAGCGCGGCGGATGCTGCTGAGACCGACGATAGCAGCATAGCGGGCATCAGGTTGAGCGTAACCATCGACACCGTGACAGCTGGCGCAATGAGTCAGATATAGGGATTTTGGTGAATTACTATTTTCCATTACTTTGTTTGGATTGTTATTTTGACTGCTGCTTTGATTACTGATTTGACTATTGTTTTGATAAATAGCGACATGAGACTTGTCGGCTTTTGCCTTCGTCAAATAATCCTTTTGCTCAAGTAAATCATAGGTGATAGAAGTGCTTTTCGGGCTGGGGAGTCGAGCGACATTAACTGGTATTAAGTAATCATCCGTCTTGATTGCTGGGACGACTTTTAGATAAGACGCCATCGCACTCAAGTCTTCATCAGTGAGATAGCGCGTACTATGTGCTACCGCTTCGGCCATAGGGCCACCGGCATAAGCTTGCTTATCAAGCTTTCCAGTACGCAAATAAGCGATGATGTCACGCTCAGACCAGTGCCCAATACCCGTCTCATTGTCAGGCGTGATATTAGGGGCAAACCACTTACCGAGCGGTGCTCCGGATAGATAGCGATCTTTATCGAGGCCTTGGGTAAGATTGCGCGGCGTATGACACGTGCCGCAATGCTCTAGATTATTTACCAAATATTCACCGCGCTGCTGTACGGGAGTCAGTCCTGAGCGATTTTCAGCAGAGGGTACATTGATGACATTCCATGCCAGCATCAAGCTACGGATATTTAATGGAAATGGCAAATGAGTGGTCTTTTCAGGAGGTGTGTCAATGACAGGTACTGTCTGAAAGTAAGCAAACAAAGCGCTGATATCAGCATCAGATATACCGTGATAGGACGGATAGGGCATGGCAGGATAGATTTGGTGCTTTGGCGAACGACCTTTACGAAGCGCGTTTTTAAAATCAACTTCAGTATAGTTGCCGATACCATACTGCGTAGAAGGCGTAATATTGGTTGAATAAATATTGCCAATAGGCGTCTCTATCGGTACGCCGCCGCTGTAATCTTCACGGTGGCAAGCCATACAATCTGCCGTACGTGCCACATAAGCCCCGCGATTGGCGAGATCCCTATTCAGTGGACTAACATTTGGCAGGCTAGTTCTAGAAAGCAAATCAGTATGCGCAGGATAGATATTATCAGCATAGGCCGTACTGCAAGCCAGACTAACAACCAGTGCTGATATCGGTATAGAAAGTGGTTTCATAATATCCCTATAATGCTAGTAATAGCTCCTATCTATAACGCTTGCTCGCAGCATCAGTCGTATGGGCGGCTTCTATCGTAGCAGCTTATTCTGACACTCAAATAGAAGGCTCATGGCTACATTCCTTTGTAGGTCATCTACACATCAATGACGATTACGACGAGTGCGATTCATATTTTTATCGACTCATATATTGGTTACTATTGATTATTTATACATTGTTTTTCAAATATTTAGTAGCAATATTTTAGTGGGAGTAATATGGATGACCTAAGTAGTGTTTGCTCGACGATGGCCGCATCATCGTTACGGTCAAATCGTTTTAGGATGTTTTTTGCTATTAAAGATATCTATAAAGTTCTTTAAACATTGAGGGTAATGCTTTTAATTGTGCTGGTAGTCTTCTTCTTAAAAAATAGGCTAGAAAGCGCACAAGCAATGGTTAGTGACAGCAGCATCGATACTAATGTATGACTGAAAAAATGGTCACCAAAGAGCATTTTGTATAGTCCCATCGTCCAGCCTAAGACCGTCACACTCTCAAATATTCTATAACGATATTTTTTTAGAGTGGGTAAAAATACCAAACCATACAAAGAAAATCCTGCGCTCGCATGTGCGGCTGGAAAGCATTTGGCTGGCGTGTCGGCGACTATGTTTTGCCAGACATTTAGATACGGTAAGCTCCCACCAAAGAGTGTTAAATGATTGGGGCAACTCACATGTGTCATCCCTTTTAATAGTGCAATAGACGTAGGGACTACGATAAGAATCGTCAAAAGATAGCTTATCTCACGCATGGATAAAGGGATAATAAATTTACGGAGCTTACTGCTATTGGTTGTAGAAATGCTGTTTGGATATTGTCTGTATTTCAAGATTAATACGGTAATCAAATAGAGTGCTAGGAGAATCAATAAGGCTTTAGGTCCATCATAAAAAATGAAAGCATAAGGCTGTGCATCTTTTTGGATGAGCCATTGTCCATGGCTATAAAACAGCTCACTAATACGAATATCAAATTGGCTATGCTCAAAAGTTAAAGCCGCAATAATCGTTAAGCACAAGAGTTTAAGCCAAACCCAATCTGTTGAATCATCCTCTAGAATCATTTGAAACCTCAACTAGCCCTATAGTAAATTCTCTATAAAAGAGTTACCGCGTTAACCTCGCTTGAAGTATCACATATACATCTACACTCGGTTGCCTTGTCTCTCTTTTAAACTGAATAAACTATACATACATTATGGTAGTGATACTGAGCACCAAATACTGTTTAAGATAAAAAGGTCGATAATGCCATTAGCCACAAAATAAACAATAATAGTAATGCTAGAAACTGAGCAGCCGAACCGACGTCTTTGGCTATTTTTGCTAATGGATGTTGCTCAGTAGAGGTATGGTCGACACTCGCTTCGATACCTGTGTTAATAAGCTCAACGATTAAGGATAAGAAAGAGGCGAACACCAGCATCATTTTGATGCTGATAGCAAAAGGCATAAATATAATAAAGATGAACAGCAGTAGATTGAGCCAGAGAACTTGTCTGAATGCGGCTTCAAACTTATAAGCAGCACGGAAACCATCTATAGAATATCCTGTTGCGTTTAGGATCCGATCCAGACCTTTTTTACCTTTTGCACTGCTCGCAAAGTTTTCGGATATCAAAAGAGTATCAGGTGTGCTCTTATTTTTAGAATAGGAATCTATCTGTTGATTGACGATAGAGCTGATTTTGACGTTGCTTGTATTGATGCTCATATTGATGGCTCAATCGTTAGGGATATTTTGAGTGTATGGCAAGGAGTACGTAGTGCTTTTACTCGCCTTTCTTATCTCTGAAAATATAGAGTAAGTGCGATCATTTCTATAATTATTGTTTTAATGATCCCAGTGTAGGAGGTCACTGGTTAGCACTTGGGTATTAGTATGAGCGGGGCGCTGTTAAGAAAACGTTAAGATGAGATGCTTTTGCTTTTTTATATTTATGCGATGTACGTATGCGATTGTTAAGTGTGGATGCAATACTTCAAGCGAGGTTCAAGCTGGCATTCTTTTATAGAGGACTGACTATAGAAGAGGCTACGTATAATAAATACTAAAGGTGCTACCGCCAGCCTCATTGGCTTGGTGCGTTAGTTGCCAGTCCATATGAGTCATGATGCGTTGCACGATACTAAGCCCTAAACCGCTGCCTTCAACATGGTAGCTAGACTGACCTTTTGACAATAACGCGGTATTCAGTTGTTGATCATTGTTCTGTTGTTCTAGACGCTCAAATCTTTCATATAGCAAAGGCATCATCACTTCAGGAATACCAAGCCCTGTATCCGTGACGGTGATTTTTTCGGCATCAATCGTAATGACTACCTCACCATCATCAGTGTATTGAAACGCATTTTTTATTAGATTGCCCAATGCCATTTTTAGTAACTCGGGTCGTACGTACGCGAAACATTCTTGTTCAGCCATTACGGTGCAAGTCACTGCCTTATTGCGTAGCAAGTATCTTAAGCGCGCCACTTCATTTGAGGCAATATCATTGATGGAGGTTTGCGGCGTGTCTAGCTTTTCAGGCGCACGAGAGAGTAATAGTAAAGCACTGATAATCTCAGAAGTTTCTTTAGCAGTATTGCTAATGCGGTTGGTAAATTCACTTAAGTGACTGTCATGTTCTAATTGTGAGGCCAGTACCTCTGATGCTCCCATGATAATAGTCAAAGGGGTGCGCAGCTCATGGCTGACATCGCCTGTAAACAACTGCTCACGCTTTAGATATTGCTCTAGCTTATGGTTTTTATCATCGATAGCTCGAGCCAAGACGCCAACCTCTGAAGGCATATGTGTCAGTTGGGATAGATTTTGATGATCGGTTTCTACGGCTTTTTTTAAATCTAATAGCGGTTTGGTGATTTGCCTAGAGGACAGCTGAGAGAATATCGCTGCGATTAATAAACTCAAAATGACAGCCGCTCTCAAGGCATTGGCAAAAATATCTTCTAAGCTTTCGAAGATTTCTAAAACCGGATAGTGACTCATCACCATCTCAACCCCTTCTACGTAGGTCAAGATATAAGCTTGCTCACCCTGCTGATCGATAAAAAAATGAAGGTTGGCGTGAGTTTTGCCAGACTCATCGTTGATAGTGACCGACATTTCTTGCACTTTTTCATTCGCCAATGCTTGTAGGTTGGCAGGTGCAACATCGTAGCGGTAAATTTTAATACTTGGGTCGGCAGTGTAAATAGGCTGATCGCCGTACTTCTCTTGACTAAGATCAAGCTGCTGTAATAGACGGGCCTTGACTAACTCCTGTTCTATTCTGCTTTCCGCGTACAGAAAAATACTGACGAAAGTTGCGCAAAGCAATAAGGCAAATAAGAAGTAAGAGATTCGAAACTTATTAACGATGGAGTCGATACTAAACATGGTATTTACTTCGTAATGAAAGGCAAAAAGAAAAAGAAAGAAGCGGCCATAGAAATAGCTAAACATTCTTTATCACAAGGACAGGTTGTTAAAGCTAGCAGCGAATTTTATACTTTATCTGGATCAATGATTTGGTAACCCACACCAGGTATCGTGACTATCATGGCTTGTACAAAAGGTTTATCGACTTGTGCACGTACACCATGCATATGTGTGCGCAGGGCATCGCTACTAGGAATGTCCTCACCCCATACCTTTTCTTCTAGCTCGTTTTTACTGACGACTCGAGGAGAAGTGCTCATGAGCACATTTAGTATTTTAAAGCCTGTTGGCGTGAGTTTTAGCGACTTTCCTTCACGTGTAATGGTGTGCTCTTCTATGTTTAACGACAGCTTGCCGACTTCTATACTATGCTGGAAGTGGTCGTCTTGATGTCGACGTATAAGGGCTTTGATGCGTGACTCTAGTTCCACTAAAGAAAAGGGCTTAACCAGATAATCATCGGCACCACTATCGAATCCTGCGACTTTATCTGAAATAGTATCGCGCGCCGTCAACATGAGTACTGGGGTTTTATTATGTAGCTCATCTCTTAGCTTTTTACACAGTTTTGTACCGTCCATGCCCGGTAGCATCACATCTAATAAAATCACGTCATAACGATTATTAGCAGCGAGCGTTAAGCCGCTGATACCATTGTGAGCATTGTCCAACTCAAAGCCTTTGGGCTCAAAAAAAGCATAAATATTGGCCACAATATCAGGATTATCTTCAATAATAAGTATTTTGTACATAGATGTCTCGTGCATAAATGCCAGTTGTGAATGGATTAAAACGCTAACTGGCCAGCTTAAAAAAGGTGGGTTCTGCTGCCACTTCATCGGTTATGATACCGAAGAAACTGAGTAAAGTGGGCGTAATGAAATCATGTGATACGGGCTGATCAGTCATACGAGCAAGACTATGGTTATCAATGCTGTTGCTAGTAGGCGACCAGATGATGACTGGTACCTGCTTTTGGGTATCGGGTGCAATACTATAGGGTAGGCCATGCAAATAAATATTGTTTTCTCCTAAGCTCTCTCCATGATCACTGATATATACCATCACCACATCATAGTCTTGCTCATAATTTTTTAGCGTATCAATAACGTTATCTAAGAAGTAATCGGTATAACGAATGGCATTATCGTAACCATTGATAACAGATTGGTCATCGCATTTGGCTAGCTCATTGGTCATGCAGACAGGGTTAAACTCTTCAAACTCGCTAGGGTAACGCTGGTAATAAGCAGGACCATGATTGCCCATTTGATGCAGTAAAATAAGCGTATCTTTAGGTGTTTCGCTTGACTTAACAAGTTTGTCAAAACCATCGAGCATACCAATATCCCGGCATTCAACATCGCAATTAGGGTTAGTCTCAGCCGTTTTATAGTCTTCAAACGTGACGCGATTGGCCACACCTTTAGAGCTAGAGTTGTTGTCTCGCCAAATGACGTTGACACCTTGTTTATGTAGCGTGTCCAGTACGTTTTCATTATAGTTTGCATTCTTAGAATCATAGTTTTCTCTATTAGCATAACTAAACATACAAGGTACTGAGTAAGCGGTAGATGTCCCGCAAGAGGTGGCTTTTTTGAAACTATAAATGTCTGGCTGGCTAGCAAGTAATGGCATGGTATCGCGCTGATAACCATTGAGACTAATATGATCGGCACGGGCGGTTTCACCGACGACAAATACCATTAGCTTAGGTTTTGCAGCATTAGTACCGGATCCAGTAACAGGTGCTAGACGCTTGGCATCGGTCGCATGCAGTATCAACGTGTCAGGCCGACGTAGTTCATCAATGTAATCAGTGCCCAGTTTGATAACAGAATAGACAGGGGTGATGGGGTTGGCGTAACTACGGATTATTTTGTGTTGACGAAAAAAGGTGGCATATTGATCGCCCAAGGGCAAAAGGCATGCGCCTATAAACGCAAGCGACAGTATCAAAGTCATAATGCGTTGTAAGACAGCACGACGTAAAGGACTGCGTTTTATAGGGGTTTTGGCAATCATAAAAGCGGGTATGATGCCCAATAAAATAAGACGAACAAAAAAGCTTGGTGCCATCAGGCCAGTTGCTTCGGCTTGGTCCGTCTCCATACTATTGATCAGCATGTTGGTGTCAAATATCGTCCCGTAAGCATCCGTAAAGTAGCCGCATACAGCAGCTATCAATACCATCGAAATCAGAACGGTCTTTGCAATTGGTCGATAGCATAGCAACTGAAACAGTAGCCACATGAGTCCGAATAACAGACCTGTGAGGGATGTTATAAAGGCAATATGAGTGCGAAAAGGATAAATATTCAGCACTTGCTCAAAAAACCCAATATTCGCTGTGGCGACCAAATAGAGCGCAACGATTATAATCAAATAATGGAGATTAATCTCGCGAGTAGACACTTTGCTTATTGTGCTTATATCGCTATTTTTATTATAAGTCTTAGTATCATTGGCGCTCATTAATTGAGGTATTGACATAATCTGGCTTCTCAACAGCGTTATAGGGAACATGTTCCTCACCATAACAAGGGGCTTGTTAAGAAGACGTTAAGGTAGCTGGTTTTTCAATAGGACGCTATGATTGATTAAATTATTAATCAAAGTTGTGCTAAAGAAGTAATTGACTCTTGATAGCATATCTAGATATCATGTTATATGAATATAGAAAACGTACTATCCGCCCTTAATAATCCTATGCGCCGTCAAATCCTTGAATGGCTAAAAGACAGGTCGAACTTTCCAGCCTCATTACCAGAGCACGCTGATTTAGACGGTGTGTGTGTGGCATATATCCAAGAAAAAGCAGGATTGTCACAATCAACCATTTCGAATTACATGGGTGTATTAAAAAAAGCAGGATTGGTCATTGCTGAACGCCATGGACAATGGACATTTTATCAACGCGATGAGGCTAATATTAAAGCTTTTCTCAGCGAGGTTGAGAAAGAACTGCTAAAGCTTTAATACACTGTTTTCACAGTCTAAGATAGGTTTTTAAAATACAATATCGAGATATTTCGATATGGCGATGGAGCGTCCCAATGAAACAAACAACGACCAAAATTAATCCAACCAACCTAGCAGAAATATTAGGTAAGCCACTTGAACTGCCTTGCGGGGTAGTGCTCAAAAACCGAATGGCGAAGGCCGCAATGTCAGATTCTCTCGGTGATGGGTGTGGTAATGCAACGGATGCTCAATCACGTCTTTATGAGCGCTGGGCGCAAGGCGGCGTCGCATTGTCATTGATTGGCGAAGTACAAGGTACTCCTCATTATCCTGAGAAGCCTGGCAATTTAGTATTAAACCCAAATTCAGATATCGAGGCATTACAGGATTTGGCACGTCGTGGATCTATCAATGGTGCACATCTTTGGCCACAGCTTGGACACGCTGGTGCATTGTCATATTTGCCTGTTAGTAAACCCAAAGGCCCTTCTGCCTTAGATCTTGCAGAGTTACAATGCGAGGGGATGAGCATAGAAGATATCGAGTCGTTACCAGCTATGTATGCAAACGCAGCCATGATTGCTAAAGATGCAGGCTTTGGTGGTGTTCAAATACATGCAGGACATGGGTTTCTTCTAAGTCAGTTTTTATCTCCATTGTTCAATCGACGCACCGATGGATACGGTGGATCTATAGAAGGAAGATTCCGTGTCGTATATGAGGTAATAGAAGCCGTTAGAGAGGCGGTGGGCGATGCATTCCCCATTGGTATTAAGATAAACTCAACCGATCAATTAGAAGGCGGCCTAACAGAAGAGGATGCTATGGAGATGATTGGTATCATTGATCAGACTTCTATCGATCTGATTGATATCAGCGGTGGTACTTATTTTCCAGGTGCTCCTGCAAGCTCAGACAGCAGCTCTGGTAGTGGGCCTTACTTCGTTAGTTTTGCACAACGTGCAAAGCAGATAACCACTATTCCTATTATGGCGACAGGCGGTTTTAAAACGCGTCAGCAAGCTGTTGATGCTATTGCGAGTGGCGCGGTCGATATGGTCAGTATAGGTCGTGGTATGGCATTAAATCCAAATCTAGCCAATGACTGGTTAAATATTGAAGGTGGTGACTCAAAGTTTCCAAGATTCGATACCAACCCTCCAGGCGGTGTCACTGCTTGGTATTCCATGCGACTAACAGCATTAGCAGAAGATAATGAGGATGCCTTCGATTTAGACCTAGAATCTGCTATGAGTATTTATGATGCGAGAGATGAGGCTCGTTGTAGTGATTGGCATCAGGCTTTCGGTCGTATCTAATACAAAACACCTTAATTTTAGGCTCTCTTATTTAGAGTAAACCTCATCACTTTACAGCCAATAGTTCTCTTGGACATATGCGATACAGAGATCATAAAATGCTTGAGCTGGGGGAGAGATAGATTTATCAGCAAGTTTGAAGATACCGATCTGTCGGTTTAAAGAAGGGTCAACTAAATCTATCCAAACCAATTCGGGCTCATTAGCAGGGAAGGCAAGCTTGGGTAGAGTAGTGATACCAAGATCATTACGCAATAAAGAAAATAGCGATGTGATGTTTTCTACTGTATATCTTGCTCTGCGATTGAGCGCCTCGGCCGGTGTGTTTTCGAGCAATCTGCAAGTGCCATTATAGATAAACGGCTGGGTCATGAGCTGCTGCCATGTTAGCCCTTGCGATTGATTTAACTCGTTGTTCAGCTCGTTGTTTTTCAGACAGACCACGCCAATGGGATCTGATATAAGTAAAGTGAAATCTATATTCGTTTGATCAATACTGGTGCAATTGCCCAATGCCAAATCTATCTCACCGGCCAATAACCGATTGGCCACACCGACAGAATTGTCATCTATCAATACAATCTCAATATCAGGATATTTCTTTGAGTATTCGACCAACACGCTAGGTAATAATTTAGTCACTAGTGATGGCACGCTTGCAATTCTAATTTTACCTTTGTCGCCAGCTGCAGAGGCTTTAAGGTCGTCTTCTAGCGCTTGATAAACGGTAAGAAACTGCTCCATTTTTGGTAAGCAGGTCTCACCAAAGGGCGTCAATATCGCTTTGTTTCCCACTTCAAATAAGCGTTGTCCTAAAGTCTTTTCCAATTCCTTTATCGAGGCTGATAAAGCGGCTTGCGAACGGTTAGCGCGATCAGCCGCCGCCCGAAATCCGCCTTCTTCTACCACAAATAAAAAATGTCGTAATTGCTGTAGCTTCATATTCAGATCATCCAAGACTATTTTTCCATAACTTATCTTAAATGATAGATTAAATTTATCAAAATTCAAATTTAATTAGTTAGATTTATCGTTGCTAATTAAGTAGGATAAGTTATATAGCAGTTGGCAATGATTAAATAAATTTCAGATCGCTTACTGCTGAAACCACTTATCAAAGGATCTGACAACATGATGACTCATTCAACCAAACAAGCTATCAAAACCTCACTTTATGCGTCTAAAGCACCCTTGGAGTGGGCGATCACCAGTAATGGTACATTGTACACTGCGCAGATTCCTATCGATGAGAATGGTGATGTGGTTGCAGGTGGTATTGAAGCGCAAACCCGTCAAACGTTAGACAATCTCAAGCACACATTAGAATGTGCCAATGTTGGCATGGATTCGGTACTACAAGTCATGATCTATGTGACTGATCGCGACTATTTAAAAACGGTTAATCAAGTTTACGCCGAATACTTTGAAGCACCTTATCCAAATCGGGCAGCGCTGGTGATAGCAGGATTGGCTCGTGAAGAGATGCTGGTTGAGTTGGTCGTATATGCCGCTGTGCCTTAAATTTTGAATGTACTCTGGTCAATAAATCAAATATTTAATACTTTATCAAGGAAGCTCTTATGTCAGCTCACACCGCCCAACAGATATTGCAGCAAGACCCAACCAAATCACTTTACATCAATGGTGAATGGCAGGCAGGCGTAAATACCGTTGCCAATATTAACCCATCTGATGTCACTGAAACTGTCGGTGAGTTCGCACAAGCGAGTAGGGATCAAGTCAAAGATGCCATTGCGGCGGCGCGTCAAGCTCAACCAAAGTGGGAAGCGACTCCTTTAGAAAAAAAGCAGTCTATCCTACAAGCGATTGGCGATGAAATGATTGCTCGCTGTGATGAGCTAGGTACGCTGTTGTCTCTTGAAGAAGGTAAGCCGTTTGCGGAAGGTCGCGGTGAAATTTATCGCGCAGGCCAGTTCTTCCATTACTATGCGGCGGAAGTATTGCGTCAAATGGGTGATACGGCTGATTCAGTGCGCCCTGGAGTTAAAGTCGAAGTGACTCGCGAAGCAGTCGGTGTGGTTGCTATTATCTCACCTTGGAACTTCCCAACCGCCACTGCTGTGTGGAAAATCGCGCCAGCTTTGGCTTTTGGTAACAGTGTCATTTGGAAGCCTGCGAATTTAACACCTGCCAGTGCGGTCGCGTTGGCTGAAATAATTCATCGTCAAGGCATGCCAGAAGGCACATTTAACTTACTGTTGGGTGGCGGCTCGTCAGTCGGTGATGCGCTCATTAATTCTACAGACATCGACGCGGTTAGCTTTACGGGCTCTGTACCAACAGGTCGCAAAGTTGCTGCTGCGACTGCACCAAACTTTATCCGTTGTCAGCTTGAAATGGGCAGCAAAAACGCCTTGGTTATCGCTGACGATGCCGATTTGCAAGTCGCTATCGATGCGGCAGTGGCTGGTGCGTTCGGTGGTTCAGGGCAGAAATGTACCGCTTCTTCACGCCTCATCGTGATGGACAGTATTCACGATGCGTTTGTAGACGGTGTGATTGCCAAAATGAAAACCTTAAAGGTAGGTCATGCGCTTGATAACGGTATTTTTATGGGGCCTGTCGTCGATGACAAGCAGCTGGCATCAAACATGGACTGGATCGAAAAAGCCAAGCAGTCTGGTGCCAATTTAGCGTTTGGCGGTGAGCGTTTAGAGATGCCGCATGACGGCTACTATATGTCGCCGACGTTGTTTACTGAGACGGACAACAGCTGGGATATCAACCAAGAAGAAGTGTTTGCACCGCTGGCGTGTGTCTTGCGTGTCAAAAACCTAGAAGAAGCGATTGCGATGACCAATGACACGCGCTTTGGTCTGACGGGCGGCATCATTACTCAGAGCTTGCGCAGCAGTGCGATGTTCAAAGAGCAAGTACAAGCAGGCTGTGTCATGGTCAATCTAGCGACTGCAGGTACGGATTATCACGTACCATTTGGTGGCCGTAAACAGTCAAGCTTTGGCCCGCGTGAGCAAGGTCAATATGCCAAAGAGTTCTATACCATCGTCAAGACTGCTTATCAAAAAGCGTATTAGAGACCTTCTTGACAAGCATGTTAGCTGCTATCAACGCGACAGGTTGTAAACACGCACTTAATAGAAAATGATAGCGGTCACTTATAAAAGCATTAAAGGGAATTGATATGTACCAAGACCATATCGTCATTGACGGATTACAGTATAGCCATTGGGATCGCGACTACTTCAAGATGCTACAAGCCAGTGGTATTAATGCGGTACATGCCACCTTGGTCTATCACGAAGACGCTCGCCAAACCACGACCCGCTTTGCTGAATGGCATGCACGCTTTGAGCAAAACTCAGATCTTATCTTGCCTGTGTACTCAGTGGCTGATATTAAAACGGCAAAAGAGCAGGGTAAAGTTGGCATCTTCTTTGGCGCACAAAACTGCTCACCAATTGATGATGAAATTGGCTTAATTAGCGTGATGCGTCGTTTAGGCTTATTGATTATGCAGCTGACTTACAACAACCAGAGCTTACTAGCGACAGGTTGTTATGAGCAGAACGACAGTGGCATCACCCGATTTGGTCAGCAAGCCATCGCTGAGATGAATCGTGTCGGTATGATTATCGATATGTCACACAGCGCTGAGCGTTCAACGCTTGAGGCGATAGAAGTGTCATCGCGTCCGATATGTATCAGCCATGCCAATCCGACCACGGCTCATGAGGCCTTGCGTAATAAATCAGACACGGTCATCAGTGCCTTGACCCAAGCAGGCGGGTTGTTAGGGTTTAGTTTATACCCGTTCCATTTGCCAAATGGTAGCGCATGTACGCTTGATGACTTTTGTACCATGATTGCCAATTGCGCTGATAAATATGGCGTCGAGCATTTAGCGATTGGCAGTGACTTATGTCTCAATCAGCCGCAAGCCGTGCTTGAGTGGATGCGTAATGGACGCTGGTCAAAAGCCATGGACTATGGTGAAGGCAATGCCAATAATTCAGGTTGGCCAGATACTTTGCCATGGTTCGCTGGCAAAGATGGTATGGAAAATATCTATAACGGTCTGCTAAAGCACGGTTTTAATGAAAGTGATGCTGGAAAAGTCATCGGTCAAAACTGGTTCGATTTTTTAGAACAAGGCTTAAAGCCTTTGTCTTAACCACTCAGTCTGAAAATAGTGTTTCAATCAACGGTTACTCGAAATCGCTATAAGAAGACAGACGTTTTATAGCATAAAACCTTTTGAAGTAGACAGTATAGCGAGGTTGTTTAGATATATCATCATTGCTATGCACCTGATTTAAATAACGAAACGTTAGCATATGGAGCCACATCATGGCCGATTTAAAGGGATTTAATCAAGATGAGCAAGGACGCTCAAGCGCTGCCAATACAGATACAGAGGCGGAAAAGGTCACTAGCACATTAATTTCTACAGATGCTGACACGCTAGGGCTTAAAAACCCTGCATTTTGGTACAGTGGCGGCTTTATTACGATCTTTGTGCTCATGGCAATTTTTGCAGAAGCGCAGTTAGCCACGATCGTTGATGTTGGTTTTCAATGGTCGGCTAATGTTTTCGGTCCTTTCTGGCAAATTTTGCTTCTTGCCACTTTTGTTATCGCGTTAGCGGTTGGCGCAGGTCGGACTGGCCGTGTCATCTTGGGTAATTTACCAAAGCCTGAAATGGACAATTTCAAATGGATGGCTATTCTGTTTTGTACGTTGCTGGCTGGCGGCGGGGTTTTTTGGGCTGCGGCAGAACCCATTGCTCATTTCGTTTCAGCACCTCCGTTATATGGTGAGTCACCAGACTTACAACAACGGGCTTTTAATGCCTTATCACAGTCTTTTATGCACTGGGGATTTTTGGCGTGGTCGATTGTCGGTAGTTTGACAGCGATTGTGGTCATGCATCTGCATTATGACAAAGGCTTGCCGCTGAAGCCTCGTACGCTTCTTTATCCTATGTTTGGTGAGCGCGTACTCATTGGTCAAACGGGCGCGATTATCGATGCTTGCTGTATCGTCGCCGTCGCCGCTGGTACGATTGGTCCTATCGGTTTTCTGGGTCTACAAACCAGCTATGCACTCAACACCTTGTTTGGTATCCCTGATACGTTTACCACTCAGCTCATCATTATTGTATTTGCTATTGCGCTTTATACCTTATCAGCGATCAGTGGGCTTGCTCGAGGCATGCAGTTGCTCAGCCGCTTTAATGTCATATTGGCGGTTGCCCTGATGCTCTTTATTCTGATATTTGGGCCGACCAACTTTATCGTGAATGGTTATATCCAAGGTGTCGGTACGATGGTCGATAACTTTATCCCAATGGCGACGTTTCGCGGTGATGAAGGTTGGCTTGGCGGTTGGACAGTGTTCTTTTGGGGTTGGTTTTTAGGCTATGGCCCGATGATGGCCATCTTTATCGCTCGCATCTCACGTGGTCGTACGATTCGCCAATTAATTACCACCGTTTGTATTATTGCACCGCTCGTGACGTGCTTTTGGTTCACCGTCGTTGGTGGTTCTGGTTTAGCATTCGAGATTGCCAACCCTGGTAGTGTCAGTAGTGCATTTGAAGGCTTCAATCTACCCGGTGCATTATTAGCCGTCACGCAGCAACTACCATTTCCTTTGATTACCTCGATATTGTTCTTGATTTTGACGACGGTATTTATCGTGACCACTGGCGACTCGATGACTTATACCATCAGTGTGGTCATCAGTGGCGAGCGTGAGCCGAACGCCATGATTCGCACCTTTTGGGGCATTATGATGGGTGTAACGGCGATTGTTTTAATCTCTCTAGGTTCGGGCGGCGTGACAGCGTTGCAGTCCTTTATCGTGATTACCGCCGTGCCAGTCTCTTTTGTATTGTTGCCTTCATTATGGAATGGGCCACAGATTGCTCAGAAAATGGCACGAGAGCAAGACTTGTATCGTCCCAATAAGGTAGAAACCAGACATAAAATTAGTGAAGAAAAACGTGCTCAGGAAAAATTGGCTGAAAAAATTGATTGAAGCACTGAAGCACTGAAGCACTGAAGCACTGAAGCACTGAATCACTAAACGGTAAATATGAGACAGCCATCACCTACACCGCTAATTTTATATTTACCAATAGATATCATTATTGAGATTATTAACGAAGCTGCTGGCTCGGTATATTAGGTAAGGTAGTGAAATTATGAATATGGTTTATGCAAATAACGAAAACAGTAACGTCAAACCACCTTCGCTTAGTACGGGTTTTCGTACTCGTGATGTGATTATGAATGCAGAAAGATTGGGCGCAATGCACCAGACCCGTATTAGCTTTGTGCGCACATTACTACGTAAAATTGACAAAGAAAAATGGACACTCAGTACGCACTTATGGGATTTGGATGAACAAGGTTACGGCAAAGTTATCTATCGCCTCAATACTCCAGAGCACTTGTATCATCTGGTGGTTTTCTGTAATGAGCTGGCTGATGAAGAGCGTAACGATAGGGTGATTGCCCAAAAATGGGATGTGACCTTTGGGCTTGTGTTTGGCGAGATAAGTAAAGAATTATTGGATAATCTCCAAGCCAACGTGCCGCTACAAGAAGCAGGTCGCAACTCTAATATGGTGATGGTGCTGGCACGAGCAAATAAGAGCGTGCGAGTCTTTGATCATATTGTCAGCTCGCTCGCTGTTGGTAGGCAACCAGATGTAGATGTGCTATCGCAAGTCGGTTATATTTTGCGTACCACGGCTGTCTATGGCAACGGTAAGTTTGGTATTTATGATTTTAAGCCGTTGGAGCATAGTGAAGACTTTGATCAATCGTTTCGGGCACAGATGTGTGCCGTCTACCTGCTGCGCGAGTTTAGCTTAGATTGGGTTGATTATTTGGCAAAGCAAAAAGGTGGCAGCAATGCAGTCAAGCTGCATCCAGAGATTAAGCGTTATCTTGGGATTGGTAATGCTACGGGTCTGGGTATGGCACCGTACTTAATCAACCATCCTTGTGTCGTTGACCAATGGCTTGCGACGCGTGAAGAGGCATTGCAAGCGACATTGGTCTGTCAGGTGGAACCCAAAGAAACCGCGTATTTTGCGAGTTTAATCAAACGTGCCATTCAGCATTTTAGCGAAATCGTTACTATCAATGAGCAGCAAATAAAACTCAATGAAGCGGTCGTCACAGAGTTAACAGTACTACAAAACAATTTGATGATAAGTATTAATAATTACGCGACATGGGCAGAGTTTTTGCAAGCCCACGATTACCTGAGTTTTGAGAGTCAAGAAGTCATCATATCCTGCTTAATGGAGTTGTATCCTGAGCGTGTCGATGCCTCTCAAAAAAAGGTAAATGCTGATGAAGCTTTATTGTTACCGAAAGGAAAGGTGATTCAAGATTTAATTGATGTATTAGAGCTGTATTATCAGTGGGCGATTGATATTGATTTTAGCCAGCCTGAAAACAGCTATTGGTTTTGGTATCGTTCAGTGGATAAAGAAGAGCCGCGCATGGGTGTACGCGGGCAAGAGCCTGGCGCGGATCGTGAGCTGGCATTAGACATTGCACGGCAAGTAAACAGATTGTATTTTGCCCTCAAACAAGCCAAAGCCCAACAACTGATATCCGAGTTTATCTTAAATCAGCCCAAATATCGGGCAGTTGCACGTCGCGTTTGGACGATGGGGCATAAACCATTGGGTGATATTCAAATGAATGTCTTGCATAAAACCGCATTACCCATGCATCTACTACGGTGTAAATTATCGATGTTTGGTGCGACGAAATTTGATCCTAGATCCGATCGTTGGGTGCGAATTACCTTGTTTCAAGGTGCTCCTTTATTTGCAGAAGTGCATAGTGATGAATGGCTGTTTCCATTACTACCCGATTTGTCGACAGAGCAGGGAGGTTTGACTCATGATCGTATCGCATAATGAAATCGTCGCGATGGTATACAAAGCCTTTACTGGGCTGCACAGAGAGGTAGGCGAGGCTGATGTGATTGCCACTATGGTCGCTGAGCTACAGATGGCGGGCTTGGATGGTATCAGACATTTTAATAATGCCAGTCCGTATATCTTAATTGAACGTGATACGCCAATCGATATTATCTATCAAGAAGAAGGTGCTATTCGTTTAGATTTGCATGGTAACAGTTTGGCTTGTCACTTGCCGACTATCATTGATTATGCTCTTGAAAAAATGGGTGATCTAACGCATTTTCATATTTATTTACAAAACTGCCATAACCGCTGGTTGGCTTATAGTGAGCTGGTAGGGCTGGCGGCCAAAGGCTATGCCTGTTTGGCCAAATGGGATAATGGCTCTGTGCCCAAGCATACGTTATTTACATTGAATCAAGGGTTTGTCTATCCTGACCTTTACTTTTCTGACAAAGCACAAGCCAATTACAATACCAACGATATGATTATCGAGATTGCAACGCAAAACTTCGATATCGAACACGACACCCAAAATTTTGATCGTAAAATATCGACAGATGCGCTATTTGAAACCCACCAGCGCGCATGGAAAGAAGGTGTCTATGTCGATGACGAACAGTGGGCAATACTCAAAAAAACAGCAGCGGCTATATTGGTTGAAAATAGTGAAGCATCAAGTAAAGGCGCGGGCGGGGTATAGCATATAAAGCCATAATCTTAATTATTCTATAAAACATCTCTATGTATAGTTGGTTCAGTTTAAAAGAGAATTAAGGCAACCGAGTGCAGAGGTATATGTGATATTTCAAGCGAGATTAACGCTATCACTCTTTTATAGAAGGTTGGCTAGATATTAATAAGCAATTAGCTATTTGGTGCTTGCGTGATGTGCTCATCCCAGTATGGCGGAGCGCCATAATAGTCTGTCATAAAGTCAATAAAACATCTGACCTTATGGGGCAGCAGCTTTCTATGAGCATAGACGGCATATAAGCCCAAAGGGTCGGGCTCATACTCAGGCAACACTACGACCAACTTACCAGTATGTAGTGCATCACTAGCAATAAAAGTCGGTTGTAATATTAATCCTCCACCTGCAATAGCCGCCTCAACGAGTACGTCACCGTTGTTACTGCGGAATATACTATGCTCCTTGAATTGTTTTGCTTTTAGGTACTTATAAATTTGTCCTTTGGTCTCTACATTCATATAGCTGTAATGCAAATAGCGATGCGATTCCAAATCTTCAAGTTTCTTAGGCACGCCGTGGATTTTTAAATACTGAGGCGATGCGCATAAAACCACGCGAATAGGTGCGATTTGCTTGGCGATGAGCGATGAGCTGTCGAGCTGTCCGATACGCAGTGCAATATCAAAGCCTTCTTCAACGATATCAACTTTCCGGTCACTTAGCTGAAGGTCAACGGTGACGGAAGGATATTTTTCTTGAAAATCAGTGATTAGTCTTGCCATATGCTTTAAGGCAAACGAGACAGGCGCACTGATTCGCAAGACTCCCTTGGGGTGCTGCTGTAGGCCGCCTAATTGCGCCGCCATTTCATCAATGCTCAATAAAACCTGCTGCGCATGCGTAAAATATTGGCTACCAGCCTCAGTTATACTCACTTTACGGGTAGTGCGATTAAGCAGGCGAGTATGTAGTTCCTCCTCTAGCTTTGCCACATACTTGCTCACCAGTTGCGGCGAGAGCTGCATCGTGATGGCGGCTTTGCTAAAACTGCCCTCCGTCACGACTGCCACAAAGACGCGCATCGCATCGATTCTATCCATGTTTTTTCCTGTATTTATCCTAATATCAAATATATTATAAACAGTATGTTGATAATTATTCAATATAACTCTGCTTACTCTTTTATATCGTTGATAGTAAAGTGTGCTCATATCATTTCCGACACTATTTATCCTAATCACATATTCTGGAGTAAGCATTAATGACAACATCACTATTAAACAAAATGTTGACATCAAAAGCTGGAGCAGCGGCCTTAGTTCTTCGTGTGCCAGTCGGATTAATTTTGGCAGCCCATGGCGCTCAAAAATTATTTGGCTGGTTCGGTGGTAATGGGCTAGCAGGTACGGCTCAATGGTTAAGCAGTATGAGTATGGAACCTGGTTATTTGATGGCGATATTGGCAGGTGGTGCTGAATTCTTTGGTGGTCTTGCTCTGGTATTGGGTTTGCTAACCAGACCAGCCGCTTTAGCCGCAGCCTTTACCATGTTGGTGGCTATTTTTTCTGTCCATATCAGCAATGGCTTGTTCGCTGACAACGGTGGCTATGAATATGCGTTGACATTGATGGTGGCTTCGCTCGCGTTAATGATACAAGGGGGCGGAAGTTTCAGTATCGACAAAATGCTATCAGGAAAAGTCGAGCAGATTTAATAGCTTTCAGCAGTTTAAAACTTGCGTCATCTAGAGCCATTTCTCAGCTTAAACATTGGTATTTATCATTAGATTATTGAGCATTGAAATGAAGTACAAGGGAGTAAAAGCGAATGGGCAAAGAGTCGATTTCGGTCACACAGCCAGTATTCTTTATCCCTCATGGTGCGGGGCCATGCTTTTTCATGGATTGGCAACCAGCTGATACGTGGAATAACATGGCTACATTTTTAAAAAGTATTTCTAATCGACTGCCTGAGCGTCCCAAAGCAATTTTGATGATTAGCGCGCATTGGCAGACGTCTGAATTTAGTATTACGGCTGGCGAGCAACCTGAGCTCATTTATGACTATTATGGTTTTCCTGAGCATACCTATCAACTGACTTACCCTGCACTTGGCGCGCCAGTATTGGCTGATCGCATTAGTCAATTGCTTACCGATGCAGGTATTACTAATGAAAAGAACACCACGAGAGGCTTTGATCACGGGACTTTCATTCCCTTAAAGCTGATGTACCCTGAGGCCGATATTCCAGTGGGACAGCTATCACTACGTAACAATTTAGACCCGAAGGCGCATCTGGCTGCTGGTCAAGCACTAACATCATTGCGTAAAGAAGGGGTGTTGATTATTGGTAGTGGCATGAGTTTTCATAATATGCGCGGCTATGGCGATGCAAGCTTTACCGCGCCGTCAGAGCGTTTCGATGAATGGCTGACCAACACTGTGGAAACAGCAAATTCGGATGAGCGACTTGTGGCCCTTGCGAATTGGTCAAAAGCGCCTCACGCGCTTGACTCACATCCATTAGGGGTTGAGGAGCATTTGTTACCGCTTATGATAGCGGTGGGTGCAGCAGGACGTGATAAAGGGCATAAGATTTACTCCCAGCAAGTGCTAAAAACGCAGTTGTCAGCTTTTCAGTTTGGTTGAATATGTTGAAACGTTTAATGCGTGGTATTTCAGCGTGGTTGTCAAAAATAAAAACCTCCTTTTAATCTCAGAATCAAAGGATGTTTTAGGTTAATAGAGCAGTTATTAACAACCTATCAAAATAAGAGATAACGTCGCTTATTATTCGTAGTTTGCCACGACATTGTTCCCATCAAGTTCGAATTTATAAGTATTGAGCACGATACTGTCATCATCTAAACACTGACCAGTAGCTAGGTTGAAGCGTTGCTTATAGATGGGCGAGGCCACATAAAGGACTTCTTTTGCTATTCCTGTATCATCTGTAATCGTGGTGCCACCAATCAACCCCCGAGACAATACGTTGGCTTGACTGAATGGATCGTAGTTATCAAGAGCAAATAAATCGTTCTGTTTGGTACGAAAAATAGCAATTTGTTTGCCATCTATGAGGGCGCAGACACCGGTTTCAGGAATGATATCGTCAAGTGTACAAATAGTCTGTTGGTTCATGAGGCGGTATCCTTAGTGATGATAATATTGCTCTGTATGAGTGATAAATCGTGAGTGACAAGCTGCAAGTCACAAAAACATGAGTCCAGAAATATAATTCGAAAAACATGAGTCAAAAAACAGCACCTTGCTTGTTGTGATAACAAACAAGGCACTCATCATTGGCTAAGCCAGTTCAACTAAGTTAATGGTTGCCTTTTCAGCGTCAGTCGCTGGACGAATCTGTTCACGATCGGTCACGAAAACGACATTTTCATCGCCTTGCTCACTGTTTACAAAATGACGGAAACGTTTGAGTTTTTCGGTGTCGTTAATCGTTGCTGCCCACTCACACACGTAATTGTCGACTAACAATTGCATTTGTGCTTCGAGCTCATCTGCTATGCCCAAACTGTCTTCAATAATGACGGCTTTCAGATAATCAAGCCCGCCATCTAAGCTTTCACGCCACTTTGACGTGCGCTGTAGCTTGTCCGCTGTTTTTATATAGAACATAATGATTCTGTCGATGTATTTGACCATGGTTTCGGTATCTAGATCGGTGGCGAACAGCTCGCCATGACGCGGGGTAATACCGCCATTACCACAGACAAATAAATTCCAGCCGTTTTCAGTCGCAATCATGCCAAAGTCTTTACTTTGCGCCTCAGCACATTCGCGCATACAGCCCGACACACCCATCTTGATTTTGTGCGGTGAGCGCACGCCTTTATAACGATCCTCTAATCTCAAGGCGAGGCCAATGCTGTCATCGACTCCGTAACGGCACCAGTTATTGCCAATACAAGATTTCACGGTACGTAAAGATTTACCATAGGCATGGCCAGTCTCAAAGCCTGCTTGCACCAGTTGCGTCCAAATATCAGGCAATTGCTCCATGCGTGCGCCAAACAGATCGACCCGCATCCCACCAGTGATTTTGGTGTACAAATTAAACTGTTTCGCTACTTGACCCAGTACGATGAGCTTGTCTGCAGTAATTTCACCGCCCGGTACACGCGGTACGACGGAATAAGTGCCGTCTTTTTGGATGTTACCTAAGTAGTAATCGTTACTGTCCTGTAGTGGTGTCAGTTCGGTTTTGAGTACGTAGTCATTCCAGCATGATGCCAAAATAGAGGCGACCGTTGGTTTACAGATCTCACAACCATGGCCGCTACCATGTTCAGTCAGTAACTCATCAAAGGTTTTGATACCGTGCACACGAATCAGGCTATATAAATCTTGACGAGAGTACGCAAAGTGCTCACACAAGTCATTGTTTACTTCAAAGCCCATGGCGGTGAGTTGATAGCTGACCGTATCTTTGACCATAGGCGCGCAGCCGCCACAGCCACTACCGGCACTGGTCATGGTTTTTACATCGCTGACGGAGTATGCGCCGTTTTCGACGGCTGAGCAGATAGCGCCTTTGGTCACGTTATAACAAGAGCAGATCGTGGCGGTGTCTGGTAGATTGTCGATGCCCATCACGGGTTTTTCAACATTGGGTAATATCAGACTTTCTGGATGTGCGGGTAGATCAATGTCATTTAAATATAATTGCAATAGGTTGTTATAGTCTTCGGTGTCGCCTACCAATACAGCACCAAGCAAGCGTTTGTTATCAGGTGTGGTGACCAGTTTTTTATAGATGCCCTCAGCAGGGTTTTGATACAGATAGCTTAAACTGCCGTCACTCGTGCCATGTGCATCGCCAATACTGCCCACATCCACACCCATCAGTTTTAACTTGGTGCTCATGTCGGCACCCGTAAATATCTGCTCGCTATCACCAGCAATTTGCGCTGCACAGATACTGGCCATGTTATAACCGGGAGCCACCAGACCAAATACTTTATTGTCCCATACTGCGCATTCGCCCACGGCATAAACATGATCGGCATTGGTGCGACATTGCTCATTGATCAAAATACCACCACGTCCGCCCATTTCGATACCGCATTCGGGGTTGTTTTTAATAAGTCCATCTTGCGGTCTGATACCGGCGCTAAACACAATCATATCGGTCGTTAGAGAGGTACCATCTGTAAACTGCATGGTTAAATGCTGACCATCACCGCTGGTGTCATCAGAGTTCGGCGCAGTATTAGACAGAATCTCTTTGGTGTTTTTCCCCGTCAGCACTTTGACACCCAGTGCTTCTATTTTTCGCTTTAAAATCTCACCGCCAGCGGCATCAAGTTGAACACCCATCAATTGAGGCGCAAACTCGACCACATAGGTATCAAGCCCTAGCGTAACGAGCGCTTTTGCGGCCTCAAGCCCCAGTAAGCCACCACCAACCACCACGCCTTTTTTGACAGTGGGCAGCTCAGCAATCGCTAAAATCTCATCTAAATCCGCAATGGTTCGGTATACGTGGCAATGCGGATGCTCGCGGCCTGGGATGGGCGGCACAAAAGGATATGAGCCCGTCGCTAGCACCAACTCAGAGTACTCAATAATCTCGCCTGCCTCAGTAGTAATACGCTGACTGGCTGAATCGATATCTACAATACACTGATTCAAATGCAAATTAACTTTTGATAATTCATAGGCTGTTAAATCTACTAGGTTCAGCTTACTGGCATCTTTATGTTCAAAGTAGCTCGACAAATAAACACGGTCATAAGCAGGGCGGTCTTCTTCAGCAAATACATGAATGTCAAATTGCTGGTGTAACCCTTGCTCAATTGCTCGTTCAATAAAGTGATGACCGACCATACCGTTGCCAATCACCACCAAATTGCCTTTACTTTCTGTGCTCAATGCAGTGCTACTCATGCGTCTGTCCTTAGTAATGGGGCTGGTTGGGCACGGTCATCGTTTATTTTTTTATCACGCTATAAACGGCTCTGTCCCTCAACAACAGCTGATAAACAGCATTTAATACCTACTATTACAGAGCATTCAATAATCATGCCATGGCACTTTGATTAGCTGGGTTTTTGCGCGTTGCTATTAGGCATAAAGGTATGCCGTATCGGGACCAGTCGCTTATGTACTAAGGTTTTTATGTCAGCATGATTAGCGCTACTATTTGCCAAAAATCAGGATAGATGCCGTTGTTGCCGACTGCGATATCAAAAGTTAATGCACCAAAATAGACACTGCATTGCCCCACGTTGGATGTTATTGCTGTTTATAAGGGAGGCTGATTGAGTGTTTTAAACCTGCTGTGTTAATGCTTTATTAGCATAAGTGTCATGTGTGGTGATGGTTATAGACCCGCCAGTAAAGGCGCTTGGATAATTAACGAGTGCTGACCTTTATACAGATTTGGCAGCGTATACAAATAACTGGCATAACCATTGCACCGCCTGAAACATTGCTACTTATCATTTTTGAATACTGCATTTTTTGAACACTTAGTACATTTAGTATGTTGTCAGAACCCTGAAGTTAATCATTTGAGGAAGTTGCCTATGTCATCATCAGCCCCCGTTGCGCCTAGTAAAGACAAGCTTAATGTTTTGTCATTTACGGGTAAAAATAAAATCCTTCATTTAGGTTGGATGGCATTTTTCCTTACCTTTTTTGTATGGTTCAACCATGCACCATTTCTATCAGCGATTGGAGAAACACTCAATCTGAGTAAAGATCAAATCAAAACGTTACTCATTTTAAACGTAGCATTGACCATTCCTGCCCGTGTGATTATCGGGATGCTGACAGACCGTTTTGGCCCTCGCATTGTTTATACCGCCATTCTAGCCATTGGTGCTATTCCTTGTTTTACCTTTGCGTTCGCTCAGGATTACAATACCTTGGCGCTGTCTCGGTTTTTGCTGGGTTTTGTGGGTGCAGGTTTTGTGGTGGGTATTCGTTTGATGAGTGATTGGTTTCCAACCAATGAATTGGGAACGGCTGAAGGTATTTATGGAGGGTGGGGTAATTTTGGTTCGGCAGCAGCGGCACTATTATTACCAACTATAGCGATTGGGGCTGCAGCAGTTTTCGGTGGTGATGAAGGTTGGCGCTATGCAACAGCCACATCAGGGGTAGTGATGGCGCTTTATAGCATTATTTTTTATAAGATGGCGCGTAATACACCCAAAGGGGCTACTTATTTTAAACCCAAAAAATCAGGTGCCATGATGGTGACGTCATCAGGTGATTTTTGGTTAATGATGGTTTTTAAACTGCCTATGTATTTGGCATTGGCATTATTGGCATGGAAACTATCACCTGATGGTGTGAGCTTGCTGAGCCAGTCTAGTGTCACTATGGTCTATATTGGCCTTGCGATACTGTATGTTTACGAGTTCATCAGTAGCTACCGCTTTAATAAAGAGGTTTTCACGACGCCTGTACCAGTGGCGCATCGTTATGATTTTAAGCAAGTAGGTATCTTAAATATTTTGTATTTTGCTACGTTCGGCTCAGAGCTTGCCGTCGTGTCGATGCTACCTTTGTTTTATCAAGAAACTTTTAGTTTATCGATTGTGATGGCAGGGGTATTGGCATCGAGCTATGCCTTTATGAACCTTATGTCACGTCCAGGCGGCGGTTGGCTCAGTGATAAGTTTGGTCGCAAAATAACTTTATTGATTTTGACAGCTGGTTTGGCCATCGGGTATCTATTGATGGGCTTCCTTGACTCAACGTGGCCATTGGCATTGGCACTATTAATTACGATGTTTTGCTCATTCTTTGTACAGGCTGGTGAAGGTGCAGTGTTTGCAGTAATTCCTCTGATCAAACGCAGCATGACAGGGCAGTTTGCAGGGATGACAGGTGCGTATGGTAATGTTGGATCAGTGGTGTATTTAACGGTGCTGAGTCTGGTGTCTTATCAGGTGTTTTTCTTTGTGATTGCCGCGACAGCAGTGGCTGGATTCTTTGCTTTGTTTTTCTTAAAAGAGCCAGAAGGCATCATTATTGAAGAAATGCCAGATGGTACATTTGCCGAAATACAAGTGAGTCATAGATAGTACGGGGTGAAGACAGATGACGATAGCACACGCCAATAGAAACAATAGTCAAAATGCGGATGAGACGGTAGCTAATATCAATAATTCGTCATCAACAGGGTCATGTCAGTTTGTTGCTATTGATGAAACTGGTGACAGTAAGGATATTGATGATAGCACTGCATTATGGTGGCTTGATTTTTTCACTATGGCAGGTCGCAAGACGGAAAATCAAGACAGTGTACTTATTACCACCTGCTTGCCCTATCGATGTTCAGGTGAAGAATCATCTAGTGCCAATCGCTCAATATCTCACGCAAGATCCTACCCACCCTCATCAGCCCCGTTATTGGTGCTCATGGCAGATGGGGTCAGTGCTTGCCAGTTTCCAAAACAGGCAAGTCGACTAGTGGTCAATACTATTGCTCACAAAATAACATTGGGGTTGACCGCACTGGCACACTCACAAGATGAGACGTCATCCATTAGTTTTGACGACGATCAAGTCGCTAGTCTCATCAAAACAGCAGTCAACAAAGCCAACGATATCCTATATTTTCCTCAAGCGTATCAACGGGTGCCGCCGTTGTTATCTACGTTATCAGGCTTGCTCTGTATCGGTGACCGTATTCACCTGTTTCATACAGGCGACTCTCGAATATACCGCGTTGGGGTAGATTGTCTGACAGTATTGAGCAAAGATCACCGCGTTCATCGTGGCCAAGACAAAGGAGCGCTTGCTGCAGCTATCGGCGCAGATAGCCAGTTAGAGCTACAACAATCGGTATTTACCCTTCATCAAAACGAGTGTTTGGCTATCATGACAGATGGGGTTTATGAGCATATAGAGCCCACAGAGTTGCAATTTGAGCTGTGCAGCAGTGCGACTGATATATTTCAGTTGATGGCAACCACACACAAATTACCGCTAGGTTTCAATACCAGTCAAGCCGTGTGCGAGCAAGCCTTTAGTGCAGGCAGTCATGACAATCTAAGCATGGTTATGCTGAGTATGAACACACGGTCAGCCCATTTTACTTCTATCAATGGCGTTAAGGGTATTGGTCATTTGAATGGCATTGACTTTGATAATCTGGATACGGTCATACATGATGTGAATCGCTACCAGTTGCCAACCGACTTACAGATAGGCGATCATATTGACGGCTTTACTGTGATTGGTATCATTGCCCGCACAGCTCGCAGTCATGTGTACTGGGTACAAGATGAATACAACCGCGACTTTGTCTTAAAATCGCCCAGTTTAGACTCTGTGGCCGATGGCCATTATCTGCGTGATTTTTTAAAAGAACGTAAAATTGGTTTGAGCCTATCAAAACATCGCCGCGCGGGCGAGTCGGCTTACAATCAAGCTGACCCCAATCGATTGCCTATCAGTCCTGCATCCAACAATATTGGTCATAACGTGGGTTCTGGCCTCAGTGAGTCGGGGCTGCTGCGATACTATCCGGTGCCAGCGAGTACCACATACTTATATCATTTGACTGAATATATCGCTGGTGAGAGTTTACGGGACTTTATGGATCGTCATGCGCCTTGTGATGTGTGGCAAACCTTTGATTTACTCACCAAAATTGGCATGGCGGTTCGAGTCATGCATCGCAACTATCTGTTGCATCAAGACATCAAACCCGAAAACATCCTTTTAACCAAATCTGGCGCCGTTAAACTGATTGATTTTGGTTCCGCCAGTTCCTATATCTTAAAAGACAGCACTCGACCACCAAATGGTGATTTGCACTATGCTGCACCAGAATATTACACCGATGCACCAAAAGGCGTGCATTCTGACTTGTTCTCGATTGCAGTGATTGGCTATGAATTGCTGACGGGGCAATTGCCATTTAATACCCAAACACTAATGATGCCAAATCAAACATTACTAATGCCCGCGCAGCCGCTACGGCAGCAGAACGTACCTGACGCCAGCCAACAGGCACTCATGCGTGCGCTGCATGTCAACACCAACGCGCGCTATCAAGCCATTGGTGAGTTTTTACAGGATTTTAACCCCGATAATAAGGCACATAGCCGTGACCCAGAACCCCTCATTAAGCGTAAACCTCTACTGGTATGGCATGGCATTTGCTTCATAGAGTTTGTCATCATTTTATTGTTGTTGGCGTACTTTTCATGACACGCTGTTTTGCATTCAATGCTGCTCCGCGCGGCTAAGGAATTTTCTGTTTATGTCGCTATCTATGTCGCAAGCCTCCACTAGGGTAGATACTCATACCAACACTCACACCTTAGCATCAGAACATCAACAAAACGCTGGCATCGTTATTATCGGGGCGGGCATGGCAGGCAGTCGCTTTGCCATTGAGCTTGCTCGCACACAATCGAATGATGATAAATCCCGTTTGCCAATTACGTTAATCAGTAAAGAGCCGCACGTGGGCTATAACCGAATTATGTTGTCACCAGTATTGGCTGGCGACACAGCGTTTGAAGATACTTATTTATATGACAACTCAGAGTATGAGCAGCTGGGTATCACCGTACTGGCTGGGGTTGCGGTAGAGACAATAGATACCAAGTGCCAGTGTATTGAGCTAGATGATGGGCAAACACTCAACTATACCAAGTTAGTAATGGCCACAGGATCAACTGCCCGAGTCATTCCATTCCCCAATCACACAGCTAAGGGCGTGCATGTGTTTCGAGACCTTGCCGATGTGACCGCTCTGATGGACTATGCCCGTCAAGGAAAAACGGGGTTGGTGATTGGCGGTGGCGTACTGGGATTGGAAGCTGCCTGCGCGTTAGCGGCACAGGGCGCGAGCATGACGGTCATTCATATGGACGGTTATGTACTCAATCGCCAACTAGACCTGCCAGCGGCCGAGCTTTTGCAAGCTGAGCTCAGTCGCCGAGGGGTTGATCTCGCAGTTTCTGCCCATACTGAGGCCATTGAGATGAATGATGCAGGAGAAGTATGCGGATTGTCTTTAAAGGACGGGCATACGCTAGCGGCCGATTTTATCGTGATGGCAGTGGGTGTGATACCCAATACAGCGCTTGCCAAACAAAGCGGGCTTGAGGTTAATCGCGGTATTGTGGTCGATAATTTTATGCACACCAGTTGTCCCAATGTTTATGCCATTGGTGAGTGTATAGAGCGAGAGGGCGAGCTATTTGGAATGGTGGCGCCGGTCAATCAGCAAGTGGATACGTTGGTCACGGTTTTAAAAGATGACTTGATAGAAAACGATATAAATGTGATAGATGGCAAAGCCACCGTGCCAGATCACTGGGTTCCTTTTGTAAGTAAACCGCTGTCATTAAAATTGAAAGTATCTGGTATGTCGGCATTTTCTGCAGGACAAATCGCTTTTGATGACGAAGCCGCTGATACTGTTGAGACCCTCGTATATCGTCAGCCTGACTTAAACCATTATCATTGTCTGTACCTCAAAGAAAACAAACTCATTGGCGCTGTACTTTATGGGGACACCAGCGACGGTAGCTTTTACAGTCAGTTGATTATAGATAATGTTGATATTACGCCCATCAAAGACACACTCATATTTGGCGAAGCATATTGTCATTTGGACGAAATTACGCTTAACAATTCGCTAACTACGGAAGTAGATGTAGAATTTAATGATACAGACAAGAACGTCAATCATCATAAAGTGGCCGAACTGTTAGAGGATGCATTATGAATGATGCTACCGCCAATCAATCTGCTGCTAGCAAAGTAGTGTCAGCTAATAAATCGAACAACCTACCTAATAGCGTACAAAAAACGACAGGCCACGTCATTGAAACACGTGACATAAGCGCCGCCAAAAATACAGAAAAAGCACCGTCGTTATCTAATGGTAATTTGATTAATAGCTCGATCACTACTATCCGCACGACGTGCCCTTATTGCGGTGTGGGATGCGGTGTGTTAGCGAGCGTGAATGCAACAGAGGTGCTGAGCGTCAAAGGAGATCCTGAACATCCGGCTAACTTTGGTAAATTGTGCTCAAAAGGGAGTGCGCTGGCACAAACATTGGGCACCGCACGCCGCTTGACCGAGCCATATTATCAAAACAAGCAAGCAGTCATGCAACAGCATCAGCCTATGCAATTGGATAATAATTTTAATGCTAGAAACCTATCTGACAAGCCACTGATAGAGCAGATAGACTGGGACACCGTTTTAGATGACGTAGCCAGTCGTTTAAATGACACCATCGCCAAATACGGGCGAGACAGCATTATGTTTTATGTCTCAGGTCAATTACTGACTGAAGACTATTACGTCGCCAATAAATTTATAAAAGGGTTTATCGGTAATAATAACATCGACTCCAACTCTCGGCTGTGCATGTCATCCGCAGTAGCTGGGCACAAACGCGCGTTTGGCGCAGACCTTGTGCCGGGTAATTACGAGGATTTAGAGGCTTGTGATTTATTAGTGCTGGTAGGCTCCAATATGGCATGGTGCCATCCTATTTTGTTTGGTCGATTTTTAGCCGCCAAAAAAGCCAATCCTAATAAAAAACTGATTGTGATAGATCCGCGCCGTACGGACTCTTGCGAGTTTGCCGATTTGCATTTACCAATTGCTGCGGGCACGGATACACATTTATATAATGGGTTGTTGCATTACCTAGATCAGCAGGGTTGCCAGAATGATGAATATGTTAGCCAAAGCTTGGGCGTTGATGATGCGGTGAATGCGGCCAAAGCATGGAGCATTGATAAAGTCGCCAGTGCTTGTCAAGTGTCTGCGGAAAGTATCCTCCAGTTCTATGAATGCGTTGCCGCCACTGATAAAACAGTCACTGCCTTTAGTATGGGCGTCAACCAATCGCAAAGCGGAACCGATAAGGTCAACGCCATTATCAACACTCATTTGTTCACAGGGCGTGTGGGCAAAGTAGGGGCCAGTCCGTTTTCACTCACTGGACAGCCTAATGCAATGGGTGGACGAGAAGTAGGCGCCCTTGCTAATTTGTTGGCGGCGCATTTAGAACTAGAAAATGCCGATCACCGGCAGCTTGTGGCAGATTTTTGGCAGTCGCCTCAGACTATCTCCCCAAACGTGGGTGTGAAAGCCTGCGATGCTGCCGCTGCCATATTGGATGGTCGTATCAAGGCCATTTGGATTATGGCCACTAACCCTGTAGTCAGTTTGCCAGATGCTGATAATTTTCGCCAAGCGCTTGCTGCATGTGATTTGGTGATTGTCTCTGATTGCTCGGTAGACAGTGATACGGTGAAGTGTGCCGATATTGTATTGCCTGCTCAAGGGTGGGGCGAAAAATCTGGAACGGTCACCAACTCTGAACGGCGCATCTCTCGACAGCGGACATTAATGCCTGCAGCAGGGCTTGCCAAACCAGATTGGTGGATACTGTCTCAAGTTGCCACACGCATGGGGTTAACGGAATTTGATTACCAACACCCAAGTGAGATATTTAATGAGCATGTGGCATTGACCGCTTATGGCAATACGCACAACCAAAGCCCATCCAATTCTAATAAGACCTATCCTCGCTACCTGAATCTTAGCAAAGACTTGTCTGCTTTAATGACAGATGAGGTGCCAGCCGATAAACCTGCTCAACAACATATTAGCCAGCATATTAATCAGAACCGCAATCAAGCACATCAGCCAATCGCACTCAGTCAGCAAGCATACGAAGAGCTGTTACCATTTCAATGGGGTGGCACGCGTATCTCTATGATTGATAAGATAAAACCTTTAGAAAACGAGATCATTAATTCCGCTGCTACTATTACTAAGGCACAGTTAATCGCTATTACGCCCTCTAATGAAGCGAGCATAGCCAATGTGCATCGACGTCAAAGAAGGAATCCCCCTCAACCGATTGGTGAGAATCAATCGCCCTCTAAACAAGAGCTTGAGCATGATAATCAATCTGAAAGCCAAGCGATTCATTTACGCCTGATTACGGGCAGGCTGCGTGATCAATGGCATACCATGACTCGTACTGGCCTTGCACCGCAGTTAAATCAACATCAGCCAGTACCGACTCTGACCATACATCCTAATGATGCACGGCAGCTAGGTGTTCAAGACAATGACTTTGTGCAACTGCATCGTAGGTATGAAAACTACGGAAAGTATGAAAGCTATGAGAACGGCGTGACCAGTGATGGCATAGTCAGTGATATCGCGATGAGCACGGCTAAAGATAGTAATAAGCCAGCGAGTACCGTGATGGCGCAAGTTGCCATTAGCAATACGTTGCGCGTTGGTGATGCATTTATGCCCATGCATTGGAGCAATGCTTTTGCTAGCTTCGCTCGTGTAGGTCCCATTATTCCGACTGTCGTCGATCCGCATTCAGGGCAGCCAGAGCTCAAAAATTCGGCGATTAGTGTCACGCCCGTTCCTATGCAATCATTTGGCAAGATTTTGGTGCATCCTGAGTGGCAAGACGCCGTTATAGTGCAATTACGTACTATTTTGGCCAATTTTTCTGCCAAAGTGTCAGAGAAAGAATTGTCTGAAACAAAATGTGAGATACATTCAAATAATATTTTGTCAGAGGCACTACCTGCACTCACTTGGAGTTTGAGTCATCAAAGTAACAGCGTCTTGATCAATCTCGCTAGCCCGATGGTGGAGGCTAGCAGTACCTTAGCGTGCCCCGAGTTTTGGCAGCAGTTTATAGCATCTATGCAATCATTATCACAGCCAAACTCTCAAGAGCATGTCATGCATACGGCGTTTACGGTCGATAATGTACAGAATCAATTGCGTTTTATTGTGACGCAATCTGCACCTGAGATAGACTCAAATAACCCTGCTATAAATCGTCAAGTATCTGATGATGAAAAGCCCAGTACACAACTGATTATGGCTGTTTATGTTGCCCCAACGCAAAAACAATTACCGAGTGTACGCTGGCTCGATAGCTGCTTTATGGATACCAGTCAAATACCTGTCAATCAACGATATAAATGGTTGCTAGCGGGGCGTCCTGCCAGCGGTTATGTCGATCCAGGACCTTTAGTGTGCTCATGTATGTCAGTTGGAAAAAACACCATTCTCAACGCTATCACACAGCATGGTTGTACTAGTGCGACGGCAGTGGGTAAGCAGTGCCGAGCAGGTACCAATTGTGGCTCTTGCGTGGGGCAAATCAATGCATTAATCGCAGAATGTGCCCCCTTGGCGCAAGCTTAGATAGTCGTGTGGCACGTCGCTTGCAACCTTTTATATGCAATTACTGGTTGAGTGTTGTGTTATGAACAATAAGCTATTTTAGAGTAGGGGTTTATTCACAACTTTGCTTTTGGTTGCCCATTTTGCTGTATTCACGCTGTTATCAGGAGTCACCATCATGACCAATATATCTGCCGCTACCTCAACGCATGAGACCTATCAGCTAATGGGTCAACACTGCGCAGAAAACGTGCAAACTTGCACCAAAAGAGGCACTGTGCATCTGATTGGCGCAGGATCTGGTGACCCTGAACTCTTAACCTTAAAAGCGTGGCGAGTGATGCAGCGTGCAGAGGTGGTGTTGTATGACAGTCTGGTGTCTGAAGATATTTTGGATATGTGCGCGACTACGGCTGAAAAAATATTCGTTGGTAAGCGCCGCGCCAACCATGCATTGCCACAAGAAAGCATTAATGAGCTACTGGTCAAACACGCGCTGGCAGGCAAGATAGTGGTTCGTTTAAAAGGTGGCGACCCCTTTATTTTTGGACGTGGTGGTGAGGAGCTACAGGAAGTGGTGCGTCATGGCATTCATTTTGAGTCTATTCCAGGTATCACTGCCGCAAGTGCTGCTGCTAGCCGTGCAGGGATTCCACTAACGCACCGTGACCATGCTCAGTCGGTCAAGTTTGTCACTGCTTGCAAAAAAAATGGCGCGCCTAATAATGATTATAGTGAGCTAATGGACAGCAGCCAGACAGTTGTGTTTTACATGGGTTTGCACCGTTTGCATGAGATGACACAAGGGTTGATAGCAAGTGGGCGCGACAGTGAGACGCCTTTTGCCATTATTAGCCATGCCAGTATGCCAACGCAGCAGGTACTTATCGGTACATTAAGTGATATCGCTGATCGGCAAGCTGAAGCAAAACTGCCAACACCTGCACTTTTAATCATGGGTGATGTGGTCGCTTTATATCATGAGTTTGCAGGCTACAATCTTGGCAATCTGGATAAAACGTCATTTATAGATGTGAATGAAGTCATAGATAGTGAAGGTTTAGCACCCAGTCTTGAGAGTGTTGTGTAAGTTGAAGCACGCCTAGTAAAAAATACTAAAAGTGTCTACAGCTAATCATCTCATACTGGGTCAAAACGAGCAGAAAGCTAAAACCAGAATTTGACCCCCGCAGTCAAACTACTGCTATCAATCGATTCATCTTCTTGACGCCGTTGACCACGAGCCTTGCCAAGCACTGTCTCATAACTAACACCCACATAAGGAGCTAGCTGGCGACTGAACATCTCGTAAGTCAGCCTAATCTCAGCTTCCATCTCATTAAAGCCCTTGGTAATACCATTATCATGGTCGTCTTTACTAAAGGCAGTCAACCCCACCTCCGGTATGACCACCCAGTGCTGATCCAAACGCCATTCGTATTCTGCACCTAAATCAAGACGAAGTTGACCATCGGTATATAAGTAGGCTCTCGCATCGGTTTCGATGAAATAAGGCGCGGTGCCGACAATACCTGCCATCACTGCAGCGTTATCGTTTTCAGTATCGTAAGCGACACCAGCTTCACCATTCCAAAAAATGCTCAGTGGTTTCCAATAAGCAAGCGAGCTCAAGCTATCTATTTCTTTATCATCTTTAGTCTGAGCACTACCTTCCGTGCGTAGTCTTATACGATTGCTATCAGTACCGTACCAACCCGTCGCCTCAAAGTTGATTTGGTCTTCATCAAACTGATAGCCCAAGTCGTCTACTGACACTCCCCATAATGGCATGCTGCCCATCATCATTGGCTTACCATACTGTCCGTAGGGAACCCCATTTGAATAGTCTGGACTGCGAGCATCGGCTGGTGGCTGCCCCCCTTGCATACCAGACATATCCATGCCACTGTGATCCATACCAGACATATCACCTGACATATCCATGCTGCTATGATCCATACCTGACATATCCATGCTGCTATGATCCATACCAGACATATCACCTGACATATCCATGCTGCTATGATCCATATCAGACATATCACCTGACATATCCATGCCACTGTGATCCATATCAGACATATCACCTGACATATCCATGCCACTATGATCCATACCAGACATATCGCCCGACATATCCATGCTGCTATGATCCATATCAGACATATCACCTGACATATCCATGCCACTATGATCCATACCAGACATATCCATGCTGCTGTGATCCATATCAGACATATCGCCCGACATGTCCATACCACTGTGATCCATATCAGACATATCACCTGACATATCCATGCCACTATGATCCATACCAGACATATCACCTGATATATCCATGCCGCTATGATCCATATCAGACATCTCAGCAGCTGTTGCAAAAGAGGATGTGAGCAAGACTAGCGATGACAAACCAATAAATGGCAGATTTTTCTTAGATATTTTCATAATAAGCCTCATATTTGAAGGTTTGTTAAACAACGGCAACTTCTCGGAACATACCAGCTTCCATGTGATAAAGCAGATGGCAATGCCACGCCCATCGCCCAAATTCACCCGTCACATCAAAGCTAATCTTTTGCGCAGGTTGCACCACAATCGTATGTTTACGTACCTGAAAGTCTCCAGATGGCGTGCGCAAATCACTCCACATACCATGTAAGTGCATAGGGTGATTCATCATAGTGTCATTGACTAAGGTAATACGTACGCGCTCGTTAGGCTTAATATTGACAGGGGTTGCATCCTTAAACATGACACCATCTAACGCCCAAATATAGCGCTCCATGTTACCTGTTAAATGTAGCTCGATCTCTCTAGTAGGTTTGCGCTGCTCTGCAAATATTGCCTCATCGACAGAGCGTAGCTGACTATAATTCAGCACGTCACGATTGATATTACGCAGGTTAATACCGGGGTCATCGAGGTTCATACGTGGACTGTCGACACGCATATCAGATTTGAAGTCATACTCTGTTTTGGCGTGCTTTGCTTTATAACCATCAGCACCCATCGCACCCATCATATCGGCCATGGTTAGCCATTCGATCTTATCCATAGCAGGTATTGCGGCACGAGCACCTTTTTTGGTTGCAAGCGTGGTCGAGACATAGCCTGAACGATCAATGTTTTGGGCAAATATGGTATGCGCGTCTTGAGTAGGCGTGACGATGACATCATAGGTCTCAGCTACGCCAATACGGAAATCATCAATATCGACAGGTGCGACGTCAATACCATCTGTTGCCACCACAGTCATTTTGAGACCCGGTATACGCACATCAAATATCGTCTGTGCTGAGGCGTTGATAAAGCGTAGTTTGACGGGCTGTCCCGCTTTCACTAGCTGTGTCCAATTGGCTGCTGTGGTCTTACCATTCATCAGATACGTAAAAGTTTTTTCACCAGACAAATCGGTGAAATCCGTTGGCATCATGCGCATCTTATTCCACATTTTGCGCTTATCATGAGCGGCTTCTAGATCTGTTGCGGCAATATCAGACAATAGCTTTTTGAAGTCTGGCAAGTGGTAGTTATCAAAGTCAGCACGCTGCTTTAAGAGTTTCAAGAGATTATGCGGATCGCGGTGTGTCCAATCACTGAGCACAATAACGTGGTCTTCAGCGACTGGATGACGCTCACGGCCTTTTGGCTCAATCACAATGGCACCCAGCATACCGGTTTGTTCTTGGAACCCACTGTGTGAGTGATACCAATAGGTGCCTGATTGTTTAAGTTTGAATGTATAGGTAAAGGTGCTGTTCGCAGGAATACCATCGAAGCTGATACCTGGCACACCATCCATCTCAAATGGAACGAGCAAACCATGCCAATGGATAGAGGTTGATTCATCCATTTTATTATGAACACGGATGATGACTGTATCGCCTTCACGCATCTTTAGCGTTGGTGCTGGCAATGAGTCATTAATCAGTGTTGCCATACTCGACTTGCCATTGACGATAACGGGCTTTTTGCTGACATAAAGGTCAAACTCGTTGCCAGTTAAGATGGGTACGATATGGTCAGATTTATCACTGTTGACGGTTACATTTTGTTGCCCTTTACCGAGCGCACTATTGGCAATAGACGGCAGCGTAGATAGCATGGATGCCCCTAACAAAGTAGAAGACCCTGTTAAGAAACGCCTGCGGTTAAGCATATTTTTGTTCATAATAATTCACCTAACTTAATCCGTGAAATGGGAGTTGAGTTCATATAACTGTTGGCTCATTAATAGAACAGAATGAGCTATCTTAGCCGTCAATCAAAATATATCTGATACTGCGGCGATTCAATGATTGCATAAATAGCTGTTGAGCCAGCCTTGTTAAGCTGCGTCACTTTATAAGGCATAGACATTTTTTATTTAGCAGCTTTTTACTTAGAGACTCTGTACTTAGAGACCTTGCACTTAGAAGTCTTGTATTTAGAGTTCTTATATCTAACAGATTTGACTCTGTGTATGGTCAAAGCAACAGAGGTTTTAATCTATGTTGCTCAGTGTGCCATAGTCGCGTCAGTGAGTGACATATCTAATATCTCGTCATCGAATCTAGTGGTCAACATCGTATATTGATCCGTATTCAGTTTGGGTAATTCTCTGATAAAAGCCACCATCGCCCACATTCTGTCATCATCATGAGAGGCGCCCCAAGCGGGCATTCCAGAAGCCATAATACCGTGTTTGATGGCCCAAAATCCTTGTCTTGCACCAGCCTCACTTTGGTAGCGCTCAACGATATCTACATTGGTAAAGTTTGGCGGTTTCGGATAGAGGTTGTTACTCAAGTCTGTACTTGTGATACCGGGTGATAGATGACAGCCTGCACACATATCTTTATAGTCTGCGCCACCTGAGCTTATCATTTCTACCTTTTCTAAATCTGGAACCAGGATATCTTTACTTGCCCATTGAATTGAGCGATTGCGAGCGGTTTCTAATAAGTTGTAGACGATTGGACTGTGTTTCTGATCAGCACCAACGTTGACGATACCACTTGTGATAACAACAAAAATACCAATTACAATGGCTACAATAGTGAATACTACGCCCAATAAAAATTTCATACGTTCATCCAAAAAAACTATTTTGTCACTCACCACTATCTAATGAATAAAATCGACTAAGTCATGATGAGTGTTGAACAAAGTTATTTCTTAAGAAGCGCTGTTATTGGTAACACAGTGTTTTTTATACATCGCTTTCATTTTTTCCATATTGGCCATCATTGCTTTCATTGATGGATCGTTCATATCCATCTTGCTATGATCCATTTTTTCCATCATCTGCATGTGCTTTTCCATTTTTTCACAATTCATCTGATCTTTTTCAGCATGCATTTTTGGATCATGTGCCATAGCAGAGGTTGAAACGACTAAGGCAATAGCGGATGCTACGATTGATTTAGATAACCACATAATTAATCCTTTTTTTGGTTTGATAATAGTATTGATAGTTGAAGTTATTGAATCTGTCTAAAGTATAAATAAAAGTTTCTGACAGGAGCATGACTGCAAAATGACAATATTGTCATCTTGCAGATTCTGAGCGATGCTAAAAGCGTAGTGGGCTTGGTAAATTTATAACTTGAAAAAGAATTTGCCATGACCAAAAAGAGATAGAGTGACAGCGTTAAATCAAATTAGAAGCAGTCATGCAGTCATTGGGTGATAAGGTCAGTCTGAAAATGGTTGTTTAGTATTTGGGTTAGAAATAGCGACGAATACGTTATCTAACTGGTAGAACTAAGCGATTGGAAGTAAACTATTTGATGGCATTGCTAGAGCGAAACAGGCTGGCGCACTCTATTACATCTTTATATAGTCGGTTCAATATAATTTGGATACGAGGAAGCCGAGTGAAAGTACTACAATTAGTAGACTAAGCGAGACTGACACCGTATCCAATTTATAGAGGATTGACTACATGCTTTTTAGGGCACAACTATAATAATTTATTAAGGAAAGACTATGCATATCACGGCTAATTTCGATGCAGGTAATATTGATATTATTAATTTAGACGATAAAAAAGACATTAAATTAGCGATTCGTCCAGACGTTGGCGAAGAGTTTTTTCAGTGGTTTAACTTTCGTCTGTCCGGTCAGATAGGCGAGCAGTATGTCCTCAATATTCTGAATACAGGGGAGGCGTCATATCTGGAAGGGTGGGAGGATTACCAAGCGGTTGCTTCGTACGATCGTCAGCATTGGTTTCGTCTGCCAACCTCTTATAAAGAGGGAAAATTAACCATCGTGGCAGAGCTAGAATGCGAAACCATTCAAATTGCTTATTTTGCGCCCTATAGCTATGAGCGTCATCAAGATTTATTGGCGGCAGTACAAACGCACCCATTGGTAACGTTAGAGCACTTAGGCGAAACGCTTGATAAGCGCGACTTGACGCTAGTTAAAATTGGTGATGGTGACAGTAATAGTGATGTGAATAAGCGCAATATATGGATTACCGCTCGTCAGCACCCAGGTGAAACGATGGCTGAATGGTTGGTCGAGGGTTTATTGTATAGCTTGTTAGACAGTGATAATGCGACAGGCAAACAGTTACTAGACAAAGCAAACTTCTACATCGTTCCTAATATGAACCCCGATGGTAGCGTGCGCGGACACCTGCGTACTAACGCGGTAGGGACCAATTTAAACCGTGAATGGGAAAGCCCAAGCTTAGAGAAAAGCCCTGAAGTATTTCATGTGATTAATAAGATGAAAGAAACTGGCGTTGACCTTTTTTATGATGTGCATGGTGATGAAGCACTGCCGTATGTGTTCCTTGCTGGCTCTCAAGGGACACCCAGTTATAGTGACCGTCTCGCACATTTACGTGATAGATTTTCAGACGTATTAAAGTTGGCTAGTGCCGACTTTCAGTCTGAAGTTGGCTATGAGATTGATGCACCGAGTACTGCCAATATGACGGTTGCAACCAATTGGGTTGCTGAGCATTTTGATTGCCTTGCTAATACGTTAGAGATGCCATTCAAAGACAATGACAATCTGCCTGATGAAGAGATGGGCTGGTCACCAGAGCGCTCTGCTAAATTAGGTGAAGCATCGTTAGTGGCAATGCTTGCTGTGGTGGATGATTTGCGTTAGTTTGATTTAAGTAAGAGAAAAATCCAACGTTTTTTATCAGTGCAATGCCATTAATATCACAACGATATTAATGGCATTTTTAGGTTTGAGATAACACGAAATTGCGCTTATTGACCGTTTGATAAGTCTCAGACTAAAGACAGCCAATACGATGAAAAATGTATTAACTTATAATGTTTACGCTTACTTTTGCCAATGACTAAGCTTTAATGAAAATAGCTTCTTCACTCAAGCGTGACTTAGGTATCTTGGCATTAAAATCTTCATCACTGCGGTACCCAAACGATACCACTGCCACGGCAGAGTATCCTTTGCTACGTAAGTCGAACTCTATATCAAGTGCCTGTAAGTCAACACCTTCCATGGGTACGGTATCAATACCCAAAAGTGCGCTGCCCAATAGTACTCCGCCCATGTTGAGATATACCTGTTTGGCAAGCCAATGTGGCTCATCTTTGGTATCGAATCGATGCATGTCTAAAAACAATTGGCGACCTTGATGCATCTGTGCTTTGAATTCTGGCTGCGCATAACGACCATCTTGATCTTCTTTGTCTAACACAGCTTGCAGATACTCATCATCCGCATGAATACGAGTACAAAAAACCACCACGTGTGAGGCATCTAGCACTTTAGGTGTATTAAAGTGAAAGGCACCTTGAGTGCTTTTGGCAATACGTGCTTTGCCTGCGTCATCATCTGCAATCACAAAGCTCCATGGCTGAATATTGGTGCTTGATGGACTCATTTGTAACATGTCTTTTATTTGCTCAAAATCCTCAGCAGATATTTTTTTGTTCGCATCAAATACTTTAGTGCTGTAACGCCAGTTTAGTGCTGCGTTAATGGTTTTCATAATAGTCCTTAGGTACAGCTGGCTTCAGTTTGTTAGCCAGCTTTTGATATGAGTATATTATTGTTCTAAACGTTGTCAGACCAGCCTTCAAGTACGATTTTACCGTGAGCTTCTCTGTTCTCTAGCATTTGGTGGGCATGGCGTAAGTTATTAGCAGTAATAGCACCAAGCTCATGAGCAATGGTGGTTTTTAGTTGACCGGCATCAATCATGGTGGCCACTTGGTTTAACAAGCGATGCTGCTCGATCATGTCTGGTGTAGTAAACATTGAGCGGGCAAACATAAATTCCCAATGTAGGCTCAAGCTTTTTAGTTTCAATGCGTTGGCATCTAAGGCTTTAGGGTCATCAATGAGTCCCAATTTGCCTTGAGGTTTTAGGCATTTGATGATTTCAGCGTAATGCTCTTCGGTGTTGTTAAGGCTCACCACATAATCGACTTCAGTAATGCCTGTTTTTTTCAGCTCATCTGACAATGGATTGTGATGATTAATCACATAATCTGCGCCTAGCGTTTTTAACCACTTGACGCTCTCATCTCGTGATGCAGTACCAATAATGACGGCCTGTGTTCTGGTTTTTAGCAACTGAGTCATGATTGAACCCACGCCACCGGCTGCGCCAACCACTAAAATAGTTGGGCGGCTTTCAGTCGTTTTTGTATCATCAGAATTTTCGCTAGGGGCAACGGGCACTTGCAAGCGATCAAACAACATCTCCCATGCTGTTATCGTCGTCAAGGGCAGGGCAGCGGCTTCAGAAAATGACAGTGATTCTGGCATACGTCCTACAATACGTTCATCAACCAATTGGTACTCGGCATTGCTGCCTGAGCGGGTCAAATCGCCTGCGTAATAGACGCGGTCGCCTATTAAAAACAAGCTAACATCTTCGCCAACGGCAGTGACCACACCCGCAGCATCCCAGCCAATAACGGCAAACTCATCCTTTGGTGCTGGTCTTGATTCACGGATTTTATAATCCACAGGGTTGACTGAGATGGCTTTTACTTCGACCAAAACGTCACGGCCTGATGCCACTGGTGTGTCTATAGTAATGTCTTGTAACGCCATCTCGTTATTGATGGGTAAGTTGTCTTGATATCCGATTGCTTTCATAGTCGTAGTCCTAAATGTTTGTTTGTGGGTATGGAATAAAAATTATAGTGTGGGCGTTAATATCTGTTGGGTGTGTTGCATGAGCTTGGCAATGGCTGTTTTATTCAGGGCATCGCTATGAGGTATGCCAAATTCGCCTCTCTCATCACCATGCTCACCGTCTTTGATATCATTATCGAAATATCGACCTGTCTCAGATGCAAATTCATCGGCAATGGCCAGTGCCACTAAGATGTCAGCGCCTTTATCTGCTGGAGACCAGTGCTGTCCGTAAGCATCATTTGCCATGCGGGTGTTGAGTAATGAGCCGGGGTTGACGGCGATCACGTTGATGTTATCGGCTTCTACCTGTTCAGCCAGTGCCATACTCCACATGGTCAGTGCCAGTTTGCTTTGCGCATAGGCATCTTGATCGTTCAGTTTTGTGTGCCCAATCATGGCTTGTGGCGATACGACTTGCTGCGCCGCCGAGCTTAAATTGATAATACGGGCAGGCATGCTATCGCTAAGTTTGTCGTTAGATTCTTTGACCGCTGATGCACTCATTAACGGTAGTAACGCTTGGGTTAATAAGTAAGGGGCAAAGTAATTCACCACAAAGCGCACGTCGAACCCTGTCTCAGTCTGAGCGTTTGCTACTTTGAACACACCCGCATTATTAATCAGTACATCTAAATCTATTCCGGCAGCTGTAAACTTGCTTGTTACTGCATCAGCCATATGCTGAACATCGGTTAACGACGAAAAATCAGCCACGAAGCCATCAACGTCTACTTGTTGATTGGCTTGGGTTGCAGCGATTTTAACTTCTGCAATCACATCGGCAAGCTTATTGGTATCTCTACCATGCAGATAGATATTGTGACCCAGTTGTGCAAGTTTGATAGCGGCCAATTTACCAATACCATCGGTACTGCCTGTGATTAAAATAGTCTTTTGCATTTTTTATCCTTATTTATTTTCAAATGGTTTATTTTTAAAGCCGTGTTATTTATTCGATGTTTTCTATCATGGTTTATAATAATCAATCTGATTACCTGTAACCAGTAGCGACCAACGAAAACACTTTCAATATATTTTTGAAAGTCATATGCGTTTCAGTATCTGCTGAATAATGTGTTATCTACAGACAGCGGATCAGTTAGATTAATCAGCTGCTACTACTCATCAACTAGCAATCGACTGATAGACGAACTCTAGAATGGTGCAAAACGATCGGGTTGACTGTGTGGCACTGTCCATCGTTGATTGGCATCAATATCACTATGTAGCCCGACACCACGCGGTACTTGCATATTATCGCCATATAGCCACAGCACCATGTTTGTGCGTGTGCCACTGGTAATAGGATGGGCTGCGTGCGGCACATTGCCTCGATGAATAATCGCCATGCCAGGCTCAAAGATGGCTTGTTTACTCTGACCTAAATGACGATCGACAAAGTCGACTTCTGACCCTGTAAAGGGCTCATCTATCAAATTTAAGTTGATATTTATCGTCACTGCCGATGCATCAGTATGGAGTTGCAGTGATGTGTCACCTGTGGGCTGATATTGAATCGAAAACCCAAAGGTTTGAGTGTCGTAGCCATAAACATCTGCAAACAGTAAGCGAGCGATGGGCCGCACATAGCGATTCATGATCTCATGATAAAACGCCTGAAAATGGGGCGCGGCGATATAACCTGTCGATCGTGCATCCAGCATCGCTCCATTGCGATTTAACGCAATACCATAAGGCGGACGTATTGGAATATTGGCATCTGCCACGGCTTGTAAATAACGACGAAGCTGAGACAGTTGTGTCGGGTCAAAAAACTGCCCTTGGTAGACACCAGGTAAAATCTCTTGCCACAAATCTTTTACCGCCATTTCTGTCTCAGGTGTCTTCCACGCTTGTGTCACAGCGTCACGTAGTGTTGGGTCAAATAATGAGTCATCAAGTACGGGCAATTCCGTCTGAATGGTTTCCCATTCTGTCCATGCCTGCTCAAATAACTGACTATTTTGATGCCAGAAATGCTCTACTGAAGGCGCACGTCTTAGCATGTCTGATTTTGAAGGCAGTTTTAAGTTGCGCGCTTGCTGTAGTGGGCTTACGTGATCGCTTTGCTCAGTGTTGAGTGCGGTGTTGAGAGCAGTGTCAGGCTGTTCGATAGTGTGCATAATGAGTCTCCAAATGTAGGGGTAGATCTTATGTACACATATTACTATAATTAATTATTTTGATAATTAGCAGGTTTAGCGAAACAGTTTCAATAATTTTTATATAATGATAAATGTATTAGTGTCAGCAACTCGTTGTTATCGCTAATTCAATTACAGCTAAGCTAACCAAGGCGACACAATGAAAAATTTGCAGGATTTACGTATTTTTATTGAAACTGCTCGTTTAGGTAGCTTGTCTGCCTGTGCGCGCCACTTAGATCTGTCGCCAGCGGTGGTGAGTGCAGCAATAAAACGGTTAGAGGCCGAAATCGAAACGGTATTGTTTGTTCGCTCAACCCGTAGACTGCGTTTGACCAGTAAAGGTGAGCAATATTTAAAGCATTGCCGAGATGCGGTGGCTATTTTAGATAACGCTTATGCAGGATTGCATGATAATGATGCCGAGCTGACAGGCACGATTCGGTTGTCTGCATCGTCAGATTTGGGGCGAAATTTGGTGTTGCCATGGTTGGATGATTTTATGCAAATCCATCCAAAAGTGACGGTGCAGCTACATATGTCAGACAGCTATGTGGATTTATATGGGCAGCAGATTGATCTGGCGTTGCGTTATGGTGCGCCCAAGGATTCATCGCTTGTGGCATTACCGATTGTGTTGAACAATCGTCCGATACTATGTGCCTCAAAGGCATATTTGGACAAAGTTGACAATGATATTGGCTCGCCAAAAATCCCTGAAGACTTAACTCAGCATAATTGCTTGTGTTTGGGACACGATGAGAAGTACTTGAGTGAGTGGACTTTTGAAAAAGAGGGCAAGACCAAACGTGTGGCAGTGGCTGGCAATCGGCGAAGTAAAGATGGCGATGTGGTACGGCGCTGGGCCGTGGCAGGCCAGGGTATTGCCCTGAAGTCACAGTTAGATATAGCTGCAGATTTAAAAGCAGGGCGATTGGTTGAAGTGGCGTTGGACGGCTGGCAAGTGGCAAACTATCCGCTATATTTGATTTGTCCAGAGCGGCGCTTGATAGATCCGCTATTTAATGCGGTTAAAGAATATCTGATTGAGCGGGTAGAGGGAGTGTTGGCATAGATTTTTAGTCAACATAGCCATTGTCGCAGAATGTTTTACGTTTTAAGTGGTCTATCAATTAATCAATAACATGCCTTAGTGTAAATCGATAAACTTACTGAGACGTAATAATGCGCTAACAAGACAGTTCGCGAAGTCTCTCCTTTAGTTTTGGAGATGTAAATTCCAAAAAGCTTTTCATCTTTTGTGGCAAATATTTTCGAGTCTTGTGCAGCAAATGTATAGGGGTTTCATCAGGTTCAAACTCAGCTAGTATAATATTAAGATCACCTTTATCTATCGCCTCTTTCACTTGATAATGCAGTTGTTGAGTGATGCCCACACCCTTTATAGCAGCATTAACCGCAGAGTCACTATCATTGACTGTGAGTCTTGGTAAAATATCTACATGAGCGGGGAGTCCAGAATCAGGAAGGTTGTAGCCCCAATAAGGGGTGGTCATTACTGTACTTAATGATATGCAGGAGAGGTGCGTTAAATCATAAGGGGATTCAATCTTGTAATGATTAGATAAAAATAATTGACTTGCACAAGTCACTGTTCGCATACGACCCGCTTGGGTCGCGACCATTGTACTATCTGGCAACTTGCCTATTCTAATTGCCATATCTACATCATCTTCGAATAGATTGATATTTCTATCGGACAACAAGAGCTGCACATTTATATCTGAATATAAGGACAAAAATTCAATAACAATGGGTAATACGTATAGCCTGCCAAACATAACGGGCGCAGTTATAACCAAATCACCTCTTGGTTCTGAATACTCTCCTTTCGCTTTACTTTCGGCCTCTTCAACCTGCTCCAGTATTCTCTTACAAGCTTTTATATAATCGTATCCAGAATCAGTTAAAGACAGTTTTCTGGTGGTTCTATGCAATAAACGAATACCCAACTGATTTTCAAGTTCAGATATCTTTCTACTTAGGGTTGGCAGTGGTACCTTCAAATTTTTGCTTGCCGCAGAAAAGCTGCCAAGTTCTACGACTTTAATTAACATAGACATTGCTTGTAATCTATCCATGATTATCTCATTTATTGAAAATATGATTATCAAATTTACAGTATTACCTTTGAAATGACAAAGTGTCATACTGATCATGTCGAAATCAATAGAAGGACTATCTTATGAGCATCTTATCTCAGGCAAATTCACAGGTTGCGATTGCCTACGATCATGTTGGCATTAGAGTCAGTAATAGACAAGAAGCGGTTACGTTTTATGAGCGTCTTGGATTTAAAGAAACCTATCGCATACCTGAGGGTGAAGCGAATGAAATGGTCACTTCGGCTGGTGTACGGATCAATCTTATTTTTAATGGCGCAAAAACAAAAGATCAAAAAAATGTCCTACTGGATGAACCGATTAAAAGGCCAGGCATGACTCATCCAGCTTTTATCATTCACGACATAGCTGCATTACAGAACTGGCTATTTAAAGAAGGGATAGAAATAACAGAAGGCCCTAAAAAACTAGGTCCAAGAAGGATTACGTTATTCATCCGTAATCCAGATGGAAATGTACTGGAATTTAATCAACTACTGTCTGAGGAAAAAAATTATGAAACTGTATGATTTAGCGTTATCAGGAAACTGCTATAAAGTAAGGCTATTTGCCTCGTTCATCGATACGCCTTTAACGATTGTGCCTGTTGACTTCATGAATGGCGAACATAAAACAGAAGCAATACTTAAATTAAATCCTTGGGGAGAAATCCCAATTTTAGAAGATGGATCCGTCATATTAAGAGACTCACAAGCCATTTTAGTATACCTAGCCAATAAGTATGGTGGTGAAGCATGGTGGCCGAGTGAAGCACATCTGCAAGCTGATGTGATGCAGTGGTTGTCTGTTGCTTCTAATGAGATAAAATATGGTCCCAACGTAGCACGTTTGATTAAGAAGTTCGGTTTGGAAAGTGATTGGGCGCAAGATTCAGAGCGTTCACATAACATTTTAACCTTAGTAGACAATCATCTTGGCAGTCACCAATGGCTAGCCGCCAGCCGTCCTACTATTGCTGACTGCGCAGTTTATCCATACATTTCAACGGCACACGAAGGAGATATTGATATAGACAGCTATCGCAATATTCAGGCATGGATGAATCGTCTACAGCAATTACCAAATTATATCTCTATGCCTGGGAACTAACCTTGGTTAATGATAAATATGGTGCTGTGTCTTGGATAATTGATATTGTGTAGATACAAGGCAGCCGAGTGTAGGCGTATATGTGATGCTTCAAGACAGGTTAACGCTGTCATTTTTTTATAGATGAGTGACTATAGTCAAAGAACTCTAAAACGGGTACAAGGCAGCCGACCGCAGATTGTATAAGTAGTACATCTAAGGAGGGTAACGCTGTAGCGGTTTAGCAGTTCGCTGACTACATATATCGGATATAGCTACGCCTGACTATACCCGATATATTCTTTGGGCTATCTAGTTATTTTTAGAGCAAGTTACCAATCATCTAGCCCCTTTAAAGCGCAGTAAGCGTAACGCATTCAACGTGACCAATACGGTTGCACCAGTATCAGCCAATACAGCGATCCATAGCCCAGTGATACCCAGTACAGTAGTGATTAGAAATATGGATTTTAGACCAAGCGCAAACATCACATTTTGATGAATGTTGGACATGGTGGCACGTGACAGGGCAATGAGATGAGCGACGTCCGTGACGCGACTTTTTAATAATGCGATATCGGCTGTCTCGATGGCGACATCTGTACCGCCGCCCATTGCGATGCCCACATCTGCGGTTGCTAGTGCTGGCGCATCGTTAATACCATCACCAATCATCGCTACTTTGCTATTACCTTTCATCTGATTCAACAAGCGTAGTTTGTCTTCAGGAAACAGCTCAGCTTCCCATTCTATCTCTAAATGACTAGCAAGTGCCTGAGCGGTCAGACGGTTGTCCCCTGTAAGCATCACAGAGCGCACACCCATCGCTTTGAGCTGTGCCACTCCTGCATGAGCATCCTCTCGCAATTCGTCTCGTAGCGCAACCAACCCAAGCACTTCACGGCTCTGCTCATCGAACAGAACGGAGACCGTCTTACCCTCGTTTTGTAGTGCTTCAATTTGTGCATTTTGTTCTAGTGATATCGATGTTTCAGTGGCAGCATAAACCGGTGATCCGATGGCTAGAGGCCGATCAACTACCGTCGCATGTACTGCTTTGCCAGCAGTAGCATAAGCTTTAGAAGCTATCGGTATAGAGATATTAGCAGCTTTGGCATGATCAATGATCGCTTTTGCCAGTGGATGACTAGAGGCGGATTCGACACTAGCAAACAGCGCCAATATCTCATTCTGACCTTCAGATCCTATACTTTGTTGTATTATGCGCTTCTGTGTAAAGGCAATAACATCGGTAACGCGAGGATTGCCTTCAGTCAACGTACCCGTCTTATCAAAAGCCACGACATTCACGCGACCAATGGTTTCTAAAGCACTACCGCCTTTGATGAGTAAGCCGCGACGGGTACCGACAGCCAACCCTGACGCGATGGCAGCCGGAGTAGATAGGACGAGTGCGCAAGGACAGGCAATTAGCAACAGTGCAAAACCCCGATATAGCCAAGTCGCCCATTCTCCTCCCATCGCTAGCGGCGGTATGATAATAACCAGTGCGGCAATAGCCATCACCGCTGGGGTGTAGTAACGACTGAATTTTTCAATAAAGCGGGCAGTAGGGGCTTTAGAGGCTTGCGCTTGCTCTACCAGAATAATAATACGCGCAATAGTGTTGTCAGCAGCGGTCTTTTCTACGCGGACTTGCAGCGCTCCTTCCATATTGATGGATCCTGCGAATACTGCGTCGCCCATGGCTTTAGCAACGGGTATGGATTCGCCAGTGATGGGCGAATCATCAAGACTAGAGTTACCTTGAACAATGACACCATCAGCAGACACCTTATCACCAGGTCGTACCAAGACCAAATCATTGACCTGCAATGACACTGCAGGAACGTCCCGCTGTCCGCCTTGTGCATCAAGTAAAATCGCAGTCTTTGGAACCAATGATGCCAATGCTCTGATACCAGCACGGGCACGATCAGCCGCCACGCTCTCTAGTAATTCACCGACTGAAAACAAGAAGACAACTGCCGCAGCTTCTTCAGCTTCACCAATGATAAGTGCACCAATTGCTGCGATAGACATCAGCATTTCAATAGAAGACGGGGTGCCTGTCATTGCCAAGGTCATAGATTTTCGGGCAAAGGGAGAAACGCCCACAATGACGGCAATAGCGAATGCCCACATTCCATAATCAGGAAAAATTAATGCTAACGCGTAGGCGATGCTCATCAGGATACCGAGACCAACCACTTGCTTGCCTTTTCGGGTTTGCCACCAATGCTGTTGCTGCGTATCTAATGGATTGTCACCAATGTCGTCTGCTGCGATTGCTGGATCAGTAGTGGCAGATATACCAAAACCAAGGCGCTTGATTGTTTTTTCGACATCACTTAACTGAGTTTCTGAATCAGAGGCCAACGTTAGCTCTAACTTTTCAGTCGCAAAATTAAGTTGTATGTCAGAGACACCGGGCATACGTGCTAATGCAGTTTCAATCTTTCTGACGCAACTGGCACAGTCCATACCTTCAATACGATATTGCATAATAATTCGTCCTACTATAAGCGTTCTTTTGATAACGCTATTGTGAACCCTCTAGCGGCTTCAGAGTCAAGGCCGTTTTTAGGTAACTGTACAAACTTGATTTTCTCAGTGCTAAACCTTATAGTTACTTTAATGTTTTCAATTTTGAGATGACTTTGAAATAACTTAAAGAGAACTGTGAGATAACTTTGGAATAACTATGCTAATAAAAATTGGAGAGCTCGCTAAGTGCACTGGTGCCACCGTGGAGACCATTCGCTATTACGAAAAAGAAAAACTATTACCAGAGCCTTCCCGTAGTGAAGGGAATTATCGCTTATATCGTGAAAGCCATATTGAACGTCTACAGTTTATACTGCACTGTCGTACACTTGATATGACGTTGGATGAAGTACGAACCTTACTGCAGTATTGGGAGGAACCTAACAGAGACTGCGGCGATGTCGATACCTTGTTAGATGAACATATTCATGCGGTGGAAGTACGTATAGAGGAATTAAAACAGTTAAAGCAGCATCTAAACGTCCTGCGGCAGAAATGCGTCAGTAGGGCGCCAGCGAAGTCATGCGGCATATTAAATGCGCTTGCCGACAACTCCTGTCATAACGAATAGTATGGATAATAGTTGTTAATATCAGTGATGTTGTCCAATAACGATATGGATTTGTATAGGCAGGAGATTGATTGTTACGCTGTTTAATGCTGTCAGAGCATACTTGATTGGGCGGTTAGAGGGAGTATCCGTAGTCTATTTTAAGTGGTTTGATTATATCGGTCTGTTTTGAGTGGTCTGTTAATAGGTTTGAAGGGTAAAATAACTGGTTCCCTTGGGGTATAGCCAAAAATAAATATTCAGTGCATTCTTAAAGGGTAGTTATCTAGATTAATCAAATTGCAGGTAGGAAATAATGAGTGATCTTAATGAAAACTGGAAGCCGATATTTGGTACAGTCTATACTTGGTTCGCAGCAGATAAGAATGGGCATATCGCTATGATGATGAACAATTCTTTTGGTGATTTACCACAGTCAATATTGAAAATTGTTGATGTTGAATTATTGTTAGATAATTTAAATGAATATATGTGGGAAGAGTCTGAGTTATTTAATAAGTATCCAATTAATAAGAAAGGAAAAACAATCTTAGACTTGTACTCCAATATAATATTTCGTCATAAAGAGACTAGAAGAGAAATAGAAGAATGGGTGTTTGAACGTTCAGACTATAATCTGGACTCGAGAGAGGAAAATATTCCTGCAAAGAAAGGCTACTTTGTTTATCACGCGATTGAAGGTAGCCAACAGGGAGAGGATTATCCTATAGGATATGAGGGTCAGACTAAAATGGGAGATTATTTTCGCTATCTCGTACCAACAGTTTTTGCCTCTATCAATGACTTCCCAAAAGAATTATGGCACGGCATAGCGGTTTCAGATGTATTAGATTTCACTAAAGATAGAGTGCTTGATAATGATAAGATCAATACATACTTTCCTAGAAATCATGAAGCTATATAGACAATAATTCTTTGAATCTGCTATAGCTTATTCATAGCCGATAGTTTGATGCCTGTATAGCGCACCAACCTTACTTTGAACCATTATTGAGGGAAATATGAAGAAACTTATCAAAAAATTAATTCAACCGAGCCAAGGTGAAATAGAAGAAGCTTTGAAATTTCCAAATGGTCGTGTTTATCTTATTCATCCAGATTATTCTGCTGATGGTGAAGTGCCTCCATCTGCCATTATTGGAGCATGGAAAGTAGATGCTGATGGTAAGATAGTTGGAGACCTCATTCACAATCCAAACTATACAGAGCAATGATTAAACAAAAAGGCTTTAAACCTTATTCAGTATAGATGTTATCAGATGGATTTATCTTCACTTATGATATGTAAGAGTTTTAATGAATAGCTTGCTAAAGCTGAGCAGGATTATTGGTAATAGCTAATCTTAAGTTTGAGAATCTAACGTTTTGTACACTCAGAAGTACATTCTTAATATTTTAATATCCTAATCTATTAGTGTATATAGATTACAGCCAAAGATTCAAGTCCTCACTAGGGAACCGAACCAGTGAAGGACTGATTGGTTCGGTGTAGGTATATCTTAATACGAAAATACCTTTAAGGCATTTAGTTTAGTTGGCTCATATCCTTGTCTATCAGAGTAGAGTGGTCAATTTTGAATATTGGATACACATCAATAATAGTCAGTCTTTTAGCGTATAAATCCTGATAATTCAAATATTCTATAATGATCTGATTTTCATATATCTTGACCCTCATCGCTCCTTCTTCATATATCTTAAATATTAATGCTTCATCTTGATATACATAAGCAGATATTGAGTTCTGCATATCACTGATAGAAAAAACCATTTTTTGATTTTGTGTATCAGTGAATGTGGATTCTAGCAAGCCATTACTATCTATATGACTCTCGCATCCAAACATCTCCATAAAATCTACATCTTTAGGATAAAAGAACGACATTTTCTTTCCTATGATCAAAGTCTGTGGTCAATTAATTTCGTACAATTTAGGATGATAGACGAAAGAATGCTAATTATATAGCCGATGCTTCGCTACCATGTATGCCAAACGGAACATGTTCTCATAACAAGTTTTATGTTTGATGGCGTTTTGCCATATATTTTCCCAGCAAAGGCAAACAAAATGCTGGTAATTGAAAAGCACCCAGTAACGGTAAAAACACCGCACCCATAAAAGGTGCCGTTATAGTGTAAGCAAGTAATACATTGCGTCCACCACACACCAACGCAGCGATAATGGCATTTTCATAGCCAAAACGCCGATATATTATATAAGCGGTAAAATAAAACACCAATGCCAATACAGAGCTTAGTGCCAGTAATGACAACGCTTGCCACGGATTATGATCAAAGGTGGTACGAAATCCTGCCATCAGCCCTAGTGGAAACAACATCAGCAGTAAAATATTAAACTGCCCAATTTTGGGATAATAACGTGACAAAATAGCAGGTGAAACGAACCGGCGCACCCCCACAGCTAGCACCATTGGCATAACAATATAAACCAACAAGCGATTGACATAAGTACCAATGTCTACATTCGCATTTTTATCGCCTAATAACCACAATACGCCTAATAATATACATGGCATAATGAGTGTAGCAGCGATGGTTTTTGCCGTTGCCAGTTGTGCATCAAACCCCACCGCATTGACCAATGCACCACTACCAAATAACGGGGCAGTAGCACCAAGACCTGCAATCGCCAACAGCCAATCGCCACGCACGCCGAGCGCATAAGCAATCAATATCAAAACCAAACTCATGCCTCCGCTTTGCAACAAGGCAAAAACCCATACATAGCTTGTCGCTATACGCTTTAACAGCGCATATTGGTCGATGCCCAGTAAAGTAAAAAACATCAAGAAAAACAACATTTGGGGTAAATATACCAATACCGCATTGGATAAGTTCGGAAAAACAAAGCCCGCAATTGCACAAACTGGCATAATTAATGTGCTATGACGTGCAATAAAACGAAGAAGCATGAGCTTTCCTAATAAAAATATTCGTAAAAAAGCGGGTATTACTTCTCTTTTTTATAGAGGATTGACTATAGCTCAGCTTTTTATATTGGGTAAATAACTACTTCTAGGTCTTTATACTGACGCTAATGCCTGCTTACAAGCTTCAGCCAAATATGTATCGACCGTATCCTGTTTGAGCAGCCATTTTAGATACCCAGCACCATCCGAATGGGTAACTAAATCTGCAATGGCTTCACCCTTAAACTTACCAAAACTTAAATGCGTGGGTATGCGTGCCATTTGACTAAAGGTATATAGGCTCTCTACGTCATTGATGATATGACCTTGGCTATTCGCTAAGTCGATTAGGCTACCAAGCACTAGTTGAGTGAAGTAAATATCATAAATAGCAGCGTGTGCATGCTTTGCTTGAGCGCGCGCTACATCTCTATGGAAATGATAGAGCAGTGATACCAGTTTATGACTCTCAAGAGTGGGAAGGAGATGATTGGACATTGCGTTGGTACAGATTAATTTAGGGGTATGGGTCACGCCTGCATTTTTTAGAACGCCCATATCATAATCAATATTATGACCTATTAAATATTCAACACTACTGGGCAATCTAAAGTCGGTATGAGGTGGCTCATTCACGACATCTTCTTCACATATATGGGATACGGCCATAGACCCTAAACTGATTTCTTTTAGAGGGTTAAAGCGCTTAGATCTTGGTTCCTGTATTACCTCTACTTTACCATTATTTATATTAATAATAGAGTAGGCGGCTTCAGTCATGTGAGGTTCAACAAGACCTGTGGTTTCGGTGTCGAGTATATATGTGGTCATAGTGTCCGTTTATAGTTTGGTGCTAGATGTGAGTGGTAAAGGCGTAAAATCTTTGATAGTGATAATAATAGCTAAGAGAATTGCTATCAATTAACAAGCTACGATATTAATGACTAACAGCGATAATTGATTAGCTTGCTTGCTGCATAAATAATCGCTAACTATACCAGTCTTAGCGGTTCTAATACATATGAGATTATTAATAAAGAAGTGATCTGCCTGCGCAAAGACAACCGTAAAGATGGCTGATCTGAAAAAATGCCCATACTGAAACCAAACAGTATGGGCGTTATACTTACTGTTGTTATAAGTTGAGCTGACTCTAGCAACGTTCAACTTATTCTAAGTGATGCACTTCTTGTAGTCCATACACAGGTGTGTCTAAGCCTTCCATCCGTGCTTCAATTTGTAGTGACAAATATTGAGAGTAATGTCGAGACTGGTGCAAGTTTCCACCATGGAACCATAATACTTCTTACTGTGTCGGTTTCCACAGGCTTCTTAACTCACCTTCCCAAGGGCCTGAATCTTTAGCAGTATCTAAGCCCATTCCCCAACACTTACCAACTTTATAGTCAAGCCCACATAAATCCGCTACATTGTCATCCTCGCTAACCATACTCATGTATAGCTTGCACTCAACTTCCTTGTATTAAAATTATTTGAACTAAACTATGTCTGCTACTTTTTGAGCAGCAAAATCTTCCACCCCTATAATCTTAGTGTATTTCTCTAACCAATCATCCACCTTTCTCCTCAACATCACATTTTTCCTGCCACGTTAAACGATTAGGAGCTGCACCGTGTTCAGCTCCTTCTGAGCGTAGATTTTTGCGCTTTTCAGGAAAGTCTTGAGCTCAGACATCGTGCTCAATAATGTCCAAACTTCTGTTGCGTCATCGTTTTTTACCGCATTTCTATGAAGCTGCTCTATTCAATCCCTAGTTGCGTTGTTCATTGCAGTTTCTAATTAAATTACTTTCTGCGTGTCAAATTTACAAATATTGTATTTTTGGTTATAAGCTGTACTTATATAAGGTATTAATTTATAACGTTTGACTGTGACTTTTCAGCAACATATATTAGAGAAAATAAGTAAAATTTATTGAATATAGCTATTTTTAATAAGATATCGCCAAATACACTTCAATAAGTGTATTAGAATTTTTAATATTTTTTTAAGTGTTTTAGAAACAAAGGAGTGTTCAAAATGAAGTTTTATAGTCATGAAAATCAAATGCTTCATCATCCACAGAGCTATTTTTCTCGAGGGAAAATGCGCGAGCCTCAGGAAAAGCCTGAACGTTTGACTGAGCTTTTAAAAGCGCCAGAGGCGTTAGACTTGAAAGTAACGACCGCTAAAGATATAGGCATCGCGCCGATTTTAGCAGTGCATGATTTGGGTTACGTGGATTTTTTGAAGAACGCCTACAGTGAGTGGATGGCGGTCGATGAAGAAATGGGCGAGGAAGTTCAAACTACTATCTATATGCCAAACAACAATGAAGGTCTTGGTATTTTGGCCAAAGCCGCTAAATATCAAGCCGATGGTAGTGCACCAATTGGCAAGCACTCATGGACGTCTATTTATTGGTCAGCACAAACGGCACTCAACGCTGCCGACGCCTTATTAAATGATGAAGACAGTCAAAACCTTAATCAAAATGATATTCAAATATGCCTAACTAGACCTGCAGGCCATCATGCTCGTAAGAACGCAGCAGGTGGTTTTTGTTATCTAAATAATGCTGCAATCATCGCTGAGCATCTTCGTCAAAAATTTCAAAAAATCGCCATCATAGATACTGATATGCATCATGGGCAAGGTATTCAGGAAATATTTTACGATCGTAAAGATGTGCTATATACCTCTGTACACGGTAGCCCTATCAATTTTTATCCTGTAGTCGCTGGTCATGAGCATGAAAGAGGTGAAGGAGAAGGTTACGGCTATAATCTCAATTTCCCGATGCCTCATGGTACCGATGAAGTAGGGTTCTTTAATCATGTGGATCAATCAATCGAAACTGTAAAACTATTTAATCCAGATGTTGTTGTCCATGTCTTAGGTTTTGATGTTTATAAGGAAGATCCACAAGCGAAGTGCGAAGTCAGTACTCAAGGCTTTAAAACTTTGGCACAAAAACTCAAAGCATTAGAAAAGCCAGTAATTGTATTGGTTGAAGGAGGATATTGCATAGAAAAGCTTAATGAAAACTTACAAGCTTTCATCTCTGGATTTACTGCAGAAAAAATCATCAATAATAAGTGAATAGCTGTAGTTAATGATTGATTATTCATTAAGCTATCTAGCGAAATTAGAACCTAATTAAAGGTCGGACTAAAATGATTGAAAATACTGAGATTACTGCCAACGAGAGTCGTTTATGGGCATCTTTGATGGATATGGCGAAGGTTGGTCCAGGTATTGTTGGTGGCAGCAATAGACAGGCACTAACAGATGAAGATAATGAAGGTCGCACCCTTTTCAAAAATTGGTGTGAAACTGAAAATATGGTTGTAAAAATTGATGAACTTGGTTCTATGTTTGCCTTTAGAGAGGGTACTGATCCAAACGCACTACCCATCATGATAGGTTCTCATCTCGATACGCAACCTACGGGCGGTAGATATGATGGTATTTTAGGCGTTTTAGCTGGATTAGAAGTTGTGCGTTCACTTAATGAGCATAATATCAAAACTAAACATCCAATCGTCGTCGCAAACTGGACAAATGAAGAAGGTTCACGCTTTGCACCGTCCATGATTGCATCAGGTGTCTACGCTGGCAAATACGATCTCGAATACGCATACAGTTGCACAGATCCAGATGGCATTAGTATAAAAGATGAGTTAACACGTACAGGTTGGCTGGGTGATATGCCAGTAGGGGAGCCGAAGATACATGCTTATTATGAATATCATATTGAACAAGGTCCCATCTTAGAGGCAGAAGATAAGTTGATAGGGGTTGTGACGCATGGTCAAGGTCTGGCTGCTCTTGAAGTGACATTGACAGGTAAGGCTGCACATACTGGCTCGACACCCATGACAATGAGGTCAAACGCTTCTTTAGCAATGGCTAAAATAATTCATGTTTCCCATGATTTGGTCATGGACAATCAACCTAATACCGCAGTTTCAGTGGGTAAGATTGACGTTTCTCCAAACTCTCGCAATGTCCTTCCGAGTAAAGTGGTATTTACCATAGATATCAGGGCAGCTTCGCAAGATAAATTCGATGAGTTATGTGATCAGATAAAAGCTAGAGTGCACCAAATATCATCAGAGTTTGAGGTGGGCTGTTCAATAGAGATAGTAGGACACAAAGATCCTGTAGCCTTTGACCCTAAACTAGTGAAGATAATTCGTGATTCAACCAGTAAGTTAGGTTACTCGAATACTGATATTTGCTCTGGTGCTGGACATGATGCCTTTTGGATAGCAGATGTAGCGCCTTCTGCGATGATTATGTGCCCTTGCGTAGATGGTATATCGCATAATGAAAATGAAGAGATTTCCTCTGAATGGGCGGTCGCAGGCACTAATGTGTTGTTACATGCTGTTTTAGAGACAGCTATCATCGACGATGGTAAAAACTAAATTAGTCAAGCTAGTGGCTATTTTATTAAAAAACTTAATAACAATTTTCAGTCCTTTTTATCCGGCTTATAGGAGTTTTATTATACTCCGTTATTACTAGGTTTTTTGTTGAAAGCTATTTTATTACGATTTAAATATTCCGAGGATGAACATTATGTACGATTCAGGAGAAAGACTGATATTAGGGTCTTTGGTTATTATTTACTTCATGTTTTTATTTGGCATTTCCTTTTACATTAATAAAAAAAGTATTAAAACTTACGACGATTATAACGTCGCTGGTAGATCAGTGAAATTATTCCCACTTATCTTAACCTTTACAGGTACTGCTGTCGGTGGTGCAATCTTGTTAGGTTATATGCAGCAAGGTTTCATACGTGGCATGGGGCCACAATGGCTAAACTTTGGCATATTTCTAGCTGGGATTTTTATACTGGCATTTTATCTAAAGCGTGTTCGAGCATTAGGTGAAAAATATAATATGGTGACCATTGCAGATTTCACAGTATTAAGGTTTGGAGAAGGGGCAAGAATTCCGACAGTGGTGAGTCTGTTGGTAGCGTATAGCGCTATTACTGGTATGCAGTTTGTAGCAATTGCGACAATCCTTAATCTGACTTTGGGTACCAGTATTACTACAGGTGTTATAGTCAGCGGCGTATTGGTCACGTTAAAGACTTATTTTGGTGGTATGAAGTCCGTTATTTGGCAAGATGCATTTCATGGCACTATACAGACCGTAGGTATCTTTATACTATTTTGTACTGTTCTCATCGCAGCTGGTGGTCTTGAGGGGGTGCAGACACAAGTTGCACTGTCTGGCGAAAGTGATTTTTTAAGTTTTTTCAATATTCCAGCGTCTGAAGTTATGGTTTATATATTAACCATAGGCGGTTATCAATTTGTGCGACAGGATTTATGGCAGAGATTTTGGGCAGCTGATAGTGCTAAAACAGCACAAACTGGGTTCTGGATCGCTATTGTTCTCGCATTTTTAACAGGATTTTTTGTTATTCTGATCGGCATTATGGGGCGTTTTGGTCTTAATCTACCGCTAGAAAATGCCTCTTTAACCTATTTTGCTATTATTGGCGATGTGTTTAGCTTCCCTATGATAGTTGTAATGGTGCTTGCACTTCTAGCTACCGTCATCTCTACAGCAGATTCATTTTTCATGGCAGGTGCGTCATCGATTATTAATGACATCATCAAACCAAGACTAAACCCTTCAGAAGATCTCGATCAACGCCTCTTAAAGTACAGTCGTTACTCGGTTCTTGGCGTAGCAGGCATCGCCTTGACATTAGCTATCTTTATTCCAGACCTCATCGTACTGTGGATAATGGGCTCCGCTATGTTGGTATCAAGCTTATTGGCACCTATTACTGCAGGGTTGTTTTGGAAGAAAGCGACACGTTTAGGTGGTACGGTGGCAATGTGGGTTGGGTTAGTGATTGCAATAGTTTGGCAAGTTCTTGGTCATCCTTTTGGTATACATCCAGTATTTATTGGCTTGCCACTTTCAATATTTTTAGTAATTTTTGTCTCATTAATGACCAGAGATAACAGTAGTAATATTTAACAACTGACACATTATTTGCTCAAGTGGATTTTAATACTCAAAAGCGATAATTCGTATTTAAAGTGACTGTCCTATGATTATCCTAACAAGAGATATCATAGGATGATCAGACAATTCATAATTTTCATAATAGCGTTATGGCTAATATTTTTAAAATAATTTAGGGGTAAAAAATGAGTGATTTAAAACATGGCGGTCAAGCCATTGTAGATAGCCTTAAGCAACACGGAGTAGATCGAGCGTTTATAGTACCGGGTGAGAGCTATTTAGCAGTACTTGATGGACTTTATAACTCTGATATTCAAACTATTGTTTGTCGTCACGAAGCTGCGTGTACTTATATGGCTGATGCATATGGTAAATTTACGGGTAAACCTGGTATTGCCATGGTGACCCGTGGTCCAGGCGCTGCGCAAGCTTATACTGGCATTCATACGGCTTGGCAAGATGGTGTGCCGCTGATATTATTTGTCGGACTTATACCGATTGCTGATAGGCAGCGTGAGTCATTCCAAGAGTTTGATCCGATACAGTGGTTCGGTAGTCAATGTAAACGAGTCTTCATTCTTGATGAAGTCTCTAGGGCATCAGAAATCGTTGCCAAAGCATTTCATGCGGCTTTAGAAGGTCGACCAGGACCTGTTGTAGTTGGATTGCCTGAAGATATTATTCAGCAGCCATTTGAAAATCAGAATCACCCTGTGATTCCTGTCGCTCAAGGCGCAGTTACACAATTAGAGCTGCAATCAATAATTGATGCACTATCAATGGCTAAAAAACCTCTAATATTTGTTGGTGGTCAAAATTGGGACGCTCAAACATGTCAAAAATTGACTAAGTTTGCGGAAGATAATCATATTCCTATCATACATGATTGGCGAGCCTCTGACAGAATCCCATTTGATTCGCCCGCTCATGCAGGTTACTTAGGATATGGTAGAGCAGATGGATGTGCAGACTTACTAGATTCGGCGGATGTGTTGTTAACGATAGGTACTGTGCTTGGCGATGTAGCTAGTGATGGTTACACCTTGCGTCAATCATTCGATCAAATCAATTATGTTGTCAACTTAGATACCAGCTTACGCGGTCATAGCGGCGCTACCACTTCTCATATTGCTGCAAGTCCTATTAGTTTTATAAAGGCAATTGCTGAATATAAATTCCACGAACTTGATGCTAAGTCACGTCTTTCATGGTTCAGCCACTGTCATAAACAACAGCGTCAAGATAGCGCTTTCCCAGAAATCACTCTTTCTTCTAATAGTCATGCAAAGTATGCCAGTATGACTTTGGTTATGAAAGAGCTGGTCAAAATTATTCCAGAAGATGCCGTATATAGCTTCGGTGCAGGCAACCATTGTTTGTGGGCGCAGAAGTTTCTACCAACGAAGGTGTTTCCAAGTCAGTTGAGTAGTAGGAACGGGGCAATGGGCTATAGTGTGCCAGCGGGTATCGCTGCTGCTTTAGAGTCCCCTGAGCGTTTGTCAGTTGTTGTTACTGGTGATGGTGAGTTTATGATGAACGAGGCAGAATTATCTACTTCGGTACGTTATAAGGCTCCTATTTTGATTATTGTTATGGATAATGGTCAATTTGGTACTATTCGTCAACATCAAGAGGCTCATTATCCTGATCGCGTGTCAGGTACACAGCTTCAAAACCCTGATTTTGCTTTGATGGCGCAGTCTTTTGGCGCTTATGGTATTACGGTGAATAATGATGAGCGAGTCGAAGAGCAAGTGGCAGAGGCTATGCAAATCGTCAGTAAAGATCGAAAAACTGTGGTAATGCACGTGATTACTGATCCTGCTGAGTTAAACCCTTGATATATTTATTTATCGGGCAGCTATTTCAGAACCATGTTCATTGCAGGTTGTTAAATCTATAAAGGCAGGCTAGTAATGCTGTTCAATTTTGTCAAAAAAAGGCTTAACATTATGTGTTAGGCCTTTCTTTACTAAAAAATCGTCTTAGAAACCTATCTAAGGTCTATTACAAATCAGTTTGCAGGTTGAAAGCTTAGTAATTTTGAGTGTCCGTAAGAATGACCCTTACCGTTGAGCTGTTATCTATTACGGTTACTGACAATAGGGGATTTATGATAAATGAAGCTGAGTTGCTTTTAATTGTTTATATGGATAATCAACAGTTTGGCATCATTTGCCAATACCAATGATAAAAGGGGGGGGGGCATGACAAATCATACAATAAATGAGCTTTTATATTACCCCACAATCTTTAGCTATATTGTATTATAGACTAAGGACAATAATGAAAGGTGAGCCGAGAACTCAGAGGCCGAATACGTATCGCGAAGACTAAGCCTTGGCAGACCTTTTATATTGATTGGTTATCGATATATTCAGAATATAAGTGCTGAAATTACCATGATACAACGGAAATTAGCAGATAATTTAAATTGGACATTACTCCACGTATTAATTGCTATATGTGAAGAGGGGAGTATTAGTGCAGCGGCTGATCGTCTAAACATTAGCCAATCTGCAGTTAGCCAAAATCTCAAAAAACTTGAAGAGCAACTCGAAAACCAGCTTGTTGTTCGTAATACCAAGCCACTAGAGCTCACACCAATTGGTCACTATTGTCTTCAAGTTGCTCAAACGATATTCACAGAGATTACTTCTATTGAAGCGATGAAAGGTAGTAATCTACATCTTCTAGAAGGTAATATTAAACTATTAGTCGTTAGTCGACTTCATAATCCCAAATACAATGATTTTCTAGTATATTTCAAAAAAAAATATCCGAATATTACGTTAGATTTGACGGTCAAATCAAGTATGGATATTTTAAATGATTTAAAGCAAAAAAATCCTGCTATTGGTATTTGTTTATCCAAGCATACATCGGATACTCTTAATCAAAAGATACTCTTCAACCAACGTTATTACCTATATTGTGGATATCACCATCCTTTGTTCTCCGTAAAAGAATTGAGTATTAGTAATATATTAGAAGAAAATTTTATTGCATTTAATAGTGAAGCTATTGGTGATGTTCTTTCACCAATAGCTTTATTTAAAGAAGCCCATGACTTTACTGGTCACGTTAGTGCTTATACAAATAATTTAGATGAGCTAGTTCGCCTGATTTATACTGGATATGGCATAGGTGCTTTGCCAGATAAGTTTGTTGCGGCTACTCATCTAGCATCGAAACTTAGACGCTTGCCCCCGCAGGATGGGATTGCTGATATACCTGTGTATATTTTTTGGCACAAGCATCGAAACTTATCAGCTATTGAATCAAAATTTATTGAAGAAATTATCGATTTTGATATATCTTTTTAATGAACTTCCAATTTTAGGATCGTATCCAAACACTGATGTTTGCAGCATCATGTAGGAAAAGTATAAGTAAAATTAGAGTTGTTTTGAGCATGCTCCTATATCATTGACGCTCTCAATCTTGAGATAACGTTATGTGATTTATCTTATAAATTATATAACATATCAACATTCACTTTCTTGATACTATAACAACCGAGCACTTACGTATTACGCGAAATATATTAGAGAGCCAGCAGGAAAATGACAGAAATTTACTAAAAGGTTTATCTGTATAAAGCGTCAAATGATCGCTTAAACTTACAGGTATAATTTAATACTTTGAGCGAATATGTTGAAATTGCTTAAATTTATTTGAAATAATTATAATACTTAAAAATAGGAAAAGTTTATGAACACACAAGCGAACAAACCGCTCACTATCGTTGCCACTGTCAAAGCCAAGCCTGAGCACGTCGAACAAGTAAAATTAGAGCTTCTCAAGCTAACAGCAGCTTCACAAACTGATCAAGGTTGTATCCAATATGACCTGCATCAAGACAATACGAATAGTAATGGCTTTATCTTTTATGAGATTTGGGAAAACAATGAGCTGTTGCAGAAGCATGTAGAAAGTCCGCATTTCCAAAACTATGTAACAGTAACAGACGGGATGATCGATGAGTTTGTCATAAACGAAATGACCATTATCTCGTAAGTTTTAAAAATCTCAGACTGAAAAAGTCTTTTAAGCTATGATTTATACGGCTTAAAAGGCTTTTTTAGTTTTAGAGAAGGTTGTTGTCATGAGTTATACATCTAATGTAGAAAAAAGATCCACTCAGTCAGAGGTAGCAAAAATATGGTTGAAGAAAATTTCACAGGTTACAGCTCTACATGATCACAATGAGTATAAATTAACAAAAGTTAAAAGAGCACAGGTCAAAACTGGCTATAACTAACATCACTTACTATAGATTTCTCAACTGCTCAATCAACCAACGATGTATACCACTATCACTGGTACGTGGATGCCATGCCGCGATGACTTTAAAAGTAGGTGGCAATGCTTCAACCTCAAGCTCTTTGACCTTACTGTTCGGCAATAACCGTGAAGGATAAAATGCAATCATATCGGTCGTGTGCAAAATATCTGGTACGGCTGAAAAGCTAGGAACTGACATCACAATATTTCGTTTTAGACCTTTTTCTGTAAACCATTGATCATGAGAGCCGCGTAAATTAGCACGCGAGGGTGATACCACTAGCTGAGGATGCGCAGCCACTTGTGCCAGTGTTAATGGTTCTGTTGGAAGTTTATTTTCACAACCCGTCACGCATAAATGTTGCTCTTCAAACAGAGTGACATACGATAAGTTATCTGGGATGAATTCGGGAAAGGTAATCAGTAAATCAAGCTCTCCTGCTGCTATCAGCTGATTGATATTGTCCGAGGCAAAATCACGGACGATCAGCTTCAGATCAGGTGCGTCGCGTCGCGTAATATTAAACAATTGCGGTAATAACGCCTGCGTCGCATAGTCAGTCGCACTAATCGTAAATACGCCTTTGTATGTGTGCGGCATAAAGACTTCTGGCTCTAACAAATCCTCCAACTGTTTTAGGATATCGTCAAGGGATTGCTCCATCGATAGCGCCTTTGGCGTTGCCACCATGCTATTGCCTTGACGAATAAACAGGCGATCATCAAACACCTCACGTAACTTACGCAGCTGCTCACTGATGGCTTGTTGGGTCAGCCCCATTTTACGTGCGACTTGCGAGAGGTTTTTTAGATCAAGCAGCGCCTGTAATACTCTAAGTTGCTTAATATCGAGCCGATTCATTCCATTCATAATTCATACCATTAATAGTTGTATCTTAAACAATAAGTGGTTGTTTCTAATTGTACCCTCAAAACGCTATGCTGACTAACATTGCTTAAGTAATCATTAGATTGGTTATTAATCATCAAAACAGGCCAAATACCTTTAATAATAAGCCATCAGCTGCTTTAAAAGAGACACTTATGACACAAACCACTCTAAATACAAATACACTATTTTCCTCTGTAGAACTTGGGCCTTATACACTCAAAAACCGTATCGTAATGCCACCGTTGACACGCTCTCGTAGCACGCAACCTGACAATATCCCTAATGACTTAATGGCCAGCTATTATGCACAGCGTGCTACAGCAGGCTTTATGGTGACTGAAGGTACGCAAATTGAGCCCAGAGGCCAAGGTTATGCTTGGACACCGGGTATCCATTCACCAGCCCAAGTTGAAGGTTGGAAAAAAGTCACGCAAGCAGTACATGACAAAGGCGGTATTATTTTTGCTCAGCTTTGGCACGTGGGCCGTGTGTCGCACACCAGCTTGCAGCCTAATGGTGCTCAGCCTGTAGGTCCGTCAGCGATTGTTGCTGATAATGTAAAAGTATTTATTGAAACAGGTCCAGGCGAAGGTGCTTTGGCCGATCCAAGTGAGCCACGCGCACTCAGTACCGATGAAGTTGGTGAGCTGGTAAATATGTATGCGGCAGCTGCACGCAATGCGCTAGAAGCAGGGTTTGATGGGGTAGAGCTGCATTGTGCCAATGGCTATTTGGTCAATCAGTTTATCTCTGAGCATACCAATCACCGTGATGATCAATATGGTGGGTCATTGACCAATCGTCTGCGCTTCTTAAAAGAGATCGTCGCTGCTGTCAGTGATGTGGTCGGTGCTGATCGTTTGGGCGTGCGTTTTGCGCCATTATTTGCCAGTACCACTGAGACACGTGTGTATTTAGGCTTGGTAGAGTCAGATCCCCATCATACGTATATTGAAGCGGTCAAAGTGCTTGAGCAAGCTGGCATTGCTTACTTGTCTATTGCAGAAGCAGATTGGGACAATGCGCCTGATTTACCAGACACTTTTTATCAAGCGGTCAGAGAAGAGTTTTCAGGCCGTATTATTTATGCTGGCAAGTACACGGTACAAAAAGCCGTGAACATTTTAGAAAAAGGCTACGGTGATTTATTCGCGTTTGGTCGCCCTTTTATTGCCAATCCAGATTTACCAGAGCGTATTGCCAATAACTGGCCATTGAATGAAGCAGACCCTGCCACTATGTATGGTGGTACTGATGTTGGCTACAGTGATTATCCTTACTATCAAGAATAGCAAAGCACATAAACAGTGAACAAGATAAGGCCATTAATACTAATGGCCTTATTTTTGTTTATAAATTTGGGACTTGTAAGATATTCCCAAACAGTCAATCATCAAGCGACAATTATCGTTTTTGTCGCGTAAAGATTTTTCTTTTATCAATAGGTAGTAGGCAATGAATCAGAATTCTAAAGACAGATTGATACGCATATTGGTAGGGTATGTCGGACTTTATCCAACGCTCCTAATTGTATTGACGTTATTGAAGCCTGTGACTCAAGGCTTAAGCCTACCAGTGGTGGTATTAATTGAAGCTATCATACTCGTTCCGCTGACACAGCTAGTTTCTTTCCCACTAGCAGGTAAGCTGATTGATATGCTAAGAAGAGAGAAATAATCGTTCTTTGCATAGCGCATTTACCGCAATACTTGTGTTTACCAAGCTGATTCCTAACGAACCTCTAACGAACTCCAAAGCTTGGTTATACAGGTTTGACAGTAAGGTTATTCTTCTACACATTAAAAAAGACCTTCAAGCGCTTGAAGGTCTTTTTAGTTTTATAAGTAACGCTGTTATTCTTTTATAGAGGATTGACTATAACAAACTCTGATGAATAAAGAGCTATATATCATTTTAAAAAATCAGGCTGCATAAAGGCAGGATTAGGGTAAGTATAAAACCCTTCGCCAGTCGCAGCACCCATTTTATTTTTATCAATCATCTGCTCTTTTAGATATTTAGCGGCCTTTAATCTTGCAGGGTTTTGAGTCGTTTCAGCGGCTAGCTTAGTGATGTTGTAGGCCGTGTTTATACCGATGGTATCCAAGATGCCAAATGGTCCTACAGGCGCACCAGTCACTATCATCCATGTCTTATCAATCGTATGAGGGTCTGCAACCTCTTTAGCTAATAGTTGCAGGCCTGCGTCTATAAAGGGCGTCAATAAACTGTTCATTATGTAGCCGGGTTGTTCTTTATACAGCGGCATTGCAACCATACCAATGGCAGTAGCAAAAGCAACCACGTCATCAAATACGTTAGGATCCGTACCAGGATGTCCCATAATTTCAGCGACATTATGCATCCAAATCTTATTGGCAAAATGGAGGGCTAAAAATTGAGCAGGTCGTCCCGTTGATTCCGCAAACTGGCTAGGGAGTAGGGTTGAGGTATTGGTCGCAAATATGGTCTTCTCTGGCGCTAGTTTGGCAAGCTTTTCATAAAATTCGATTTTAATGTCAGTAATTTCGGGAATAGCCTCAATCATTAGGTCAGCGTCTTTGACCGCTTCTGCTAAGTCTGAGGTGTAGCTGAGATTATCAAAAGCCTTGTCCAACTGCTCTTGAGTTGCTCTCAAATCCTTTCGAAAAGCTTTACACATCAATTGAAACTTTGACTTTGCTTTTTCTAATACCTCGTCATTGATGTCATAGACACTAACATTAAAACCATGGAATGCGGCTTGAAAAGCAATTTGATAGCCTAGGATGCCGCTTCCAGCGACTGTTACATTTTTATACGTCATTGTAGTAATTTCCTAAAATTAGTGGATATAAGTTGATAGATAAATATCTAGAACTTATAGATCTATTATTGAATTATTTTGCTTTATTATTCAACCTTCATTTTTATAAACACATGAAAGGTATCCCAAAAATATTGCTAGGCAAGCATCAGATAATTTCACATCTCTTGACTTGTTATATTATTAAATAATTCAATAGCTTGATGTTAATGTTACTAGCTTTACACCTGATTATTGTACGATGATTTAACGCTACTTTAATATCATGATGGTGTTTTTAATGACTACTGATGTCAAACTATTATCGTCCTATCTAGTACGTTCTAAAAATATCAGTAGATGCTACAACCTGTTCCCTAAACCACTTATGCTTAGGCGCTTTTTGATATTTATTGTGGCACAGCGTCCGCATGGTAATCGGTGTAGGTTGATAGGGTGGTGAGGATATTGCTCATTAGTAGCTATGATGTCTAAGTGCTACGGGTATGAATATTTATAGCGTGCTGTTCATAAACATGATCATGATAGAGGCTACAAAAAATATTTGCCAGCAGCACTGTACCGAATTTAAAGTAAATTTACTATATTCGAGTTTTGTTCATACGTTTTCTCATGCTAAAACTCCTTATCCATACCTTATAAAGAGTTCTATTGTGAGCTTGATTCTTTTAGGTGGTAGTCATACTCAACTAATATCAAATTATACAATCAAGCTATCTACTAGAAGTTGAATACTAGTGTCTAACGCATTATTAGCGAATTTCTTATTTTTTAAACTATGATTACAAACTGCTTCCGTTTGCGTAGAAAAATCAGAATAGTGCTGCGTTACTGCCCAAATATGAAAAATTAAATGAATGGCAGAAACTGACTTAATCTTGTTATCTGCAATCCATTCATCAATCACTGCCACTTTTTCTCGAACCAAGGACTTCAAAGGTCCTTTTAATACGGCCATCAAGTGAGGGGCGCCTTGCATAATCTCTAATGCATACAGTCTTGATGCTGCAGGCGATTTCTTTGAAACTTTATATTTCTCTTCAATGTAGTTTATAAGGGCCTTTCTTGGATCTTGGTTGACATTCATCTCGTTCAAAGGTGATAGCCACTTGCTAAGCACCCTTTCTAAAACGGCAACATACAGAACCTCTTTACTGTCGAAGTAGTAAAATATATTCGATTTAGATATATGAGCTTCTTCAGCGATCTTTTCCATTCGCGCCCCATTTAATCCTTCTTGAGAGAACACAATCAATGCAGCATTGATGATGTGTTCTTTCTTCTTCAATATCTTTGAACTCGTTTCTATCTCTTCTTTTAGCACGTATTCTCTCAATGTATGGTTCCTGATCATAAAGTCATGTAAACCTAATTTTACATGATAATTAAGTCAATTTAGAAAAAGGTTAAATCAACCGAGTGTATATACCACTGATTGGTCAAAACAGACATGTCGGCAGCATTTAATCACGTAGCTGTATCAAGTCTATAAGGTATTTGACTATAACGATTTAGTATCAAAAAACCCCTATTTTTTACTCATTCAACATCATTTTTATCAATATGCACTATTAAAAACTTTCTGCACTATTTTACAACATTCTGCACTATTTTATAACATCCGCACTATTTTCATGCATGTTTTTAAACCATATGGTCTAAAAATTTTTGCGTATAAAAACGATAAGTATTTGATAAATAACAATTAATTAATTTGGCATAAATTATGCTACGTAAAAAACATGAAATAATCTTTATTTCTTTTACAGCTCTTTCTTCCTCAAACGTATAGGTGAAATTATGGAAATAGGTATTTTTTGTCCGATTGGCAACAATGGCTGGTTAATTTCAAAAAACGCGCCGCAGTACAAGCCAACATTTGAGCTTAATAAGCAAATTGTGCAACGTGCTGAGCACTATGGTTTTGATTTTGCACTTTCGATGATTAAGCTACGCGGCTTTGGCGGGGAGACGGAGTTTTGGGATTATAACCTTGAAAGCTTCACTTTGATGGCAGGATTGGCTGCGGTCACGTCCAAGATAAAAATCTATGCCACATCGGCGACTTTGGTCATGCCACCTGCAATCGTAGCAAGAATGGCATCGACGCTTGATAGCATCTCAAACGGGCGTTTTGGATTGAATGTCGTGACTGGCTGGCAAGAAGCAGAATACGGACAAATGGGGATGTGGCCAGGCGACGATTACTTTGGTAAGCGCTATGACTACCTATCTGAATATGTCCAAATTTTGAGAGACCTGTGGGCGACAGGCCAATCTGATTTGAAGGGTGAGTTCTTCCAGATGGATGACTGTCAAGTGAAGCCCATTCCAAAAGCGGATATGAAGATTATCTGTGCGGGTCAATCAGATACAGGGTTAGCGTTTTCTGCAAAACATGCTGATTACAACTTTGTCTTTGGTAAAGGTCTAAACACACCTACCGCTTATGCCGGTATCAATGATCGCTTAAAGGTACACACGGATAAGACGGGCCGTAATGTTCCGACCTATGTTCTCTTTATGGTCATTGCAGATGAGACCGATGAAAAAGCCCAAGCAAAATGGCAATCATACAATGATGGTGCGGATTTCGAAGCCATTGATTGGTTGCAGTCACAAGGCGGTAAAGACAAAACATCAGGCAAAGATACCAATATTCGCCATATGGCCTCAAGTGTTTCACCAGTCAATATCAATATGGGTACGCTGGTCGGTTCCTTTGAAAATGTCGCCAGCATGTTAGACGAAGTTGGTGAGATACAAGGTACTGATGGTGTCTTACTTACTTTTGATGACTTCGTGCAAGGTGTTGAAGATTTTGGCAGTAAGATTCAGCCCCTTATGAAGAGCCGTATCAATGTCGATACCCCAGTTGCCAGTCAAGCTGTCAGCGAAGCTTAATAAAAGGAGCGGATATGAATTCGGTTAATACAATTTGTGCAGACTTTACCAAGGAATCTTCTCCCGTTTTAGAGTCGTTGCCTGAACCTATCAAGCTAGATCCCTCCCAGACGGCATTGATCGTAGTAGATATGCAAAACGCTTATGCCAGCCAAGGTGGTTATCTGGATTTGGCTGGGTTCGATGTCACAGCGACCAAACCTGTCATCGATAAAATTAAGCAAGCCGTGGATATTGCGCACCAAGCTGGCATACAAGTTATCTATTTCAGAAATGGCTGGGACAACAAGTATGTCGAAGCTGGTGGTAGTGGGTCGCCTAATTACCACAAGTCAAATGCCTTAAAAACCATGCGTAAGAATCCTGAAATTGAGGGAACGCTGTTGGCGAAAGGGGGCTGGGATTACGAGTTGGTCGACGAGCTGAGCCCTGCGCCTCAAGACATCGTTATAGATAAACCTCGTTATAGCGGCTTTGCGAATACTAACTTTGACAGCGTATTGCGGTCACGAGGCATACGTAACTTATTACTCACTGGTATCGCAACCAACGTCTGTGTTGAATCTACGCTTCGAGATGGATTTTTTCTTGAGTATTTTGGCGTGTTATTAGATGACGCTTGTTATCAGGCAGGACCAGTAGAGGCTCATGAGGCCACACTATATAACGTAAAAACCTTTTTTGGTTGGGTGTCTGATGTTGCCAGCATGCAGCAGTGCTTTACAGATAGCTAATGTTTTACTTAGCCAGTTCTGTAGAAACCTAAACCAAGCGCTTCATACTTAACCTAACCGCAATAGGAATGTAGATATGTCTAAACAAGTGATTATCCCTGAAGGTACCAGCAAGCCACTAGCCCCTTATGTACCAGCGACTAAGGCCGACAATATCGTTTATGTCTCAGGCACTTTACCTTTCGATGAAAACAACGATGTCGTACATGTGGGTGATGCCGCTGCTCAAACTCGCCATGTGTTAACGACGATCAAAAACGTGATTCAAACCGCCGGCGGCGATATGGATGACGTGACATTTAATTCAATCTTTGTAAAAGATTGGGCAGATTATGACGCGGTCAATCAAGTCTATGCAGAATTCTTCCCCAATGAAAAGCCAGCAAGATTTTGTATTCAATGCGGGTTGGTAAAACCAGACGCCCTAGTAGAAATCGCGTCCATAGCTCACATTGGATAAAGACCTGTTTAAAAATGACTGCAGTTAGTGAATTTAAAGTTACCTGACATGGAACCCCCTAGCATTGAACTGTAGTAGGGCGCTTTAGTTAACTACACATGTGGCGGAATATTTTTTAAAAGGAAATGACAGATGAATACAGTAATTAAAGAAAGCCAAGTAACGCAATCCTCATTAATGAAACATAAATCTAAAGAATCATTCACCTCTACGGCAGCAAACTTAACTGACATGCAGCAATCTTTTAGAGATGCGATGAGTAATTTGGCTGCCGCCGTCAACATTATTACCACTGAAGGTCCAGCAGGGCGGGCAGGATTTACCGCCTCCGCTGTGTGTAGTGTCACTGACTCACCGCCAACTCTATTGGTGTGTTTAAACAGAAGCGCTTCTGTCTATCATTATTTTAAAGAAAACATGGTGCTATGCGTCAACACACTTGCCCTTGAACATAAAGATCTAAGCGGTGTGTTCGGGGGTAAAAAATCTCTGGAAGAAAGGTTCGATCAAGGCAGTTGGTCTACGCTGTCGACAGGATCGCCTGTATTAGAAGACGCCAGTATTTCTTTTGATTGCAAGATTAAGCTCATTAGCTCGGTGGGAACTCACGATATTCTTATTTGTGAAGTATTGGATATCAAACACAAGCCTAATTGTGACAGTCTCATCTATTTTAATCGAGACTACCATCAATTAAGTAAGTGCACGAACTAAGTAACATCCCTCTACTTTTTAAGGATATTGAAAATGGATAAATGGTTTGTTAAATGGCGTCCATATACTGGAAACCTAGAAACGACGCCGGTAGGTATCAATGAGTATCTACCCATGGGTAAGAGCGTGGTGTTAGGCGCACAGCACTCATTCGCAATGTTCGGTGCGACAATCTTAGCCCCATTATTAATGGGATTCGATCCTAGCTTAACCATGCTGATTACTGGTATAGGTACGATACTTTTCTTTCTAATTACTGGCGGTCACGTACCAAGTTATTTAGGCTCTAGCTTTGCATTTATCGGGGCGGTAGCAGCAGTAACAGGCTATAGCGGCACTGGTATCAATCCAAATATTGGCATTGCGCTTGGGGGCACACTGGTCTGCGGAGTTTTATACGCACTGATGGGTCTGCTGGTGATGAAGACAGGTGCAGGATGGATTGAGAATTTGATGCCACCTGTGGTCACTGGGTCGATTGTGATGATTATCGGGTTGAACTTAGCGCCTGTCACCATACAAAGCGTCATCGGCAGTAGCTTTGATTCTTGGATGGCGTTAGTCACCGTGTTATGTATCTGTTCAGTCGCCGTATTCACCAAAGGTATGGTCAGACGCTTGCTACTGTTAATAGGACTGGTCGCTGCCTATTTTATTTATTTCCTATTAACGAATGTGATGGGTATGGGCAAGCCTATTGATTTTGCTCCAATTGCGAATGCCGCGTGGTTCGGTATACCAACCCTTTACTCTCCTGTCTTTGAGACCAGTGCCATATTAGTCATTGCACCCGTCTTTATCATCTTAATCGCTGAAAACCTTGGACATTTCAAAGCAGTAGAAGCTATGACTGGCAAAAGCATCTCGCCTTATATGGGTAGAGCATTCTTCGCTGACGGCCTTTGTACCACGCTTTCGGCTTCGGTAGGCGGCACTGGTATGACGACTTATGCAGAAAACATCGGCGTCATGGCAGCGACCAAAATTTACTCTACAGTCGTCTTTGTGATAGCAGGTGTGTTTGCCATTCTATTGGGTCTATCCCCTAAATTTGGCACCTTGGTCAGCACTATTCCTGTGCCCATTTTGACAGGTGCTTCAATCGTTGTCTTCGGTTTGATTACGATCGCCGGCGCACGTATTTGGATGAATGCAAAAATTGATTTTAGTAAGAATGGCAATATGTTGGTAGCCGCCGTTCCAGTTATCCTAGGCACTGGCAACTATTCCCTAAACATTGCTGGCTTTGATTTAGGTGGTATCGGTACCGCTACTTTTTTAGCCATTCTTATGAACCTCGTTTTTAATTTTAAAAACAAACAAAAAGAGATGAGCGTGACTACTGATAAAGAAGTCGTTACATCAGAGCCGCTTTTGAAGCTCAACACATAAATTTAAACACCTATTTGATATTACCTTAAGGAATCGTGTCATGACTGCAGAACTACGCAACGTACAACAATTGATAAACGGCGAATTTACTGAATCGACTACCACAGAATGGATTGATATCACCAATCCAGCCACTCAAGAGGTTATCGCCAAGGTACCACAATCAACACCTGAGGAAATTGATCAAGCCATCAAAATGGCCGCTGAGGCTTTTAAGAGCTGGCGTATCACACCAATTAGCAAAAGAGCGCGTGTGTTTCTAAAGTATCAACAACTGATACGTGAGCATATGGATGAACTGGCGGCGCTACTGACTGAAGAACAAGGTAAGACACTGGCAGATGCTAGAGGCGATGTGTTTAGAGGTCTTGAGGTCGTAGAACACGCATCAGGTATCGGTAACTTGCAACAAGGGGGCTACATTGAAAACGTCGCTAGTAGTGTTGATATGTATACCGTTCAACAGCCAATAGGCGTTTGTGCAGGTATCACCCCCTTTAACTTTCCTGCCATGATACCCCTATGGATGTTTCCAATGGCCATCGCCACAGGCAACACATTCATCTTAAAACCCTCTGAACAAAATCCAATCGTTACCATGAGATTGGTCGAGTTGGCACTTGAAGCAGGTATACCAAAAGGAGTATTAAGTGTCGTTCATGGTGGTAAAGATACGGTGGATGCGCTGTGCGATCACCCTGACATAAAAGCGATATCTTTCGTTGGTTCAACAGCAGTTGGCAAGCATGTGTATGACCGTGCAGGTCAGGCTGGCAAACGTGTGCAATGTATGATGGGTGCGAAAAACCATGCCGTTATCATGCCTGATGCCAATAAAGAACAAAGTCTGAATCAGTTAGCAGGCGCAGCATTTGGTGCAGCAGGTCAGCGATGCATGGCACTGTCTGTCGTGGTATTGGTTGGGGAATCTAAACAGTGGGTTGATGAAATTGTAGAAAAATCAGCACAGCTAGTCGTTGCCGCTGGCAAGGATGATAAAGATTTGGGTCCTCTAATATCTAAGCAAGCCAAAGCCCGTGTCGAGCGCTTAATTCAAGCTGGCATAGACGAAGGGGCGCATCTAAGACTAGATGGTCGCGGTTGTCAGGTAGCAGGTTATGAAGAGGGTAACTTTGTTGGTCCAACCATCTTAGATAATGTAACCACTGATATGAGCTGCTATACCGAAGAGATCTTTGGTCCTGTCCTATGCATTATGTATGCCGACACGCTTGAGGAAGCCATTGAGATTATCAATACCAATCCAAATGGTAATGGCACTGCCATTTTTACCCAGTCTGGCGCCCATGCGCATAAGTTCCAACAAGATATCGATGTTGGACAAGTCGGTATTAATTTACCAATTCCAGTACCGCTACCTATGTTTTCGTTTACAGGGTCTAGAGCCAGTAAGCTCGGTGACTTAGGTCCTTATGGCAAGCAAGCGGTGCAGTTTTATACACAGACTAAAACGGTGATATCACGTTGGTTTGATGAAGATGCTAGTGAAGGCGTAAATACTACTATTTCTATGAAGTAGCTATACGGCCGTATCAAACGTAGGACGTTATGTAGAGCGTGTGATGAATTGACAATAGGCTCTACATAACAACATACAAAAGCAAATATAAATGCAAATGGTGGATTTTATGAATATCAATACAATACCAGAAATTATTGAAGATATTAAAGCAGGCAATATGGTCATAATCATGGATGATGAGGATCGGGAAAATGAAGGTGACCTGATTATGGCAGCCAGTTTGGCCAAACCTGATGATATTAACTTTATGATTACACATGCCAGAGGTTTGGTTTGTTTGACCTTGACCTCCGAGCGTTGCAAAAAATTAAAACTACCTCTGATGTGCAAAGACAACCAAGCACCTTACAGTACAAATTTCACCGTTTCCATTGATGCAGCAAAAGGCGTAAGTACAGGTATATCAACGGCAGACAGAGCTCAGACCATTAGAACTGCCGTGTCTCAAGACGTTACCTTTGATGACGTCGTAACCCCAGGCCATATTTTTCCATTAGTGGCTAAAGAAGGTGGTGTTCTAGAACGCGCTGGGCATACTGAGGCAGGTTGTGACCTAACGAGACTGGCTGGTTTAGAACCTGCTGCGGTTATTGTAGAAATCATCAACCAAGATGGTGAAATGGCTCGTAGAAATGATCTGATGAAATTCGCCGATATTCATAATCTAAAGGTCGGCACCATAGACGCGTTAATTAAATATATTAAATCTCAAGAGACCGTTGAACGTAAAGGTAAAGTTGAACATTTTGAAGAAACTGTAACGTATGAATATGATGAAATCGATGAGCGTACCGTTGAATTGATTTAGTAAATTTAATTTAACTTGATTTTATAAGCTATTAGATACTTTTACCGCAATTTGAAATTTACTAAAATTGGATGGAACCCTATGTTAGTTAAAAAATACCCTTGTAAGAACGACACGACAGAAACGATCGTATTTAGTTCAGGTTTAGGCGGGCATGCTGATTTTTGGTTACCTCAAATTGGGTGTTTTACCGAGCATTACAATGTGATTTGCTATGAACAAGAGGGAGTATCGCCTGATAGCGATCTCTTACCCGATGACTACTCTATGCAAGATTTAGCAGAACAATTAATCGAAATTTTGAAACAAGAAGGGCTGTCTAACTGTCATTTCGTCGGTCACGCACTTGGCGGATTTATCGGTATGGAAGTCGCTTATAAAGCGCCAGAGTTGTTAGATAAACTGGTTATCTTAAACGGGTGGGAAAGCCTAGATCCTCACACTATCAAATGTTTTAGCATGCGTCAAAGCTTGATAGAAAATACAGGTATAGAAGCCTTTGTACGTGCCCAAGCGATATTCTTGTACCCGCCGATATGGATCTCAGACAACATAGAGGCACTCACGCAAAAAGAAAATAAAGCCATCGCTCACTTTGCGCCAGTCGAGAACGTCTCAACGAGACTAAAAGCCTTGCAGGCTTATCAACCCCTGATAAATGCCAAGCATATCAAAAACAAAACACTAGTTTTAAGCAATCTTGATGATGTTTTGGTGCCATGGCAACGCGGTCTGGCTTTGGCCAATAATATGCAAAATGCCCAGTTTGAGTTGATGGTGACGGGCGGACATGCCAGTACAATCACAGAAACCTGCTCAACCAATAGCAAAATCCTTCAATTCTTATCCAAAAATTAATATCAATTAGGACGTACTATGACTGACTCCCTATCGTTATCTTCAGAAGGTCTTGACCAACTGTTTAGTAAGGCCAGATCCTTTAACGCTTGGCAACAAAAAGACGTGCCAGATGCACTACTTGAAGAGATCTATCATTTAGTTAAAATGGCACCTACCTCGGCCAACTGTTCACCGGCGCGGTTTATATTTCTTAAATCTGATGACGCTAAAGCGCGCTTAGAGCCAGCACTGTCATCAGGTAATATCGAAAAAACAATGACAGCACCTATCACAGTGATTGTCGCTTATGATAATGAATTTTATGAGCAACTTCCCAAATTATTTCCACATACGGATGCCAGATCATGGTTTAACTCTAGCCCTGAACTCATAAAAGAAACGGCGTTTAGAAACAGTTCTATGCAAGCGGCGTATCTAATCTTGGCTTGTAGAGCCTTGGGTTTAGACACGGGCCCTATGTCTGGATTTAATAATGAATTAGTGGATAACACCTTTCTTAAAGATAGCAAATGGACCTCAAATCTACTCATTAATATAGGGTATGGCCAAGAAGACCAATTGTATAGCCGTCTGCCAAGATTAGATTTTGATGAGGCTTGTCAGATTTTATAAGAAACAAGTTATTCAACCACTGAACTGTCTTATTTCAGAATTAATAGACTGAAGTGATGACACGTGAAGGGATAGCTGTTTTTGGCTCCATCATATTCAGGTGCCTAACAATTCGTAGTTCAAAACCTAGTAATAGAGTTCTTACCTAAATAAAAATAGGTGGTCGATAAAGTCTTATAAGTTTAAAGGCTCAATGAGTGGTAAAGGCAACCACTACGGGCACAGCCCTCCGACTTGCACTCGGGTAAGTGTCTCCCAGACACTTACTCTTCCTCGCTCATTTGACAATGCGCTAATAGAGAGTTTCTAGGGTATATTGAAGAGTGAGCTTGTATACCATCAGGAGTATAAAACAAAGTTTACAGTGACCAACGATATTATTAAGTATATTGAGCTTGATTATAATGAGGAGTGACTAGCAAAGTACTGCTTTGCAGCGACGCAAGGCAAGAGCTATGCTCGCAGTGAAACGAGAATTCAAAAGAGCTTGGTCAATAAATCGCCTAGATAGGTGTGGTCTGACTTTTACCGTCAGGTTGCGTGACTAAAGTCTCCCAAGTTTAAATATACAGATTTGATGGCAGAGGTCATTTTCAAGCTACAAACCAAATCCGCAAATTTAGCCTGCGTAAGTAAAATATTTATTCGCTTATTTGTATCAGTACCAGTAAAATGCGAGACTGTTTTCTACACTAGTTTATGAGTAACCAATGATACGTTTAACTGAAATTAAATTGCCATTAAATCATGCACCTGAAGATCTAACGACTGCTATAACGACAAAACTTAAAATTTCTGCTGAGCAAATGGCGTCATTTGTGATGTTTAAACGTGGTTATGATGCTCGTAATAAAAGAAATATCCAATTAATTTATACGCTAGACATCACACTGACCGATTCAGATTTAACACATGATTTATTGGTTCAATTTGAGTCAGACAACCATGTTAAGGCAACACCAGATACCAGCTACAAATATATTGGCCAAGCGCCAGAGGATTTAACTGAGCGTCCTGTTGTTATTGGTTTTGGACCTTGTGGTTTATTAGCAGCACTTACCCTGGCTCAAATGGGTTTTAAACCTATTATCATTGAACGCGGTAATGAAGTCAGACAACGCACCAAAGATACCTTTGGCTTTTGGCGTCAGCGTAAATTAAACACAGAATCAAACGTACAATTCGGTGAAGGCGGAGCGGGTACTTTTTCTGACGGTAAATTATATAGCCAAGTGAAAGATCCCAATCATTACGGCCGTAAAGTAATGACAGAGTTTGTAAAAGCTGGCGCACCAGATGAGATTTTATTTGTTAGTAAACCGCACATAGGTACTTATAAGTTAGTCACCATGGTAGAAAAAATGCGTGCCGAGATCATAGCGCTTGGTGGGGAAGTCCGTTTTGCTACTCGCGTAGATGACTTGCATATCACTGACTCAAAAGTAACTGGCGTGACACTTAATAGTGGTGAAACCTTAAAAACTAGCCATGTTGTTCTTGCTGTTGGTCATAGCGCCCGTGACACCTTCCAAATGATCCATGATAAAGGTGTGTATGTTGAAGCAAAGCCTTTCTCAATTGGCTTTAGGATTGAACATAAACAGTCAACCATAGACCAAGCACGCTTTGGTGACAATGCTGGAAATGAGATACTTGGCGCTGCGGATTACAAACTGGTGCATCATTGTAAAAATGGTCGTTCCGTCTATAGCTTTTGTATGTGTCCAGGCGGGACCGTGGTTGCCGCAGCATCAGAAGAAGGCCGTGTTGTCACTAACGGCATGAGCCAATATTCAAGAAACGAGCGTAACGCCAACAGTGCTATTGTTGTAGGTATCGACCCAGAGCGAGATTACCCAAACCATCCTCTTGCCGGTATCGACTTACAAAGACAACTAGAAACCTTAGCGTTTGAATTAGGCGGCAAAGACTACAGTGCACCAGCGCAAACCATTGGTGATTTCTTAAAAGGAAAACCAGACTCAGAATTAGGCGATGTAAAACCCTCTTATACACCAGGGATTACCTTAACCGACTTAAGCAAAGCACTGCCAGGCTTTGCCGTGGATGCCATACGTGAAGCGATTCCAGCGTTTAATAAAAAAATCAAAGGATTTTCATCTGACGATGGTCTACTAACTGGCGTGGAAACCAGAACGTCGTCACCAATCAGTATTAAACGCAATAAAGAATTTCAAAGCATTAACACTAAAGGACTATTCCCGGCTGGCGAGGGTGCTGGTTACGCAGGTGGTATATTATCAGCAGGGATTGATGGCATTAAAGTGGCCGAAGCTGTGGCGAAATCGATGTTAAACATAGAGTAAGAGCGGCTCTAAACTGTAAGCAAATTCTAATATTAAAACGCTTACCTAGATAAAAATATGCGATCGAAAAAGCCTTTCAAGCTATGAAGTATAAAGCTTGAAAGGCTTTTTTTTGTGTTTTCAGGATGAAGACATCGCAAAGTTACATGAACGAACCTTCACTCCATTTAAAAAACCTCGTGGTGGTCAATTGTTATAGAGATGCAAAGTTAAACGCTACCTTATTAATTAAAGTCGCTAATTTGGAGTGAAAGCTTACGGGGAGTCAACGTGTTTAACCACAGAGGTCATCTTTTACTCTGATAAATATCTTCTTTATTGGAGCGTATTTTTATAAAAACACTACTCACTTTTAAAAGCTTGATTCTCTACCTCTTTGAAAAGCCAGTTTTTAAATGCTTGTATTCTTGGCAGCGCCGCGCATTCGGGGCGGTAAATAACATAATACGCCAAAGGCGATTCAAAATAAATATCAGGAAACAACCTCACTAACCGCCCAGCGGCTAGGTCATCTTTAGCCATTACACTGCGCGCTAATGCTACGCCGTGGCCGTCAATTGCTGATTGCAGTACGGCAGCAGAGTTATTTATTTGAATGCTTTTAGTAATCAGAGGGCCTGTAACACCGGCCTTTTTTAACCATGACGACCATGACGGAAAACTGGTATGGGCATCCATTGATTGATCGTGTATCAGGGTTTCGTTCAATAGTTTATCAGTCGTGGTGAAGCGGGTTGGATCTTCTAGAAGTGTAGGTGAGCATACTGGGTATACTTATTCAACCATTAGTTTTTCTGCGCCTAGGCCTTGCCAATTACCTACGCCGAAGCGTATGCCTATATCTATACGCTGAGAAGCAAAATCAACCGGTTTTAAATTTGTATTTAAATTTACATTGGTTTGCGTACAAATAGCTTGAAAGTGATGAAGCCTAGGCAATAACCACTTAGCGGCAAAGGCAGGGCTTACTGCAACCGTTAATACGCCGCTTATGGCATTGTCTTTTAAAATATCTAGCCCTTGGGCTAATTTATCAAATCCTTCCTGTATTAATGGCAGGGCACTTTGCGCAGTTTCGGTAGTTATAAGCCGTGTTTTACCAGAGCTCATTCTGTGAAACAGCGGCGTATCGAGCCACTCTTCTAATGTCTTTACCAGTTGCCCAACCGCTGCGGGGGTTACGTTTAGCTCATCAGCAGCCGCTGAAAAACTCTGATGTCGTGCGCTGGCTTCAAAAGCTTTTAATGCATTGAGATGTATAGGTGATTTCATACAGTAAACTTTTTCTTTATTGACGGCTCAGATTATCTCGTTTGTTAAACAAAGTAAATAAGTTAAAAATACCTCCTAAGCCAAACAACTCGTCAATTGCTTGAAAGGCAATTTGATATTTTGTTTTATTGATACAACTAATGCAGCGCGAATGGGCGCTTGGAGAAATAATGATGACTAAGCAATTTTCAGGTAAAAAATTACTCGTTATTGGTGGCACTAGCGGAATGGGATTTGAAACGGCTCGTTTGATCTTAGAGCAAGGCGGACAAGCCGTTATCGTCGGCCACCGTAAAGAAAAAGCACAAGCGGCAAAAGAGCAACTATCAGCTTTAGGTATTGTAGAGGTTTTAACAGCCGATTTAACGAGCGATGAAAGCGTACAAAACTTAATTAACACTATTTCGCAAGATCACGCAGACGTAGATTTACTGGTTAATGCCGCTGGTGTTTTTGCCCCTAAACCATTTTTAGAGCACGAAGCAACTGATTACGATAAGTACATGCAAATTAACCGCGCATTATTTTTTATTACTCAAAAGGTAGCCGCTAATTTAATATCAGAAAAACGCTCTGGCGCCATTGTAAATATAGGGTCTATGTGGGGCAAGCAAGCCATTGCTGCTACACCATCTTCAGCGTATTCAATGGCAAAGGCGGGCTTACATGCGCTAACTCAGCATTTAGCAATGGAATTAGCGGCCCATAATATTCGTGTTAATGCAGTATCGCCAGCAGTTGTACAAACGCCAATTTATGAAGGGTTTATCCCGAAAGCAGAAGTAAACGATGCTCTGCAAGGCTTTAATAGTCTTCACCCAATTGGCCGTATAGGTACGTCACAAGATGTGGCAAACACTATTGCATTTTTATTAAGTGACAAAGCGGCTTGGGTAACGGGTGCTGTGTGGGATGTTGATGGTGGCGTAATGGCAGGACGCAACTAATAGCAATGGAACAGAATGTTTTTTAATGATACTCACGCACAATTAAAAAGCGCTTAATGAGCGAAAATTTATAGAGCAATAACATACTGTTATTGCTCTTACTTCATTTAGGTTGGATAAATGCGAGTCAACTCATCAGATTTTTTACAGCAAGCCTCTCTGCTATCAATTAAATATAGTTGACAAACAACATCTCAAGTTGGGGTCGAGCGAGTAATTCTATACAGAATAGGCGGTGAAAAAGCCAGCGCAACGAGCATGGTACGCTACGCGCCAGAGTCCACTTTTCCATGCCATGCTCATCCTGTAGTGGCCTAATAAATTAGGACGGCTGCTAAGAGGTTTATATTACCTCAAAGTAGGAAAATAGTATGACCAATAAACGCAATCAATATACCTGAGAGCTCAAAAGGCTTTAGACCATCAATCGCCAAGACAGATGTTGTCTGATTATTATCGTCAGGTTATGTGACTAAAATCTTCCAAATTTAATTATACAGATTTGACGGCATGGGTCATCAGGCCACTCGTACTTTAGCTTAGGAACTGGTTGATATGCTCACCAATTTCATCAGGCTTCTCATCAATCAACCAATGAGCAACATCTTTAATCCAGACAAGCTCTGCGTTTGGAATCGCTTCTGCTAGCTTTGGTGCATATTCCGGTTTTTGGAAAGGATCTTTATCACCCCACATGATGAATGTCTGATGCGGAAGGTTACTAAGTTCGTCGGTAATAGCCTGAGTATATTCCTTATTCAACCGTCTGAGATTGCGAAAGAAGGCATGCTTGCCATCTTCAGTTGACCAAGGTTCAAGATACATTTCAATAAGCTCATCGGTCATGACGCTCTTATCATATACACCTTTTGGCAGAAAGCCCCGCATCATGCTCAAGAAGTCCTCTAAACTCATCTCCGACTCAGCACCAGGTTCCTGTAGCGGCTCAAAATCTGGGATAGGCCACGAATCGAAGCATATGCTATCTATCAAAACAAGCTTTCGAACTTTCTCTGGATAATTGACAGCTATCAACTGAGCAACACCTCCACCAATATCATGTCCAACAATATCTGCTTGCCGCGCACCTAGGACATCCATGAGTTTTACAATCATGTTGCTTTGCGCATTAATGGACACATCTGCGCTTTTCGGTTTTGCAGATTTCCCATAATTGAGAAGGTCGGGAGCGATGACCCGATGTGTTTTTGCAAGTTGTGGAATAATATTTCGCCACATGAGGCTATTTGTTGGAATCCCGTGCAGCAGGATTATTGGACTACCTGAACCCTGTTCCAAAAATGCAATCTTATGCCCGTCAATGTAGGTATGGTTTTCTGTTATTTGAGTGCTCATAGCATTCTCCTAAAAATGAATATCAATGATCGTGAAATCGTTCTACGGAAAGGGGAGACAGTTTTTGTCAGCTAAGACAAGCCAACAACCGACCCCAACGTTATAATAGTAATGTGAAGGAATTCTTCAGGAAGTATATGGTCTCAGCGATTAACGGCAACATGGCTATCAAAAGCATCACAAACTGTGTACGGGCTTTTATTTATAAAAATCTTGGTCTCATCACACTGTTCATTCTTCGCGCTTAGTCAAAATCTTAATGAAACGGCTTTATTGAAATAACGCGACTGTGCCGAAGACTGTCGTACTGAAGTTAGATAAACCAACCTGATGAAAGTGATTTAATCATACATCAATAACAAAGGTATTATGGTCGCAGCCGTTATAGGTTTGTACCTCAACCGTTGGTAGTTTGTTGAAAGGTGTGAGAGATTTATAGTGTTAAGGCCTAGCTTAGATTTAAAAAATGACCTTCAGTCCTAGCAACGGTAATAGATATCGAAATTAAAAACCTTGATATTGAGAAGAAAAAATTAGCAGATACCATCAAATCTGAGCAAACTGCTAAGCCGATTATTTCAGGAACGACTCAAAAAATATTTTATATCTTAAAACTACAGATTAAATCGAGGAGTTATGCTGTGTTTTTCGGAGATACAGCGGCATACGTGAGACCTTCATACTCCGTTGAGACACGAGTACCGCCACCTCCTTCAAGTGTCTGACCAATATTGGTCAGTGAGCCGATAATAGCGGTGTTTCCAGTCGCACGCGCAAACTCGCAAGCCGCTGCAACTTTTGGTCCCATAGAGCCCGCAGGAAGATCAAGCTCACTTAATGCATCTGGATGCGCCTGCAAGATACCTCGTTGTTTGTCAGTCCCAAAGTCTGTATAAACATACGCCACATCCGTGGCAATCACCAATAACTCACATTCAAGGCTACGGGCAAGTAACGATGCGCACAAATCTTTATCGATTACTGCCTCGACCCCTTGCAAACAGCCATCTTCATCAAATGCCGTTGGGATACCACCACCACCTGCACAGATCACGATCGCGCCTTTTTCAAGGAGCCACTGTATGGGTTTTAGCTCAAATATTTTTTTAGGCTTAGGGCTTGCAACCACTCGCCTAAAGTATTTCCCATCGGCTTTAACAACCCAGCCTTTTTGCTGGCTTAGCTTTTCCGCTTCCTCTTTTGAGTATACAGGGCCAATAGGCTTGGTTGGGTTGTTAAAAGCAGGGTCTTTACGGTCGACTTCTACTTGAGTGAGTAGGGTGGCAATGGATGAGTCTCTCGGCAGGACATTCCCAAGCTCTTGCTCGATGATGTAGCCAATCATACCTTCCGTTTCTGCGCCCAAAACGTCTAATGGATAAGTATCGACTTCAGTGTAAGCCGCGCCTTGCAACGCAAGCAAACCAACTTGAGGGCCATTACCGTGAGCAATGACTAATTCGTTACCCTCCGTGACCTTACTGATTTGTTCAACGGCCGTCTTGATATTTTGGCGTTGGTTGTGAGCAGACAGCGGCTCTCCACGTTTTAATAAAGCATTACCACCTAAGGCAATTAGTAACCTCATGATATTTCCCTACGCATTATCTTCAGTTAACGTCATATCAGGGTGTGTCTTCATTTCAAAAATAGTGATAAAAATGAGATAAATGGCAGTCAAACAAGAAAAATAGCGCAGATAATATCGAGATATTAGTCAGCTATTTGACGCCGTTTGGCAAGATTTAGCCACTTTTAACCTATTTAGATGACTATCGATTGAATTGAGGGCACGCCCCAGTAGCACGCGTTGCTAATGTTATAAATTAGATATTACCAAGCGCCGAGACCAGAACGGCTTTAATCGTATGCATACGGTTTTCGGCTTGCTCAAATGCGATGTTGTAAGGTGATTCAAATACCTCTTCGGTCACTTCGATACCGTCGGCGAGCTGTGGGTATTCTTCAGTTATTTTTTTACCAACCTCGGTATCTGAGTTATGAAAAGCGGGCAAACAATGCATAAACTTCACTCTTGGATTGCCAGTGGCTTTTATCAGATCCATATTGACTTGATAAGCCATTAGCCCATCGATTCGCTCCGCCCAGCTCTCAATAGGCTCACCCATCGATACCCATACGTCGGTATGAACGAAATCAACGTCTTTTGCCGCCGTTTTTACATCTTCGGTGATGGTAAGACGCGCACCTGATTCTTTGGCAAAGTCTGCACAAGTGGCTAGAAAGTCTGCTTCAGGCCACAAATCTTTAGGGGCACAAAGGCGTACGTCCATACCCATCTTAGCGCCCATTAAATATAATGAGCGGCCCATGTTATTACGTGCGTCACCAAAATAAGCATATTTAATCTGATGGATTGATTTGTCAGTATGCTCACGCATGGTCATTACATCTGCTAGCATTTGTGTGGGATGAAACTCATTCGTTAGGCCATTAAAGACAGGAATATCCGCATATTCTGCTAACTCATTGACAATCTCTTGACCGAACCCGCGATACTCGATGGCATCATACATACGGCTCAACACACGAGCGGTGTCTTTCATGCTCTCTTTGTAGCCGATCTGTGATGAGTTTGGGCCAATAAACGTCACATTGGCACCTTGGTCATATGCCGCTACTTCAAAAGCACAACGAGTGCGGGTTGAGGTTTTCTCAAAGATCAGAGCAATGTTTTTGCCCAAAAGGTGTTTTTGTTCTGTACCTGAGTATTTTGCTCTTTTTAAGTCACGAGCCATATCCAAAAGATACGTAAGCTCGCGTTCACTATGATGCATAAGACTCAGTAGATCACGGTTGTGAAGATTGAAACTCATGATGGTTCCTTAATTTTTAGTATGTGTTTATTTTGGATGGACTATCACTGTATTTGGCACCGCTATGAGCAGGTAGGATTCAACATGCTCTAATCCGTTGGATCGCGAATGATAGGGCAAGTCATGCAGTGACCACCACCACGTCCACGGCCCAGCTCGGAGCTTGGAATCGTAATCACTTCAATGCCTTGTTTGCGCAGTAACGTGTTGGTATAAGTGTTGCGGTCATAAGAGATAACAACCCCTGGCTCAAGGGCAAGAACATTGTTACCATCATCCCATTGCTCACGCTCAACTTCGTAGCTATTGCCGCCTGTTTCGACCACTCTTAATTTATCGACCCTTGCGGCTTCTTCTACCACTTTCAAAAAGTGTCTGTCATCTTCGCGCACATCTATACCGTGTGGCTTGCTTTCGTCAGGACGAATATGAAAGGTCGTAATATGATCTGTCACTGCTGGAAACACGTTGACCAAATCAATGTCGCAAAACGTAAATACGGTGTCCAAATGCATTGCAGAACGTTGATTAGGTAAGGCTGCTACGATGACATGGTCAACCGAACCATCGATGAACAAAGTTTTGGCCAGTCTGGTAATCGCTTGTTGTGACGTTCGCTCACCCATACCAATCAGCACGGTTTTGTTGCCGATAGGCATGACATCACCACCTTCTAAACTACAGCCACTGAGATCTTCTTCAGTATCATCCATCCAAATTTTGAAATCAGCGCCTTTAAAGTCTGGGTGAAATTTATAAATAGCAGAAATAAGAAGCGTTTCTTGCTGGCGAGCGGGCCAGTACATCGGGTTAAGCGTCACACCGCCATATATCCAATTTGAAGAGTCGCGAGGAAACTGAGTATTGGGCAGTGGTGGCAATATAAACTCAGTCGTACCTGACAGTGCGGATAATTTTTTGAGTGACGCCCCAATATCATTCGGTAACTCTTCAGTGGTGACGCCCCCAATTAAAAATGAGGACAGTTTCTTGTGCTCAAGTTTGGTCAACCAATCTCTCACTTCGCCAGCCAATAAAGTACCGACATGGTTATCAGTGATTTTATGATCCATAATCCACTGCATGGCATCGTTATTATCAAGGGTTTGTGCGAGCAGTTGATGCATCTCAACCACTTCAATATCGCGATCTCGCATCTTTGTGACCATATCATAATGATCGCTTTTGGCTTTGCTCACCCACATGACATCATCAAACAATAAATCATCACAGTTTTGCGGTGTCAGTCTTTGATGGGCAAGACCTGGAGAGCACACCATAACTTTGTGTAATTTACCGACTTCTGAATGAACACCTAAAGATTTGTCAGACATTTTTATATCCTTATGCGGTTTGGGTGCAAGTATCTCACCACTGTTTAGAGGACGAACAATCTAAAAAAGCAACTGATGTGACGATTACGACGAACGGATTTTTCTGGTGATTACAACGATAAGGCATTTTATTTAAATAGGGTTACTACAAGCTTAACGTACCGCTGTACAGGCCATAGGCTGCATAGATGGCACTGACAGTAATGACTGCAAGCACCACTTTTTCGGCTGTATTGAACAGCTGATGCTTGTGCTCTCTGCGTGCTTTTATATAGAGAACCACACCAGGAAGATACAACAAAGCGGATAGTAAAAAGTACTGAATACCAGCGGCATACAACAGCCAAATACTATAAAACAGCGCGGTTACCCCAATAATAATATCTTTTGTGGCGCTTTCGGATGGTTTGTAGCCCTCTTTGCGATAGGCCACCAAAAATCCATAGGCAGCAGAAAAGAAATAGGGAATCAAAATCATGGAAGTGGACAGATAAAAAATATTGTTATAGGTGCTTTTACTAAAGTAGGTGATGACTAAGAATAACTGTGTCGCTGCAGAAGACACCAATAGTGCATTTACCGGTACATCAACGGCATTTGTCTTATAAAAGAACCTCGGCATGGTTTCGTCTTTGGCGGCAACGAATAAAACTTCGGCACAAAATAGCGTCCAAGCTAATAAACCACCGAGTAGCGAGACGACCAAACCTACTGAGATAAAGGTCGCGCCCCACGGGCCAACGGCATACTCCAGCAAATAAGCCATCGACGGGTTTTTCATCGCTGCCAGCTCAGGGAGGGATCTAACACCTATCGCTAAAAAGTTAACCAGCATTAATAGCACTAACGTAAAAATGAACCCCAATACGGTGGCTTTACCAATATCGGAGCGTTTTTTGGCGCGTGCAGAATAGACACTGGCCCCTTCAATACCAATAAATACCCATACCGTCACCATCATCATGTTTTTAACTTGATCAGGGACTGACCCTAGATCTGTCTCTCTGCCCCAAAAGTCGCTATTAAACAGATCCATATTAAAGACCGTAAAAATAATGACAATAAAGGTGAACAGCGGTATCACTTTGGCGATCGTAATCAACGTATTGACTGAGGTAGCCGTCTGGATACCTTTGGTAATCATGAAGTTGTATGCCCACAATAATACAGAGGCACCCACCAATGCAGTTAGGGTATTACCATCTCCAAACACATTAAAAAAATAACCCAGCGTACTAAATATCAGCACATAGTAACTGACGTTGCCCAACCAAGCAGAGAGCCAGTAGCCCCATGCAGAGTTGAAGCCCATATAATTACCAAAGCCTGCCTGCGCGTAGGCATAAACCCCACTGTCAAGTTCAGGCTTGCGATGTGCTAAATTTTGGAACACGAAGGCAAGCATCAGCATACCGATGCCAGTGATGATCCAACCAATCAAGGACGCACCAGGGCTTGCGGTTTCAGCGATGTTTTGTGGTAATGAGAATATACCGCCGCCTATCATAGAGCCTACGACAAGGGCAATGAGTGCAGTAAAGTTTAGATTTTTCTCGGATGGATTATGCGTTGTTTCAGACATGGTGACGACCTTTTACTCTCTGATTGAGAAATATATGAAAGCAACAAAATAGATATGGCCTTGAAGAATACTTAAAAACATTGTTTAATATATGAAAACCCCATAATATTAGCATGGATTATTATATATTTGCTAGATGAATGATTTTTGCTTGTAATTTCTATGTGTCTATATCAACCAAACAGCCGTGATATTTGACGGCAAAGGTATTTTTCACGGCAGTATTTTTTGTAAAAGCTATAACTCAGATAGGCTAAAGCTCATAAGGTTAGATTTTGTGGAACGTATGATGATTGAGAATAGATTCAGTTTCTGATGGTTTATTGAGGTGGTATCGAGTACCATAACCACAATAAAATTATGGATTTATTGGTATTTCTGACTAGGTCGTGTCCTAATCGGCCCAATATCCGATGAATCAACTGTATTGCCGAACACCTTATATACATCACTCAGCATCCTGCATTAGCGTAAAAAGTGTCTTGTGCTCACAAAGCGCTAATATTGCCCGTCATGGTGATTGACACGAGGTGTGCTTGAGCTGATTTCCTACATTCAATACGCCCTATACTAAAAAATCATTAAAATTTTTAAATTGAGGATATGCCCGAATACGGTTAAAAAACGTATGGGTTGGTTATTTTCTGTTTTATTTCCGCATATAAATAATATATAGGAACCGTTATGAAAAAAGCATGGGTTTTGATTCTATTGCTTGTCGTGGCCGCCGCTGCTGGTTGGTATTACTGGCAACAGCAGCAGCTTGCACAAGCCCTGCCGCTAGGAATAGTCAGCTCAAACGGTAGATTGGAGCTTGAGCGGTTTGATATTGCTAGCCTTTATCCAGGCAGAGTCGAGCAAATGCTGGTGGCGGAAGGAGAGGATGTCGAAGTCGACCAGCTGCTTGTGAAGCTGTCTTCCTCACAAAGCGAAAGTCAGTTAGTGGCGGCACAGGCAACCGAGCAGCGTGCACATGAAATGGTGTCGCAGGCACGGGCGGGTCGTAAGCAAGGAAAGCAGGCAATGGCGCGTGCTAACGCCCAAATCGATGCGCAGATTGAACAGCAAAAAATAGCCAAAATGGAGTTGGATAATGCTCGCAAGATGCGCCGCGAAGATTTGGTGTCAGATTCAGAAGTGACCAAACGCCAAGCGGCTTACAATGGCGCGGTTGCGGTTGTGCAGGCGGCGAGAGCAGCGTACGCAGAAGCGCAGGCAGCTGTTCAACAAATCGATGCTCAAGTAGCGGAAGCAAATGCTGGCGTCAATCAGGCCAAAGCTCAAGAAAAATCTGCCGCTTCGATGAATGACGATATGTTGATACGCAGTCCTAAAGCTGGCCGTGTGGAATACCGAATTGCCGAGGTTGGCAGTGTGATTGCAGCAGGCAGCAAAATGGTCAGCCTGCTAGATACAGAGGATGTGTCTATGACTCTTTTTTTACCTAATGGGCAGATGAGTGGCTTACAAGTCGGTAATGACGCGAGAGTCGTGCTGGATGGTCTGGATAGTGTGTGGCCAGCAAAAGTATCATTTATTGCGTCACAAGCACAGTTTACGCCCAAGTCAGTGGAAACACAGAACGAGCGCGAAAAGCTCATGTTTAAAGTGCGTATCAAGTTACCTGTGGCAATAGCCAAAGAATACAAAGGCCTACTTAAAGGCGGCATGACAGGTAATGGTTATGTACGTAGTAATACCGACGTAGTATGGCCGAGTAATCTTGCTATAAACCTTCCCAAAAAAGGCCAATCCTAGTTTCTCACGTTCGAGTATGACAGCGGAAAATGAGGTCATAAATTATTCAGATGGTTTTACAACCGAAGAGTGATCTTTATGAATAAATTAACGATACAAACTGTGAGATAACGTATGGATAGCCAACATGCCGCCGTTGAAATTAACACTGTTTCGCATACATATGGCAAGACGGTTGCTCTTGATAATATTTCCCTAAATATTTTACAAGGAAGCACTGTTGGGCTAATTGGTCCTGATGGTGTTGGAAAATCAACGTTGTTGTCTCTTATTGCAGGGGTCAAGGTTATTCAAAATGGCTCTGTGCAAGTATTCGGTAAGGATATGGCAGAAAAATCTGCACGTGAGGCGTTGTCAAAACATATCGCCTTTATGCCACAAGGCTTAGGACATAATCTTTATCCAACCTTGTCGGTATATGAGAACGTGGAATTTCATGCGCGACTGTTTGGATTGAATGCGCATGAGCGCCATGTACGAATAGCCCGTTTACTTGAGGCAACTGGGCTAGCACCGTTTCCTGATCGTGCGGCTGGCAAGCTTTCGGGCGGAATGAAGCAAAAACTGAGCTTATGCTGTGCATTGGTGCACAATCCTGACTTACTGATTCTGGATGAGCCAACCACAGGGGTAGACCCCTTATCACGCCGTCAATTCTGGTCATTAGTGGCCTCGCTACAAGCTGAACGTCAAGAGATGACGGTCATCGTGTCGACAGCCTATATTGATGAAGCCAAAAATTTTGAATACCTGCTAGCGATGGATGATGGCAAGCTCTTAGCCAATCAGCGGACGCAAACCGTTATGACAGAGCTGAATGTCACGTCACTTGAAGAAGCCTACATTAAGCTATTGCCACCAGAGAAGCAAACGAATGCAGGCGCGTTGATTATCACGCCATTTGTCCCTGATCCTGATGCACCGCCCGCTATTGAGGCAAAAAACCTAACCAAGCGTTTTGGAGACTTTACAGCAGTTGATAATGTCAGCTTTCGTATTGAGAAAGGTGAAATTTTTGGTTTTTTGGGGTCTAACGGTTGTGGTAAATCGACCACGATGAAAATGCTGACTGGATTGATTGATAAAACAGAGGGCTCAGCCAAACTGCTGGGTCAGTCTATCGATGCAAATGACATAGCGACAAAAATGCGTGTCGGCTATATGTCGCAGTCTTTCTCGCTTTATGAAGAATTGAGCGTACGTCAAAACTTAGAGCTGCATGCAACCCTTTATCAAATAGAAGGAGAGCGTGGACAGCAGGCTGTAAAGGATGCGTTAGATAAATTTGACCTCAGTACCGTGGCGGATACAGCGCCAGCCTCGTTGTCACTGGGTATCCGCCAACGATTACAGCTGGCAGCGGCTTGTCTGCATCATCCCGAAGTATTGATTTTGGATGAGCCAACCTCAGGTGTCGATCCTGGTGCTCGTGATATGTTTTGGCGACAGCTATTGACGCTTTCACGAGAAGATAAAATCACGATATTTATTTCTACTCATTTTATGAATGAGGCCAGTCGATGCGATCGCATCTCTTTTATGCACCGTGGTCGCGTGCTGGTCGTTGGTACACCGACAGAGCTGACACATAATAAACAAGCAGAGGACCTCGAAGAAGCCTTTGTAGAGTATCTGCTCGAAGATGAAAAAAATGACACTGAACCCACCAGCCAAAACGACACGACTGAAAATACACCAGCAGAATCAGCGATCATAGCGTCTGAACCTGATAGTCAAACCGACAAAACCGACACGCTTAAGTATTGGTTTACCACTGTGTGGACATTTGCCACGCGCGAATTTAAAGAGCTATTACGCGATAAAATCAGGCTGTTCTTTGCTATCGTTGGCCCCATTATTTTGATGGTCATGACCGGTTGGAGTATCTCTTTTGATGTGCACGATTTACCGTATACGATACTCGATCAAGATCACTCTGCACAAAGTCGACAGTTGACGGAGTACTTTTCGGGCTCAGAATATTTTACATCTACGTCACCCGTAGACTCTATAAAGGCCGCTGAATACGCGCTTAGAAGCTCTGAGACGAAATTGGTTATTGATATTCCAGTGGATTATGGACGTGATTTATTGGCCAATAGACAACCAGAAGCGAGCTTTTATATTGATGGGACAGTGCCATTCAATGCGGCCAATATTGAGGGCTATGTAGGAAGGATTATGAGGATATATATCAAAGACCTTCTTCAAGATACTGGCTTGCCTATCGACTTAGACCCTGCTGCTGAAGTGGTTCCACGCTTTATGTATAACCAAGACTTCAAAAGTGTGAACGCGGTCATTCCCAGTGTGCTAATGATGATACTCATGTTGATTCCAGCAATGATGACCACGCTGGGAGTGGTGCGTGAGCGCGAAGTTGGCTCGATATCAAATCTCTACACATCACCAGCCAGTGTGCCTCAATACCTACTGGGAAAACAGCTACCTTATGTCGTTCTGGGACTGATCAATTATCTCATACTTGTACTCATGGCCATATTTTGGTTCAAAGTGCCTATAAAAGGCTCTTTTTTGGCGATGTCTTTTGGCGCATTGCTGTTGGTCTATGTGTCTACAGGACTGGGGCTGCTTGTGTCTAGTTTGGTTCGCACACAGGTTGCCGCCTTGTTTGTCACCGCCATCGTCACTCTGATACCCACCATTAACTACTCTGGGTTGTTGTATCCGCTCTCTAGTATGGACGGCATTGCTTATGCCATTGGGGTCGGGTTCCCCGCATCTTGGTATCAGCGTATCAGTATTGGCGGGTTTACTAAAGGACTGAGTTGGTCCAGTTTTTTGACGGAGTACATGGTTTTGACCGCTTTTGCCTTGGCATTTATCACATTTGCTTCTATTTTCCTGAAAAAGCAGGAGGTATAAGTGCAGACTTTTAAAAATATCTGGACGTTGACCATCAAAGAATTGCGCAGTCTGTTTGGAGACAAGATACTGTTTCTCATGATTGGCTTCGTGTTCTCTGTCACTATTTATACTGTGGCAGAAGGCATCAATACGGATGTACGCAATGCGCCTGTCGGTATTATAGATTTAGACCGTACAGCCCTGACCAGACAAATTCGAGATGCTCTACAACAACCTTACTTTCTGCCTCCTGTCGATGTGAAACGCGAAGATGTCGATGAGTTGATGGACAAGAGCAAGCTTATTTTTGTGCTGGAATTTCCCCCTGGGTTTGAACGAGATGTGCTGGCTGGACGAAAACCGCAAGTTCAGCTGTTAATTGATGCGACCACCATGACTCAAGCAGGTATTGGGCAAGCCTATATTCTCCAAATATTTAATCAGGAAGTGAGTAATTTTTTAAAACAAGCCGATCCACCGTTATTGGTCAAGCCAGTACTGAACATGATATTTAACCCAAACGGAGACAGCTACTGGTACACACCAGTTATGGAAGTCTGCAATATGATTGCGCTCTTGGCAATAGGGTTGTCCGGTGCCGCTGTTATCCGTGAACGCGAACGTGGCACCATCGAGCATCTCTTGGTGATGCCAGTCAATACAACAGAAATCGTGATTTCAAAAATACTTGCCAATAGCTTGGTGATTTTATGTGCCTCCATGTTATCGATGGTTTTTGTGGTCCAGTATCTGCTCGGCATTCCCATTAACGGGTCGCTGCTTTTATTCGGTAGTGGTGTGGTCGTGTATCTGTTCTCCATATCTTCTCTCGGCATTATGCTATCAACCATGGCGCCGAGTATGCCGCAGTTTGCCTTATTGATGTTGCCCGTCTTAGTCGTATCGTTACTCTTATCTGGCTCTATAGCGCCGCGCAGCAATATGCCCGAAGCGGCACAAATGATAAGCGAGTATTGGCCCACGACTCAGTTTGTCAGCTTTACTCAAAATGTTTTATTCCGTAATGCTGGCTTGGACATTGTTTGGCCTGAGCTATTAGTCATGACAGGTATCGGCGTCGTGTTTCTTATTTTTGCTTTAGTACGATTTAAAGCGATGCTTGAAAAGCTAGGATAATGTGCAAAACATACTGGCCCAATTTGGCTCAATAAAAGCCAGTCATACATGTAACGACATCTTAGGATAGGTCCTAGCAAACGTCCTAGGGCGTGTTTGATATTCGACCATGGCACTGAATTAAAAATAATGATAGAGAATATAAGGAGAAGAAACGCATGTTTCCATTATCCAAAATTGTGAGTTTGGGAGCATTGGTCTTGATCTTAAGCGCCTGCCAAAGCACACAGGTTGTACGCCAAAGTGACATTTCTATTCCGACAACATTTGACGAAAACAAAGCGGCGAAGGGCAGTCCAGAAATTAGCCACTGGTGGCGACAATGGCAAGATCCGCTATTAAGTCGCCTGATAGAGCAAGGCTTACAAGACAGCCCCGATATCCGCATCGCTGAAAGTCGTTTTGCAGAAGCAGTGGCAATCAGTCGTCTTGCCACTGCTGATCTTGGGCCACAAGCTGGCGTCAATGCTTCAGCGGGCATTATAAATGGTTCGGCTCATCTGTCTGCAAATGACAACCTCAGTCATCTTTTGGGCGCTAGTACAGCGCTGCTGGAGACTCACCAAGATATAGACAGCAGTCATGCTAATGCGGGATTCTCTGCTGCGTGGGAGCCTGATATATTTGGCAGAAAACAAAGTGATGCTGATGCCGCCCGTTATGCGGCGTTGGGTGTACAAGAAAAAGTATATGGCGCGCAAATGCTACTGGCAGATCAAATTGCTGATCACTATTTTCAGGCCCGTGCCGCTCAGCAGCGTGAAGTCATTACTGCCCGCAATGTAGAGATATTGACGCGCTTTGAGCGATATATAAAAGGGCGTTTTCAAGCGGGTCAAGTCACCATGTATGAAGTTAATAATGTCCAAAGTAAACTCAATGCCATGCGTGCGAAGAAAAGCACAATCAATGCAGAGTATGCAATGCACGTACGTAGCATAGCCGTACTTATCGGGCAAGTACCGCAAGGTTTTGAGCTGCCTTCTACGACTGTAGATATTCTCAATCATCAACCGAGTGCGCCCAGTGGCCAAACGCCCCAAGGGTTGCTAGAACGTCGTCCAGATCTGCGTGCCTATGGCGCACAAGTCAATGCCTATTCTGCCAAACTGGCAAGTGCCAAAGCTGATCTGCTGCCACGTTTTTCCATTCGTTTTTTAGGTCAAGGCGGGCGTATTGACGTTGACAGTGATGTGCCAGATTTGAAAGGTTGGGGCAGTATATTGAGTGTGGGTATACAGGTTCCCATTTTTACAAACGGTCGGATTAAGGCCAATATTGACAGCGCAGACGCTCGATTGCAAACGGCGCTGCTACAGTATGATCGAAGGCTACTGCTCGCGCTTGGTGAGGTAGATAATACTTATCAAGCACATCAGGCGCTCGCGCAGCAACAAAAATTGCTAGATACGGCCTATCAGCAGTCTGCCAAGCGTGCCAGCGATGCCGAAAAACTGTTTCGTTATGGTTATCAAACGTTAGATGAAGCTCTGACAGCGCAGCTCGACTCGGAACAAATACAAGAAAACTTGATTTACTCGCAGCTTGCTCGAGCACAAATGCTACTGAACCTTTATAAATCACTAGGAGGAGGATGGGGAGAGGATGTCACTGTGGAGGCATCGTAAATTCAGATAGCTTATGAGTGATCTATGTTGAAAAAACTGTAGAACTATCACCAAGACTACCAAACAAGATTCGAAGCCATCAGCGATATCACTAAAAATGCAGTTTAGTTATTATCGTCTGGTTGCGTAACTATGATTTTCCAAGTTAATGCCTACAAATATAGCCCATAATTTAGTTAGTTAATTTAAATATTTATTTAAGATAAATATTACTTTGTTTAACAATAACATAACTTTCATATAAATTTAACTTAACAATAAGGCAACATATTCTAAACTTGCAAAGGTATCTAATATTTATAGGTCGACACACACAATGATTTTTCAATCATATAAAGGAACGTTAGATTATGCCTTTACACAACCGAAATCAGATAGATCCTATTAGCGAAGACGTTTATGAAGACCCAATGAGTAATACGCTACTCAATAAATTTCAATTGCCTCAAAACAGTACCCAGCCAGAAGTTGTTGCTCAGTTTATAAAAGACGAGCTACTTCTCGATGGCAATGCCAAGCAGAATCTGGCTACATTTTGTACGACATGGATGGAAGATGAGGTTCATGACATCATGGACTTATGTGTCGATAAAAATATGATTGATAAGGATGAATATCCACAGACTGCTGAAATGGAAGCGCGTTGTGTTCATATCTTAGCGGATCTATGGAATAGCCCACAAGCTCATACGACTCTTGGTTGCTCAACTACTGGCTCATCAGAGGCTTGCATGCTTGGCGGATTAGCCATGAAGTGGCGTTGGCGTCAAAAACGCGAAGCAGCAGGATTAGATGCCTCAAAGCCCAATTTGGTCGTTGGGCCAGTACAGATTTGTTGGCATAAATTTGCGCGGTATTTTGATGTTGAGCTTCGTCAAATTCCACTTGAAGGTAATGAGGTTAGTACCAATCCCGAAAAAATAAAAGACTATGTTGATGAAAATACCATTGGTGTCATTCCTACCTTAGGGGTGACTTACACTTGTGTGTATGAAGACGTCGCTGCGATGGCAAAAGAGCTAGATGATATTCAAAGCGAAAAAGGATGGGACATACCTATTCATGTAGATGCCGCTTCGGGTGGATTTATAGCGCCCTTCATTCAACCTGAACTTGAGTGGGATTTTCGTATCGATAGAGTGAAGTCTATCAATGCGAGTGGTCATAAATACGGTCTGGCACCACTAGGTGTCGGCTGGGTAGTTTGGCGGTCAGAAGAAGACTTGCCAGAAGATTTGATATTCTATGTAGATTATCTAGGTGGAAACATGGCAACCTTTGCGCTTAACTTTTCTCGACCAGGTGGTCAAATTGTCGCGCAATACTATAATTTTTTACGATTAGGATTTGAGGGTTATAAAGGTGTTCAACAAGCTTGTGTGGATACCGCTCAATGGTTGGCAGATGAAATCTCAAAGTTAGGTCCGTTTGAGATGTTTTATGATGGACGAGGTGGTTTACCTGCTCTTAGTTATACCCTAAAAGAAGGAGACTGGGGTTTCAATCTCTATGATTTATCTGACAAAGTTCGCCAACATGGTTGGCAAATAGCCTCTTATCCACTACCAAACGATCGTCAGGACACCGTCATTCAACGTATTCTAATTCGTCATGGTATCAGTCGAGATATGGCCGCGTTGTTATTACGTGATATTAAAGCCGCTGTTGAATGCTATAAAGCGCATCCAGTTTCACATTCTAGCTCTACTCGTACCTTTCATCACACATAGAAGAGCATTATGAGTAATCCTACTGTAGTCGGTCAGATATTCGATAAGATAGAGCCTGTTACTGCTTCAGGCTTACATGGATTTTTTCAACTGCTGGATAATCAGCCCATAGTATTTATCTTGTTATCATTAGCTTTAGGTACTTATATTGGTAATCGTAGCATCAAGAATATCTCTTTAGGGTCAACAGCAGGTACTTTGCTGGTAGGGGTTGTGCTTTCGATGATTGCACAATCTGCTTATGATATTACTTATGCCATACCAGGGGTTCTTTCAACCTTTATGCTCCTTCTTTTTATGTATGCTTTAGGGCTTAAAGTTGGACCTCAGTTTTTTGCTGGATTAAAAAAAGGTGGTTTGGCATTCATTAGTATCGGCGTCATTGTCTGGTCACTAAACTGGATTATTTGCTTTTTTGGGGCAAAGTTTGCAGGCTTAGCACCTGGATACGCAACAGGACTTATCTCTGGTAGCTATACCATAACGGCCATACTAGGAGTGGGGCAAGGCGCTTTATCAAGTGGTGCCTATATACCACCGTCAGGAATAACCGCGGAAGAAATTGGTGCTAATATGGCCGCGGCCTATGCCGTTAGTTATGTCTTATCCACTGTTGGTATCATTTTACTCATTCGCTATTTACCTAAGATTTTTGGTTACAACTCTGTTGAAGAGGCTAAAGCCGCTGAAGCTGATTATAATGGCGGCGCGACAGACCCTTTACCTGGAGCACCTCAGGCGTTAACGCTGGGTTTTTCAGCGTATGATTTACGCGCCTTTTATGTGACTCACAAAAACATTCTTGGCAAAAGTATCTCAGCGTTAGTCAAAGAATATCCGCAAGCGCCTATCTTACGTTTGGTTAGAAATGGCGCGATTGTAGAGTTGTCAGATGATCCTATCGTTCAACTGAACGATATCGTTACGGTTAGAGCCAATATTCACGATTTGATTTTTGTAGACAATGAGCTCATCGGACCTGAAGCGGATGATCAATTGGCCCGCAATGTTCCTATAGAAGTTGCAGATATTCACATTGGCTCTCATGATATTTCAGGTCAAAATATTGATGACCTCAGCGAGTCTGGAATAGGAGGCGTCACGGCTCAAGCTTTATTTAGAGCAGGTAATGAAATCCCTTTAGGTCCTAAAACACAGATTTCTTTCGGCGATGTGATTAGATTGGCAGGTCCGGATGTGGCCTTAAAAATGGCAGGGAAACGCTTGGGAGGACGAGTAATATTACCAACCATGAAGTCTGAAATAATTTATCTCGCCGTTGCGATGGTTATCGGATATTTAGTCGGTATTATAACGGTGAAAATTTCAGGTATCCCATTTGCCTTAGGAACTTCAGCAGGTTGTATTCTTGCTGGGATTGCCGTTAGTTATTTTCGCAGTCGTAACCCTGAGTTTGGTGGTCCGATACATGAAGGCGCAAGAAGTTTCTTGCAAGATTTTGGTTTAAACGTTTTTGTGGCAGTTTTAGCTGCTAATGTTGGCCCTAAAGTCATTACAGCCTTACATGGTGACACTCTATTATGGTTAGCAGTAATTGGAATAGCAGGTGCGTTAATACCACCGCTCGTTGCCTTTTGGATAGGGGTGAAATTCTTTAAACTTAACTCAATTATTGCTGATGGTGCCGCAACTGGAGCTAGAAATAGTACACCTGGACTAAACGCCATTATGGAAGAGTCAAAAAGTTCAGTTGCTGCTATACCTTACCCTGTCAGTTATGCGCTTACGACCGTTTTAGCCTTGATTGGTGGTTATATTTCGATGATTTTATCTTGAGTTTTTAGGACTGAAGTTAGTAGACAATGATTATTTCAAAACCCCGATATTGATAAGCTTACCTAAGAATAATAAGGGCCTGAGAAAGCTATAACTCTTATACTGAACCGTTCCGGCATTGTCGGAGCATCAATACCCTAAAGAATGAGCGTTGAAATTAACGGTTCAGTATCCTGTTTAAAAGTATGTTCAGATACCTGCTAGAATACCTTTGAAATGCTTTTATGCAAAGGTATCGTAAGTTATAATTTTGACATATTAAGTAATAAAAAAACCCCACAGCGTATAGGCTATGAGGTTTTTTTATTACTTCTGATAATATTTATTGGTGCGCCCACCAAGAGTAGGCTATAAGTCTAAGAGTCTTTAATACCAACCTATACAGCAATTTTATAATTAATTTTAACAACATATTTAACAACAATTCTATGTCGTTAGAATAGCGGCTCTACTATAAAAATAAGCAAATATTGCTTACAAGAAATATTGTTTGTACCTATATATTTTTAATATTGACGTATATATTGAGCACGAGAAGTAGAGCAGCTTTTATAATGTTAGAACTATTAGTAAAGCAGAAGCTATTAATAATTGACTTGAATGCTTACAATGTCAGAGTATTTATCAGGCCGAAAGTCGGCACTGAGAACAGTAACGTATACAGTCTTTAGTTGAGAGGTTCCATCGCCAGTACCTATTACGCCATTCCCGACGTTATTCGAGGTGGCAGTATTTCCCCATATAACTTCATTAATTGAACGCAATTGATAAGGTATTTTATCAGTATTGTTGCCAGTACCACTCATCATACCAGCACCATTGACATTATTGTTGGATGGCATCAAGCCAATACTATAGGGTGCACCATTGGTGCAGGTCACGCCAATCGCGCTAGAATTATCGCCCATGATATTGTTTCTATTTGCAGAATGAGAACCTAAATTGATATCAGCAGTAGAGGTAACTAAACAGCTTGAAATTACGGTTGCTTGAACGGTAAATGGGAACATCTCTACTCCTGAGTTACCCGTTGAGCAATCAAGGTCAGATGAGGTGTCGTTAGCCCTAAACGTTAATGCGGTATGACTGCCATTGAAATCGTTGGTGTAAGTTCCGGATGTTGCGAGGGCATTGTTATAGTTTGAGAGCAAAGAGACGTTAATAGCTACGCTGCCTGAGATAAATGAGTTTTCGGCAATAGCAAGTGAGCCTGAGTTGAATTCAGAACCACTAGAATTTCGGGTACCCCAATCAATATTTCCTGGTAATGTCATGGTAAAAGCCAAGTTTGAATCGACAGACCCATTCTTCATGTAACGCGGAGGGTAAGTGCTGTTATTATTGCCACCGTCTACTGCAAGGCAAACCGATACATATCCTGCGGAGCCGCTATTGGTGCATCTATAGTTTAATGTAGCACTAATTCTTGCATCATCGGCGTTGGCGGGGGTGATAGAATCGCTAATGTTCACTTTACCGGTACTTCCCACTGCTGTATTCATACCTGCTTCACACGTAACATTGGGTACAGCATAAGCATTCCCTGATGGTAACCACCATGCACCTACTATCAAAAATATACTATATTTCCATCTTAAAAACTTCATTATTCTTTTACCTTTTGACAGATGAGAGGACCGATGAGTGGAATATCATCGCCCTGTTTATGATAATCAAAGCTGACCGTACAACTATCACTAGAGGGCATGATTACTTTTAGTACATTGTGCTCATCTAAGGTATCCAAATAGACTTCGCCATCAAATCCAATAACTGCTGAAGATGCATCTTTGTTCGTAAGTAACCGTACTTGACTGCCAAGCGGTAATGGCTGGTTAACGTTGTCGGTAAGGAGGACAGAGGCAGAGCGCACAGGTGTGATGCCAAATCTTACTAATACTCCAGCACGGTCAGTCGGCGTTGCTTCAATATCCACTTTGTCAATGTGCAGGTCAGCGGGCAAGTCCATAGGGTTAATAGCAATTTTATTGTCTTGATAAGCGTTCAATGGTGTTACCAATAATAGCCCCTGCTTATTCGTTGTACCTATGGGACTGTTTTGCAGCAGCACTGGTACATCGGCGATACCATCAGTGGAGACCACGGCAAAACCATTATTGATTTGGCGGGCAGCAAATAAGCCTCCACCCATCATGACCAGCGCGCCTGTACCGCTAGCATAAGTAGAATAATTATCGTTGTTGCTACTGATACCAGCTTGTAATCGACCGTATGGACCAAGATAATTCAATTCGGCTAAGCCATCGGTGCTGCTGTTGTTACTCGTACTGTGCCTTGCTTGCGCACGCCAGCCTATGCCGCCCGCATTTGGTGTTGATTGCGACACATCTGTTACCAAGGAATGACGCTCGTTAGTGCTCTGCACACTACTATTCAGCGAGATATTATGGTCTAAGGATAGCGAGGCCCCAAAAGAGACGCTGTTATTGGCAGAATTATGGATATCATGATTGTAATTGGCGTTCAGACTCAGTCGTCGCCCAAAAGACTTTCGCCAAGAGGCGCTGGCAAATTGTGAGGTCTCTTGCTGCGTAAAAGCGACCTGATTATAACTAAGACCAAAACTGCCTAGAGATTGGGTGCTATAACCTGTTGAGAGTTGTTCACTTCGGCTGTTGGGAGCATTTCCGTAACGTGTGGCGACGTCACGGTAGTCACCATGAGTACCAGTGGCATTGAGACCGATATGGAAGCGACTATTATTCCAAGAGTAGTCTGCACTGTATTGCAATCCACCTTCACCTTGGCTGTCGCTACCCGCTAGTGAGGCAAATAAGACACCGCCTTTGCTACCTAATAACCAAGTGCCACCGACACCAGCATTACTAAGCCCCTCAGTCACTTCAGCATGGGTCTCTGCGGTAAAGCGATCACTGACTCCATAACGCCAAGTGCCAAAGCCGGCGATATCATTACCATAATCAAAAGATTTGAGGCCATAATTTTGGCGTACGGTACCGAGCTCTACTGACCAATCGGACAGCCCTGGCTGTAGTAAACGATGGGCATCATAAAGTGAGAAATTAAGCGTGGTGTTTTGTCCTAACGCATCAGTCAAGACGAGCTGGGCATTGCCCGCGCCGCTAAAACTGGGAGCTGTATTAAGCTCAAATGGACCAGCAGGTATGTCGCCGCTGTATTGCTTGAGACCATTAACATAGAGCTCTACCGCTGAGGGTAGCGTGGCCGAGCCAAAAAATGACGGCAGAGGCGTGGTGGCAATATAGGGCTGCAGGTCAAAGTTACTGCCAAATTGCAGTCCGCCTAAGCGTGTGGACCTTGTCCAGGATAGTGTACCTGTGAGTATGTCGCCAGCGCTGACGGTGAGCAGCTTATCAGGGAAAGACTTGCTCCAACTGCTATCCAAACGCACCGTACGGCTGTCCCAATCATTACTATTAGTATTGCTACCAGCAAAGCGATTGCCAGTTGTCAAGGCAGTAGAGCTTAATACACCGAGGTCATTAAACGCACGCAGTTCTGTATAAGCACTTAGGCTGGTCGCGTTGTCCTCTGTTTGCGTGCCATAGAGGTTGTAATTTAACAGAAAACCAGGCGAGGCGGTCGGTTGTGGGCGTTTACTATTACGGGTATTAACGACGGTCGTAGCAAGGTTGAGCATGTTTAGCGGTGCAATGAGATTGACCGTTTGCTGGCGTGCATCATAATCAATCTTGATGTCAGATAAGGTGTTTAGCGGTATTGGTTCGAGGGTGTCAGGCGGTACTATAAAGCCAAGTTGCTGCAATACGTTTTTACTTGCCCATAATTGATCATTATAATATTCGAAGGACGCTAAACCCTTGTCTGCGCCGTTAAGCTTAACCTCTAAATAGAGATCAAGCTTGTCTGGATGGTCGTTTTCGTCACGATTGTTACGGTTTAAATCAAGCTGTGCGAGACTGTCGTTGGTAAGCTCTGTAGAGGTAGCAGTGATATCGTTTGGTTCGATGGCATGACTGATAGGTATCATTAAAGTTTGCAATAAGGCTATTTTAGCGATCGGAGTTGTCCAGCGTAACGTCTTGTATCGTCTCAGTTCCATTGATCATTGCCTTGAATTTTCCACCTGTCGTTAGTGCCGAGGGCGGTGTTTTCAGTGTCCAGTACATGGTAGCGCCTGGTAAAACATAACCCAGCAAACCTTTATGGACATCAATGCTAGTACCAGCAGCATCTACAAAGCTTAGGCTTGCCAGTTGGGCATGACCATTGCCGCTATTGTGGACACGTAACTTTACCTGCTTGCCATCTGGTTGCACATACGTGCTCCATTGCAGCTTCGGGCTGGTTTTTATAACACCAACGGGCTGTACAAATACGGGTAGGGAATAGCTCAACGCAAACTGCAAGCCACTCTTTTGGTCAGGGGATTTAATCGGCAACTCATTAACCAAAACTCTATAGCTGTCTTCTACAGCGCCACTGCCTTGCGGCGGTGCTGTGGCACGTATAATTCGAATTAATTGCTTTTCGCTTGGGTCAAGCTTAATCATTGGCGGACTGGCCAATAATCCTCGTGATAGTGTGAGCTGATCGCCTGTTTCATCCTGCGACCAGTGGTACACACGCACTTGCGCATGCACCACATTGTCACCGGTATTACTTAGGGTCAGACCACTGGCGTTTTCTCTAGCTTGTAAGCTTAAGGAGATGGGAGAGACTTGAAGCCCACTCGCCATCACCCAATTGCTACACAGCAGCAAGCTTGAGATCACACTATATTTTGCAACACGGTGTAACCAGAGATTTAACATAGCTGGCTAGTAAACGACAGAAACGCTAACCAGATCAGTATAGTTACCTACGGTAACGTCGGTGCTACCGGTCACTGAGGCATATACAGGATGTTCGAGAGGAACTTCCATGCCTTCTCCGACGCTACTAACACTATTACCGGCTTCGCCATTTAATACTCCGGTATTACCCCAAGCATTCAAGCCAGCTGAATCAGAGTGTAACTGGTAAGTAATAAGATCTGTTGGCGCTGGTCCTGTCATAATACCAGCACCACTAGCATTATCGTTCGATGGGGTTAATTTAACCACATAAGGCGCACCTGTAGAGCACATCACGGAGAGGGTGGTAGCGTTGGTTTGGTTAGCAGCCGCTGTGCCGCCCGCAGCAACTTCACCGAAAGTAATATCTTGAGTGAGAGGAGCAGCTGATAAGGTGCAAGCAGACACCACAGTCATATTGACGTTAAAACTACCTGACTCTGTACCAGCAGCATTCGCACTAGACATAGCAGCGAATCCGCCAATAGTAACTAATGTAGCGGTCATTAAGGATTTTTTAAATTGCATGGTAAATCTCCAAAGGTTTAGATCTTTTAGGGTTTCGGTGATGAATTACAGCGTAATCAGTTGAATACGATGTGCTTGCCGAGCTAGATAGCAGAAATCTCGTTTTTTTAGCAATCTAGAACCCACTGGCTTAAGATAATTACCTGAGGCGAACTGACTCTTTCAGTTACAATAACTACGACTATCGTCAATATTTGTTGCTAAAGCATGACAGGGTTGTTTTAGAAGTTTGTGACTAACATGTATCCACGCTAATATCCAATTTTCCATATGTATTATTGACCGATGCGTCACTACAAATAACCTCATCAAATATAACCAACATTAAGTTTGCATACTAGCCTTTATATACTCTACTATCATACAATAAGCTTTATAAGCCGTCATAAGTCGATGTATTCCATCGCAGCACGTGTAGTCTAATTTTAAGCCTGTACTATAACTCCAAGCACTCAACCTTGCCCAACAACCAAAAGATACTCCCATGACCAAAAACTTCTCTCAAACAGCGGCTTTCATCTGGTCTGTCGCTGACCTATTACGTGGTGACTTCAAGCAATCTCAATACGGCCGCATTATCCTGCCATTCACACTACTGCGCCGCCTAGAATGCGTATTAGCAGACACCAAAGCTGCTGTGGTGGCTGAGAGTGAGCGTATCGCTGAAAAAGGTCTGCCAGAGGAAGCACAAGAGAAGTTCATCATTCGTGCCAGCAAGCATGCATTTTATAATACCTCGCCCATGGATTTGAGCAAGATGGGTCAGAGCGATATCAAAGACAACTTAAACACCTACGTGCAATCCTTCTCTAAAGACGCGCGTGAGATATTTGAGCATTTCAAGTTTGAAGAGTTTGTCGGTCAATTGGCTGATGCCAACTTATTGTACAAAGTGGTGCAGAAGTTCGCCAATACTGATCTTAGCCCTGACGCTATCTCTAACCATGAAATGGGCTTTGTGTTTGAAGAGCTGATTCGCCGCTTTGCTGAGAGCTCGAATGAAACCGCAGGGGAGCATTTTACCCCGCGCGATATCGTGCGCTTGACCACCTCACTGGTGTTTATGGAAGATGATGATGCGCTGACCAAAGACGGTATCATTCGCACCATTTATGACCCTACGGCAGGGACAGGCGGTTTCCTATCCTCTGGTATGGAATACGTGCTAGAGCTAAACCCTGACGCGGTCATGCGTACCTATGGGCAAGAGCTCAACCCTGAGTCTTATGCTATCTGTAAAGCCGATATGCTGATTAAAGGGCAAGAGGTGAATAACATTAAGCTGGGTAATACGTTGTCTAGTGATCAGCTGGTCGCGGAGAAGTTTGACTACATGCTATCGAATCCACCGTTTGGGGTAGACTGGAAAAAGATATCAGGTGAGATCAATGACGAACATACACAAAAAGGCTTTGATGGTCGCTTTGGGGCGGGCTTGCCGCGCGTCTCTGATGGCTCGCTATTGTTCCTGATGCATCTCATTAGCAAAATGCGTCCGATCGTTAGTAATGAGCGGGGTGATGAGCAAGCGACAGCTAACAGTAGCGGTCAAAACAGCACAAACAGTACCCAAAATAACAATCAGGGCAGCCGTATCGGTATTATCTTAAATGGGTCACCGCTATTTACGGGCGGCGCAGGCAGTGGTGAGAGTGAGATTCGCCGTTATATCCTTGAGGCCGATTTGCTTGAGGCTATCATCGCCTTGCCAAACGATATGTTCTATAACACGGGTATTGCTACTTATATCTGGATATTAAGCAATAAGAAAGCTGCTGAGCGCCGCGGGCAAGTCCAGCTGATCGATGGTAGTAATCTATATAGCAAGATGCGTAAATCACTGGGCTCTAAGCGTAATGAGATGAGCGAAGACGATATCAAAACCATTACCCGCAGTTTTGGTGACTTTGAAGTGGTTGATGCTCGCGTACTCGACAAGCCAGAAGAGGTGAAATCTAACCGTGGTCGTCAGTCCGCCAACCCTAAAAGCGAGCCAGCTAAGACCTTTGCCAGTAAAATATTTAAAACTCATGAGTTTGGCTATCGCCGCTTAACCATTGAGCGTCCATTGCGCTTATCGGCACAGCTGAATGATGATGCCATTGAAAGCCTACGCTATGCAGCTAAGCCGTTTGATATGGTCATGCCAGCGTTATATGAGAAGTTTGCTAGTGACTGGGCTACTGATAATGACAGTGACAGCGATAACAATAGCTATGGTGATTTATCAGCGGTGACGGTTGATGCGCGTGCGATGATAAAGGCGGACTTTAGCGAGCTTAAAGAAGCCCAAGTCAAAGACGTGCTTGATGTCAAGATATGGCAAACGCAACTTGCGCTGATGAATAAAGCCAAATCCTTGCAGTCGGCTATCGGTGAAAACCAGTTTGATGACTTCAATGAGTTTGATAAATTGTTCAAGCAAGCGTTAAAAGACGCTGAAGTAGATTTGGACGCGAAAGAGAAAAAACAGCTGATTGATGCTATCACTTGGAAGAACCCCAATGCTGAGCCAGTCATCAAAAAAGCGGTCAAGGTTGCCAATCCGATTTATGGTGCATTTAGTTATACTGATCCTGCCAGCAAGACCAAAATAGTAGAGTTCCAAACAGACAGCGACCTACGTGATTATGAAAACGTGCCGCTGAATCCTGAGGTGACCACCACTGAGTTGATTGAAAGCTACTTCGCGCGTGAAGTACAGCCGCATGTACCTGATGCGTGGATTAATGCCGATAAGACGGACGCTATTGATGAAGAGATTGGCGTGGTCGGCTATGAGATACCATTTAACCGTCATTTCTATGTGTATGAGCCGCCAAGAGCATTAGCCGAGATTGATGCGGACTTGGATGCGGTCAGTAGCGAGATTATGCAGTTATTGGGTGAGGTGCATTCGTAATGGCTGAATTGGTAACGAAGTATCAGCAGTATGCAGAGTATAAAGATTCTGGGGTTGAGTGGTTAGAGGAAATACCTAAAGGCTGGGAGCTTAGTAAGCTTAGATATATGTTTTCGTTTGGTCGAGGTCTAACTATAACGAAAGCTAACCTTATTGATAACGGCATCCCTTGTGTAAATTATGGAGAGGTGCATTCGAAATACGGTTTTGAAGTTGATCCAAAAAAGAATTATTTAAAGTGCGTTGATAAAGAGTATTTACAGTCATCTCCTTATGCCTTGCTTACTAAAGGTGATTTAGTGTTTGCTGATACTTCTGAGGACATAGAAGGTTCAGGAAATTTTACTCAGTTAATTACTGATGATTTAGTTTTTGCTGGTTATCACACCGTTATTGCTCGCCCTTTTGACCGTAAATGTAGTCGTTTTTATGCTTATTTAATGGATTCTAAGGAAATAAGAACTCAAATTAGACACATGGTAAAAGGTGTCAAAGTTTTTAGTATTACCCAGTCTATTTTGAAAGGGGTTGAGATTTGGTTGCCATCTTTAGATGAAAGAGAAACTATAGCCAATTTCCTCGACCATGAAACCGCCCAAATCGATACCCTAATCGAAAAACAGCAAACCCTTATCCAACTGCTAAAAGAGAAGCGCCAAGCGGTGATCAGTCATGCGGTGACTAAGGGGTTAAACCCTGACGCGCCGATGAAAGAGTCGGGCGTTGAATGGTTGGGAGGAGTGCCTGAGCATTGGGAGGTAAGTAAGTTAGGCTATGTCTCAAGAGTTGTTAGAGGTGGCTCACCTAGACCCGCAGGTGATCCTTTACTTTTTAATGGCAGTTATTCTCCATGGGTAACTGTGGCAGAAATCACCAAAGATAATAAAATATATTTGCAGGAAACCGCTACTTGCCTAACAAAAAAAGGTAGTGACCAATGTCGTATATTTAAGACTGGAACATTAGTGTTATCAAATAGTGGCGCGACATTAGGTGTACCTAAAATCCTTTCTATAGATGCTAATGCAAACGATGGTGTAGTAGGGTTTGAAGATTTAAGATTAGATAGCGAATATGTATATTTCTATTTATCCACGCTAACGATAAATTTGAGAGAGAGAATAAAACAAGGGTCAGGACAACCGAATTTAAATACAGATATAGTAAAAGATTTAGCAGTTCCTATTCCACCTTCTAAAGAAATTGAAGATATTGTCAATAATATAAAATATCTATGTAACAAATATGATGAAACTATCGCAATAGCGCAGGATGCCATCCAACTTATGCAAGAACGCCGCACTGCTTTAATATCTGCTGCGGTTACGGGCAAGATTGATGTGCGGGGCTGGCGGGCGGCTGACAATAAAGCTTCGTAATGCACGACTAAAATTACGAGCTATAAGAGTACTTTATTAAAGTTGACTGGCATAGGTATGAAAGTTATGAAAAGATTACTATTGATACTATTAGGAATGGGTACAGCCCAAGTGAATGGAGCTGTCGAAACTACCTTTCAACCAAATAACACTTTGACCCACACGACTAGCAATATTTCTACGTCTGCAAGTTATGGTTCTAGTCGCAATATATATGCTACCAATAGTGGTGCTCATGTATATGGTAATGATGAGATATCCAACGAGATAGATAATCTAAGTGCTCGTGCCAAGCAAAAAGAATATCAACTTGCCTCAAGTAGCCGCGTATCTGATGAGAATAAGTACTCTGATGCTAAGGATAGTTTGGCTGATATGAAAAAATGGGCAAACCAAGGCAATGTAGAGTATCAAATTGAGGTGGGAGCGATATATTATGACGGTCAAGGGGTGCGTCAAGATCTGATATTATCAAGAAAAATGTTTCAAAAAGCTGCCAAACAGGGCGATGCCAGAGGTCAAGCGGCGCTTGCCATGTTTTATGAAGAAGGTTTGGGTGGTCTTAAGCGAAACCGATCTACAGCAAAGGAATGGTACGGGAAAACGTGTGATAAAGGTTATCAATATGGCTGTGATCAATATAGACGATTAAATGAACGTGGTTATTAATGAATAACCTGTATTACTACGTCGACCCTAACTTAATAATAAGACCCATGCCATGACCCAGACTAGCACTGCTATTAACGCGCACAACGTCACCTACGAATCTGTCTTCCAAGCCGATATCGTCACTCAAATGCAAGGCTGGCAAGTTGGTAGTCAGTAATGAGTAAGTTGAGGGTTTTTGTGCTTAATGAAGATTAAAACTAGAAAAGGACTTCAATAATGAAGTGTTACTCAGTACTAGCAGTAAGTATCTTATTGTCAGCAGTAACTAGTGTTGCTCAAGCCGAAGTCTACAAATGGCAAGATGATTTATGCGATATGCAAGGCGAGTTCGATAATAAAAAGTATAGCGCCAAGCAAATCGAGAACTCTCATTTCATGTTAAACAATCTAACTAGCGTACAGCTAAATAGCTTTTCTTCTCCTATTTACCCTAGCGACTTAAACAGAGTATCAACGACAGACACAACCAATTTAAATAAAAAATATGAGTCGCGAAAGCGTAAGGTTGAGCAATTAGAAGTCGTGCCACAAGCGCAAACCTACAAGCGTGAACTTTTAAAGTCTATTGAAGCCGAATATGTCCATGATAAATTAACTATTTTGGCTTATCTAGATCCCATACAAGCGATGAGGTTGAGTCCGCCGATGTGTAAGCAGTATCTTGCGCCCTTTTTTAAAGACGAAACCGCTGTGCAGAATAAATGGCAAGAGTTCGTCGAAGAGCAAATTCAGGAGCAAACACTCTTTAGTAATGATGGCGGTAAATATTCACGCAATTTGACTACAGAGCGTTATCAGAGCCAAAAAGCCAGCGACCCTGAGAACTATGCCAAAATAAACTTACTGACCTATGGCTTTAGTAATTGCGTGAATGATCAGATCTATTATGCTGACTCTGAAAAAGTCTTTGCCAATTATAATCGGCTGAATAAAACCATCTTTGGTAAGAGTTTAACTATGGTATGTGAAGAGCCGTAGCGGTTGGTTTAAGCTTGAAAAAAATATAGAGCTAAACATGAAAACGCAGAAAATAAGATATCGCAAAATAAGAGGCATCAACCGCCGTAAGCGTGCTATTGAGCAATGGGGTGATAATCGTAAGAGCCTTGATACTGAGCTGCTGAATCAAGAAAAAAGAGACTACGTTAAATTTCGGGTACAACCATGGTCGAGCTTGCCTTTAGGCGGTAGTATTTATCCTGAACCAACAGGCGACTGTGAATACCTACTGATTAAAAATCTGCAAAAAATCTACCAATTATGGCAATACACTTTAGAGAGTATGCAAACCTATTACTATCTGCAAATCTGGCTATATGAAGAATACATCAGTCGCTCACAAGTGGTTTGTGCGATAGAAGATTATAAAGACTTTTATATAAATACCTTTGAGCCAGTAGATGAACAGCCCCAAAAGGGTATTCAAAGCTCTATTCACTACAATGCAAACACCGCTAAGTACTTAGATGGCCATATCTGGCAGCTTAGTCGGCATATTGGCGCTTATGATATGACCGATGAATACGACATAGAAATACTGCAAGAGACTGACCCTAGCAAAATTATAAGAACAGAAGTTATCGAAGGTAGAGAGCATCAGATCGTTGAAATCAATAAAGTGTGGCTGATCTCATAAGCCACACTCATAACTTAATAATAAGAGTCAAACCATGACCCAGACCAATACTGCTATTAATGCGCAAAATGTCACCTACGAATCTGTCTTCCAAGCCGATATCGTCACTCAAATGCAAGTGCATGGCTGGCAAGTAGGTCATGCCAGTGGCTATCAGGCTGAGACCGCGCTCTATGAGCAAGACGTACTGGACTTTGTGCAGATGACCCAGCCAAAGGAGTGGGAAAAGTTTTGCCGTACCTTTCCTATTGATTCTGAGCGCCACTTTATCACCGCATTGGTGAAGCAGCTAAACAAGGCTGATGAACACTCAACTGATAGAGCTTCACGCACTTATGGCACATTGGGTGTATTACGTCATGGCCTAAAGATTCGTAACGCACGCTTTGACCTATGTCAGTTTAAGCCTGAGCACAGTCTCAACCCTGAGACGATGGCACGCTATGAGGCCAATATCTGCCGTGTGGTTCCTGAAGTAGTCTATAGCCCTCATACCAGCTTAAAAGGCAGTCCAAAAGGCGAAACTGACGGTAAAGTCGCTAAGCGTAACCGTATCGATGTGGTACTGTTCGTCAATGGCTTGCCCGTCACGACGATGGAGCTAAAGTCTGAGTTTAAACAAGCGGTGCAAAATGCTATTACTCAGTATAAGAAGACACGCCTGCCAAAAGACCCTGATACCAAGAAACCTGAGCCACTGCTGACATTTAAGCGTGGCGCATTGGTTCACTTCGCTGTCAGTCAGTATGAAGTCTATATGACCACGAGGCTGGCAGGTGACAGTACTTATTTCTTACCGTTTAACAAAGGCACCAGTGACGGCGGCGCGGGTAATGATACGCCTAAGGATGTCAGCCAATATGCCACCGACTATCTGTGGAATGAAGTACTCACACCAGAGAACTTACTCGCCATCCTCGGCCACTTTATGCACTTGCAGATAGACGAGGAAGAGGACGCGATTGGCCGTAAATCTAAAAAAGAGACTATGATGTTTCCGCGTTATCATCAGTGGGATGTGGTGACTAAGTTGGTCAATGCGGCCATTGATGAGGGCGCGGGTCAAAAGTACCTGATCCAACACAGTGCAGGCTCAGGCAAGTCTAACTCTATCGCATGGACTGCCCATCAACTATCGACCTTGTACAACAGTGACGGCGATAAGCAATTTCACTCTGTTATTGTCATTACCGACCGTACCGTGCTTGATGACCAGTTGCAGGACACCATCTATCAGTTTGAACATGCTGATGGCGTGGTGGGCAAGATCAATAGAAAAGAAGGTGATGGCTCAAAGTCTGAGCAGCTTGCGGCCGCATTGGTCAATTCGCAGCCGATCATTATCGTCACTATTCAAACCTTCCCATTTGTACTCAAAGCGATTGAAGACTCAAGTGTGCTCAAGTCACGCCGTTATGCCATCATCGCCGATGAAGCCCATTCCTCACAAACAGGCTCTACCGCCCGCCAGCTCAAAGAAGTATTGGTCTCAGGTGATATAGAGAGTAAGCAAGACAGTACTTTTGATAATGCTGCCGAGAATGATGCACCGCTATCTAGCGAAGATAGCCTTGATGTCATAATGGATGCCACGCTTGCCGCCCGCCGTAGCAGTCCCAACCTCAGCTACTATGCCTTTACCGCCACGCCTAAACCGAAAACCATCGAGCTGTTTGGACGTCTGCCTAATCCTGATTTGCTAGCCTCAAAAGATAACCTGCCAGCCGCTTATCATGTCTATTCCATGCGCCAAGCGATTGAAGAAGGCTTCATCTTAGATGTGCTCAAGAACTACACCAACTATAAAGTGGTTTATCAGCTAAAACAGAAGCTTGCCGCCGCTGATGATGAGGTCGATGCTCGCCGCGCCAAAATTAAGCTTAATAACTGGGTGCGTTTGCATGAGCACAATATCGCGCAGAAGGTTAAGATCATCATTGAGCACTTTAACGACAACATTAAAGGCTTATTGGGCGGGCAAGCCAAAGCCATGGTAGTGACAGGCTCACGTAAAGAAGCAGTACGCTATAAGTTGGCCTTTGATAACTATATCGCTGAACATGGTTATCATCGTATCAATGCCATGGTCGCGTTCTCAGGTGAAGTCAGCTTTAACGACAATGATCCTGATAGTGGCGCATTACTTGGCGAGAAGTTCACCGAGCATAATATGAATATTGGATTAAAAGGCCGTGATCTACGTAAAGCCTTTGACAGTGATGACTATCAAGTGATGCTGGTGGCTAATAAGTTCCAGACAGGCTTTGACCAGCCCAAACTGTGCGCCATGTATATTGATAAGAAGCTAACAGGCGTGGACTGCGTACAGACCCTTTCACGGCTTAACCGTACCTATAAGGGCAAAGCAGAGAGCGGTACGTTTGTGCTCGACTTCTTTAATGATCCTGACTATATTCTGGAAGCCTTCCAACCATATTATGAGACTGCAACCTTAGCGGATGTGTCTGACCCTGATCAGGTGTTTGACCTTTATGAGAAACTGCGTGCCAGCGGTATCTTCTTATGGCATGAGGTCGAGCAATTCGTTGAGGCCTTCTACAGTAAGAACAAGTCTAACGCCGCCATTAGTAATATCTGCAAGCCAGCGGTTGAGCGTTGGCAGAAGCGCTACAGCCAAGCACGTGAGCAAGCACAGCATGCCAAAGTGATGCTGGAGCGTACTAAAGCCACGGGTGATGTAGTGCTGATGACCAATGCGGAGAATGACTACAAAGGTTTTAAGGCCGACCAAGACGCGCTAGAAATATTTAAAAAGGATTTAGGCACTTTTACCCGTCAATATGAGTTTATGTCGCAAATCGTGGATTATGACGACAAAGAGCTAGAGAAACTGAGTCTATACGCGCGTAACCTACAGCCACTATTACGTGAAAGCGTGGACAATGAAGATGAGGTTGATCTAAGTAACATCGTCATGAGCCATTACCGTGTCTCAATGCTGCACCAGCAAGACTTAAAGCTGCAAGAGGGTAAGTCTGAGTATCAACTAGATGGCGGCAGTGGCGCGGGTACAGCCACGCCTAAAGACAAACAAGAAGCGCTGCTATCACAGATTATTGATAGATTAAACGAGGTTTTTGCTGGTGAGGACTTTACCGATAAGGACAAAGTGAACTTTATGAATACCATTTGGGATAAGGTCACTGAGAACGAGATCGTGGTTAAGCAGTTCACCAATAATAGTGTTGATCAGATCATGCTGGGCGGTTATCCAAACGCTGCCGAGGACGCTATGTTTGATGCCAAAGGGACGTTTGAAGACATGACCATGCATCTACTGTCTAACCCGAATCAGTTTAAGCAGTTCATTCGATTGATGCTTGATACGAAGCTGGGTGATGAGGCAGCGATGTAATATCTCAGATTGGTTTTAAGAAGCGGCCTCTCGCTATAATCGTACCAAAGTGGTTCCATTTTTCCAGCTTTTTTTTGGTTCCAAAATTATTTCTGGTTCCGAGCTGAATAACTTTCCATGACTGGGCTAAGAGTGGTTTTTTATGTTGGAACCAAAGAGAAAATAGGCGTGTTTTGGTTCCAAATTTCCACAATTTGGCTGTTTTGGTTCCAATATTTTGTAGCGAATAATGTCACTTCACAGCAAAATTAATAGTACGGACATGCTGGCTAGTTGGCGTAATGTCGACATAATTATCAAATGAAACTGCTTCCATTTCGATGATTTTTTTTGCTTCCACAAGATTTTTTGCTTCCAAGCCAAACTGCCCTATATGATTGGTCTAAGCGTGGTTTTTTTATGTTGGAAGCAGTTTATTTTAGGGTCTTTTTGCTTCCACTTTTTTATGTTTATGCTATTTTTGCTTCCAATATTTTTCACTAATATCATTGGAGTACAAACAGTAAAAAAGGCAGACGATAAACGCCTACCTTTGATTATTTTTGCTGTAACCTAGTTTTTTGTATGGGACAGACGGGACAAGCGGGACAGCCCCCATAGTTATTAGCTTTCAGCCGTCCCGTTTCCGTTTTTGCTTTCGGGACAGCTCTACCCCTTACTGTATAATGGCTGTCCCGTCTGTCCCGCTTGTCCCATCGGTTTTTAAGGTTCACAACAAAGTATGTTAGCAGTAACCGCGTAAACAGACGGGCGAACCTTGCCACTAAATAGAGTATTAGGGGTTTTATAAATTTTACGGTCACCCTGATTTGAAAGTAACAAGCCCGCTTCATCTAACACCTGCAATACTTTTCTTTTACTAAATGGCGCACATACGCTGTTGAAAGTTTCTTTAGAAAAATAATAGTCCCCTGTGTCCTCGTTGCGATAGCCCACACGGTTGGGTGTTCTTTCATCAAAGTTGGGGCGGGTGCCGGTGGTCTGGAAACAAGCCTGAAAACGACTTGATCCATGCTGTTCAATAAACGACTGAATATGTTTGATGATTTGGCGCTGCTCATGCTCACCATCACGCCCATAGTTATCAAGCCAATTATCTAAGCACGTCATAATGGCTGTGGTTGCTTGTCCTACTTGCCAGCCTGTGATGTCTGCCTGAGTTGCCATCTCGCCAGCGGTAGCCACAATAGCGAACCGTTTAGCCACTCTATGCGCTTGTGGAGCAAGGTCCGTGTATTGGCTCATAAAGTCATCTACCAACTGCTTGGCGGTGGCTGTGGTCGCTGCCTTGTCAGTGGTGATATGTTCAAGCCATGCTATGCCAGCCACACCATGATAAGCGTGTGATAGCTCGTTGATCCTATCGGCTTGCGCTGCGCCTGTTTTTGCCAGTACCAAACTATCAAACGTCTTTAAGCCTTTACCAGCATCAGCATCGATATGCGCCACTCGAACCTCAATACCTGCATTGGTTTTTTGCCCTGCTTGCGCCATGAAGTTTTGTAGCGACTCCTCACCATTAGACAAAAAGATAATGCGCCATGTTTTGGCTATGCGATTGTGCCCCGTGGTGGTACTACGTCCTTTACCTTGACCATTAGCCAGCATGTAAACGGTTTTGCCTACTATTTTTGGGTCACATTCGCTGATTTCATCGAGTGGCAGAAAACTGTCGTTATGCTCGCTGGCTGTGCCCTCCAGTGCGTTATCAGTGCTGCGCCATGTCTTAACATACCTGTCAGGGTTGCCCCATACACTAGCAGCCAATTTAAGCGACAATGACTTGCCCATGCTTGATGAACCTAAGAGATGAAAGCCGCCCCCGTCATCTTCTAATAACTCCAGTAATTGACCAGCGAACGCGCAAGCAATGGAGAAAACAAAACGGCTTTGTTCTGCTAGTGGTTTGCATAACTCATCACGCCACTGGGCTAGCTCTCCTTGCTGGGCTAGGGTGCTGTTAATACTATTTGCAGACTGATAGACAATAAGTTCTTTACCATCACCACCGATAGCGCCATTAGGTAAGATATATTGCTCACCGTCCCAGCCTAGTCTATCGACACACCGCGCGCGTTTGTAGATTGGATAATCTTGTAAGTAAGCGTCTAAGTAGCTGCGCTGTTTGGGGTTGGTAGTAATGTTCAAGCCTTGACTGGCTAATTCTTTGCGGTATTCACGGGCATCACCTTGCAATAAAGATAACGGCATTGCCCATTTATGCAGCTCGTTATCATCATCACGCCACTGTAATAACCGCCCCCATGTACCGCTGCTTATGTCTCGTGTCTTAGCGATAATCTCAATGGGTGAACAAACAAACATTTTTTGCTTATATAAAATATTGCTAGGATCGCTGTCATCGTACTTTACGAAAAACAGCCCATCATGGTATAGCTCAAAACGCCCATCATCACAGACCATAGGCGTATTCAGTTGCGGTGCTTTGTCGTCGCGCCATTCAGGATAGTAAGTGGTATCTTTTAAATTGATTAGCTGGGTGTCATCAGCTGCCAGTATCGCCTCATAGCTATTATTAGCATGTAGCATCGTGACCATATCAGCCACAGTAACTAATGCCCTAGCATTCACGCCTGCCAGTAAATTTATCATCCCTTTGTTATCTGTGGTCATCGGTATGGTGACCTGTGATCCGCTGCTCCAATGCTGTACCATCTTTTTAAAGCATTGCTTTGTCTTTTGAGGGCTGATAATAATAGTCTTGTCACTAGCCATCAGGCACGCATAAGTATCAATACCGTTATCTAAATTATCAAATGCAAGCACCTCATTAGCTTTGTTCGTGTCACCAATAACGATAGCGCCATACCCTGTAGGATCAATCACAATAGGCGTAGCTTTGCTGTTTGGTGTGTAGAACACAGCGCCTACGGGTTGCTTTTGTCTGTCGGTTATTGCTATAGCTATCGTGCTAGCGGTCGCTTCGGTTTTGCCAATATCATCACCATGATATATAGTAGTGTCGTCTGTAGAAAATAGCAGTCGTTCAGGTTCTACCATGCTGTAAAGCTTGGTCAAGAATGGACAGTTTGCCAGTTGTTTCTCTGTAGCTGGCTTGCAACCTTGTAAGAGAGTATCAGCGCCCATGTTGTCAGCATGGGCTTTTTTATTGTCTATCGTTTGTGGTGAGGTATTCATCTATTACCTCTTGCATGTGACTGTTTAGGTTTGCGCGAGGCTCTGTACTTTTTGTAGTAGCTCTCACGCTTGGCATACTTACGGCTTTGCTTTGGTAGATAGATTTTCACTGTGCTACCTCTTTGCTGTAACGAGTCAGTGCTAAGGTTTGATTGACTTTCTCTAATCTTGCATTTAATAGATTCATCCATGTATTGACAGAATCATTTCTTAAATGTGACATAGTTACAATGATATGTGGCTGCATCTTGGCATGGTGAACAAGTGCTAGCAGATGCCCAATATCATTCAATATAGTGACGACTCCTTCGATATCACAGGCAATATCTGATAGATCATGTGCTGATAAGACAACGACTTCTCTATCATTATCAGTGGTCATATCAATTATTTTGCGCTGGCTAGTTTGGCTGATAGACAAGGCGTTATCAGGTAAGCCGCTAAGAGCTTCTAGCTGGGTTCTATTGTCATTACTATTCATGGCTTGATACCTTGACTTCAGGCAATGAGACAATATCTCGCATGATGCCTGAGCTCAATTCGCTGGCATGTGTACTGATAGCGAGTAAGGCGGATCTCACCGCTACTATCACACCCTTTGACGCTGGGTCGTCTGCTTCAATTGTATTAAGTGCATAAGCTAAACTTTCGCAGTCGTTGGAATAGTTTTGAATGAGTTCATCGATGTAATCTAACTGATGACTGTCAACTGCTACTAGGCGTGGTTCTAAAATATCAACGGGTTTTGACGTCATCATGACTAAGCTCCCATTAGAGTATTGGATTGACTGTCTGAGTCTGGCTGTTCGTTGTGAGAGTTTACCCAGTGATTAATATCAGACAAACGCCATAAGCTCGCACGTCCAATTTTTATGGGCGCTGGGAATTGATTTTGACTGATGAGATGGTAGATATGTTTAGCAGAGAAACCGACGATACCGCGTGTCGCGTTTTTAGCAGTCACAGTTCGCTGTTGTCCTGATTGAGTCGTATAGGTCTTGGCGATGCGTTCCGATTGGTTAGCAAGGTCTGCCATTCTTAGATATTGATCGTTGAGTTTCATAATATTCACCTCATAGCGGTTAGAGTGATTGCCGGTAATGGCTGGTTGCTATGAGATAGATATTAATGGAGGATAGGGGGGTTACTGCAAAGGGTAACCCCTTACACAATGGGTTACCGTTAAGGGTTACCCTTAGGGTTACTATCGTCTAAGTCCTTTATATTTAAACCTTTAATGCTCTTTAAATTATCGATATCGTTTTTTTGCTTATTAATTTGGGGATTAGTGATTTTGCTCAATCTATCAATTAGTGCTGCACTAAGGATGGTTTCATCGAGCCCTAAATTTTTAGTAATAATACTAAATCGCTGAGAATGATCTTTCATGTGAGGATTGTTTATCTCGTTTAAAATATAATTTTTTTCCCATATTATTATGGCTAAATGAAGTTCAGGAGGGTAAGTGAAAGAAGTCATTGCTTGCCAGTTAAAAGCTTGAGGTTCAGTTTTATTAGCTATCATATCCGATAGTTTAGTATTAACTTTTTCCAGTTCAATCTCTGAGTGATCTCTCGTATCTTCAATTTTCTTCTTCTCAGCAATGAGATCTTCGAGTTGATCTGTAAGTTGATCAACCTTTTCATTTAAATCTTTAAAAATAGCTACAGCTTTATTTAACCTGTCATTAAGTCTGTTGTTTTCTGTCTTAAGGGCGAGATAGTGATTATTTTGAGTATCGTTCAATTCTATTGGCATTAATTTTTCTTGTTCAATTTTTTCTATGGATACTTTACTAATAAGACTTTTTTTAAGTAAAAGAGCTTCTATATGTTTATTTAACCCTGTTACATAGTCACCTTTATTAAAACTGTCATATGCTCGCTGAGCAATACAATGATAGCCTCGTTTATAGGCAAAAATATCATACTTCTGTATAGGTTCAAATTCGTTTAATAATTCAATGGAGAAATATTCATCACCTTTTAACTCATTATTTAAAGCACGGTAGGTACTACTATATTCATCATGACTATGGACGTAAGCCTTTTCTGCTTGGTCAAGATTGAATCTAAAGTAATCATCACGATAATATATTGGCATAAAATTACAAATATATTTAGCGAGTAAATAGGTTTTAACATCGGCAAGGGAGCTATTGTTAGTAGCTTTCGATAACAGCTGCAAGGTTTCTGAAACTGGGATATAGCTTTCGTCTCCATCTCTTAATTCATCAATTAAAATACTCAAATTCCTACCCGTTACAACCTTAAATTGGAATAGATGCAAAGCATGCCAGCTTAAGGCGTGTGAAAGGAGCTGAAGTTCGGATATTAATCCTAGCCTTGCATTTGTAATGACAGCGCATAACGCTATCAATTTTTATATGTCAGGGTGATACTGACGATGCGATATTAGCTCATCTGGTTGGCGAGCTGAGCCAGTAAGTCAGGCGATATACCTTGAGCTTGCAAGCTTTTTATTAACGTTTCTTTATCATGCAGTGCTATATCAGTGGCTTGCTCATTGCGGCTATCTATTTCTTTAGCAAGTTCATCAGGGGTCAGTAAGTCAAACCTGACCGCTTTGCCAGCGCGTAAATCATCAAGATGGTTCGCCCATTTATTCATCATCATTTGCCGTTCGGCTAAATGTGCTGATAAATCATAACGCTTTTTGACGCTCGACTGTTCAAGGTGGGCTAACTGGACTTCAATAATGTTTTCTGAAAACTGCAGCTCATACAGTCCCGTGCTAGCAAGCTGTCTAAATCCGTGACCCGTCATTTTAGGGTAGGGGTCACCTGTGTAGCCCATGCGCTTTAATGCTTGATTAAACCATACTTCGCTATATGGATTGCTGCGCTCAAAGTTGTAGAAAACATAGCCTGTCCGCTCAGTTAAGGGACGCATACGCTCGATGATAGCCATAGCTTGTGGTGATAGAGGAATAATGTGATCCTGACGCATCTTCATCTTGTGCGCTGGCACTCGCCAAACGCTTTTATGGTAATCAATCTCTGACCATTCAAAAAACCTCAACTCTTTTGTTCTAACAAAGCATAGCGTCATTAATTGCATGCCAGCGACGGTCTGTTCATGAGCATTTGGATTATCTACACTGTATTGATCAATATTACGTAGTAGCTCAGGGAATTGGTGTTGCTCCACTGCTTTCATGCGCTCAACCTTATGAGGTCTTAGCGCTCTACTGCGTCCATGAGCAATATTAATAAGATCATAACCTAGCGTGTTGATAGCATACTCAAAAACCGAACTGATAAACGCCACGCACTTGTGTGTTGTGTCAGTCGTCCACTTACCTTGCTTTTCAAAATACGTTTGAATCGCTAATCCAGTTTTAATAACATCCTGAGCAGTAATAGCATTTATAGGATAGTCACCTATATGTTGTGAGACATGCTTGTCTAAATAGGTATGCAGCTTTTGAATATTCTTGGGCGTGGTCTCTGACTTTTCATTGATATAACTGTTAGCAATAATCTTAAATAAATCTTTCTGCTCAAAGTTGTTTTTATGATGGTTTTTTTGGTCGGTAGGATCAATACCGTCGTCAAGTGATGATTTAGCTTTATCACGTGCTAATCGTGCTTGCTTTAACGATACTTCTGGTTTGAAGGAGGAGTCTATATCTAGCTTGGCTGGTTTGTAGATACCTATCTGATAGGTTTTTTGCTTAGGTTTGAGATCTTTATTAGATTGATAGCGATAAGCCATTTGCCAAAATAGGGAGCCATTTGGATGTTGTATTAGATATAAATTATTGCCATCGCCGTGGCGTGTAATCTTATTAGGTGGTGATTGTTTGGCAATAGATTTTACGGCAGCATCCGTCAACTGGTAGTCTTTTCTCTTTGTCATGACTTGGCCTTAAAGGCGTGGAGAGGTTTTAACAACAAAACCTAAGAGAATTTAACAACAAATAACGCTCTTGTTGAATATTTAACAACATATTTAACAACAGTGTAGTGGTGCTGCTAGGTAATGACAAGTGATGCAGGAAGACGTAGTGTAAGTAAAATCGGGGGCTGTAGCGGATTGGGGTAATGCGAGGTTATGTCTAAATACAATGATTGGTGCGCCCACCAAGACTCGAACTCGGATCGATCGCTTAGGAGGCAACTGCTCTATCCTGTTGAGCTATAGGCGCATTATGTAGTGACATTGTAAGAAAAAGCAGTCACAAAAGCAATTAACAAAAGATAAATAAAGACAATTTATTATTACTCGCCATTGCTAAGGGCATCAGCGACATTGGTTGATCCAGTTTCTGATACCTGTTGTGTACGTGATGTTGGATTAAATAGATCATTGACGCTGTTTTTATAGCCTTCAATATTATAATAATCGTATTCTTTTAAGATATCTTGTCCTGTGCTTGAAAGTAAAAAGTTGCGGAACGTAATAGCAGCCGTGTTATCTGTCAAAATAACCCCTTCAAGCGTTTGCTCATCTTTTAACGCATAACTAAAAGAATTCAGAGTACGTGCTTCTATATTGATATTACCATCAGTATCTTCCTCATCTTCATGACTAAATAGATTTTCTTTACTGGTCTCATCTGCATTGTTGGTAAGGATGTTACTTTGCTTGATTTTATCTTGAGCAGCTTTAAGCTCTGCTTGTAACGGTGCGAGTCTTTCTGTCGATAATCTATCATTAGCGATAATCATATCGACATCAAATACAAATTTTGACGGCTTGCTAGTATCATTATCTACTAAAGTTAGGATGTCACTTGCAGAGACGTAGTTTGCCACGACCTGTATGTGGGAATATCGAGACTCGAATCTAGCAATGATATCGTCTAGAGGTATCTGTAGACTTTTTTCCGCTTGCAAGTATACAGCACTATCATTCAGTGACTTTGCATCATCTTGAGTAGTGGTAGCTGTCGATTCATTTTTGTTTGCCATGATTGGCAAAGGATCTGTATTTTTACGGTTACTGGTATACAACCAAGCAAATATTGCAATGAAGATGACGAGTAGTAGTAAAATCAGCCCAGCTAGCAGCAGTTTGTAGTCTTTCATGTATGACTGCTCTTTTTTTAATTATTTTACGGGATTAAATAAAAAATTGTGATGGATTTATAATATATTTTAGATCTTTTGGTGCAACACCTCATCTGCTAAATCTGCGAGCATGTCTGCGAAAACATCTGTTTCTAAAGGTAGCGTTGTTTTTTGCTCGTTATTGTCACTACTTAGCTGACTTTCTGTATTTGATGGCACAGGAGGGGAGTTTGAAGGCAAAGCAGGTTGATTGTCAGTTGTTCTCGCGGGTGTTGTTTGGTGCGCAGCCAAAGGCGACTCACCTGAGGTAAGTTTTTCTGTCAGCCATTTAAATCCATGTGCTTCCCACCATGCTTCAAAGCGTGGTAACGTGCTCCCGCGCACAGCGACTGGCAAGTTTAATGTGCGAAGCTTTTGTGCCAGTATAGGATCGCTAATGGCTTGATGGATACTGAGATAGAGCGATTTGCTATCATCAGTATAAGGTTGTCTGTTTTGCCATGATCTGTCATCGATTTTCATACGTGGCAATTGCCACAGTTCACCGCGATAGTAAACGACGTACAAACGTCGCTTAGGGTGAACAAAAATGGCATCAATAGGACGCAAGGGCATAATATTTCGTTATCCCGCTGATAAAAAAGGTTGAGGGTACATAAACTATAACAGCTATTTTAACAAAAACGACGATAGTCTTTTTTGATCTGCACAATTGGACGGAAAACGACACTAAATGTCGTGAACAATTGTACTGCTAGCATATATACTAGTAAACTATAGCTATCAATGGCACACTGATCATCAGCGTATTTCCATCATTTCTATGACTCAATAATCATTGATAGTTGTCGTTATTTTCATGCTATATGAAACTGCAATGTTAGCAGAAGCAAATGTTGACCACGACTACGAAATATAGATTCACCAGTGTTGTTCAACAGACCCTATTATAACAAGTTTATTTTAGCTAAATTTTTGCTAAAACGATAGATACCTCAAGACCTTCAAGCAAGATTCGTTCGTTTTGCGCTTCCATACTTCCAATCAGATTAGTGTCTATGTTTACCATTATTCAATCGCACCGCACCGAAAACCTTGTAGATCAACTGCTTATAGAATACCAGTCCAAGGATCAGCCTGTATTTGAGCCTTTTATTGTCATTGTACCGTCAATGGTATTGGGCGATTGGTTGGACAAGACGATTGCCAGCCGTGCTGGTATTAGTACGTTGGTGCGTACTAAGTTCTGGGGTCAGTATCAATGGACGCTGATGCAAGATGTATTGACTCGCCATAATACGTACTTACTGGCGCAAAACCCTGAAGCGACAACTCTAAACGTGCCGGAAGTGGCGGTGTTGTCACCAACAGTGATGCAATGGCGACTGTTTGGGTACTTAACTTACTATCAAGAGTCGATTGTTACAGATGAAAAACATCCGGTTCATCCATTACTGGCGTCTTTGATTGATGAACCGCAGGCAGACGCTCAACAAGACAATGTGCTAAAAGACAATGTGCGACAGGATAAAGCGCAACAAGATGCCCGTATTTGGCAGTTGGCAAGCGATTTGGCGAGGGTGTTTAACCGCTATTTGACCCATCGTGAAGATTGGTTGGCATTATGGTCGCACAACGAGCCGCTGAATGTGGATGAGTTGATAGCAGATAAAGATGCATTGTCACTGCGCTTTGATAAATATGCGCGTGGCACGCCTGAGTGGTTGGTCGAGCATTATGTTGAGTTGGAAGTTGGCCAACGTTTTTTATGGTCGCATTTATTCGCTGATGTTCATCTACACCGTGTGGCACTTGAGCGCGCATTTTGGTCAGCCTTAAAAGGTAATAAGTCGAACGAACGTGCTCAGTTGCCAACCATACTGCGTATTTTCACCATTCAGCAATTACCACAGACCGAGCTTGATTTTCTACAGCGCTTGTCACAATACATGAATATCACGCTATTGCATTACAATCCATCAAAGCTGTTTTGGGCAGATATCGTCGATAAGTCTTGGTTACAGCGTCAGCAGATTATTAATCCTGAGAGTGTGTTTTTGCGTGATTACGGCCACAGCTTGCTGTCGCGTCTGGGGAAGCAGTCGCGTGATGCTTTTGCCATGCTTGCCAACTTGTCGGGTAATGAGCAATACGACGATGCACTGGTTGAATGGCAAGATAATTTCGACGATACGCTGAGCATTGGTTCTAATCATGGTGTTGCTGCTGAGTATATTGATGATGCTACTAGCGCTCAAAATAGTCCAAGTTTGTTAAAGCGTTTACAGAACGATGTGTTAATGCTTGATGAGCAATCGACCCAGCAAGCAACGGCTGCTACAGTCTCGCAAGCAGTGAGCAAGCAACTGGAGTCGAGCTTTGATGAAGAGAAGCAAGAAACGGCCTGGTATGAAGATGAAGCGTTAGAGAATAAGCGCTTTGAGAAAGACCGTTTTTGGGCAATATCTTCGCAAGATAATAGCCTAAGCATTCATTCGTGTCATAGTTTGCAACGTCAGCTTGAAGTGTTGCGTATCATGATTGGTCGTTGGTTGAATGAACCTATCAAACTGGGTGAAAAGAAACGCCATATCTCTGACATTGTTGTGCTGCTACCCGATGTTGAACGTCATCATGCACTGATTGGCTCTATCTTCGTCAACGGTAAAGGCCAGGATGGTTTGACCTTGCCTGCCAAAGTGACGGGTGTTGTTGATGCAGATATACGCCAGTTATGGGAAGCCATTATTGGTTTTTATAAACTATTGGGTAGTCATAGTGCCCGTTTTGAAGCAGCTGAAGTCTTGGACTGGCTCATGTTGCCTCCTTTATTTGAAAGCTTTGGGCTGACTCATGAGCAAATGAGCCGTGGCTGTGATTTATTGGTAGAGGCGGGCTTTATTCGCGGTTTTGACGAGCTGCATCTTAAGCAAACGTTGGACAGTAATGATTACGACTATCGCTTTAGCTTTGCGCAAGCATTAGATAGATTGACCTTAGGTCTGGTCATGCCAGAGGCTGAGTTGAGTGATTGCTTGTATCCTTTAGATGAGGATGAATGGCCAAGCACTGCATTACCAGAAATGACCTTGCCGCTACCACAAGTGAGCCTAAATGATGCGCTGATTATTGAAGCGCTTTGCCGTATTTACACTGGCTTGGTCGCACGACGTGATGACCATACACAGAAAATGAAAGCGGAAGACTGGCTCGATCAGATTGAGACACAAGTTATCCATCGCTACTTTGGCGATGTGGACCAAACGCGTACCATGCGCGCCATTTACAATGCGATGAATGGTTTTAAATCAAGTCTGCGAGCCAATCGTCACTATAGGCAGTACGCTAGTGGTGATATCGACAACAGAGAAGTAGAGCAGAGGCTGGCAGGTGTGGAACAGTTGCCGCTCAAGCTGAGCTTTATGCTAGACAGCATCGAAGCGGAGCTAGAGAGTCAGCAGGTCAGTGCGGAGCCGACGGGGGTAATTACCTTTGGTCGATTCGGCGCACTAAGAAACGTGCCGTTTGAGCTGGTGGTTATGCTCAATATGGATCTCTCTGAGTTTCCTGGGCGTGACCGTGATAACCGCTATGATTTGATGAAAGCGACCAATGCCCGCCGCGGTGACAGAGTTAGTGAAGATGATGACAATGGTGCATTTTTAGATGCACTGCTATGCGCGCGCAGTGCTTGCTGGATGTTCTACAACGGTCAAAGCTTGACGGACACCCATGAGCATCTGCCAGCCAACCCAGTGAGTGAGCTATTACAGTTCTTGCAAGGCGAGGTGCAATGGCAGGTGAACTCGCTGGAGACATTACCTGAGAATATTGATCCCACCACCGAGAGTCTCAAGCGCTATTTGCCTAAACTGATTAAGCAGTGGCTAGTGACTGAGCATCCTGCATTGCCTTTTCATGAGAGTCTGTTTGAGACAGAAATGGAAGGCGCTGATGTTTTTGAGCAAGCGTCTTCTGATATTGATGCTAATGCCAACGTTAATGCCAATATTAATATCAATGCTCAGGATGCTAGCCCTGTTGATATGATTGATGAGCTGGATACTTTATTAAATACAGCCATGCGCAAAACCAAACTGGCTCAGAAAAAACAGTTTCCGCCTGCGCCGCTTTGGCAAGCGGTGTTTGATACATTGAAGGGGCGAGTATCTAGTGAGCCTATGCAACTGGTCGGCTTACCTACAAAAGCACAGTATGAGTCAATCGCTAAGGTGCTGGGTCAAGGCTTGGGACAACTAGGTAAAGTAGACAATCAAACCTTGTCTGCATTGGTCGAACTATTGGCGCTAGATACAGCTGTTGATGCTAACGATGTCAATAACATGACAGAGGCGCTCATCCAAGTGTTATCTGATAGCGTATTTAACATCGGAGAGATTGATATTGAAGGAGTGTTGGCTTACCAAGTGCGCCATCCTGCCAAAGCGTTCTTACGGTCTCAAAAGGTACATGTGGTACAAGGTGAAGAAGCGCTGTCGCAGCAAGAGCCGCTATTTCTAAACAGTTTAACCACCTATGAAATCAAAGATCATTTGATTAAGCAGTTGGTTACTGATGAGAATAAGAAAAACGATAGTAATGCAGCGGCTGAGACCACCACTCCAATCCTAATGTATCAAAAAATTATGCCCGCTGGTGTCGCTCGCCAAACCACGTTACCCAATCAACAAAAGAAACTGCAACAGCAATGTCTAGAGTTCAAAGAGCAGTTAATTTCTAATGGCTTTGATGAGAGCAGCATGCTTAATGAAGGTGGAGCAGATGGCGCTACAGTCTTACACCTATTGACGCCGACTGCTGAGCATCCTGTTCAGATAGAGCTGAAAAATATGCTGAGTAGCACTGACAACGAGTCAAGTAATCAGACGAATATAGAGGGTATAGAAACACTGTTTAAGCTGTTACCAAAAGTCATTAAGATAAAGGGATCAGTACCAACATTAGCACCAATATCAGTGCCGACAGATGCGTATAACAGTCACTCTCATATTCAGGCGGGTGTGCCTTATGCTCAGCAATCGCCTAAGCAATGGTTAAATATACTGCCTAATTCTGCTAGCCCTAGGCATTTGCTCAAGTTTTGGTTATCACATTTGTATTGGCAAGTAGCCAGACGTACTACTGCCGAGCAAGTGGCATTAAATGATGGCGTAAGTATTTGGCGCTTCAATAAGGCCAGCTCACAAGTTGGTAACTATAAAGATGTAATCGCATTTAAACTAAGCCCAATTGTCTATGAAGACGCTGTGATTGAGTTGATAAAATGGGCGTTTTTTGGCAAGTTAACGGGTCAAGTGCCTATTACATTACTGCCAGAATATGCACTTAATTACCTTGATAAGTGCGCAAAAGTCGAAAAGGGGGTTAGCTATTGGCCAAAACGTGCCGACTTCTCGGACTGGTTAAGACCTAACTACAACTCAGACACGGTATATGATACTTGTTCGCAGCATGCTATTTGGCAATATGTACTACGTGACCAAGATTCATTCAAAGCGCTATCGGCAGCGTTGACTACATTAGCCCAACCACTGTATGAGCCGATGTTTAATGCGTTAACTAACTTAGATGGTTAGCCAATTATTTAGAGCAGCCCCTAATTAATTTTTGCTATCTTGTTCTAATTAATAATAATTAAAAGTATGCGCCCATATGACAGACTTTACCGACCCAGCTAATACCATTGACTTATCTACACAACCGAATTTATTCGATGAATACTCAGATGAGCTGCCTTGTTTGTCTGCTATACCTAAACGTAAAAATGATGTCATACCAGCAGTCGATGTTGACCTAACGGGCAAGCACCTAATTGAAGCCTCAGCGGGTACTGGCAAAACTTGGACGTTGACCGGTATTGTACTGCGCCTACTGATCGAAGCGCGACGTGCGCCAGAGCAAATCATAGCCACGACCTTTACTCGAGCTGCCGCTGCCGAAATGCGTCAGCGTATCCACGATCGTTTGGTAGATTTTTATCAGTTATTACAATGGGTCAATAGCCTAAGTGCTGATACTAGCAATAAAGAGAATCTCTATCCCAACATACTGCAAGTTATGCCTGAGGGTAATAAAGACGCAAAAGCAGGCAGTGATTCAGACGTAGACGCAAACGTTGAAACAGATATTGACGAGTTAAATCAAGACCTTGCTGCTGATAAGCAAGCGGCGGCTGAGCAACGTAAACAAGCAAAAAAAGACCGCGAAGATTGGTTGGTTAATCAGGCCAAATATGTGCGTTTAGATGGCATTATGCAAGATCCTATTAACTTGCATCTTGTCGGTTATTTGCTGGATCACGTGTACAGTTACCCCATGGCGGAAGCTATCAGGCGTACAGCATTGGTACTAACCACCTTAGATAAACTGTTCGTAGGCACGCTCGATAGCTTGGCGCAAAAATGGTTGACGGAGTACAGCAGCGAGACGGGTCACCAGCAGGGTATGGGGATTATTGAAGACAGCAGTATTGAGCAGGTGACTGACAGTATTATCCATGATGAGCTGCGTCAGTTTCAGAGCCGCTTATACTATGAGCAGCCCAAACTCTATGCGCTAATGGATCAGCAAGGCAAGCTGACTGCGGTTGGCGATCATAAGAAATATGTTACTCGCTCGCTTAATTTTATCTCTGCGCCGATTGATGAGATAAGGATTGAGAAAGGCTTTGATTTTGATGCATACGAAAAGCTAATCAATGAGTTTTCTCAGTTAGATTTAGCAGATATCCAGCCTTACTTAAATCCTGACTATAGAAAGTCTCAAGGGTTTCGTGGTGGTTCTAATTTAACCAAACAGTTTGATGCCATTATTGAAGTGCATCAAAAAATATCGGAGTATCAGCTGACATTTAATAGCTATTTAAATGAGAGCGAGAATAAGATTTTGACATCATTGCAAGATGCCAGATATCCAGATGAAGATGGCAAAATCAAGAACTTTAATAAGAATAAAGAAAAAGAGCACCAGACGCTTTTTGAGTTAGAGACCATTAGTAAGTTAATGGCTATCTTAGACATGCTTGATAGTTTAAATCAGCATATTTTGTTGGTATTAGCCAATCTTAACCGTCATATTGTGCTGGCTGTGCGCAATAGGCTACCAGTCATTTTGGAAGAGCGCGGCGAGACGACCTTTAGTTTGCAGATGGTACGCTTAAACCAAGCATTAACTGGTCGTCAAGGAGATAAGCTGGCGCGTTATATTCGTCATCATTATCCTGTGGCATTGATTGACGAGTCGCAAGATATCAATGGCGAGCAAGCCATTATGATTGAAAGCATCTACTTGCCAAAGAATAAGCGTAAACAGTCGGACAGTGACAAGCAATCAACCACTAAGAAAGCCAATCATGAATTTCTGCTATTGGTTGGTGATCCCAAACAGGCTATTTATGGGTTTCGTGGTGGCGATGTGGCCAACTATAACTACATGAAATCCCAGTTTGATAAAAGTGCTCTTTGGACGCTTGATATCAATCGCCGTTCAAATGCCGGTGTGATTAACGCATTGAACTGCTGGTTTGGTATGGCTGATGCAACAACTGCTGAGAATAAGCTGTCGCAATTGGGTACTGGTATTCACTACCAACATATCAAAGCGGCAAAACCAGAATATGAGCTGTCTTGGTTTAATGCGTCAAATAGTCTGGATGATGTGCTGGTGACAGAGGTGCTTTCTGCTCAGCCAGTGAGCTTATTGCACCTGCCTTATGACAAGGACAAAGAGTTTGATTACGATGAACATGAAATAACAGCTCGCCATATAGCCACTTTGCTTAATAGTGGTCAGACACTTAAAGGTAAGCCGATTCAGCCGAGTGATATTGGGGTGCTGGCACGTGCCAAAAAAGATCTGAAACGCGTTGAAGATGAGCTGGTAAAACTTAATGTGCCGACCTTGACGACCAGTGATGTCAGCATCTTTGAGACTATCATGGCAGAAGATGTGGCAGCATTGTTGAGTGCTATGCTATATCCGTATCGTCATGACATGATTAATCGGGTGTTGACCAGTCACCTATATGGACTGAGTATCAAAAACATCAAAGCCATGATGACGGATCATGAGTCAGGCATTACCGAGGGTAGCCGTACGCCAAGCGCCCATGCAAACAGTTCTAATTTGAAAAATCTCTCAGCCAATGAAGCTACTGATACTAAAAAAAGCTATCAAGACTTTATTACCTATCTAAAAGAAGGTGCACAGCGTTGGCAGCACTTTGGCATCTTATCGGTGCTACATTATTTATTAGATAAAAGCCCTGTACAGCCGAAAGGCGTTTGGCAAGCCCTAGCTGCTCATCCAGAAGGTGACCGTCATATCATGGACTTGCGTCATGTGATGGATATCTTGGCGCAGTATGGTCTAGGTATGGGTGAGCATGAGCTACTGGCGTGGTTCAGGCAGCATATAGATGCAGCGCCCAACAGTGACTGGGCTAAGCAATATCCGCTACCGACAGAGTCTGGCGTACAGCTAATGACCATTCATAAGTCAAAAGGGCTTGAGTTCCCTATTGTCTATGTATTGGGAATGGGTGACGCCAGTAGGAAGTCTGGGAATAAGGAAGACTATGGGCTATATCTATATAATGCGCAACAAGCGCCTTCAGTGCTAGTGCGGCAGTCGATAGAAGTACAGCAGTCGACTGATAATCAATCAACGGGTAATCAGCGCCGCTTCTCACCGTTGCAAGGCTCTGCCACGGTTGAGGGTTACTATACTGATATCGAAACACAAGAAGGTTTTGATGAGATAAGACGGCTTGGCTATGTGGCATTTACTCGGGCCAGCGAGCAGCTTTATGTTGTGCTACGAGATCCGAGTAACAAGACAGGGTTTGAGCTAAAGCCAGTGTTCTATTGGTTTGAATCGTCAGAAGCAAAGTTTGAATTACCTGATAGACTCAAAGGTACCATAGGCATGCTCAGAGGGCATAAAGTTAATGAGTTCTATGACAATAACTACGCAAGCAATGATGCTAATTCAGCAGGCGTAAATGATAACGTTCAGCTAGCCGCAACCAAATCAAGTGCTTATAAGCCTGTGACAGAGGCTATTGAGTACGCGCCCTTTGCAGAGGTGATGAAAACCAATTATTTTTATGGTTGGGCTAAGACCAGCTTTACCGCTTTGGCACGTCAGCTAGATGAATCTACACAAGCAATGGCGATAATGGATGAGCGTATTGATGATGCGATAGACATTGATATGACAGAGTCTTCTGTTTCAGACCTCTCTTCACTGAATAGTAAAGAGTCTCTCGAACAAGACGGTGAACTCAGTCTCAAGTCAGAAGATGATATCCGTTTTACCTTTGTAAAAGGCGCCAATGCTGGTACGTTTTTGCATGAGATATTTGAACAAATAGATTTCACCAATAAAACCCAGTGGTCTCAGGTTATTGATAGAGCCATTAGTAGCTATCAGTTACCGCTGATATATAGCAGTGCTGAACAACAGAGCCGCAGATCACAAGGAAGGAAGCGAGGAGATGGTGATGTATTTGATCTTGAGTCAATAGATACAACGAAGCATGAGGCATTAATCAATTGGATTGAAGAGGTGCTACATGCACCGCTACTATCTTCCAACCAACCTTTGATATCTCTTAATAAAGGTAAGCGATTTGCTGAGTTAGAGTTCAACATGGGGCTGTCAGAAAGGTTTAAAGCACAGGATATCAGTAAGCTTTTTCAACAGTATTTACCTGATGAGACAGATAAACATGTCACTCTAGTGCCACAAAATAAAGCGCATTTGTATCGCTATCTACGCGGTGAGATTGACCTAGTATATGAGCATGCTGGCAAGTATTATGTGGTTGACTATAAGAGTAACTTTTTAGGAAATAGCCTAAGCGATTACAATGAAGATACGCTCAAGAAAGCAATGTCCAAAGCAGGGTATTGGCTACAAGCAGCAATCTATCAAGTAGCATTACATCGGTTCCTAGCCATGAGAATCAGTGATTATACGGGTAACGAAGATAAGTACTTAGGCGCTGTAGAGTATGTGTTTTTACGCGGCGTATATGATCCGAATGCTAAAATCGCTGACACTATATCTCAAGATAATAATAAGCCTAGCAGTAACAATTTAGAGAATCATAACTGCTATGGATTGGTTACTTGGGATATTCCTATCGACTTTATCAAAGGTTTAGACGCACTATTTGGCCTGCCGGATTAATAAACTTTATATAACACTCAAATGGGCAAACATTGTTATAACATTTAATCAGATTAAAAAGAGACCAGGACACGATGAGTAATAATAACAACAAGAGCAAGTCAGCCATTAGCTTACAAGAGAGCTGGGCAAGTAATCTCAGTGATTATATTTTGCTGCGCCGTCAGCAAACACATGTAGCATATGACGCGGTAGATGCAAAGACGAATGATGAGAGCAAAAGAATCAATAAGTCGGGAAATAATGACTTATTCACTGCTCTATTCGTTATTTTAGCAGCTCATTTGGAAGAGGGTCATACCGTATTGACCATTGAGGTAGCTGAGCATGACACGCCGCTACAAGGTCAAATTAATGGTGAATTGGTCGCACTATATGCGTGGCAGCAGAACTTACTAGAGATACTGGCAACACCCATCCTTGCGCTGATTGATACTCAGATAGACACCCAACCAAACGACGACGCTACAACGGAGACATCGCTATTTGTATTGCTAAATACTTTGTTTGGTCAGCGAGCTCAGTTATGGGCGCAGCTAGCACTCAGCAACCATGAAAAAGAGATGCTAGTCAAACGGTTTGATGCGATTGCTACGTTATATCAGCGTTTGAAAAATAGTGACTCAGTTGCTTTTGTTCAGTCAATTCATGAGAATACTTTATTTGCTAATGTTGATGCGAATACTGATAGTAATAATAAAAATAGCCTAAGTAAAAATAAACCTATCATATACCAAATACAAAAAATCGAGACAAAAATATCGCTCACCTTTTGGTTACACCGTGCTTGGCAAGCAGAGTTTAATTTAGCAAAAAATATCAACAATATCTTAAATCAGCAAGTAAGTCCTTTACAGATAGCAATACCTGAAAACCTTCATGAGAACCAAGTGAAGGCAATCAATGTCGCTAATAATAATGCGTTTAGTATTATTACTGGTGGTCCAGGCACAGGTAAAACCTACACTGTTGCTCAATTGGTCATTGCGCTGCAGCAAGCGACAGAGAGTGGGAGGGATGGGGCTGAGCATATTCGATTCAGTACGGACAGTGCCAGTTTGGCATTGGCCGCACCAACTGGTAAAGCTGCCCAGCGAATGCAAGAGTCTCTGCAGGCGGCTCTAGACGCAGCGAATGTAGAACTACAGTTGCAAGAAGCCAAAACCATTCATCGTCTGCTAGGTATCGGCCGAACAGGTAGACCTCGCTACAATGCTGATAATCCATTAGGTGAAGATATTATTATCGTTGATGAAGCATCGATGCTCGGGGTTGAGTTGGCCAATTATCTTGTGAGTGCGGTAAAACCAGGTGCAAGGTTGATACTATTAGGCGATGCGAACCAATTAGCAGCGGTAGATGCAGGGGCTGTACTGGCTGATCTATGTCGTATTCCACTACTACAAGCCATTCATGCAGAGCTAACAGAAAGCCGCCGATTTAGCGCTGATTCAGGTATCGGCAAGCTGGCCACTCAAATTAATAAAGTAGAGGTAGATACGCAAGCAATTTGGCAATTATTAAGACAGGATGACGCACTGAAATTTCAGTATGTAAACACGTTGCAAGCGGAATTTATATTAGATAATCAGATAAAAAATAGCCTAAGCAAAGAAGAAATTATTTCAAAAATATCCCAAAATTACCATCCATACGTAAATAAAATTCAAAATTTACTAGGAAGTCCAATAGAAAAATCTATGCCAGAATCAGTAAAAAATACTGTATCTCTATTAATGGAGACATTTAATAAATTTAGAGTCTTAAGTGCTGGTCATAATGGCGAGTGGGGCGATCATTATATTAATAATTATCTCACTCAGTGGCATCTGGCTGAGCTAAAACTACCATTGGGTCAAAACACATGGTTCCATGGTCGACCTGTTATGGTTTTACAAAATAACTATGAGCTTGGGCTATTTAATGGTGATATTGGTTTTTGCTTGCAGACCAGCGATGATAGAAGCCGACTAGAAGTGTTTTTTGAGAATAAAACACAAGGAATTGCGGTTAATTTACTAAATGAAGAGGTAATCGCCACCGCATATGCGATGACCATTCATAAATCACAAGGATCTGAGTTTGATCATGTAGCGATTACTTTTGATAATAGTCATGCAAGATTACTGAGTAAAGAGCTTATCTATACAGCAGTGACCCGTGCTAAACAACAAGTGACCATTTATAGTACCAAGCAGGCTTTCGAACGTGCTGTCAAAACACCAACTGAGCGCCATACAGGTTTGGCATTACAGTTTTCTAAGCTTTAATAGATAAGTATTACAGGACATGAAAGTACAAAATATAAAAAGGGGGATTAAAGTTGCATACCTTTGATAGTGTGCTAGATCATATCAATAAAATCATTTATGAGCCTCACCAATTAATTGTATCCTCAATTAAACAGGAGGCACAAAACGCTGAATACGCAGCAGGATTATTTACCTTATCATCTCGATCGGCTATTAAAACAGCTAGAGGTAGAGTGGCTAAGCAAACACCGAATAAAGTAGGACAGTTCGTTACTTTTTGGGAAAAGGACGCCAAAGGCATTAATCAACCTTTCCAATATGATCAGTCACCAGACTTGTTAGTAATCACGACATTTAAAGACAATCATACATTTGGGCAGTTTGTTTTTCCGAAGTATATCTTACTGAGACATAATATTCTTCAGTCTCATTCTACAAAAGGTAAGATGGGCATAAGGGTCTATCCTAGCTGGGATAAGCCAACCAATAATACTGCTGTAAAGACTCAGACTTGGCAACTCGATTATTTCTTCACGGTTACGGATACAGGCGTACTACCAACAGAAAAAATACGGGCATTGTATATTGTATAGTCGGTGAACGACTAAACCGCTACGGCGTTCCTCATCCTTAGATGTACTACTTGTACTATCTACAGTCGGCTGCCTTGCACCCATTTTAGAGTGCTTTGACTATATGAGTTATAAAATCTAAGCAATAAAAAAAGCATCCAATTCGGATGCTTTTTTAGGACTTAAATGTTTTTAAGCAATTAAGACTAAGAGTTAAACTTTCTCTTCTTTGATAGCATAAATGCCTGGCAAGTGACGCAAGTAACCATGGAAATCCATACCACAGCCATACACGTAACGGTCAGCAACGTTGATACCAACAAAATCAACGTCAAACCCTTCAACTTTACGATCGTGCTCTTTGTTGAGCAAAACGCAAGATTCAAGTGACAAAGGTTTTTCTTTGCTTAATTCTTCGACGACTGTTTTTAAGGTAATACCTTCGTCAAAAATATCATCAATCAGTAATACGTGCTCACCCTCGATGCTAACATCAGGTTTGTATTTCCAATCTAACTCATTAGTACCTTCGTTATCGCGATAACGTGTCGCATGGATATAATGCATGCGATGGTAGAAGGTCAGGTGAGTCAATAATTGACCTGCTGGAATAAGTCCGCCATTCATAACGACCATGACGATTGGGTTTAGACCAGCATAATGCAGGTTAAGTTGAGCAGCAAGACGTTCGTAAGCAGCAGCAACTTCGATACTGCTGATAAGGCACTCTGAGTTGCGTAATGTTTTTTCGATTTCTTGGTTACTGATTTGGGTCATCGGATGCGCCTTCGGTAAAAAGTGCCGCTTATTTTAGCAAATTTTAGTGAAATTTCCCAATAGCATATGACTTTTGGGGCAAATTTAATCTAATACGGGGTCTTATTCTGATTTTTCTACGATAAAAGGGCGATAGTAGTTCGCTAAACGATTTAATGAGCTATCAGGTAGGTCAGGCAGTAGCTTATTCAGTGCCATACTCATACCTTTATCAATGGCAGCCTTAGCGACTGGCACTGATTTGCGTTTAATCATACCCAACTTTAAAGTTTCAGCATAATTACTAATAAAATGCGTCAATGTTTGATCATTCATCGTTTCAAGTGCTGTTTTAAACGCTTTTACATCTACATGATCAGGGGTGATGGCAGAAAAACCTTTATTAATAATTTGGCCATCTGCTTCAGATAACTTAAAACCTACTCGTGTTATCCCATCATTATCAATAAAAGTTGCTCTGTCTCTCAAAAAATGAAAGCTAGGGAGTACTTCTTCGTTATTCTCTTTACCGAGTAAGATATTAAGCAGTGTGTCTGCCGTTTTTTCAACGGTAACCACTATCTTCTGCATAGAGGCTTTGCGTTCAGGATTTGGTGTAATCTCGACCAGTCCGACCAATAGATTGTCGATCAAATCACGTGCTGTTTGATGGGTGAGTGCATCACGATAAGGGTAGTAGTCTACGGTCTCATTTGAAGCAACGACTTGTTCGGCTTCCTTCACCAATACTTTTAATTTATCTGAGGGTACGAATCCAAAATAGTGCGCCATGATGCTTCCTTTGTTCGCTGTTTTGATGGTTGCCTGATGTTATCTTTATCTCTATCATTAAATAAGTACTATTTTTACAGGATACTCATCTAAACCTGTACTGAGTATTTATTCAAAAGTTATCACAATACATCTCATTTTGTGACCTTTTATAATTGTATAGCCTGGGTTTTTTAGCTAGTAATCATATTAAAATATCGCTATTATTCTGCTACAACGGGGTGGGCTGCTCGCGGCACACTAATTTATCATATTTTAAATATTTTGATTTAAAAAGCTTGAACTCATAAGGCTATCTGCCACTTGTCTAGGGAGAGATAAGATGAATAGTGCTATTGTACTACTATTTGGCGTCGCCGCCATGCTCTGCGGTTACGTGTTTTATTCAAAGTTTATCGCCACAAAAATTTTAGCGCTGGACGACAGTCGTCCCACGCCAGCTCATACCATGAAAGATGGTATAGATTATGTCCCTACCAATAAATATGTATTGTGGGGACATCATTTTACCTCAGTCGCAGGGGCAGCACCGATTATCGGTCCTGCTATCGCTGTTATTTGGGGTTGGTTACCTGCCATCATTTGGATTGTGTTCGGCACGATCTTTATGGCAGGCGTACATGATATGTCAGCTATTTGGGCAAGTATGCGTAATAGAGGCCAGTCAATTGGTTCTATCGCTGGTACCGTTATGGGTACCCGTGTGCGCAGTCTGATGATGATCGTCATCTTCTTGTTATTGCTGATGGTCAATGCCGTATTTGGCGTTGCTATCGCTAACATGATGATAAAGACCCCATCTGCTGTCTTGCCAGTTTGGGGCGCGCTAGTCGTTGCCTTTATCATTGGCCAGTGTATTTATCGCTACAATATGAATTTGGTTTGGGTATCAATTATCGGAGTAAGTGCGTTATACGGACTTATCTATCTTGGCCCTATGTTCCCTATTGTACTGCCTGAGACTATTTTCGGGTTACCTGATAATGCAGTATGGATTCTTATCTTGTTTGCCTATGCAGCGGTTGCTTCGCTATTGCCTGTATGGATGCTATTACAACCACGTGATTATATTAATGGTTTACAGTTATTCGTCGGTTTGATTTTATTATACGCTGCGATTTTTATCGCGACGCCTGATATTGTTGCGCCAGCTATTAATACATCATTACCAATGGACACACCTTCACTGATGCCGTTGTTGTTTGTCACGATTGCTTGTGGTGCTATTTCAGGGTTCCATGGTTTGGTCGCGACAGGTACAACTTCTAAGCAGATTGATAAAGAAGGAGACGTTCGTTTCGTTGGTTACTTTGGTGCATTGGGCGAAGGTATGCTCGCACTGGGTGCCGTTTTGGCTGCAACAGCAGGTTTTGCGACGCTTGGCGATTGGGAAGCGGTTTACCAAAAATTCGGCGACGGTTCTATTGGTGCCTTTATTGATGGTGGTGCAACCATCTTGAATGCTGGTGTTGGTATTGATATGGTGCTATCGCAGACGATGCTTACAGTAATGGCTGCATTGTTTGCGGGCACTACGATGGATACTGGTGTGCGCTTGCAGCGTTATATCTTCCAAGAGTTTGGTGAGATTTACAAATTACCCATACTTAATAAAAGTGTCGTTGCAACGTTACTAGCAGTCGGAACTTGTCTATTATTAGCATTTGGTGCTGGTGGTATTGATGGTGCTGGTGGTATGGTTATCTGGCCACTATTTGGTACAACCAATCAGTTAATGGCTGCTTTGACCTTAATGATCGTAACGGTTATCTTGTTACGCAAAGGCAAGCCTGTTTGGTTTACCTTAGCGCCGTTGTCGTTCCTATTGGTTATGACCGTATTGGCACTATTGATTCAGCTTAAAACTTTTTTCACGGACGGAAATTGGCTGCTTATCATTATGGACATCATCATTTTGATAGCGACTATTCTAGTCACGTTTGAAAGTCTATCTGTATTGCGCAAAGAATGGTCGCTACACAGAGGTAAAGGCAAAATCGAAGATGATGCCTAATATCTGATACCTAATAAGTGTCAATTATTTAAGTGCCATCGAGTATTTAATTAATAGGCCAGTACATATATTGTAAAGAAACAAAAAACGCTAGCAGCCATTGCTGGCGTTTTTTGTATCAAATAGGCATGATAGATAACAAGACGTAGGAGATGAAAAAGTTATGGACGATACCAATATGTCAGATAATGCCAAGCCAAGCGATACCATATCGAACGACATGCCAGATATTAAACCATGGTGGCAACGGTTTACCGCTGGGCTAAATGAGTTTTATCATGCGCCATACCGTCAGACGATGGCACGTGCTGCACGTGATGAAGAAGATTTTTTTATGCTACTCATGTTCGCTGAGAGCCTAGGCATTGATAATCCTGCCAGCTTTTATACGCTAGAGCTACAGCCTTTATTTTTGGAAAACTTCCACGAGTGGCACACTAGAATGGGTATGGATAGATGTCCCTTTGACCACGTTGGTTGCTGCTAATGGTAGCTATATTGATTAAAAAAGAGAGATAAGTATGGCATTACATTCCTTACAGGCATTGGTAGAGCAGCTGGCAACACAACCGATTATATTTATCGGTGGAAAAGGCGGTGTGGGAAAGACCACGACTGCCGCTGCACTTGCCAGCTATTATGCAAGCCAGCAGCAAAAAACCTTAATTGTCTCAACCGATCCAGCACATAGTTTGGGCGATGTATTAAATATTCGACTGAAGAACGAAAAAACAGTGATATCACCTTATCTGGATGCTATTGAGCTGAATCCTGACACTATCGTTGACGAACACTTTGCACAAGTTGAGCGTACGATTAGAGCCTATGCCAATCCAGATATGATGCCCAAGATTCGAGAACATTTACAGCTATCAAAATCGGCACCAGGCGCGCAGGAAGCAGCGATGCTTGAGTCTATGTGTCAGCATTTGGTCAACGCCGCAGATGCAGATTATGATCACATTATTTTTGATACGGCACCAACAGGGCATACTCTACGGTTACTGGTATTACCAGAGATGATGGGTGCATGGACGGATGGGCTACTGGCACAGCAGCGCCGACAGTCTAAATTGCGCTCGGTGGCAAACCACTTGGACAGTCATAATCAAAAAAATGATAAAAACGATGTGGCAAATCCATTTGCAGCAAAAAAATCTGACCGCTGGGAGCAAGCCGTATCCGTATTAGAAAAACGCAAACAGCTGTTTCGTCAGGCAGGAGTATTACTTCATGACCGTGCACAAACAGCAATTGTGTTGGTCATGACCGCCGACGTATTGCCATTGGCTGAGACCAGACGTGCGATCAAACAGTTAGAAGACAGCAAACTTACGCCAGCAGCGATAGTCATCAATCAGCTGATAGCACCAACTCAGTCTGATGATTTTTGGCAGCGTCGAGCAGATAGGCAGCAGCAACTCATGCAAGATATAGAACAAAGCTTTACCAAGTACCCACTATATCCGATTTACCTACAGCAAACGGATGTACGTGGTACTGCTGCGCTGAGTGCTTTATTGCGACCAGTACTATAAATATTCGAGAATAACGCTGGCAGTTACTTTATTTTCTATGTTTTTAATTATGATCAGTTTGGCTAGTCGTGATTATACGACTGCAATTGAGCTGAAAGCGACCACGCCATATCTGCCCGTAACAACTGAGCTTGTTCAGACTTACCGCTACTAAGTGATGACCATTGCGGCTTGCCACGTGCTTTTTTTAACTCACTTGGTAATTTGTGCGTTGGCCATGGCGTCACTAAGTTGTCGTCTTCATTTTGTTCTGATTCAATGTTATTTTTTTCGCCTTTATATATCAGCTGGGTCGCATCTGTGGCAGCATGTCCACGATGACGTAGTGCCGTGAGTAAATCTATCGAGCGAGTGGCTAATAGTGTCAACGTAGCAGGATCAATGTATAAGCGTTTTACCCCAGTAATCCTATCAGCAATACTACTAGTATTAGACAATAACCCTCCTGCAATACCACCAATCGCTGCACCTAAACCCAATGTGGTGCCTAGTGCTGCTGCATCAACACCTAAGCCTAATAGTGCACCAGCTGCTGCTCCAGAAGTCGTGCGTATGCCGTAGCTCTTCAACAGCTCAGGGTCAAATGGATCTTGCTGATATGCCTGTAGTTCAAGTGGTGTGGCAGCAACTGCATTGTCATAAAACTTATATAAATTAAGCAAATTATGCTGCATAGCACGCTCGCTTTGGCGAACAGCTTCCTGCATTTGTGCCAACACTGGCATAGGATCGTCGCTGTCATTAATCTCACGTACGAAAGCGGCGACATTGATTAGAAAGTCAGCAATGATAATATTTGCTTCATCACTCAATTGTGCCCAATTTTCCGTTCGACGCTGCATCAGCTGCTCAAGCATCTCAGAGTGGGTAAGCATGGTGGCAAGATTTTGCCATAAGTGCATTTCATCTTCGAACTCAAAAGCAACCGAATCAAAGCGCGTGGATATATGCAAGTTTCGTCTTGCCAGCATCGTCTGCCATTCATCAATATTGGCATCTTGACTGTCTGTGAAATTAAAGACAGGCATCACAGGAATAGCGGCCCAAGACAAAATAGCCAGCTCATCTTTATACTTACCTAACACTGGCTCACGCGCATCAACGACGTAGATGGCCATATCGCTTGCCAGCAGTTGCCGAATCACTTTGGCTTCTTGGCTATAGTCATAGTTGTTTGAATGGTCTACACCTTGAGCAATATCCGACGCCAAAAACTGCTGTAAGCGCTCAATACCATCACGCCGACTGGCTGTATTATCTTCTAACCAATCCATCAATCCTGAGGCATCTTCTAGACCAGGGGTGTCATATAGTGCCACTAAGACTTCGCCAGTCTGGCTATCTGTCAGTTGCGCCTGCTCGACATGCCGTGTGGTGGCAGCCTCGTTTTTGACCTCACCAAAATAAACGTCACGTAACAAGGTACGCAAAATAGAGGTTTTACCCGTGTTGGTATGACCGACGACCGCCAATTTGAGCGGTTCTCCACTGGCTACCGTTTTCTTAGTCATCGTGGCATCAGCAGTAACAGCATCAGGCGCTACTGCATACCCTTTATCCGCAAAAAGCCCAACTGGTTTGTCACTGTTTTTATTATTATCATAATTGTCGTCGTTATTCATAATAGAATCTTATATTAATGATGAGTATTCAAAAGCGTTATGCGGCACTGGGTGGTCTGAACAATACTTTTAACTTCTGCTTAAATCCTTTGGCACGAAAGACACGCTCCCACATACGATAAAATACTCCAAAGATTAAACCAATAATATTATCGTGACTGGCTTCACCAACTGCGCCATATTGCACGGGATTATTGATCGTATCTTCTTCTACATAAGTACCAAACCAGCGATCAAAGACAATAAGCATGCCGCCGTAGTTTTGGTCAATGTATTCATCGTTGGTACCATGATGAGCACGGTGATTGGAGGGTGTATCAAAAATATACTCAACCCATTTCGGAAATTTGCCAACGGTTTCGGTATGGATAAAAAACTGATAGATAAGATCAAGCGCGTAAAAGAAAAACACCCACACGGGATGCACACCAAGTAGCATTAATGGCACAAAGAATAACCACCAACCTGTGACTGAGTACAGTAAACTTTGGCGCATCGCAGTGGATAGGTTCATATTATCATCAGAATGATGCAATACATGGGCAGACCAAAACCAATTCATCCGGTGCGAGGCACGATGGAACCAATAATAGCTAAACTCAACCGCGATAAATATAGGAATAGCTGTCAGCCAAGTGACCTCAATGGTAAACAATCGATATTGATATAACCATAAACAGATGGGTACGACGATAAGTGCTTGTACCACCAGCTCAAAACCCAAGTAAGAGCCACCCAAGCTAAAGTTGGTCATCGCACGTCTCCAACTAAAACTTTGACCATTACCGCGCTTAGATTGATAAAACCACTCTGCTAGGAACAATAAGAAAAATGGTCCACCTGCCAGCGGTAATAGCCACTCTTGCCAGTGCGCAGGAAAAATGCTTGTTAGCATTGGGTGCCATGACTCAGGAGAAATGGTCAAAATCGTTTGATTCAGCGCCTCTTTATAACCATCCAATATCTGACCATATTGATCTAGCGTCATCAGGTCGTTATCTGCTGCTGTCATACTGGACTCCTTTCCATTATGAGTTATCCTTATTATATCAGCGAGCTTTGAAATGCTTTTCTCTAACTCTCAGCATCCACCAAACCGATTTTTCGAGCAGAAAGCGCTGTCTGCCACTGCTGATAGCGAACGCCTTGGTTTTCCACTTGTTGTGATGCCGAAGCATTTGCAATGTTTGAAGTCTCATTATTCACGTGATTGGCAGTCCGGCGAGTATCACTAAGCAGTTTTACAATCAGTCCCTCTGTTGCATGACTGGCAATCTGATCAAGCTTACGCAATGTGCCACGGTCAGGCAGCGCTTTATTATGAATACCAAGTAAAACTTGTACAGGATGACTGTCTAAATACGTCTTTAACCGTGCCATATCATCACGATCATCTAATATGCCAAAATTTTCCACATCGCCTTCAAGCGTGTTATCAAGACCTGATTGCCACCAATTATTTTGTTCGGTTGGATATTCAAGTAGCGCAACCAGTTTCTTGCCAGCACTCACGGTTGCTTTTGGCGCGACAGGGGCAGGTGCTTCATTAAAATCATCGGCGTCTACCACATGACGTTGCCAAAAATTCAAAATCTTCTGATAGTAGGGCAGTTTGATATCCAAACGCATTTTTTTACGACGGAACATCAAAGCACAAAACGCCCAAGCAATCGCTCGTGGTACGATGCCATACATCAGCAAGCTACCAACCAATAACCCCGCCCATTGCCGTGCAACAGATAGCGGCATGGCATCTGTTACCAATCTGCTCTGTGCGATAGCCATACTGTCCGGCACCCCAAATCCCACCATACTAGGTAGCCAGCCCAATATCTGAGTCAAAGTAATAAGCGCCTGATCAGACAGTAAGGTCGACTCCCAACTAAAGCTGTACTGGCGCACAATCAACAAAAACACAATCGCCAATAGCATACCGGTCAACGTTGCTAGCCACAATTGATGGCTAAATCGACCAAGATACCATCGCATACCACTATGCTGCAATTGACGTTCGTACAAGTTAACCGCTGCCTTAGTCACATCATCCTTGCCACGTATTAGGTAACTGGGACTGACAAAACTGGCAAACCAATTAGAAGATTGCTTGCCTTGATTAACCAAAGTCATGGCGAGCCAGCCCAAGAGCATAATAGTATGAAACCCTAATAGACAAACCAACACATAAAAGAAGTTAACCACATTGGCCTGTAATAGCGTAAACAGCCCTAAAAATCCTGAAATACACCACACCACGCTCATCACGACCATGATGCCTTTGATACGGCCGTCAATCTTACCCAAAACTTGTGCCAACGCGCCGTTACTATCGATACGTGAGGCTCGGCGCTGCAGCTTTTGGATGGGTTTGCCATCTTCGCCTTGCAGTTTTTCTGTGATGAGTAGCGGGTCAGTGGCAAACACATGCTGCTGCGTCTCAAGCGTGCGTACCAACTCAGTCAATTGATCTTGGGGTGATAGCATAATGCGATAACATCCGTATAAAAGCGTTGATTTAGAATGGTCATAATTGATTATTGTAGCGTATATATAATAACGATAGCCTTTATATCAACGATTTTATTTTTGACACCATAGCGGTCTTATAATTGGTAAATTATATTCATAAATGCCGAATCTTTAAACATTTCCATCATGGTAAAGACTATAAAAGTGCGCCAAAATGAACGATAAACTAATAAAAAATCGGTCAAAAATAATCTAAAAAAGGAATCATCATGAGTAATAAAACTTATCTAATCATCGGTGGTACAGGTGGCATTGGTAAAGCCATGATAGAGCAGCTAACCGCCAGCACGATGCATGACACACTTGTCTTTGCTACTCACCATAAGAATATACCTGATTTTGAAGCACCCAACTTACAGTGGATATCGATGGATGTCTGCGATGAGAGCAGTATCGAGCAAGCGGCTGACATCATTAAACAGCAAACCACTCATATCGATTGGGTCATTAACTGTGCGGGATTATTGCATACTGACACGCAGCAACCGGAAAAAGCGCTACGTCAGATGGAGACTGATTTTTTCTTACAGAATATGCAAGTGAATGCCTTAGCGAGCTTGCTGATTGCCAAGCACTTCAAACCACTACTGGCGAAAGCTAAACGTAGCAATGACACGCCCGTCATTTTTGCAACGATATCAGCGCGCGTGGGTAGTATCAGTGACAATCAGCTAGGCGGTTGGTATAGCTACCGGATGAGTAAAGCAGCACTCAATATGGGAATGAAAAATCTGAGTATCGAATGGGGAAGGTCACTCAAGGATGTATGCGTGGTTGTCATGCAGCCAGGAACGGTCAATACGCAACTCTCAGCCCCTTTTCAGAGTAATGTGGCTGACGGACATTTATTCTCGCCAGCCTATAGTGCAGAGTGCTTGTTAGAAGTATTGAGTAATATGACCGCTACTCAATCAGGCAGCTTTGTAGATTGGGCTGGAGAGTCGATACCGTGGTAGTTATAAAGATGGTTTCACAGTATTGATGCTCTATATATTGAGAGTTAAGAGCATCAATATTGATTTAGGTCATCAAATACAACAAGCCTAAAACAAACAAAGCCGCCATAATCAACAGTAAAAAGCTTAGTACTTTACTCGTCGTAGAGGACGCACCTGTACTTTCCTTTTTTACTTTAACTTTTTTGACAACGTGCAGAACCATTTTCACATGCTCGATATTGTCTTCGAGATAATGCTCACCTTCTGGTACAAACCCTAGAGATTCGTAGAAGCTAATTAAGTAAGCTTGTGCAGAGATGATAATAGGGCGCTTTTTACCGTATTTTTTACGGCAATGCGCAATGGCATGATTCATCATATCTCGTGCTAAACCGTCCCCTCGATGCGCGGCTAACACAAGCACTCTGCCAATAGAGGACATAGAGGCATCGCTTACTTTGGTCGTAGCATCAGATGATGATAAGTTAGACCGTAACTTATTAAACTCAGGCGGGATAATGCGACAATACGCCACCAATGCCTCGTTCTGATGCGCAATCAAATGCAGACAATCAAAATCCAGCTCATCCATATCTTGATAAGCACAGTTTTGTTCGACCACAAACACTTGTGAGCGGGCTTTTAAAATATGATACAGATCAACAGAGGTTAACTCATCGAACGTTTTAATAGAAAAGGTACAGGTCATAATTAAGCAGCTTTTAGCGAATTGTTTATTGAGGTTAAGTACAACATTAAATGGTGGTTAAATATTGGAACATTTCAAGTAATGCGCATTATAACGATTTAAGTACGTATTAACCATTCCTAACCATTTAAGGTTTGACTGATTTTGTCCAAGTTTAAGCTGTCTGACATCGCACTAAAGATTTCAAAATACTTGCCGCCTTTATCATATAGCTCTTCATGCGTGCCCGTTTCTACCACTTGGCCGTTTTCTATCACGACTAAGTCATCGGCATCGATTATTTGAGCGATATTGTGCGAGACCATAATCACGGTTCGGTCTTTTTTAATCAGATCTAAGCTCTTTTTGACTTGTTGACTGGCTATCGCATCTAGGCTAGCAGTAGGTTCATCCAAAAACACGATGGGCGGATCTTTTAAAAACATACGTGCCAGCGCAATACGTTGCTGTTGACCACCGGACAGCGATTTTGCCGTGCTCTCATAGCCTTTGGCTAAAGCGACAACTTGATCATGTATAGAGGCTTTTTTTGCCGCAATCACGATGTCTTCTTTACTAGCATTCATATTGCCATAGCGAATATTTTCGCTAATAGTGCCAGAAAAAATATGATTACTTTGTAGCACCAAGCCGATGTTTTGGCGTAGCTCATGAGTGTTACACGCTGCCAAATCATGTCCATCCAAATAGATCTTGCCAGCGTCCGGCTCATAAAACTTCACTAGTAGGCTGATAATGGTACTTTTGCCAGCACCAGAGAGGCCGACCAAAGCCGTAATGCGATTGGGCCTGATGGTAAAGCTCACATCTTTTAAAGCTTGAGTGCCATTGGGGTAGGTGAAATCAACGTTTTTGAGTTCGATATGACCTTTTAAATCAGTGCTCTTGATACCATCGATATTTTCGACTTGCTCATCGTCTTCTAGTATGTCGAAGAACCCTTCGGCATAGGTCAGTGCATTATTAATCTGATCATAGATACGGTGCAGCTGACGGATAGGGGCGGCGACATTTTGAAACAGCATGACATGAAACAAAATCATACCGATGGTCATCTCGCCCTTTAAGACAAAGTAGGAGGTCAGTAGAATAATCACCACCACACCGATCTGCTCAATGAAAGTCTTTATCGCATCATAAATAAAACCAATACTACGGATACGCAGTTGATTGTCAGTCATGTCTTTTTGAATGGTGAAATGTTTGTCAGCCTCAATCGACTCACGGACAAAGGACTTGACAACACTGATAGAGTTAATCAGTGAGATAACGAGACCGCTTTTGGCCTCTCTAAAATCTCGCATCTGCCGACGAAAGCCACGCAAACGTTGTGCTTGCTTTTGACTGATGAAAAAGTAAATCGGTATGATAATCAGACCGACCAGACCGATCCAAAAGTTGGTCGAAAACATAATAATCAGCGATACGGCAGCACTGGCAAACAGCGGTAGCATATCGATAAAAAAGTTTTGTACCAAGCTTGTGAGACTGTTTACGCCATAGTCAATACGGGTTTGCAATTTACCACTATCGTTTTCGCTACTGGTATAAAACGCCATACGATAGGTAAGAATACGCTCGATGATGCGCTGAGACAAATCACGTGATAGATTGATACGAATCTTTTCGCCAAAGAATCGCTGTCCAAACGATATAAATATTGAGAGTATCTCTTTGGTTAAGAGCACTGCACTAATAATGCCAAGCATGCGCAGGCCTGCTTCCCAAGGCTCAGTAAGCGTTGCGATTTCGGTCAATGTATCGACAGCATAACGCAGTACAAAGGCATTGACTTGCGCGGTGAACGAGCCGAGTACCGTCAACACCAACGTTAGTATAATTAATGCTTTGTAAGGCGCTGCAAATATAGCAAGCTTTTTGAGAATATCCCACAACAGAGCTCGCCGCTCAGTTTTCTTGAGCGGCGGCTGATTGTTCAATGGGGGTTTGCTAAGTTTAGGAGTGGTCGACATTTTATTAGGTTAAAGTAAACGGTCTTAAAAAGCTATGGTGAATAACAACTATGCAGATTAGATGCTTAAAACGCATCGGCTGGAACAAAAACCTCACCAACCATTATACGGCGGGCAGAGCGGCTCATAGAGACTTTTTTGGCTTGCCAGCGGCCATCGACTTGCTCTGTTTTTCCACCGACTAGCAACGTACCTGATGGGTGACCAAAACGCACTTCATCGAACTTCTGACCACCAGCGGCCTCATTTACCAATGTACCTTGAGTGGTTGCCGCTGCTGCAATGGCGACAGCAGCTGTACCCATCATGGCATGATGCAATTGCCCCATGCTCATGGCGCGTACCACCAAATCAATCTCACCTGCATCGACCGATTTACCACTAGAGGCGGTATAGCTCTGTGCTGCGCCTACCCAAGCGACTTTGGGAATATGTTGGCTGGTCTGCGCCTCGCTCACGTCTTTAAACAATCCCATCGCCACACCGCCTTTGGCGCGAATTACCTCAAGTTTGGCAAGTGTCTCGCTGTCGCTATTAACGTCGCCTTGCAACTCAGTACCCGTAAAGCCCAAATCTTCAGCTTTCATAAAGATGGTCGGGATACCAGCGCTAATAAAGGTGGCTTTGACGCTATCGACATTTAGGCCACAGCCAGTTACATCGAAGTCATCGACCAAGTTACCAGTAGGGAACATATCGCTAGTGGCATCTACAGGATCGATAAATTCAATTTTGACCTCGGCGGCTGGGAAAGTTACGCCGTCTAACTCAAAGTCGCCTGTTTCTTGAACTTGTATCTTATTTTGTGCATCCAAATAAACAGGTACATGTGCAATGATGGTTTTTCCAATATTCTCTTGCCAGATACGCACTTCACAAATGCCGCTATCTGCATTGTCATTGATACTGTTATTGATCTTGTCAGCATCGACCAGACCCATATTAATGGCACAGGCACCGACGGCTGCAGTTAAGTTGCCACAGTTTCCTGCCCAGTCAATCATAGGTTTGGCGATATTAACTTGCCCGAACAGATAATTCACATCGTGATCTGAGCTAGAAGAGGCCGATAAAATGACCGTCTTTGATGTGCTAGAGCTACCATTACCCAATCCATCAATTTGTTTACCGTAAGGATCTGGACTGCCGATCACACGTAGCAAGAACTTATCACGTGACTCGCCAGCGACTTGGCAGCGTTCGGGTAAATCAGAGAGTTTAAAGAACGTGCCTTTTGAGGTACCACCACGCATATAGGTGGCGGGGATTGAGATTTGTGGGGCGAATGTATTTTTATTATTTGACACTTTAAAGTCCTTCTAAATATTTTGTAATGGAAATATTGATTTTAAATAAGGTCTTCGCTCACAAATCGTATTTATCGAACGACGATATAACTAAAGTAGGTTTATAGTCAGCGAATGAACTGGATTCTTGAATCCTTAATTTACTAATAGATTTAACAATATCTGGAGAAATACTTTCGGTGTACAGCGTTACAGACAAAATATCATACCAGTTTGCAGTTTCAGCATCTGTGTAGAATAAAGACCTGTTTTTCATATTAAGTCCTATGCTTGTTTGGTTCATAGCATTTTGGGTTTCGATACGAATATTTTGATCCTTAATGGCTTCAAACAATTTTAACCATTCATCTTCTAGCTTAGGGAACGTTGCTAACTTGGCTAGTTCTTTCAAAACAAATCTAGCATCTTTTTTTAACTGAGCAGTTTGTACGTTTTTCATCCAACCCTGAGAGCTAAAATATTCTAGAGTGCTTAAATCAATGGTTTCAGGCATTGTTTGTATAATTCGACATGCATTCGCAAGTTGATGATAATAAAAGAGCCATTGATAATGAGAAGAAATATGGTCTAAATTCAAATAACGGACACCGTCATATTTGAAAACATCAACTATTAAGCTCCGATATAAAAGATCAGCAATAGTTTTTGATTCCCAAGCACTGAAAGTAAGAAAATTGCAGTTGTTTGCAGCTATTCTTAATATGAGCGATAAGTTTCCTTCATTGACATAGTCACTTGACACAGTAATAAGCCTTTTTATTCATTAAACTATATAAATATACGCTAGTAATATCTAGTAGATTTTTTTAGCTAATTCAATATTTCATAAAGCTAAGTTGAAGCATAAGCTCACACTAATTGATTTAATCACTATTGAACTTGTCAATTATTTATTAGCGATAGAAAATGCTATAGTTTGTTTTTATAGAAGAATGTTATGACACTTAAAAGTTTGGATATTATGATTTTAAGTAGTACAGATAAAGCTACTATTGAGCATATTTTAAAAGACAATCCTGACTTGTCTTATGAGTTCGTACGTCAATTATTAATTGCTCAAACAGAGGTTGATGCTGGAAAAGTTAAGCCTTTTAAATTTGGTTGAAATTAATGATCTCAGTAGTGATAACGACAAGAGATAATCGTAAGATAATTATCATCGACGGCATATACCAACCGATTGGCATCATCGATGCGCCTTGACCAAAATCCTGATAGGTTTTCTTTTAGCGGTTCAGGTTTACCAATGCCTTCAAACGGATTACGCTTACATTCGGTGATGAGTTTATTAATACGTTTGAGTGTTTTTTTGTCTTGGGTTTGCCAGTATAGGTAGTCCTTCCACGCGGCATCTGTCCATGCTAGTTGCTCACTCATGATTAGACCTTTTGGATTTATTGAAGTCTTTTAGTTTAAGCATTCTCAATGTCGCTATCCGTAAGCTCATTATCTTCTGCTGTGTCAATTAGTTCACGCTTAACCGTTTTTCCAGCTTTATACTGGGCAATAGAGTCCGCTAAGTGCGCCGCATTGGCAGGAGATTTTAATAGATAGACGGTTTCCATCAGGCTATTGTAATAGTCTAGTGACATAACGACCGCATCATCAGCGTCACGGCGGGTTACGATAGTGGCGTTGGCATCATCGTTTACCGTATCTAGAACGGACTTTAGGTGCTTTCTGGCTTCTGAAAAACTAACGACTCTCATGGCTTACTCCTCTCACGACATACTTCATAACTTGTACAATATATCGTACATATTACGCTATTGGTGAAGCAAACTCAACATTTAGCTATTTTTCAACATTAAGATATAAGTAAGAAAGCTCAGTGTGTAGCGTGCAAACCATTTTTTGAACTAAGGCTTTAACATTAGCAAATAAAAGCCGATGTCATATAAACAGGTTATACAACATCGGCGACTTTTATACTTTGCTACTTATCACACTAAAAACTACAGGATAGCCTTAGACAATATCGAGCGTACCTTCGATAAACTCTTTAGCAAAGCGTTGTAGCATACCGCCAGCGTTGTACATTTTTACTTCGTCAGCAGTATCTAAACGGCAGATAATTGGCGTCTCAGTGGTACTACCATCAGCACGATGGATTACCAACGTCATTAACCCGCCAGCAGAGACTTCGCCCGTTACATCAAAGGTCTCCGTACCATCGATATTTAATGTATGGCGAGTAGCGCCTTCTTCGAACTGTAATGGTAATGCACCCATACCCACTAAGTTTTGACGATGAATGCGCTCAAAATCTTCGGCAACGACCACTTCTACACCAGCGAGACGAACACCTTTGGCAGCCCAATCGCGGCTTGAGCCTTGACCATAGCCGTCACCTGCGATGATGATGAGCGGCTGCTCACGGTTCATGTAGGTCTCAATCGCTTCCCACATACGCATGACTTGACCTTCTGGCTCAACACGCGCCAGTGAGCCTTGGATAACCTCACCATCTTCATCACGCACCATTTCATTCAATAGCTTAGGGTTGGCAAAGGTAGCACGTTGTGCGGTTAAATGGTCACCGCGATGGGTGGCGTATGAGTTGTAATCCTCGGCAGGCAAGCCCATGGTATCTAAATATTCACCAGCAGCTGATGCACCCAAAATTGCATTCGACGGTGACATATGGTCGGTTGTGATGTTATCACCCAACACTGCCAACGGACGCAAACCTGTTAGCGTATTCTTTTTCGCCATTTTTCCTTCCCAGTATGGTGGGCGGCGAATATAGGTCGTCATTTCACGCCAGTCATACAGTGGACTTAACGCTTTTCCTGTGTCTTTTTTGGCTTCATCAAACATAGGGATATAAACAGCATTGAATTGCTCAGGCTTAACTGCTTTGGCTACAATAGCGTCAACCTCATCATCATCAAACCAAATGTCTTTTAGATAGACATCATTGCCGTTCTGATCTTTACCCAATGAGTCTTTTTCGATATCAAAGCGAATGTTACCAGCGATGGCGTAAGCGATAACCAGTGGCGGCGATGCCAAGAATGCTTGCTTGGCATATGGATGGATACGACCATCAAAATTACGGTTACCAGATAGCACTGCCGTGGTAAATAAGTCGTTATCGATGATTTCTTTTTCGATATCAGGGTCCAGTGCGCCACTCATACCATTACAAGTCGTACAAGCAAAGCCAACCACATCAAAGCCGATCTCTTGTAGCTCCGGCATCAGGCCTGCTTCTTCTAGGTACATTTTGACCGTTTTTGAGCCGGGTGCTAATGATGATTTTACCCAAGGTTTTCGTAACAAGCCTTTGGCATTAGCGTTACGGGCGACGAGGCCTGCTGCTACCATGTTGCGTGGGTTTGAGGTATTGGTACAACTGGTAATTGCGGCGATAATAACCGCGCCATCTGGCATCATGCCATCTTTTGGTTCAGGTAATTTATCACCTTCACCGTGAGCGATACCTTTGGCAACCAAATCAGTGGTCGATACACGCGCATGCGGACGCGAAGGGCCTGCCATATTACGTACGACTGCTGATAGATCAAACTCAAGCACGCGTGCGTATTCGGCTTTTTCCATGCCGTCAGCCCATAGGCCCGTTTGCTTGGCATACTGTTCGACCAATTTGATCTGAGCCTCAGAACGACCGGTTAGGCGTAGATAGTCGATGGTTTGCTCATCGATATAGAACATCGCTGCGGTGGCACCATATTCTGGTGTCATGTTGGAGATAGACGCACGGTCGCCCACGGTTAATTGGCGTGCACCGTCACCGAAGAATTCAATATAAGTAGATACCACACCGGCATCACGCAAAAACTCAGTCATCGCGAGTACCAAATCCGTACCCGTAATGCCTTTTTGCAGTTTGCCCGTTAATTTGACACCTACATAATCTGGTAGGCGCATATATGATGGGTTGCCCAGCATGACGCTTTCAGCTTCCAATCCGCCTACGCCGATGGAGATAACCCCCAAGGCATCAACCATTGGGGTGTGGCTATCCGTACCAACCAAGGTATCGGCAAAAGCGACTTCTTCACCCGCTTTGTTTTTTACCACTTGTACGACAGGTGACATTTTCTCTAGGTTAATCTGATGCATGATGCCATTGCCCGGTGGCACGACATTCACATTGTCAAAGGCGTACTGACACCAGTTGATAAAGTGAAAACGGTCATCATTACGGCGCTCTTCAATGGCACGGTTTTTCTCAAATGCATCTACTTCAAAGCCTGCATGCTCAACAGCCAATGAATGGTCAACGATGAGCTGAGTCGGTACGATTGGGTTTACTTTAGAGGGGTCACCGCCTTGTTCCGCGATGGCATCACGTAGGCCAGCCAAATCCACAAACGCAGTCTGACCCAAGATGTCATGACATACCACGCGGGCAGGGTACCAAGGAAAATCGAGGTCTTGTTTGCCTTCGATATGCTGCTTTAGGGCATTGGTTAACTCTTCTGGTGGGCAACGACGTACTAGGTTCTCACACAATACTTTTGAGCAGAATGATAGCTTGTCATACGCGCCAGCTTCGATGTTTTCGACAGCCTCACGGGTATCAAAGTAATACAAATCAGTATCGGGCAGTGGCTTTTTAAAGGGTTCATTCATTGGTTGTACTAGTGCATTGTCCATAAGTCACCTTTGGCTGTTGGCTGGTTGGAATATTAGAGCAAGTTTTCCATTAATTTAGTAATACGGTCTTAAAAATCTTTATTATTTTATATTGCACTTAATGTTCGAATATATTTGCTTGGCTTCTTGATTAGAATCAAACCCACCAAGAATAAAACTTTCTCCTATAGCGGCTTGGATCTGACTAACGTTTACTATCCTATTATCTACAATTAAGGCCATATATTCAGAAATATGGTGCTGTGCTATTCCACTCAGCTTTATGCCCGTTTCAAAATCAATAGTGAAATAAATACTTAGTTGGTTACCTTCATCAGGGTATAACTCAACTCTTTCGATATCATCAAATTTAACTAATGGGTCACCCACAATAACGGCTGTATCCTCATTTGGCTCATGTATGGTTGAGTCTATAAGATAAAGACCATTATTCGTTGTTTCATCAAACTGACTAACATTTATGCAATCAGTGCTATCTTGTAGGTTTTTAGTGCTAGTGCATGCTGTTAAAGACAACAAACAGGCTATAGTTAATGATATTGTTGTTTTCATAAGCTAAAATTCACGAGATATAATATGATCTCACCTCAATTCGTTTTCAGTTTCGACGAATTGAAGTGAGTGTGAAGTAATAATCTTAACGCGCGCTCATCTCTGGTACTGGACGTAACTCTTCACCCGTATATTCTGCACTTGGGCGAATGATACGGTTATTGGCTCGTTGCTCAAATACATGAGATGCCCAGCCTGTTAAGCGAGAGCAAACAAAGATTGGTGTGAACAGTTTGGTAGGGATGCCCATGAAGTGATAGGCCGATGCATGGAAGAAATCAGCATTACAGAACAGTTTTTTCTCGCGCCACATGACTTCTTCACAGCGTACTGATACAGGGTATAGCACTTCGTCACCGACATCCGCGGCTAGTTTTTCAGCCCAACCTTTAATCACAACATTACGTGGATCTGACTCGCTATAGATCGCATGACCAAATCCCATGATCTTGTCTTTGCGTGCCAGCATGGCCATCATCTCTGTCTCAGCTTCATCGGCTGAACCAAAGCCTTCAATCATATCCATCGCTGCCTCATTAGCACCGCCATGCAAGTGACCACGTAATGAGCCAATCGCGCCTGTGATACAAGAATGAATGTCAGATAAAGTAGAAGCACAAACGCGAGCGGTAAAGGTTGAAGCGTTGAACTCATGCTCTGCGTACAAGATAAGAGACACGTTCATAACTTTTGTATGTAGCTCGTTTGGTTTCTCACCTTTTAGCAGATGCAAGAAGTGACCACCAATGGTCTCATCATCCGTTTCGGTTTCGATACGCACGTTGTCATGCGTAAAGCGATACCAGTAATTGATAATCGATGGGAAAACAGCAAGCATGCGATCGGTTTGATCGTTTTCTTCTGCAAAGTCCATTTCTGTCTCAAGGTTGCCAAGCATAGAGCAACCAGTACGCAATACATCCATTGGATGTGCGGTCGCTGGGATACGCTCTAATACGTCTTTTAGTGCTTGTGGCAGACCACGCAAGCCTTTTAGTTTGGTTTGATAAGCATCAAGCTCAGTTTGGTTTGGCAAGTTGCCATAAAGTAACAAGTAGGCTACTTCTTCAAAGATGCATTTGTCTGCCAGTTCTGACACGTCATAACCGCGATACGTCAGACCTGAGCCTGATTTACCAACAGTAGATAGTGCCGTCTTGCCAGCGACTTGACCGCGTAGACCTGCGCCTGAAAGTTCTTTCTGTGCTGCCATGATTAAATTCCTTTTGTGGGTAGCTTTTTTGGGTGAAAAACGGTGTTTCCGATAATACTTTTATCGGTTAATGACTGACTATAGCGCCAGTTGAGCGTTACGCAGGTTGTTCAGGCTGTGGGCCACCTAAATCGACATTACAACGCTTAAATTCAGCTTCGATAGGCACGTTTAGCACTTCCATTGCGCTGCCTTCGCCTTCTGCATTATTAATCTTCATATACTTAACGCCAAGCGGTGACTCCATGAATGTTTGAATTTCCGTCATCTCTTCTGGAGTAGGTTCAGCCATCGGCGTTGCGATTTCTTCGCCATTCATGACGAGCAATTGCTCATTGCCAAAAGCAATCAACTTTTCCCCCACCTCTGATGTATAAAAGTCATCCAGCTCTTGCAGCTCTGCATCGGTAAACTGACTCTTATAGAAGCTATCAACTTCTGCTTTACCTAAGTCTTCATCGCGCGACTCAAGGCAGCTTACTTGCTCTGCGCTGAGTGTACCGCTATTGATAATCGGTGCAAATAATAGCTTGTTGACAGTGTCTAGCGTAATTGTTGTCATTACTATGTCGTCTTGAGTGGCGGGTGCAGCAGCCTTATCTGTGGCAACGACTTCAGCAGTACTTGCATCACTGGTTGTGTCGTCAGCGGTTTCTGGCGTTTTATCACAGCCCGTCGTAAGCAACAACGCGGCGAGCGTGCAGCTAAAAATTGAAGATTTAACGATAGAACTGGGGGTAAAAAATGACATAAATGACCTAAAGGTAAGTGAAGATGAGTGTCGTAAAGATAACAGCAATAGCAATGTGTCTTTTGGCATTGCTAGGTGCTAATTAAACTAACTAGCAACTAGCTGCCAATCATTGATTATTTATTATCAGCGAATAGCTTGTCCAGCGTTTGCTCAAATTCATGATAATTCAAGAAATCATACAATTCCATACGAGTTTGCATGGTATCGACAACTTTGTCTTGCGTACCGTCGTTCAGTAAATGCTGATAGACATTCAATGCCGCTTTGTTCATCGCACGGAATGCTGATAGCGGATACAGCACCATATCGACTCCAACGCCATGTAGCTGACCAGTAGTATATAAATCAGTCTGACCGAACTCAGTCATATTTGCTAGCACAGGAATGTCTAGTACATCGGTAAACTTACGATACATCTCGATATCGGTTAACGCTTCTGCAAAAATCATATCTGCGCCAGCCTCTTGAAACGCGACAGCACGTTCAACAGCGGCATCTAGACCTTCTACAGACAAGGCATCTGTACGCGCCATCACTACAAAGTCAGGATCAGTTTTGGCATCTAGTGCCGCTTTAAGGCGGTCGACCATTTCTGAGATACTAACGATTTCTTTGTTAGGGCGATGACCACAGCGCTTTTGTGCCACTTGGTCTTCGATATGTACCGCTGCCACGCCGGCCTTTTCCATTTTTCTGATGGTCTGAGCAATATTAAAGGCGCCGCCAAAGCCAGTATCAATATCAACCAGTAGCGGTGTATCAACGGCATCGGTAATGCGGCGGGCATCTTCTAGGACGTTATCAAGACTGGTCATACCCAGATCAGGCAAGCCAAATGACGCATTGGCCACGCCAGCACCAGAGAGATACAACGCTTGATGACCAACTTGGGTTGCCATCATCGCAGTATAAGCGTTAATAGCACCAGCAATTTGTAATGGTTGGTTATTATCGTTTTTTTGTTTTAAGGCACTACGGAAGCGCGCGCCAGCAGATGATAAAGTCATGTTGTAATCCTTACTTGGAGGGATGATATTCTCTTTATTGTTATCGATTATACCCAATTATCAGTCACTGGGAAGGGGGTTTTTACTGTTATTAATTACATAATCTAAATTATATATTAAACAAAATTAATAATATTCATATTTAAAATAATAGTATCCATAAATCAATGGTTCATATGCATTACTATTCATTTTAGTAAAACGACTTCATTGATTGACCTTTAATATTTACATTTACTTACAAAGACAAATCGAATGCTCATTTGATTTTCTAAACGTCACAAAAGAAAAAAGCCCTAATAGCGAGGCTAAAAGGGCTTTAAAGAGTATTAGATGTACTATAGTAGGCGTCTAACCAAAGAGACCAGCAAGATTGGCTAAGAATAACAAGGCAACGCCACCTAGGAACAGTAAGCTTATAATTGAATAAACATTCATACCTGCTGATAGTTTTTTATGCTTTTTGACCAATGAATAATTTAACCAACCAAAGATAGGCGCAGACACAAACGCTGATATCATGGCGAACTTCAGCATGGCACCCAATTGTCCGGTGAAGAAAGTGATAATCACTAGACCACCACCGATGGCATAAGTCGTCCAAAAGGCGACTTGTTTTTTATTAATCTCGCTTTCACCTTTCAGTAGACGCCAGCACTCAGCATTTGCACGGCCATAGCCGTCAGCACAGGTAATCGTCGTGCCGAACATACACATAAAGGCGATAAAGGCGACCAGAAGCCTTGACCATTCACCGATGGTCGCCGTATACATGTTGATGAGCTGATCAATATAAGCGACGCCTGCGGTTTGAATTTCCTGACCAGAACCATACTGAACGAATACACCTAATGATAAAAAGAACAACGCTAAAATAGCAGAAACCAAAAATCCCACATTAAAATCAAGCAAACCTTGTTTGAGAGTGGTGTTGTCAGCTTTTCGCTTCGCAGATGTCCACATTGAGGTAATGGCAGCAAACTCAAGCGGCGCTGGCATCCAACCCATGAGCGCCACGATAAAGCCTAGCGTTGCTAAATTCCAAGGAGAGGTAGGAATAAAATCAGGCGTCATCACCGTTGGCTTGCCAGCAGCAATCAGTACTGCCAATACTGTGGCGGAGACCAAAGCAATCATAATCCACTTAGTCACACCATCCAGTAGTTTATAGTGTCCAGCAAGTAGAAAGAACCAAGACACTCCCACTATGATCAATGACAGTGCCATCGTTGATAGACCAAGAGACGCGGGTAGCATAAAGCCCAGTATCACCGCAGCAAGCAGAGTCACCGCTCCTGTACTAATCACCGCAGATAGGATAGACAAGATAAAGTAAATCCACAAATATGCTTTTGAGCGTTTGGCATAACCTGCGATCAAGCTTTCGCCCGTATCATAGACATAGTCAGTGCCGAAGCGAAAGAAAGGATACTTGAATACATTGGCTAAGATAATCATGATAGCCAACTGCCAGCCATAGATAGCACCAGCCTGCGTAGAGGAGATAAGATGCGAGCCACCAATAGCAGCAGTCGCCATTAAAATACCAGGACCAAAAATGCGCCAGCTAAAGCCTTCTTGGGCAGTGCCAGCCATGTCGGAATTGTTGAGTTGTTGTGTGGTCATGAGTCCCTCGAAATAGTTAAATAGCCAGCCATCACGTCCTGTGATGTACTGCCAGCAACCATTACAGCAATGTGTACAAAAAAATAAGCGGTGACTGTATCACACCTTGTACTGCTCGTAATAATGATTATTTTTACGGTCAATACCAATAGATAGTTAACGATTGACCGTTTTTTACTGGGCGTGATAGCGAGATTAGCACTTAACAGTCAAGGTTGACAATACTCACATAAATTTCTGCTGACGATAAGTAATACCGCGCTGCTCATAAACGTGATAAATCGCACTGAGTAAGTCAGGAATACTAGGGTGAACGAAGTCTTTGAGCGTATGTAGATAGATAGGTGAGGTAACATTCTCATGCACCAAGCTTTGATAACTAATTTGCTCAGTGCGCACCGTTTTTAGGCTGGCAGGTACGAGGGTAATACCTTCACCAGCAGCCACCAAACCCAGCGCTACCTGTAAGTCACTTACTGTTGTGGTCATAAATGGTGAAATACCGTATTGTGCAAACAAATGTAGTAATGGCTCGGTAATAGGTGTATTAAGTGTGGACTGCTTGTTGGTTGTACGGTTGTTTTTTGTATGAGCGGTCAACTTTACGCTCTGTGCGTTTGATGTCGATACGGTTGTAGCTATTGGTAAATGCGTTTGATGGTATAGGATCAAGCGGTTGTTTGCCAAATCTATCAAGCGCTGTTCACGGATATGCGCTAAGGCGTGTGCTTTTGGTAGCGCGACGACGTAACGCTCATGCCGTAGTAATATCTGTTGAATCCAAGGGTCTTTGTGAGCAAAGCGACCAAAGCCGATATCGATTTCACCAGATTTGAGTGCCTCTATCTGCTGATATGAACTGATGTCTTTTAGATTGACTTCGATGTCGGGGCTGGATTGCTTGAGCATCGCGATTATTTCAGGGAGCAAGCCATAAAGCACAGAGGGCACAAAGCCAATGTTTAAAATACTACTTGGTGCAGACAGTCGTTGAGTCATACTGGTAACGGTATCAATCTCAGTCAGTATGGTACTGATTTTATCGTAAAAAAACGCGCCTGCTTCAGTCAAATCTAGCGGCCGATGATAGCGATCGATCAACTCTACGCCCATATCTGTTTCGAGCTGTTTAAGTAGACGACTCAGGCTTGGTTGTGACAATCCTGTTTTGGTTGCGGCTGCACTAAAGCTGCGCAAATCTGCGATAGCGATAAATGCATTAAGCTGTTTTAAGTCCATACCCTTAAACCTATTTTTATATATTGTCTTTATATTCATTGGCATATTGACGATATTATGCTGGATATATTTTACAAATATTATTAATATCAAATAAATTGTGCTTGAAGATAATATGGTGAGCAACTATATTGTTTGCTTACGCTATAGTTACAATTTGGTGATAAATATCACAACTCATTCTAGCAGTCATTTAATACCAGTAGAATAAACTGGTTTGGTATTATTCTATGAGCGACAAAAAAACGGATATCGAGACAGATTTTGAAGAGAGGTTGGCGAAAATTGCCAACAAAAAATCGCGTACCCGTACCAACAACGATATCTATGATCGCTTCATCAGTCGTGTTCAAAGCACTGAAGATGACAGCCGTGCTACTGGCAATATAAAGACACGAGAGAAAGCATTAGATATAACCGCGACCGACACAGATACTGTTTTTGATTTCTCAAATTCAAACTCACTTGTAGAAGAAGAAACGTTCAATATCGATGAATCATTAAAGATAGTATCTGATGATACTCATACTCAGTTGAATAGTGACCATAACAAAGTCATGAATTCAGAAGCTGAGAGGCAATCTGACGCCAAAGCGACTACCTATAATGATGACTGGGCCACTCAAGAGGCGCAGATACAGGAAGTCGTTAATGAGCCAGCAGCAACAGCACAGAACAAGCTGGCAAGTAGCAAAAAACCGCTTATTATTGGTATCGTTTTTGGCTCATTATTAATTGCCGTTATCGTCACAGTGCTTATTTTCACTGGGATTCTATCCACTTCAACGAATACCGCTGTGCCTGATAGTGAAAACTCAACTCTCAATAGCAATATTGAGGCAGTTGAGACAGAAGTAACGACAAACAATATACCGGCTGAAGAGATTGAATCAGAAACAAGCATGGATGAGAGTAAACCTGAGGCTGACCCAAGCGCTATAGAGATGCCAGTAGCAGCTGCGAAACAAGGTGAGGCTACTAGTGAGAGTCAAGGCAGTACACCTAATGGAGCAAAGGCAACTGAGGCACCATTATCAGAAGCTGCATCAGAACCTGCCTCTAATGAGTCGCAAGCTGATACGGCTATCAGTTATGAGGTGTTTAGACAAGAATCACAAAGCACACTGTATCGTGAGACCAACGACTAAGTTTCACCCACCATTTCAATAGACGCCTCTCTACACTGCCACACCGAATAAACGTCCAATCATCGATGTGGCTAGCATTGCAATCACTCCCCACGAAACGATCCGAACGATAGCAGGGATGATGGGCGCACCGCCTAAACGGGCAGATATCACACCTAACAGAATGAGACCAAGTAAGGTAATGGATGCCAGTGACCAGACCAATGTCTGCGTTGGTAATACCATGACACCAATCACGGGTAATATCGCTCCAGCAATGAACGATAATCCCGAAGCAACGGATGCATGAATTGGCTTTGCTTGGCTAAGATCGGTCAAACCAATCTCGTCACGAGCATGGGCTTCAAGGGCATCATGTTCCGTTAAAGCCACCGCGACTTGATGAGCTAATGTGTGATCAAGTCCGCGCGTCTCATAAATTTTCGTTAATTCAAAGAGCTCACGATCAGCATTATGTGTCAGCTCATACTGCTCTTTGGTCAAATCAGCCTTTTCGGTATCTGCTTGCGAAGACACCGAAATATACTCGCCAGCCGCCATTGATAATGCACCTGCTGTCAATGCTGCCAGTCCGGTCAATAGCATTGTCTGACTACTAGGATTTGCCGATGCCACGCCAACCAGTAAACTGGCAGTTGAAATTAACCCATCATTCGCACCTAACACGGCTGCCCTTAACCAATGGTTGCGGTTGCTAAGATGAGGCTCGTCATGAATAGAGTGATGCATAGATATCCTTAGAGAGTCGTTAAACACTTGAGACTTAATTATCTACTATTACTCAGTTTTTTATACAGTAAGATTTTTTTAGCTTTATTACTAAATGCATAAATGTGCTAATTGATAACACGCCCTAGCTATTCATAAAACGAGCTTTTATCTCATCCGATCATTTTGTGGCTCATATTAAATGAATGAAAAAATCAGTGAGTCATGGCACTTTCCAAAATCGTATAGGCTGCTTTGACTCTATCCGCATTAGGATAGTTTTTATTCGCTAAAATGACGATGCCTGATTTTTTGGAAGGGATATAAGCGATATACCCACCAAACCCATTGGTAGCACCTGTCTTATTGGCCCATACGTTGTTTAAAACGGGTGTAGGGCGGTTGTCTGCGGTAATGGTTTGGGCGTTCAGTACTACCTCCATTGAATTACCTTCAAGCAAGGTATCCAGTGAAGCAGGAAACGGATACATCTCCCATGCTAACCCTTGTGTAAAGGCGCTCGCCTGATAGTAACCCTTTCTATTATTCTCCAATGATTGCTGAATCTCTTTATCAAGAGATACTAATCCCATATTCGCAGCCATATATCGAGTCATATCTGCACTGGTTGATTTGATCCCGTAGGCTTCTGCGTCTAACATACCGGGATTGACTCTAATGGCATCGCCAGCAGCATTATAACCAAACGCATAATCATCCATTCTGTCACTAGGCACATTGACAAAGGTATTCGGCATGTTGAGTGCTGGCAGGATTTCATCTTCCATTAGCTGTGTGTAGTCAGAGCCCATACTTAGGGCGGATATGTAGCCAAACAGCCCGATGCTGGCATTGGAATATAGACGTTTTGAGTTGACAGGGAATACAGGCTGCCAAGACTTATAATAGCGGAACAGTGCTGGATTATCGGTGACATCATCAGGTACTTGAAGTGGTAGACCACCTGCCGAATAGGTGGCTAGATTAATCAGTTTGGTATCACCAATAGCGCTGTTTTTTAGATAAGGGATATATTTATCAGCGGTATCTTCTAATGATAGCGTGCCATTCAGTTCAGAATAACTGGCTAGAGTAGCGGCAAATGTCTTGCTGATAGAGCCTAATTCAAAAATCGTGTTTTCTGAGACAGGTATGCGGGCTTGTTTGTCCGCTAGGCCATAATTATAGAGATAAGACTCGCCATCGATAATAATGCCAAAGGACATGCCGGGGATATTATGCTCTTCCATCAATAATTTGGCTTGCTTATCAACCTCAATTTTCAAAGTCTCATTATTGCCCGCTGCTTGTGCTGCTCCAGACATTAATGAGGCTGCAACTAAAATGGTAAGTCCGACTCGATTTAAGGTATTTTGCACTGATTTTTTCATTGTGTGGTTATTTGTCAGCTTTGGTTATTTATGTTTTACCAATTAAGGTTTGGTTCTTTTTTTCTCAAGTACTTGTATTAGAGTGCTTTGAATTGACGATGCATCAGCAGGTGGTCTGTCAATGGCCGTATTCTTGATAAGCAAGGTATATTCATAGTTAGGTTCGTAGTCAAAGCCTTCTATGCCGCTATATCTATACTCCCAATTCGCCTGACTATCGGCGGTGAGTCCAGCAGGCTTCGTCAACCAGCAAGACTGCGGAGCAACGCCCACACAATCTACTTGATGGTCAGCGATAATGATTTTTCGTAATACGTATGGCATCGCACGTACAGTAAGCTGAAGCTCGTCATCTAATTGTGACTGCTCGCCCATTACCTCTACATAGTCGCCTATGACCAGCTTTTGCATTTGATAGGTATTCTGCTGATCAAAATCAGATTTGCTAATAGATGCTATATAAGAATTACCATCTTGAGCCACTATGGTGACTTTTTGCTGCGTTCGGTCTTGTGAGGTAATGCCAGTCACTTGACCAATTATCGCCTGAGCGCTGCTTGGTTTTATCGTATTCATAAATGAGTTGCCGTCTGTGATTTGACTGACACTCGTTTTATTGCTCAAGTCTGTCTGATTATAACTGCTACACGCCGCTAAAGACGAGGCGGTAACTAATGCCAATGTGCATATTTTGATAAACGACATAACATATCCTTTTTAACGTGAGAGACTTGGTTGTCATTGGCGATGGTCAATACAGACATGTTGTCGCCCTTTTTACCAAAACTGTATTTGCCTTCAACTGTTGCAGCAGCGCTATTTGTTAATTATGTCAAAAAAGCCATATAACCACAATGATGGTTGGGAGTACAAATATCTCAAGTTAAAATTCTCTGATAAAGTAGGTCGATAATCAAACACAAAAAAGGCAGATACCATTATCAGTATCTGCCTTTATATATATTCAAAATCAGCCTATGAAGAAGTTGCTATATCTTAAGTTATAACAGCTTTTTAGACATTATTAAGCTTGAGGTGTGATTAAGTATTTCTCACCTGTTGCTTATTTGCCATAAGCAGCGATTGACTGTAAGTGCAACACTTCTGCCAATGACACTTCATGCGTATAGCTGCTTGCAAACGTGGTGGTGATTTCTTCTGCCACACGTTGGCGCATTTTCACGACTGTTTTAGTACCCAGTTTGCCTAGCGCATTGAACAGTAGGAAACCATTTACACCCCAAGAAAAACCAAAGTTACGGTTCAGGGTGATAGGGCCACGGTTTAGTGCGCCATAGATGTAGGCTTGTTTGAACGTATTAAAGCCATACGTTGTTTAAAACGGATGTAGTGTGGTTTCCTTTTAATAATAAACATTAATAAATTTACCCCTGTATCTTTGCTTATATAATATATGCTTCTAGCTAGTCTCTTGAATTGCAATATTATGCTTTTTAGCAATGTCCATTTCTCAAGGTATTCAATGTTTATTAAAAAATTAAGCAAGATTGTTCTTATAGCTGTGAGCGCTACTCTCATGACATCTTGTATTGGTAGGGCGCCTGCAAACTATATTGGTGATTTAGGTGGTCTCCCCGTTGACCTGCCAAGAAATCTCGTGACTTTCGTTGCGTATAACGGTGACCCTACATTTGGCAAAAAACGAGAGGATAAAAAGCCCACACGCAGCTATGAATCAGAGATAAATAGTTTTGGCTTTGATCTACGTTATACCGACAACACCATATTCGATAAGAGCAATAAAAGTCATAAACATGCTTATGATAAAGAGCAGCACTTGCCTAATGACCCTTGGGTATCAGTTAGAGTCTCCTCTGGCGATAAATATCATGGAGTAGGCGCTATTCACCGTATCGGCGATGGAACAATTAGTGCAAGTGGCCTAGACCCTGTTTATACGTATGAACAGCTTAATAACGATCAATACGGGTTGGAAGTTTATGCGCCGCCGGGTATAGATCCTAAGACTGACCGTCCTTATCGTGAAGACAGATATGCAGAAGATGTGTTTATTCAAAGAGATAACAATAGCCAAATTACAACCTATATAAAGTGCAGTAATAGAGATGTGCCTAGGCCACCTTGTATTCACAACTTTGATTTAGAGCCAGACATGGCTTTATATGTCAATGTGCAATATTCACGTCATAACATCGCTGACTGGCAACAAATTGAGCAAGCAGTCAGAGAACAGATTTTAAACTTTCGCAAAGTATCGTATGGTTAAAGTGTTTTACAGGACGTAAGCGTTAGAGCTAGGACTAGGGCTTTGATTGTGTAGTTAAATCTATGTAAAGCCAAGCCAACAAAAAAGGCAGATACTGATAACAGTATCTGCCTTTATATACATTCAAAATCAGCCTATGAAGAAGTTGCTATATCTTAAGTTATAACAGCTTTTTAGACATTATTAAGCTTGAGGCGTAATCAAATACTTCTCACCTGTTGCTTGTTTACCATAAGCAGCGATGGACTGTAAATGTAGTACTTCAGCCAATGACACTTCATGCGTATAGCTACTTGCAAACGTGGTAGTGATTTCTTCTGCCACACGTTGACGCATTTTCACGACGGTTTTAGTACCCAGTTTACCTAGCGCATTGAATAACAAGAAGCCATTCACACCCCAAGAGAAACCAAAGTTACGATTTAACGTGATAGGGCCACGGTTTAGTGCGCCATAGATGTACGCTTGTTTGAACGTATTAGAGCCATAAACGCTGTATTCTTCTACATCAACATTGATAGCCGCTTCCATGCAGTTCAAAATATCACTGCTTAACTGACCGCCGCCGATTGGATCAAACGAAATCGTAGCACCTGTTTCAGTAATGGCCGCTGTTAAATCAGCAATAAACGTATCGCTGCTTGAGTTGACCACATATTTTGCGCCCATATCGCGCAATAGCTTTTCTTGCGTATCTTTACGAACGATATTCACTAAATCAACACCGTCTGCCATACAGATACGGTTTAGCATTTGACCCAAGCTAGATGCCGCTGCGGCATGTACGATGGCTTTGTGGCCTTCAGCGCGCATGGTTTCGACCATGGCTAGGGCTGTTAGTGGGTTCACAAAAGAAGATGCGCCTTCTTTAGCTGTAGTGCCTTCTTTTAGCTCTAAGCAGCTCTGTACATTGGCGCGAAGATACTGACGGTACGTACCACCACCGATCACAGCAACGGTTTTCCCCATCAATGCTTGTGCCGCATCTGATGATCCTGCGGCGACTACGGTACCTGCGCCTTCATTACCGACTGGCGTGTTTTTACCCACACGAGTTTTGACAGATGGCATGAATTTAGCTGGCACATCAGCCGTAATGACTGGGTTTTCGTCTGTGCCTGATTGCGCGGCAGTCGACATGTCAGCGACGCTAAATAGAACGGCTAAATCAGATGGGTTCAACGGTGCGGCTTCAATACGAACGACAACTTCGTCGGCACCCGGTTGTGGCATATCAATTTCTTGCAAAGCCAAGGTTAGTTTATTGTCTTCGCTAATGGTTGAGGTCAGTTGGATGTTTTTATCAGTCATAAGGTTTGCTCCTGCAAATAGTTATTTTTTTGGCCAATCACGTGATGGCATTGGCCCTATTTTTTGGTCGTTTAGTTGTGAGTAAGAATAACGATTGTTTTATCGTTAAATGCTTTTTAGAATTGAACGGGTCAGCATCGAACTAGCCAGCGTTTGCGGCTTTAATTTGGGCAGTCACATGCTGCATGAACTCAGGCATATTCGCTTGGCTATCTGCCTGAACGCTTTGTGCAATGTCGGTTTTACTCATGGCCTTGTTCCATTCTTTCATACCTTCCACTTCTGCCAGTACATCCCACTCAAGCTGAGTAGATCCAAAAGCGTTGACAATGGTGTTGACGTGATGCACATAGATGTCGGCCATGGTGAATTGTTCGCCTGCAATCCAAGGAGAAAATTTACATAGGCGATTCATGGCAATAATACCGCGGCCCAATACTTGACGTACTTCATCTTTGATTGCGTTAGGTGCTTGAGTACCAGAAAACACATAAGGAATCAGTCGGCGGCATGGTAGCTCAAAGTAAAGCTCTGCTATTTTCATAATCTGACGTACAGCCGCGCGTTCTGTTGCATTGGTAGGATATAGCGGCTTTTCAGGATAGGTTTCTTCAAGGAAGTCACAAATCACGCTAGATTCCGACAGATTAAAACCGTCAGGCATGGTGATTGCAGGTACTTTGCCCACTGGACTGACGGTTAGTAGATCATCACTACCAGCGTATAAAAGGTCTTCTTGGAACGGAATGCCCTTATATAAAAGAGCGTGTTTTACGATGTTGTAATAGTTGCTTGCAGCAAAGCCGTGCAAAGTAATCATAAGTCATTCTTCCATTGTTGACGTAAAGGTTATTTTTAATCGTGTTTTCATTGCGACGTTTAAGTTAACCACATTATTACTGGTTTTAATGTGGTTATATATAAGGAATAACGTGAATCACTATTGCTATTAAGACAATAATAAGGCGAGAATACTCAAATATTCATTTAAATGGAGAGGTCAGTTGGATCAATTACGTGCGATACGGTATTTCAGCAAAGTCGTAGAAACGGGCAGTTTTACTAAAGCGGCAAGTGCGTTCAATGTACCGCCATCCTCACTATCTAGACGGGTGTCTGATTTGGAGAAAAGTCTAGGCGCGACATTATTAAAGCGCTCGACTCGAATCGTTAAACTGACCGAAGTAGGGCAGGTTTATTACAATGATATGCAGCACATATTGAACCAACTAGAACAAAGTAAAGAAACGGTGCGCAGTTACCAGACCACGCCAATGGGGCGCTTACGAATCAGCTCGATGGTGGGTTTTGGTGAAAGAATACTACTGCCGTTGTTAGACGAACTTGGTAAGTTATACCCAGAGATTGTATTGGATGTCAGTCTCAGCGATGAGCTATCAGCATTGGGCCGTGACGATGTAGACATTGCGATTCGCGGTGGTTATGCACCCAATGAGCGCGTGATTGCCATTAGGCTAATGGACAATGGGTTTATACCGGTTGCGTCTCCCAGTTATTTGGAGATGCATGGTACACCCAATCATGTAATGGCGTTGAAGGAACATAAAGGCCTATATTTCAAAGCGCCAAATGGGCCAACACCTTGGTTATGCCATGTGGATGATCAGTGGCATGATGTCTCGGGGCCAGCAGTTGCGATCTCAAATAACGGGCCATGGCTTGCCAAAAAGGCTTGTAATGGTGAAGGTATTTTGATGTCCACTCGGTGGGCACTATCCTCATATCTTGAGTCAGGCGCATTGCAAGAGATTAAATTTGAGCATCCATTAGCAATCACGCAGCATGCTGATATGGCTGTATATTTGCTGTATCAAAAGCAGCGCTATCTAGTACCAAAAGTAAAAGCCGCCGTCGATTTCTTGGTTGAGAAAATAAAAGTAGTTAAAGCAGAAATGTAGTGGTCAGTTCGTTTAGGGTATTGAATACATTTAATATTTTTATAAGGAATGTGGATGTATTTACTAACTGCCTATATGCCTATATGCCTCAATGTCATCTAAGCCACTGCTCCATATATTTTTAAGGTATTATCTCAAGCGCGCTATGTCAGGGTCGAAAGATAATGCTTAACATACTCCCTATAGATAGTAGGATCATTAGACAATGCAATGTAAGCTATTCTGGAGTGTCATAAACTACTAGAGTGGTATCTAATTCGAAAAGGATATTTATGAGTGAAGTAGCAACAATAATCTTAGGTGTTGTAAGCGGTATAATTACAACTGCAGCTTTATATGTGGTAGGTCTTTTATTTAAAAGTTTTTTTATTCCTTGGTATCAAGCTGTTACATATAAAGGTGTCGATATAAATGGGACATGGGAATATGAAAGTACAGCTCCAGGGCAGAAAGCGAAATTTGAAATGACTATTGTTCAAAGAGCACATATGATTTCAGGTGACGCAACAATTTTACAGGGGCAAGACCTAAATAACCCAACAACAATAACTAATTTACGCATTGATGGTGGTATATGGGAGGGTTATATAACATTAAATATGCAAAGTAAAGATAGAACTAGGTTGTCTTATTCAACTTCACTTTTGCGTGTACTTCATGGTGGTTTGGTATTACAAGGAAATTATGTATTTCGCTCTATAAAATTGGATGAAATACATAATATAGAAATGCGATGGCGTCGTAAAAAATAACTAATAAGGAAGCGTAAGAGTTATCTACGCTTTAATGTTGTCTAATCTACCGACTCACGCATTTTTAACGTACTACCTTAAGCACTTAGTATATCAAAGCCGTAGGTTTTTTAGCTGATAGGAGAAAGGTAAAAAGTGCGCAGTAAGATTTTCTTGATTATCAAAACACATCAACTCGATGTGATTTTTTATGCAGGAAACGATTGCCAATATCTCCACTTACTCTATCGGAACCGATCTTTTATATTTGACAGACTCTCGTGTGGCGAGCCAAATGAGAGGGATGATAATCAATGCTGAACCTATCAATAAGCTGATATCTGGTATCTCATGGAACCACACGATGCCGATGAATACTGCTCCTAACAGGCCCGTATATTCTGCACTAGATATTTTATGGGCTTCCACCGCTCGGTAGACCAGTACGCAAATACCCGCATAAATCAAAATAAACAGATTTGAACCGGCTGCTATCCATAGCGCGTACCAACTCAAAGGGGCATTTTCCCAAATGGCCAAACTAAGCCCAAATGGTATTCCGACTAAATTGGTCAAAAACAGTGTTTGTGCAACGGTGTGATTAGAAGGCAGTTTACGCACTAGTAGGTTGTTCGTCGCCATGGTTAAGGCCACTATCAGTGCAAAGATAGCACCCATATTAATTTGCGTTGGTTTTACGATAACAAGAATGCCGACAAAACCCAATATTGCCACAATGATGCTTGGCGCGGTAAGTCTGTCTTTGTAAAACAAAAACCCTAACGGCAACATCATCAAAGGAGCGGTATAAAAAATAGCATTCACCGTTGCCAGCGGCAGCGCTTGAATAGACAATACCATAAATACCGCACCAAATAACCAAATATGACCCCGTACAAAATGCCATTTTATATTACTAATCAACTTGGTTTTTTTATTCAAAAAGCAAAAGGGCAGTAGCATCAAAACAGCTGTCAACTGACGTAGTAGGACAAATTGATAGACCGCTGCGCCATCTGGCAATTCTTTGATCAACGCATCTGATAGGACGGCAATCATATTTCCCACAACCAATAGAATCATGGCAAACCCAACACTCATCTTTGGCATAATAACCCTCAGCGTTACTCTAGAAATAGTTGAAAATTGACATCAAATGACGTTCATTTAATACTTGAGTAAGCAGTATATTCATATATTTACATGACGTATAATGATATAAAGCCCTTTAGTATTAGCTGAGATAATAATGAAACTACCGCCATTGCGCGCGATACAATGCTTTGAATCCGTTGCAAGACTAAATAGTTTTTCAAAGGCAGCAGAAAGCCTCAACGTGACGCAAAGCGCCGTGAGTCATCAGGTTCGAACGCTTGAGGAGTACCTTGGAGAAGCGTTGTTTTATAGGCAGGGTCGGACACTTTCGTTGACAGAAATAGGGTCGCGTTATTTCACAGAAGTAAATCAATCGCTGACGGCTCTGTCCAATACCAGTCAGGCCATTCGAAATGACCAGCCTGGCCATATTCGTCTAGCACTGTATAGCTCGGTGGCTGTTAATTGGCTGATTCCTCGATTAGAAGACTTCCATACACAACACCCAGAAATTGAGCTCACCTTAAACATGGTGACAGACCAAGACGATTATAATGAGCAATGTTCTGACTGTTTTATAACCGTCCATCCGCCAAAGCGTAACGTAGTCAGCACGTTTTTATTCGCTGAAAAGCTATTCCCTGTCTGTGGTCAAAGGTTGTGGGAGGAAATAAAAGACCAACCGTTGCCTGAAGCATTATGGCAACATCCCATACTGTCCGTAAAATACGCTGGAAAAAGCGAAAATGCGGCCAATGATTGGCTAAAGTGGTGCAAAGCAGGTGGGTTTGAGCTGCCAAGCGATGTAAAAATCAATCAATTTAGCCATGTACTGCTTGCAGCACAGGCCGCGCGTTATAACTTAGGTATTACGCTTATCGACAACTATATGATGCTAGAACAAACGCATCAGCAAAATCTCGTTAGAATCCCAATGCATGAATTACTCACTGGCGACAGCTTCTATTTCTTTTATAACGATTTAAAGTCAAATCAAGCTGACATTCTTAAATTGAGCCGTTGGTTGGAATCCCAGTGCTATTAAAGAGTATTGCTATTAAAGAATAATATTCATTATAACCACCCCTCACGAATGAGAATAAAATTCTATGAAAATCGTCATCAACCAGATTGATATCACCGATTATCAAGTGTCGGTAAATGCCGCCTTGATATTGAAATCCATCAATGAGCACAAAGACTGTCAAGGCTTTATGATTTTTCCAGAGCTCGCTTTTACAGGATTTCCGACAGCAGATAATATTGACTCTTTATGCAGCCAATCACAATCGCATTTTGAAGACTTACTAATAGCCAGCAAACATACGGATTCAACCATCATTGTTGGGCATATTGACAAACAGGATCAACTTTTCTATAACGCATGTTCTTTTATAAAAAACGGCAAAATCATTCATAAACACCGAAAGTCAAAGCTTTGGCTTGATGATGTTGGGGTATTTACCAGCGGAAAAGACTTGTCAGTGGTTAGCATTAATGATGTGGTTTGCGGTGCTCAGATTTGTTTTGAGTTAGAGTTTCCAGAAGGTTCGAGAGCACTGGCAAAAAAAGGCACACAGATCATATTTATGCCAAACGGCAATATGTCTCCCTATGCAAATACCCACTATGTATTGAATCAAGCTCATGCTATAGAGAACCAATGTTTTGTGATTACCTGTAACGGTGTGGGCGTCGGTCATGGCGGTGAGTTTGTAGGAGAGAGTCTAGTCGTCTCTCCTACAGGAAGCATTATAAAAAAACTTGGTTCGACGCAAGAAATAGCAGTAGTGGACATCGATTTAACAGACATAAAACAATCTGAGCAAAACTACCGTTATATAGACTTAGCTTGATTCAACCATAGAGTTTAACGATTAAATTGAGTGGCAAGGTGGTTTTCTGGAATAGGGAATACCTTGTCGTAACTTAAGTTATAGAAGAAGGCATAGATCACATAGAAAGTAGCCATCGTAATATCCATCATAAAGGCCTGCCATAGGCTGATGCCTAAGTACCATGCAATCATTGGTAAGAATAATAACAGTAGGCCCCCTTCAAATAAAAAGGCGTGTAGCAATCGTATTGGCACCGTCTTATGCACATTCCCACGCAGCTTCACCATAGAGTGATCAAACAGTAGGTTATAAAAATAGTTCCAACCTGTTGCAATGATGGATCCAGCCACCGCAATCAGACCTATCGCATGAATATCAAAGCCAAATAACCAGCTTGCTAGCGGTACAAATATGATTAAGCCAACTATCTCAAAACCTAGCGTATGGCGAATACGGTCTTTAGTAGTACGCATCGAACTTCCCGATTGAATTAGTGATTTATCGGGCTATTGTATCTGTTAAAATCGGATAACCAAGTTGGAACCTATAGGATATACAGATAGATGAGCTTTTCATTAGAGCAACTAAAAGCCTTTGTAGCGACCGTAGAAACAGGGTCTTTCTCAGCGGCAGCGCGGCAATTGGGTAAGGCGCAGTCAGTTATCAGCACGGCTGTCTCAAATTTAGAAGTCGACGTAGACAGTAGTTTGTTTGTACGCAGTGGCCGTTATCCAACGCTAACGCCCGTTGGAGAGCGGTTACTGGTCGAAGCTCGAGTGATACTTGAGCGTTGTGAGCATTTTCGCGGGGTTGCACAGAGTTTGGGTGAAGGGGTCGAGAGCAGGCTAGTATTAGCGGTTGATGAGCTGTATCCGGAATCGAAACTGGGTACGCTAATGGAAGAGTTCTCTCGTCGTTTCCCCAGTGTAGAGCTAGAGCTACTGTTTCCACTGATGGAGGATGTCAGTCGCTTGGTATTAGAAGATCGAGCGGATTTGGGCATTATGTGGCGTCAAGAAATCCTTCCTTCAGCCTTGAATTTTCATACGCTTGGCTGGGTATCATTGACATTGGTATGCTCGCCAGAACATGAGCTGGCACATCAGCCAGTCGCATGGGAAGAGCTAAAACGCTACAGACAGCTAATGGTAGCCACACGCAATCACAGCGATGAAAAAGCCCGGTTACGAGTCGCTTCTGATGTCTGGTGGGTGGAGAGTCAGTGGGTAATCGTTGAATTGGTACAGCGTAATCTAGGTTGGGCGTTTGTGCCTGAGCACGTGGTTGCTAGTGCCTTAGACAATGGCTATCTGGTCGCACCGAAATTGGATTTTGACGATCATGATTGGCCAGTCGCATTGGAGCTAATTTGGCACAAGCAGCGCTCTTTGGGTAAAGCGGCGACTTGGCTAAAGTCAGCAGCGATTGCTTTAAATAAGTAGCGTCAATAAATGCCAGTAAGTACCAATAAAAAACAGTTGTTGGTCAATGCCTACAATAAACACTGCACAAGTGCTCATAATTGTAATAAACCCTTCCTTGTCTACTCTCATTTATGTATCGCATGCGTTTATTTACAACGCTTACGTCTTGTCATTTTAAAAATGTTCTGCTAGGTTACATAACGATAATATAGTTATCTATATATAAAATACTGTTACAAAGCACCAACTTCATACAGTCTTTATTAGATGATTTTTTATCTGCCAGAAATGTCAAAACGTAAGAGGTTGTAATCATGTTAGATTTAGCAAATATGACGCCACAAGAGGTCAGAGCACTAATTGGTAAGAACGAAATCAACAAGCCGACTTCTGGCATGTGCAAAGGTCACATACAAGCAAACTTAGTCATAGTACCCAAGAAATTGGCCTATGATTTTTTATTGTTTGCACAAAGAAACCCCAAATCTTGTCCTATTTTAGACGTAACAGATGTTGGTAGTTCGGAACCACGGCTGATGGCGAAGGGCGCAGACTTAAAGTCTGATGTCCCAAAGTATCGAATATACGAGTTCGGCGAGCTAGTAGCTGAGGTGTCAGACTTAACAGACTATTGGAGAGAGGACTTGGTCTGCTTTCTTTTAGGATGTAGTTTTTCCTTTGAGTCTGCCATGCTCAATGCGTCTATTCCTGTCAGACACATCGAAGACAATCACAATGTGCCGATGTATATCACGAATATAGAAACTGAGCCTGCAGGACAGTTTTATGGAAAAATGGTGGTCAGCATGCGACCGATACCTTATCCATTAATCACCAGAGCCGTACAAGCCACCTCTCGGTTTCCGCAAGTACATGGCGCGCCTATCCATATCGGAGACCCTAGTGTCATCGGTATCACAGACATTCACTCTCCCGATTTTGGTGATGCATCACTCATAAAGGAAGGTGAAGTGCCTGTGTTTTGGGCTTGTGGTGTGACGCCTCAAAGCATCGCAATGACCAGCAAACCTGAACTGATGATAACGCACGCGCCGGGACATATGTTTATCTGCGACCCAAAAGATGAAGACTTGGCAGTTCTATAATGTTGGGTGACAACGCCATTTTAAAACGCCATTTTAAAATGTAATGGCATCCAATCTTGTTTGTCCACAAAGCTCTTAGTAAATAAAAGCGTATGGTTTAAAAGTAGGGCCCTATTTACATCAGTTACATCGCACAAATTTTTTATAAAAAACAATTATTCACTTCTACTCTAATGGAATAGCTAACAATATGAATATTAACTTTACAGATCTAGAAAAGCTGATCAAAATCGCCGAAAGCGCTGACATACAATCATTAGAAGTAACCGATGGTGATGCACGTATCTCTATCATTTGTCAGGCTAATGGCAATGAAAGCAGCAATCATATTGGTAATACTCACCACTCAAAAACTGCTCATTCAGAATCACGTACAGCAACCTCCCACAATAACACTTCTAATAATACCAGTGCAGACAACAGTTCTATGGATGAAACGGTGACTACTGAGGTCGCCAATTCACCTGCCTCTTCATCTCAAGTATTGGCACCTATGCTCGGCACTTTTTATCTTCGCTCTGAGCCGACCGCTGAGGCGTTCTTTGAAGTGGGCGATCAGGTAGTAGCAGGGCAGACCCTATGTATCATTGAAGCCATGAAAATGATGCATGAAGTAAAAGCAGAAGCTGACGGTACGATTCAAGAGATTCTGATCGATGAAGGTGATGTCGTAGAATATGCACAGCCTTTATTTATTATAGCGCCAGACAGTTAAAGCCACTCAATAGCCACTCAATATTGTATAGACGCTGCACAAACACTGTATTTGACACTATATTTTTAAGGGAATAAATATGTTCACAAAAATCTTAATTGCCAATCGTGGCGAGATTGCTCTACGTATTATCCGAGCTTGTAAGCAATTGGGTATTAAATCCGTCATTGCCCATTCTGAATCAGACAAAGACTCATTGCCTGTACGCCTAGCCGATGAAAAAATCTGTATCGGGCCTGCCAATGCCACACACAGCTACCTCAATCAAAGAGCGCTGGTTTCTGCTGCAAAAATCACCAACGCACAAGCCATCCATCCAGGCTATGGCTTTTTGTCTGAAAACGCAGACTTTGCGGCCTTGATTGAAGACTCGGGTCTCACGTTTATTGGCCCAACGGCTGACAATATCAGAAACATGGGCGACAAGGTTGAAGCCAAAAAACAAATGACAATGGCAGGCGTACCCTGTGTACCTGGTTCTGATGGCGCATTGCCTGCTGATTCAGAGCAAGTTATAAAAATTGCCAGTGACGTTGGTTATCCAGTCATCATCAAAGCAGCAAGCGGTGGCGGCGGTCGTGGTATGCGCGTGGTCGAAAAAGAAGCTGACTTACTCTCTGCGATTTCTATGACGCAAACAGAGGCCAAAGCCAATTTTGGTAGCGCTATTGTCTATCTTGAAAAATACTTACAAGCACCTCGTCATATTGAAGTACAAGTCATGTCCGATACCCACGGCAATGCTATTTATTTAGGCGAGCGTGATTGCTCTATGCAGCGCCGTCATCAAAAAGTCATTGAAGAAGCGCCGGCACCCGGCATTACCGAAGCGCAGCGTCAGAAAATAGGCCAAGCCTGTGTCACAGCTTGCGAGCAAATGCAGTATAGAGGCGCAGGCACGTTTGAGTTTTTATACGAAAATGGCGAGTTCTTCTTTATCGAGATGAATACTCGTGTACAAGTTGAGCACAGCATTACTGAGATGGTGACGGGTGTCGATATTGTGCAAGAACAGATCAGAGTGGCTGCAGGGCTCACGCTAGCATACAAACAGAATGATATCGCCATTACCGGACACGCTTTTGAGTGCCGTATCAATGCCGAAAACGCGCAGACATTTTTGCCAAATGCTGGACGCATAGACTACTGCCACATGCCAGCAGGGTTTGGTATCAGAGTGGATAGCCATGCTGAGTCGAACTACACCGTGCCGCCATCTTATGACAGTTTGATTGCCAAGATATGTGTACAAGATCGTTCAAGAGAAAAAGCGATAGAAAAAATGCGAGCGGCCTTATCGGAGGCGCAAATTACGGGCATTGATACCAATATTGGGCTGCATCAACGTCTGTTTGAAGATGAGATATTTTGTGAAGGTCAAATGAGTATTCATTATCTGGAACAGTGGATACAAGACAATATATAAATCATGTCTTGCCCGCAAAAGTGAAAACCAAATCTGGCATTAGCGTCAGAAGCGTCAGAATCAAGATATAGTCGGTTCAATATAATTTGGATACCAGGAAGGCGAGTGAAAGTACTACAAGTCGTAGACTAAGCGAGCCTGGCACCGTATCCAATTTATAGGGGATTTGACTATAGCAGATAAAAAATAATGGAGTACGTGCTAATGGAACTACAATGGCAACTATGCAGTGAAACCAATCTCGCGTTGTTTTTCCCTAAACCGATCACCTTAGAAAAACAACAAAAATGCTGGGCTTTATCAGACAGTATCCAGAAAATGCCAGAAGTCATCGAAGTGGTGATTGGTATGAATACGCTCAGTGTGTTCATCGTGCCATTGACATGGGCTGAGCTTACTACCTTTAAAGATAGGCTGTCAGATCTGCTCAATGATATCCCTTCAAAAACCATCCAAGGCAAGCATGTCGAGATACCAGTGCAGTACGGTGGTAAGTATGGCCCCGATCTAGCGGCCATGGCGAATGACCTAAATCTCTCGGTTGAAGCTGTTGTTGAGCTACATACCAAAGCCACTTATACCGTTTACTTTATCGGTTTTCAGCCAGGATTTCCTTATCTTGGCGGCTTGTCTGAGTCGCTGTATTTCCCAAGGCATGCCATCCCTAGAACTCAAGTCCCTGCAGGCTCAGTGGGTATCGGCGGCGAGCAGACAGGGGTGTACCCTTTTGAGTCTCCAGGCGGCTGGCAGTTACTCGGCCAGACGGATACTGCTTTATTTGATTTAACCAAGACCTCTCCGACGTTGCTTAACGCAGGCGATACTTTGACATTTAAAGCGATTGATATTCATCAATAAGCGATAAATAAAAGATGCATGAATCAAAAAGACAAATAAACAGGTGGTATCAATGAAAATTTTAACCGCAAGTGCCCTTGCCAGTATTCAAGATTCGGGACGACTGGGTTACCGCAGTATGGGCGTGGGTAGAAATGGCGTGATGGACAGCTGGGCGCTACAAGCTGGCAACGCTTTGATGAAAAACGAAGCCAACGAACCCGCTATTGAAATAGCGCTCGGTGAGCTAACCATACAGTTTGAAGAAAGCGTCAGCTTTTGCTTAACAGGCGCTTTATACGAGGCCTATCTAGACGACAAGCGTGTTCCTTGCTATTGGCGTATCAATGCAACAGCTGGGCAAACACTCAAACTTTTGCGCCCGCTACAAGGCATGTATACCTATTTATGTGTGCACGGTGGCTTTGATATCGAGCCAGTATTGCAGTCAGTTAGCACCAATCTCAAAGCAGGATTTGGCGGATTTGAAGGCAGATACCTAAAAGCCGATGACAGCTTAACGGTAAAAACCGAATCAAACCTGCCTGTGATTGGGGTGGCTCGACTTGCACCAACCGAGGTTATTCGAGTGATAAAAAGCAGTGAATACGACTGCTTCACTGAGTCGTCTCAACAAGCGTTTGAAAATCAGCCTTGGAAACTACAAAGCAGTAGCAATCGTATGGGTTACCGCTTAGAAGGATCTACAGCGCTTGAATTTAGCAAGCCAGTAGAAATGAGCTCACATGGCGTTGATATTGGCATGATTCAGGTGCCACCACAAGGACAACCGATTGTGTTAATGGCAGATGGGCAAACGACGGGTGGCTACCCTAAAATTGCCACCGTTATTAACGCAGACATAGGTCTGATGGCACAGATTAGATTTGGCAAAGCCTGTCAGTTCGTCGTTGTGTCGTTAGAGCAGGCGCTGCATGAACAACAGAAAAGACAACATTACATCGATCAAATAAAGGAGTATGCCAATGAAAATTGATTTAAATGCTGATGTGGCTGAAGGCTGCGGGCAAGATGATAAGTTAATGACGATAGTCAGCTCAGCCAATGTCTGCTGCGGTCTTCATGCTGGGTCTTATGGCGAGATGCTAGCAACGTTGCAATTGGCAAAAGCAAACAACGTGAGCGTAGGTGCGCACCCTGGTCTAAACGATAGAGAGAATTTTGGCCGTATTCATCAGCCGTTAAGTGAAGCCGATTACCGCGCTTTATTGGTATATCAATTGGGTGCAACCAAAGCGCTCTGTGACTTAGTTGGTGTGTCATTAGACTATGTAAAACCGCATGGCGCATTATACAACCAAGCCGCTATTGATGAAAATTTATCAGATATTTTAGTAAGCGAAATCAAACGATTTGATCCAAGCCTAAAGGTCATGGGTTTGTCTGGCGGCTATTTGGTCAAGTCAGCTAAGAAACATGGCTTAGAGGCAATATCAGAAGTGTTTGCCGATAGAAACTATGAAAAAGATGGCTCATTGGTCTCTCGTAGCAAAGATAATGCGCTAATAACCGATACGGATGATGCGGTTAAGCATGTATTGCAGATGATAACTGAAGGGACTGTCACCAGTGTCTGCGGTCAAACCGTACCCGTAGAGGCGCAAAGTATCTGCCTACATGGTGATGGTGAACACGCTATTTTATTTGCACAAGAAATAAAGAAACAACTAGAGCTCAAAGGTATCACTATATCTGCCCACTAAATATCCTCCCGCTAGGGCATGTCCTCAATTCAATCGATGGTCATCTAAATGGGTTAAAAATGGCTAAATCTTGCCAAACAGCGTCAAATAGCTGACTAATATCTCGATATTATCTGCGCTATTTTCCTTGTTTGACTGCAATTTATCTCATTTTTACCACCATTTTTAAAATGAGGACACGCCCTAATCATTTGATTAAATAATCCCATATAGCACAAGGATGTTTATGAGCACTATAAAAAAACACAATACCGCCATTTTAGGCGCGGCCTTCCTGATGGCTACATCAGCAGTAGGGCCAGGGTTTTTGACCCAAACGGCCACATTCACCGAAAGCCTAATGGCAAGTTTCGGCTTTGTTATCTTAATATCTATTGTTATGGACATCGGCGTCCAGCTTAACGTTTGGCGAGTAGTCGCTGTCTCCAAAAAACGTGCACAGGAAATCGCCAACTTGGTGTTTCCGGGTGTCGGTTACTTGCTCGCGTTCTTAATCATTGCGGGTGGTCTGGCTTTTAATATTGGGAATATTGGCGGTGCCGGACTTGGCATGCAGTCCATGTTCAATATGTCGCCCATTACAGGCGCCCTGATCAGTGGTGTGATTGCCGTAGCGATATTTTTAGGCCGAGAAACGGGTCCTATGATGGATAAGTTCGCTCAGTTAATGGGCTTTATCCTGATTGTATTGGTCATTTATGTGGTCTTTAAATCTGATCCGCCATTAGCAGAAGCCGTCAGCAAAACGATCATGCCTGACAAAATTGATGCAGTGGCTATCGTGACGCTAGTCGGCGGTACGGTTGGTGGTTATATTACTTTCTCAGGTGCGCATCGCTTATTAGAAGCAGGTGTCAGCGGAGAAGAGAATTTAAAATCAGTGACCAGAAGCTCGGTCTCTGGTATCTTAATTGCCTCTGTGATTCGCGTATTTTTATTCCTTGCAGTATTAGGCGTGGTATCTCAAGGCTTTGCATTGGATCCCGCCAACCCAGCCATGTCGCCGTTTCAGTACATTTTAGGAAATGCGGGTAAAGTTATTTTTGGTATGGTGATTTGGGCGGCTTCTGTGACCTCTGTGATTGGTGCTGCTTATACCTCTGTGTCTTTTATGACCAACTTCCATCCATTCATTGAAAAGCACAAACGCTACTTCATTATTGGTTTCATCGTGATCTCGACAATGGTGTTTGCCACTATCGGTAAACCGGCCCAAGTACTGGTATTGGTCGGTACGTTAAATGGTTTGGTATTGCCTATCGCCATGGTCATCATCTTGATTGCCGCCTACAGAAAAAATATCGTTGGCAATTATAAGCATCCTATTTGGATTGCGGTATTTGGTTGGTTAATCGCCATCGTGATGAGCATCCTAAGTGTCATGACCATTGCTAAATATCTGGGCATGAGTTAAAAAATTAAGATAAGGAATGTATTATGGATATAGAGCAAATAGAACGTGTGGTCAAACTGGTTGAAAGCAGTCAGCTGCACGAAGTCACGATTGCAGACAATGGGCAGTCTATTACGGTCGTTAATAATCTAGGTGTGCAGAATAATGTGAGCGCCAATCCTATAGAGGCCACGCCTACTCATGAGACCGAGCAGACTGGTAGTGATGTATTGCAAGTAGGTGCCACTTACGTAGGGCAGGTCTACTTAAGTGAAGACGATGCAACAGACAACTTGATCAAAGAAGGCGACCATATTCAAAAAGGTCAAACCGTTTGCTTCATTGATGAATTGACCCGTTTGCAGCCAGTGATTAGCAATAAAGAAGGTGTTGTCACGGCTGTCTTGGTTGAAAGTGGCCAGAACGTTGAATACGGACAGCCTATTTTTGAGTTAGCCCGTCGTTAAAGGCCGTTAACGTGGTTTTAGTTAAGAAAAAATCTAAACCCTTTAAGCATCATCTATCGCTTAAAGGGTTTTTTATGTGCTATAGCTCAGTTCTTCAATATAGACCACTTTATTAAATGCTTTATGTGTATCAAATCTGATAAAAAGTATATTATGTTAGCCTCTGCCATTTAGTTAATTGACAAACTAATTATAGCTCTGGCTTTGACCCAAACTAACCCACGAAAAGCGGAGGCCAGCACCGTGTGGGAGTTGTTATGTCTATAAATCATTAGGGAAGTTATGAGTAATTTCGATAAAAATTCTACATTTCATGGAACCACTGAAACTCACGTGGATAAGCTAATCGAAGGAAAAGTAGATGTCTCTTTAGGCGGAGGAGAATTGGGTCAAGGGTTCTATTTAGGTACAGCTTTGCATGTTGCTAAAGCTTGGGCTGTACAAATGCATAAAAGTGAATCAGTTGTTGAATTTCAGTTTGATGATAATGACTTCTGGAATTTTGATATTCAAGACCTAACTGAAATAGAGGCAATTAAATATCGTTCAAATATTAGAAAAAGCAGACAAACTCGAACTTATAAGTTTTCTAAAGACGTCGTTTGGGGGCCAATTGTTGGTGGTCCAAAAGTCTATTCAGATCAGCAGAAGTGGGAATCAAAAAACGGAGAACATTTCTTAAATAGTAGCAAGGTACTGAGGCTGAAAAGATGAACAATCGAGCATATTATCTAAGTTTTTTCAGCGAAGGTGGTGGGTTTTTATTCCCTGATGAACTTCCTAAAAACTACTACTCTCCTGGTTTGTTTCTCATTGAATCTGATCGAAGTGGCGAGTATTCATACTCATTCTCTTTTGATGCAATGGATAACGGTAGACGAGTGTCTTTAAAGTTGGAAAGAGCTAATGAAGGTGATCCTAGATCTACGCTATATGCTGTAAGAACCAAGCACTACGGGTCATTCTGGTTCAAGATCGAAGATATAAATCCGTCGTTAGGTTATTTAGGTTCAAAGCTTAAGTTAAAAGATAATCATAGTTTTAGTATCGCAATATCTAAAGATTCAGAAAAGCTGGAACGAGTATGTCGCAATTTCGATTTTTATTTCATCGGAAGCACATTATGTGAAGAAAATTTATAAAAAGACATTAAAACTGGATTCGTAACAATTGTCTCGGTTCCACTTTGCTTCACCATTATAACCAACAATTTTAATCCGCTCAACGCGGCGTTATATCTCTAGGAGTTTTCTTGCATGAATTTGCGACCTACATCACAAGAAGAAGTTTTTTTGAGTCTTGCTTATAACAGGTTCTATGATCTAGCTGATGAAATAATTGAAGACTCATTTTGGGAGAAAGATGATTGGTATCGTTTTAGCAAAGTGATTAACCTATTTTCAGTTTATGCAGAGTTACTAGCTTATGAGCCCTTTAAGTATGTTCTTGAGGCAATTAAGAAACAAAGACCTCCAATGGAATCTGAAATTGGTGGCCCATTGTTTAAATTTATTAGAAATACTTTTGCTCACTTTCCCTTGTTTGAGAGTTGGAATGAGGTTTGGTTAACAAAAGGCTTAGTAAATTGGCAAAAAGAAGGGTTAACCATTGATCGCTTTCTCCAAAAGTACGCTGGTCATACCGAAATAAAGTATAGATTCTGGGAAGCTGAGAAGAAAAAAATGACATATATAAGTATCAATTTTCCAGAACAATATGATGATAAAAAAATATATTTAAGCGAGATTCTTTCCGAAAAAGATGGCGTAAAGTTCTCGCTTATAATGATGCGAAATATATTAAACACACAAGTAGAGTCTATTAAAAACGGGATATAACAAGCATTTGAAGCGGAACTGCTAACAGTTTTCTCGGTTCTGCTTCACTACACATTTGAGCCAGATAATACTCACAACTTATGACTGCGTTACCACCAACCACTATTCTAGTTATGCAAAACAGCATAACGCCTTCTAAGTTGGGAAGTGCCCTATTTAGCTTGCCCAAGATCCTCTAAGATAGCGCACTCTGCATTATCATCGCCTGCGCAATGATCAAAAGAATTCTGTAGCGAATTGACCATCTCTTGCAATTGCGCGATTTTTTGGTTTAACGTTTCGATATGCTCTTGTGTCAATTGCTTAACATCTGCACTCTGACGATTGGCATTTTTGCGCAAATATAGTAACTCTTTCATTTGCTTGGATGAAAACCCCAAGTCACGAGAATGTCTTAAAAAGCATAAGTCGTCTATATCATCTTTAGAATACAAGCGATAACCTGAATTCGAGCGATTTACGGTTTCTAGCAAGCCAATCTGCTCATAGTAGCGAATCATTTTGGTAGAGATGCCTGATTGCTTTGATGCTTGACCAATATTCATATTTATCCTCCTAGGGCGTGTCCTCAATTCAATCGATAGTCATCTAACTGGGCTAAAAATGGCTATATTTTGCCAAATAGCGTCAAATAGCTGGTCAATATCTCGATATTATCTACGCTATTTTTCTCATTTGACTACAATTTATCTCATTTTAATCACCATTTTTTAAATGAGGACACACCCCAACTTAAAAAGGGGTTTAAATAACCTGTGTATTTAAACCCTATATGGATATCCTTTACGATTCTATATTTACTCTGTAATGACGGGTACTTTAAAGTACTTGAGGCGTAATGCATTGCCCAATACAAAAACAGAAGACAGGGCCATTGCGGCTGCCGCAAAAATAGGTGATAGTAAAATACCAAAGGCGGGATAAAAGACACCAGCGGCAATCGGAATCAAGGCGACATTATAGACAAACGCCCAAGCCAGATTTTGTCTGATATTACTGATGGTGGCTTTACTCAAGGCAATCGCAGTAGGCACACCTTGCAGACTACCTGACATTAGCACCACTTCAGCCGCCTCAATCGCCACGTCTGTGCCTGTACCAATGGCCAATCCAACATCGGATTGAGCCAATGCAGGGGCATCATTGATACCGTCACCAACAAATGCCACTCGACCATATTGTTCTTGCAACTGGCGTACTGCATCCACTTTTCCTTCGGGTAATACTTCTGCTACTACCTGATCAATACTTAATTTTGCGGCAATCGCTTGGGCGGTATGGCGATTATCGCCTGTAATCATGGCCACTTTTAAGCCCAACTGATGTAGTGCGGCGATGGCGGCATGAGTCGTCTCTTTAATAGGGTCGGCAACGGCAATGATAGCAGCCAACTGCTGGTCAATAGATACGTAAAGTGGGGTTTTACCTTCTTGCCCCAAACGTAGCGCATCTTGTTCAAAAAGCGCAACATCAAGCCCCAATTGCTGCATGTAACGATCCGCGCCAATATTAATCACTTGTCCTGCCACGTTTGCTTGAATACCCAAACCTGTCATCGCTTCAAAGTCAGTGATAGGTAGCAGTTGAATATTCTGTTGCTCTGCGGCTTGAACAATGGCTAAGGCAATTGGATGTTCAGATTTTGCTTCAACCGATGCCACCACACGTAGGACTTGTTCTTCCTCAAACCCTTGTTGGACTTGGAAATCTGTTAACGTAGGTTTGCCTTCAGTCAATGTGCCTGTTTTATCAACGGCAACCACGCTCACATCCTGAAGCATTTGTAGCGCTTCACCCTTACGAAATAGCACACCCAATTCTGCACCACGACCCGTACCGACCATAATAGAGGTGGGAGTGGCCAATCCCATTGCACAAGGGCAGGCCACAATGAGTACGGCAACCGCATTGATTAAGCCGAAGGTTAAGGCAGGGTCAGGGCCAAAAATCAACCAAACTATAAAGGTCAATGCTGATAAAAACATCACCGCTGGTACAAACCACATGGTAACTTTATCCACCAATGCTTGAATCGGTAATTTAGAGCCTTGGGCTTGTTCTACCATACGAATGATTTGCGCCAATACCGAATCTTCACCAATGGCTGTGGCTCGAATATTCACGGTGCCGTTTTGATTGATAGTACCTCCAACCACTTGATCGCCGGCTTGTTTTTTCACAGGGACAGGTTCACCCGTAATCATAGATTCATCAATATAACTGTGACCGTCAACGACTTCGCCATCGATAGGCACACGCTCGCCTGGACGAATCTCAACTATCATTTGTGCAGTGACGTCCTCTACAGGGACTTCAATGACTTTACTATCTTGGTGTACACGGGCGGTCTTTGCCTGCATGCCTACTAAATGCTGAATGGCCCCAGAAGTACGACCTTTGGCTTTTGCTTCAAAATAACGACCTAATAATATCAAGCTCACAATCATAGCAGCGGCTTCGTAATAGACGTGCACCGTGCCTTCAGGTAACGCTTGCGGGATAAAGGTCGCTATTAGAGAAAAGCCATACGCTGCGATGGTACCAATAGCTACCAGCGAATTCATATCTGGCGCAAAACGCAATAAGGCTGGCACGCCTTTTTGATAAAAGCGTCGGCCTGGAAAGAGTAGTACCAATGTGGTCAAAACAAACTGTATCAGCCAACTTTGCTGAGTGCCGAGGTTATTCACCACCCACATATGAAAGGCGGGAATCATATGCGAGCCCATTGCTAAAATGAATACAGGCAGTGACAACAGCGCAGAAAGTCCCAAATCTCGTTTAAGCTGATTTTGCTCTGAGGCTTTTTTATCTTGTCGATCACTTTGATCTTGTTCTACCAGTTTGGCCTCGTAGCCCGCTTTTTTAACGGCCTCAATTAAGTCGCTCATTTGTATTTGAGCACCACCTTTAATCCAAGCACGTTCAGTCGCAAGGTTTACCGTGGCTTGTTGCACGCCAGCGACTTTTGCCAAGGATTTTTCTACTCGTCCAACGCAAGAAGCACAGCTCATGCCTTCTATGGATAGCTCGATAGGCTTGGTTTCAGTCACTTTATAGCCTGCACGCTCTACCGCTTTGTTTAACTGGATAACATCTACAGGCTGAGAGGAGTAAACAGTCGCCTGTTCAGTGGCAAGGTTTACCTCGGCGTTTTCAACATGCTCAATGTTTTTTAATTGTTTTTCGATACGCCCGACACACGAGGCGCAACTCATGCCTTCAATGCTAAGTATTTCTTGATAAATAGGTGCTTTAGTATTTTTTGTTTTCATAACAACCTCTGTCGTTTTTATTTCTATTTTTAATCTATAGTGACAGCATATAGGTTGACATCATGGTAAGGTCAAGCGTATTTCTATAATACTTTCAAAACATTACTCTTGAACCGTGGTGTGATGATGAAGTAAGGGTGAGGAAGGTTAAAATGAGAGGAGTGGTAGATAACAAAGGAGGGTATTGCCGATAACTTATCTCATGGAAACAAGGTCGGTACCCTAGTGAGGATTTGAATACTTGGCTGTGTACTTCGTTGTGTACATGTAGTGAGCTTTTCGATGTTGAATCGCATTACTGCTACTTGTATTAAATAATTTAGCAGGTAGCCTGATAGGTACTACACTAGTAGTCACCGTAATTCATTTTCAAGAGCAATAAAAATGAGTAGCTTAGTCAATTATGATAAAAACATATCCATTCAGCTTGCACCAGTTTCTTATAATGAGTTTGGCATAATGTGCAGCTTGGAAGTAAAAACAGAGCTGATATGCTTGGATTTTAAAAATGCTAATGAAGTAAATAGATATATGTCATATGAGAATATAACTTATCTGAAAAAACAACTTACAAAGCTGGATAATTTAGATCAGTTTGAAGATGAGGATGAACTAGTCTTTTCTATCTATCCTATTGATATGTTCTTCACTATGGATATCTTTAAATCAAATGACTACTTGTTGTTTATCAAGCTAAGAGTGCCTGTTGGAGTTTATACAAACGGTAAAATTACAGGATATGACTTTGGTTTGGATTTTTCCGTTAGGGCAAGTGCTTTTAAATTATTTTTAGAGGATTTTCTCAATGATTGCCAAGAAATTTCGATTTCTTAATAATCTATCTGTAAGTGAGGTGTATTTATGGCGAACCAATCATGTGCTTTCACTGGTTCGGTGCGCTATACAGGAGTTAAACTATATGATGAAAATTTTCCAAGTTACTTCCTACGAGATTAACGGTAGGGTCAGATGTAAGGATAGTTATAATGAAATATATCAAACACTTTGTAAATTCTTATGGAGAGCATACTTGGGATTTTACGTACTACTATCATGAAGTAGTTCCTAAGATCCTTAAACGTAGGGAGGATTTGAGCCCAATTTTATCAAGTGATTTAAACGGAATGGATAATAGAGAGAAGACGCTTAATAAGGGCATAATCAAGACGATTTATTATGATTTAGACAATGATAGAATTTCGTTGAAGATCGAGCAAAGACAAGGCAAAGATTTAATAGAAATCATCTATTCCGATATTGTGAATGTTAATATCAATTGTTGTATATTACCAATCACCATAATGGTACATGAAGTAGACGTAACGCCTGATAGTAATATCATACATTCACTATTTTTATTAGGTGATACAGAAATAGTTTTTGAATGCAAAAAAATAGAATTAAAGACTATACGTCTTGAAAAACTCACAAGTTAAGCTCAAAATTAACCGCACTGTCTAATTGATTATGTCAAAATCAAAGCATATATTTTGGGTTCAACTCATCAAAATATATAGCAAGAAACTTTGACTATACCCCAAGGGAACCAGCTATTTCACCCTTCAAACCTATTAACAGACTACTTAAAGCAGACTGTTAACATGGAATCACTTAAAAAATCCTAATAACCATGGGGGTTTTCTCTATGCAAAACATTAAGAAGCAGACCACAATATCGAGCCTAGACTTTAATAATCTACGCAAACTCATGGATGCCTTAATTAATCTAAAAAAAATTGATGATCTAGATTCTCTTGATGCAGATTACAGTTTTGAATGGCAAGAAGATGCCAACGAGATGATTGATGGTATCAATAAGTATGTAGAGCAAACGTTAGCTAGCCTAGAGGCGGAGAGCTACCAAAATGCCCACTGTAGTCTGACTTCTTTGAAAATACGCCTACAGGATTTAAATGGCACAATAAATGGAATCACTAACGATACTATCTTACTGCACTGTGATGATAAAGAATTCACTTGGCCACCATTGAATGAAGATTGTCGCCTTCTTGAGTGATGGCGCGAGCACTAATACTCTAAACAATCCTTAATTGGACGTTTCTCAAATTGTGAAGCGTCCTTAGAAAATTGTTTATTAATATTCTGAATTTACAACATAACTTCATAACTCGTACTACGTCCTGAGGCATCAGATTTTTTTAACATGCCTTTTTCTACCAAATCATTAATGTCTCTTAATGCAGTATCAGCCGAACACTTGGTTATCGTTGCCCATTTTTTGGTGGTCAGCTTGCCATAAAAACTCGTTAGTAAGGTATTGAGCATAGTTACCTGTCTTGTGTTTAGGGCTTGTTGACGGTGCGTCTGCCAAAATTTTGCTTTGCTGATAATCTTATTGGTTGTTGTCTGGGCAGATAGCAGTGCTTGCTCTAGCGTCTGTAGAAACCAAGTTAGCCACTCAGTCACATCCGAGTCGCCTTTTTGCGTGCGCTCTAGTATTTTATAGTAGTCATTACGCTGTTGGAGTATTTGAGCCGACATACTATAGAAGCGCTGCTGACTATTATCACTTTGCGCCAGCACCCGCTCAGTGATGGCACGAGTTAAGCGGCCATTGCCATCATCAAACGGGTGCAAGGTGACAAACCATAAATGAGCGATACCGGCTTTAATAACCAGATCTAAGTCGTCTTGCGCATCTGCTGCTGTATTGAACCATAACAAGAAACGTTCTAACTCTATAGGCAGCCTCTCAGCACTTGGCGCTACAAAGTGAACCTGTTCGCGCCCATAGCCGCCAGATACCACTTGCATAGGGCCTTTACTGTCATCACGGATTTCTCCTGTGTTAATACGGTACAGACCGCTATACCCTGTTGGAAACAAAGCGTGATGCCATCCCAACAGGTCAGTCAGGGTCAGCGGTGATTGATAGCCATAGGTAGCGGCAAGCATCATCTCAACGATAGCATCAATCTTACGCGTCGCCGCTGGCATGTCACTAGTATCTATACCCAAGTGACGCGCAACAGAGGAGCGTACCTGCTCATTATTCAGCGTCTCACCTTCAATCTCAGACGTTTTAACCACTTCAAGCGTCACCGCATCCAACTGTGCTTCAACGTTTAACTCAAACCCTAGTGTTGATAGCTGCCCGAGTAGATGGCCTTGTAATATACGCACACGGCTCACCAATGGCAGCAACTGTTTATCTGACCAGTGCCACTGTGTCCAATCTGATCGCTCATGGTTGTATGTCACATATTTCATAACTTTCTCATAGATGCGGTGATTAATAATGCTATTCAATGCATATTATGCGGAGATTATCGCCGTTATTCAATGCATTTAGGATAAAGTAAGACGAATATAGGTCAAATACACTGCTTATGTTTACACCATGCAAAGCATTGATGCAAAAAACTCAGTAAGGTTATCAATAACCTTGAAATAGGGTAGGATAAATGACTAAGAATAAGATAAACTGCCTCCGCGAGCGTTGACTCGGTTCATCGCATTTCAGATTGAGCAGCGATATTTTATTACTAGAAAGCAAAACCCCAATAATAAAGAACGTTGATAGCAGTGACAGAGTCAGCTGTCATAAGCATTTTTGCTAGACTAATTATGAAAGCACACTTTATACAAGACCATTGATATTAAGGCACATCACTATGGAAGACGCACCAAATACGATAGAACAAAGACCCGTATTCATGCCCAAAGTCAACAGTGACAATTTGGTAAAAACGGATATGGTTATGTTTGAGCGGCATGTGGGATTTGCGAGCAGACAAAAGAAAAAGTCCATCAATGACCTACAACAAGTCATTCGCAAAAAGTATGGATTTAAGCAAGTGTTAGAGCTGTCTAGTAAATCGGGCAACAAGCTAAGTTTTCCGCTAAGCCCCTTCAGCTTACAGATTACGGATGAGCATGATGGCAATCCATATAGTGTCGAAAATGCCTTTCAAGCCAGCATGATCTTTGAAGATGGTGGTCCTTATCTTGATCTGCTAACAGTAGCGCCAAGACAAGCCCGCAAAGATGAGCGACTCACCACCTCAGGCGAACTCATTGGCTATAATTACTTTGGTATGGAGTGGGGCGTAGAGCCGTTAACGACGTTTTATGACTGGCTGTACGTGAATGCTCTAAAGCAAAACCCTCAGCTACATGAGGAAGTGATTCAATATCAAGGGTTCACTGATATCACTTTTAATCCTAAAAAGTCCATCCATAGTGCGGCGTATGCGTTAGCGTTATTTGTGGCGCTGCATAAAAGAGAATTGCTCGATAATGTTGAAGATCCGATGACGTTTTATGACTTATGCAACGGTTTTAAAACCAGTAATACTGAGCATCTGTTGGAAGAAGGTTGGGTCTAATAGTTAGACTACTGCATCCGTTAGTAGTTAGTAGCCATTAGATAGCAGGCAGGTATAACAAAAGAGCACAGAATATCTTCTGTGCTCTTTTTTCGTTTATCAATTCAATATTCGCACTAATTTTTTCTCGTTTGACGGCCATCTATCTTATTTTTATCTCTATTTTTGAAATGAAGATAAACCCTAGCATATCGAAAAAACCAATAAGTAGGGGTTGACAGAAAATAATCAGAGGTAGATACTACGCCTCATTAATAATAATGATTATCATTTACATTTTTATTCAATAAAAATAAGCAGTATTTTAAGAAGTAAGCGTCAACACTTACTTTTGAATGTTTATCCAAGACGACTGACAATAACAAGGCTAAAGCTATGGACACGATCCTTTTAGACAAACCACTTGATAACGAATGCTACTTACACCGTCAAGAAAAATTTGAATCAAAGGTTCGTAGTTATCCACGTAAGCTACCCTTTGCGATTCAATCAGCCAAAGGCGCATGGATTACCGATGTGGAAGGTAATGAGTATATCGACTGCCTATCAGGCGCTGGCACGCTGGCACTTGGACACAATCATCCCGTAGTCATAGAAAGCATCAAAGCGCTATTGGATAGCAATTTACCGATGCATACATTGGATATCACCACACCGTTAAAAGATAAATTTAGCGAGTTCATGTACAAGTTACTTGCGACCAATAGCGATGAGTATTGCTTGCAGTTTTGTGGCCCGACGGGTGCTGATGCGGTAGAAGCGGCTATTAAACTGGCAAAGCAAGTCACAGGTCGTTCAGGTGTGGTTAGTTTTAGCGGTGGCTATCATGGCATGACACATGGTGCTCTGGCTGTGACAGGGAACTTGGCACCTAAACAAGGTATCGAAGGTCTGATGAGCTCGGTACAGTTCTTGCCTTATCCCAATATGTATCGCTGCGCATTTGGCTTACCTTTTGAGCAAAGCATCCACGCCCATATGCGCTACTTTGAAAATTTCTTAAAAGATGTAGAGAGCGGTGTGGTGAAACCAGCCGCAGTCATTTTAGAAGTTATACAAGGGGAAGGCGGCGTCAACCCTGCACCAATAGAGTGGCTGAAGCATGTGCGCCGAGTGACAAAAGAGCTAGGAATCATGCTGATTATCGATGAAGTACAAACGGGGTTTTGCCGTACAGGACGTTGGTTCGCTTATCAATATGCCGATATTGACCCTGATATGATTGTGATGTCAAAAGCAATCGGTGGTGGTCTGCCACTTGCAGTATTGGGTATCAAAAAACAATACGATGTATGGCAGGCAGGCAATCATTCTGGCACGTTTAGAGGCAATCAATTGGCCATGGCGACTGGCCTTGCCACTCTCAATTACTTAAAAGACAACAACGTTGCTGACTATGTTTTAGAAATAGGCGCATGGTTCATGTCGCAGCTAAAAATACGCCAACAGCGCTATCCAAAAATGGGCCAAGTCAGAGGACGAGGTCTCATGATTGGCATAGAGATTATCAATCCCAGCCTACCTAAGAAAAATGACGGTAGCTATCCAGCAGACAGCGATGTGGCTGCCAAAATCCAGCAATCGTGTTTTAAGCATGGATTGGTAATTGAAAAGGGTGGGCGCGGTGGCACAGTACTGCGATTATTGCCGCCCCTTAATATAACCAAAGATGAGTTGCAGCAAGTCTTGCAGAAGCTTGATATGGCGCTAGAAGACAATCAATAGTCTTGCCAGCGATTTAGCATGATTCACACATTTATAAAAAACTCTGATAACGACTCTAATAATAAGTCACTTATTTGCGATTTATACAATCGTGGAATAAACAAGTGAGGACATCTTGCATTTATTAAATCAGCAAACCAGTGAGCAATATGTCACGCATATGCAAAAAACCAGCGCTGTCATCAAACAGTGGCTAGACGACAATAACGTGTATTTGGGCGGCACACCGCAACAAGTGCAAGCGACCAATACCTTTAGCATTCGTGAACAAGGGCGAGACATCGACACGATACTCACTGATATTCAAAGTAAATTTTTACCCAGTTGTGTGTCGACGGCCAATGCGAATTGCTTAGCGCACTTGCATCCACCCACACTGGTTATTGGTCAGATTGCTGAGATGATTATCGCGGCCACGAACCAAAGTATGGACTCGTGGAACCAAAGCCCAGCAGCGACCTATATCGAAAAAGACTTAATCCATTGGCTGTGTCAACGTTGTCAGTTTGGTGACATCTCTGATGCCCTCTTTGATGAACAGACAGGTCATAACGCTGGTGGCGTCTTTACCAGTGGCGGTACGCAAAGTAATTTGATGGGTTTACTGCTGGCACGCAATCAATTCTATAAGGCTAAGGGTGTTGATGTGCAAAAGGACGGCCTGATGGGTCAGCCTGTTGGCAACATCCTGTGCTCAGACCAAGCGCACTTTTCTATTGAAAAAAACGCGGCGCTATTGGGTTTGGGTCAAAAATCTGTCCTTAAAGTAGCGACCGATGCATCAGGTGCCATGCTGATGTCTGACTTACAACGTCAGATAGATCAGCTGGGTGCTGACAATGTGATGGCTATCATCGCAACTGCTGGCACAACGGATTTGGGTGCTATTGATCCTCTAATGTCTATCGGCAAAATTTGCCGTGATGCACAGATATGGCTACATGTCGATGCAGCATGGGGCGGGGCATTGCTACTATCACAGCGCTATCGACACTTAATTGAGGGTCTGAATCAAGCTGACTCTATCACCTTAGATTTTCACAAACATTTCTTCTTGCCGATTAGCTGTGGTGCTTTTCTCTTACGAGACAATCAAAATTTCGAGAGTATTCGCCATCATAGTGAGTATTTAAACTCTGCTGATGACGAACAGGAAAACATTCCAAACTTGGTCACGTACTCTTTACAGACCACACGCCGTTTCGATGCCTTAAAGCTGTGGATGGCGCTGGACTTACTGGGAACGGATGGCTATGCAGCCTTGATTGATAGCTGTCTGGATACTGCTAAGCAGGCGGCACAGCTGATTGATGCAAATGAAAGTTTTGTACTCGTACATGAGCCCATTATCAGCAGTGTTTTGTTTTACTTTACACCCAAAGATACCGCGCTATCTGATGAGCAACTCGCACAGCTCAATCGCCACATTGCACAAGCGTTATTGATCAATAATATTGCCAATGTGGCCACCACCCAGTTTGAGCAGCGCCTTTGCCTTAAATTCACCATTCTAAATCCCAATACCCAAATCAATGATATTGCAGACATCATTGAGCAGATGGCTATTGCTGGTTTTAACCGACTCAATTCTGACAACCTGAACGTTGATGGGAAGAAATAACATGATGCAGCATAAAACGCTTGATCGACTTACACTACAAAATCTAATCAATGCTTATTGTTTTGAAACTGGGCGCGGCGATATTATTGCCGTAGAGCAGCAGGATGATATACAGAAGCAGGCCTCACAAAATAAGCCTCTATTAGTGCTAATGCTATTGCCTTCGAACACGGTAATGGTCGTACCTGTCGACAGAGTGAGCCAATTGGGTCAGCATCGTTTGGCGGGCACGCCGCTTACATTGAATAAGCAGGTAAGCATACGATCAGACTCAACATTAGACACGCAACTGGACGACCCTTTGCAAAACAGCCGATGGATAAAATCCTCTGCTATGAGCCTAGCGTCTTTGATTATTGAAGACATCGTGCATCGTTATAAAGACAAAGCGACGCTAGATGCTAATGGCGTATTAAAGCGCTGGATTGAGAGTTATGAAGGGCTACAGATTATTTTAGAGCATCGCAATGATGAGATTGATGACATCGTTGACTATCAGCAAGACTTTATTCAGACCGAACAAAACCTTATTTACGGTCATGCCATGCATCCTACACCCAAAGGCCGTGCCGGCTTTTATGGTGCCGAGTGGGCGAAGTATGCCCCCGAGACCAGTAGCAAAACCCAGCTGCATTATTGGCTAGTGCACCCCAGCTGCATTACAGAAGAATTCGTAGATGGCGACAGTATTACCACAGCGCTCAAATCAAAGCTACAAGCTGATATGAGTGGCTATCAACAGCAACTTGTGGATGAGCATCCAGACTATAAGCTGTTACCATTGCATCCTTGGCAAGCAAGGTTTTTGCAGCAGCAGCCGTGGTATCAAAAACTGCTAGAAAAAGGTCAATTGTTTGACTTGGGTGAACTCGGTTGGTATCTACATCCAACGACATCAGTACGCACACTAGCGGCCTTCGATGCGCCTTGGATGTTTAAACTGTCGTTGTCTGTAGCGATTACCAATTCAGTGCGGATTAACCTGCCCAAAGAATGTAAACGCGGTATGCATGCCTGCCGAATATGGCGTAGCGACTATGGTACTCAGCTCAAAACCGAGTATCCTACGATTGCGGTATTGAATGACCCTGCTTGGATTGCCTTACGTGTGGATGGAAAAATCATTGATGAGACCATTTGTATCTTACGTGACAACCCTTTTACAGAGGATACGCAAGTCACCAATCTTGCCAGCTTAAGCCAAGACCATCCAACCCGTCTCACCAATCGTTTAGAGACATTGTTTAAGTCCATCCATAAACGGATAGATGAACCTTTAGAACAGGTGGCTATCCAATGGTTTGACACTTATTTGCAAGTTGGTTTTATACCGCTGGTTCATATGTATTATCAGCATGGTATTGGTTTTGAGGTACATCAGCAAAACAGTCTGATCGAGCTAAAAGACGGCTATCCTACTAAGTTTTGGGCCAGAGACAATCAAGGGTTTGGCTATATTGCGGAGTATGCCACGCCGCTCATTGACGCTTATCCCGAGCTTATTAGCGAAGGAGAGTGCGTCATTCCAGAAGACTTTGCCGACTCAAGATTTGCCTACTATCTAGTTGGTAACAGTATATTTGGTCTTATCACTGCTATTGCTCGCACTCAGCTTGTGAGTGAGGATGCATTAATCACGACGTTTAAAGAGTGTTTAATGGCTTTAGAGCAACAATACCCACATCGCTCGTTATTTGATTTGTTATTGCGTAGCCCTACATTACCGTTCAAGGGCAATCTACTCACCAGACTCTATGCGCTCGATGAGCTAACCGCACCTGTTGAAACCCAGTCTATTTATGTCGACATCCCAAACCCTATGATGACGTAGCACGTCATATTGGAACGGTAAAATTAGCACACGATAGAAGTTAGGGTTCAACAAGAATTAGGGCGTGTCCTCAATTCAATCGATAGTTATCTAAATGGGTTAAAAATGGCTAAATCTTGTCAAATGGCGTCAAATAGCTGACTAATATCTCGATATTATCTGCGCTATTTTCCTTGTTTGACTGCGATTTATCTCATTTTTATCACCATTTTTAAAATGAGGACACGCCCTAGCATCAGAATTAACGTGACCACCAAATCACTAAGGGGCGACAGTGTTAGATATTATTGGTATTGGCGTAGGGCCGTTTAATTTAAGTTTGGCGGCATTACTGACAAAGACAAACGTAACTGCCAAGTTTTTTGAGCAAAAAGCTGAGTTTAATTGGCATAAAGGTATGATATTGCCAAACACCACACTGCAAGTGCCTTTTATGGCAGACTTGGTGACATTGATAGACCCAACCAGTCCGTATTCCTTTTTGAATTATTTGCATACTCAGCACCGATTGCTCAAGTTTTACTTTTTAGAAGAGTTTAAAATTTATCGTAAAGAGTACAATCATTATTGCCAATGGGTAGCAGGGCAACTGGATAGTCTGAATTTTGATGCGGCAGTGATAGACGTAACGTTTGACGACAATAATGATGGGTTTGTAGTGACAGTCTCTGAACAAGGCAAACAAAACACCTATCGTGCTAAAAATCTGGTCATAGGCACAGGAACACAGGCGACGCTACCACCATCGTTGCAAGATATTGCCAAACAAGCACCCAACCGCTGCATGCACACCGCTAATTTTGCAGACAATTTTGACTTGGATAGCCTCAATGCTAGTAGCCTTGATCTGAATAGTACCAAGACAGACAACAAGCTGACCAAAATACTGGTGTTGGGATCTGGGCAGTCCTCAGCAGAGGTGTATCGAACGCTGTTTGATCAGCAGTTTGATGGCGATGATAGTACTAATGACGACCCTAAGTTTCAGCTAGATTGGATGACGCGCTCGGCAGGATTTTTCCCCATGGAGTACTCGCCATTAGGTTTGGAGCATTTTAGCCCGGCTTATACAGATTACTTTTATGATTTAGACTCAGCAACCAAACCTCAAGTTACTGCCAAGCAAGATCTGCTCTATAAAGGCATGGGCTTTGAGACCATACGTGATATCTATCATCGCCTCTATGAGCGCAGTATTACCAATCAAGATTTGTATTCGACGTTGCTGTCTAACTGTGAAGTGGTTGAGGCAACGCTGACAACAATGCTAGAAGTGCCAGCGCCGACAGACACCATAAAACTGGTGGGTAGACAGCGTCAACAGAATCAAGATTTTACTGCTGAGTATGATTGTGTGATTGCTGGTACAGGCTATCGTTACGGTCTGCCTAAGTGTTTAAATACGCTACTGCCTAGCATCGCGCATGATGCGTTTGAGCAGCCAGTCATTGATAGAGACTATGCACTGAAATATGTGCTAACGCATCAAAAAGACATCGCGACCGATGGCAAGATTTTTGTACAAAACCAAGAGGTCCATACTCATGGCGTTGGGGCACCAGACTTGGGGCTGGGTGCTTATCGAGCAGGATGCATCATCAACCAGTTAACAGGTGAGCAGACTTACGACACTGACGCCTTAAAAGTATTTCAAAAATTTGGCGCGTAGTTTTTATAAGCATTATATTGAACAGAAACGATATTAAAAAACACTAGGGCGTGTCCTCATTTTAAAAATGGTAATAAAAATTAGATAAGTTGCAGTCAAACAAGGAAAATAGCGCAGATAATATCGAGATATTAGTCAGCTATTTGACACCGTTTGGCAAGATTTAGCCATTTTTATTACCATTTAGATAACTATCGATTGAATTGAGGACACGCCCTAACCACATAGCAAAATAATAACTAGGAGCAAGTCATGCCGACCATCACCCAAAACCTACCCGATACGTTTAGCATTGAAGCTTATCAAAAGACGTTTGCATTGCGACCTGTCAAATACCCAGATGATATGCCATTGCTGTATAAATGGATGCATGCTGAGCATGTGGTCGATCAGTGGCAGCTACATCTCCCAATGCCGCAACTAAAAACCCATTTTGAAAAAATGCTGGCCGATGATCATCAGCGTCTCTACCTCATACTTTGTGATGATAAGCCGATTGGCTATACAGAGATTTATGAGACGGCTCGTGACCGGTTGTCTCATTATTACAAAGCCAAAGAGACGGACATGGGCTGGCATATTTTGCTTGGCGATCCAGCGGTGGTTGGCAAAGGCTATCTAAAACCAACGGGTTTGATGATCAGCAAGTTTATATTTGAGCATACTGAGGCCAAAAAAATCGTGGGCGAGCCCGATAGCAAGGTTGAGGTGTATCAATGGCTAGCAGATAGCTTTGCCTATAGAGTACAACGCCTGATTGAGATGCCAGAAAAGACCGCCGCTTTGTATTTTTGCAATCGCGATGAGTTTTTAGAATCTAGAGGGTATCTCAGCTTTTATGGTGCCACTGCTTAATGAGCAAAGCACTTATAAATAAGGAATCTACCAATGAGTCGCCTATAAACGAAGCCTCGAATAGTAGTGGTAATGGCTTTACCGACAAACAGGTACAGCAGGTGTTGCTGACACTACTGCTCGGCGGTACGGTGGTCAGCTTTAGTAATAGCGCACTCAATCCAGCGATTCCTGTCTTTATGTCGGTGTTTGATGTCGATATCGTGATGGGCGGCTGGGTGCTAAATGCTTATGTCTTGGCCATGAGTGTGGGGCTGATGCTGAGTGGATACTTAAACAAAAAGTTTCCTTTTAAGCATGTTTATTTGGCGGCAATTTTTGGATTTATGCTGGGCTCAGTCATTGGGATGCTGGCGTCTAGTATGAGCTTTGTCATCATTGCCAGAGCCATACAAGGACTGAGTGGCGGTCTGATTATCCCGCTATCTATTGGTATGCTGTATCAGATTTATCCGCAGCAGCAGCACGGCAGAGTAATGGCGCTATGGGGCATTGTTATTATGATGTCGTTGGCGTTTGGCCCTTTGGTCGGTGCTTACTTGGTTGAGCAGTTTGCGTGGTGGACACTGTTTGCCATTACCTTGCCACTCAGTGTGGCGGTCATGGCGATGGTATGGCGGCTAATACCTGATATGCGCTCACATGACAAAAAAAGCCCTTTCGATACCATCGGGTTTATCAGCTTACTCACTTGGCTGCTTGCGATGATGGTTTGGCTGAGCACGCTGAAGATAGACTTCACTAGTGGATTGCTCAGCAGTGACGGCCTATTAAAGATAGCCACGTTGGGTTTGTTGTCTGTCGGATTCTTGCTGTCCGCAATGGTTTGGTGGGCATATGAGCGGCGGCAGCGTCATCCGTTATTGAACGTGCGCTTGTTCCGTAATAAAACCTATTTGCACAGTAATATCATTAGTATTAGCCAAACAGTTGGTTTGATGCTGTGTCTCTTACTATTGCCCGTATTGATACAAGACGTGATGGGCGAGAGTGCTTTATGGACAGGCGTTGTCCTAATGGTCGCGACCCTCGTGGCCAGTATCACCACGCATTACGCTGGCAAGATGGTAGATAAGCAAGGTGCCAGAGGGATTGGCATCGTAGGAATTGCGATTAGTGCGCTGTCTACCTTGATGCTGGCATGGTGCTTGTATCAGCCCACGCTTTGGCTATTAATGTTGATTATGAGTATGCGAGGTGTCGGAGTGGGTCTAGCATACCTACCAACCACGACCGTTGGGTTTAGCAGCTTACCAAAAGACTCTGTTACTGAGGGAGCTGCCCTTAATAACATCAGTCGCCGCATCATCTCTACCATATTTATCACGCTGTCCACCCTTTATATAGGCAGTCGAAGTGCGCAGTTATTAGCAGCAGGTAGTAGTGACGGCATGGCAAGCGCGATCCAAGAAATACTGGTGGTCATCGCGGTGATTTTATTATTCACAATCCCTTCAGCGTGCAAATTACCACGATCCCCATAAACAAATACCCCGTATCGGGGTTTACTTTAACTTATTAACGTAAATAATTATCATTCGCTTTATATGCATCTAACTTCATACTTTTATTTGATTCAATTTTCAGACAGGAAGCTTATACCTATGTCCAATCATCTAGCAAACCCTACCAAAAACAATAATAGCAATCATAGTACTGACGTCACTTATGCAACTAAACCGTGGCAATCATCTGTCGATTCTAAAATCATGGCACGCGCTGAGCAACGAGTGATCAAGCAATTGCTACAAGCATTACTATATGAAAATATTATTGATTTTGAATCTGAAAGTGCGAACAACGCTCATGACAGTGCTGATAGTGAGACTCTGCTGAATTTTATTATCAAAGTAGATGGTGATGTCTGTTATACCGCGCAAGGTTATATCCATTATAGTTTTGACATCATTCGTTTAAATGAGCTAAATGTGCAGCGAGTGGTTAATGGTGTTGCTCAAGACGCTATTCTTGAGCATGTAATCAGTGATATCTTGCTCAACATTGAGGGTGCAGAACTCAAAGACAGCTTTATCAAAGAGCTGCGCCATACCTTAGTGAATGAAGCACAATCTCAGATACTGACTTCTAATATACCTGTGCCTATTGATACGCTCACTTATGAGCAACTCGAAGGCTATTTGACGGCAGGGCACCCTTATCATCCTTGTTTTAAGTCTCGTATCGGTTTTGATTTACAAGACAACTATAACTATGGGCCGGAATTTGATCAGAACATCTACGTAGTGTGGTTGGCGGTCAAAAAACAGCTACTGGTGAGCAATACCACTACTGGTATCGATATCAATGAATGGGTGAAAGATTATGTAGGTGCGGATGAATTTTCTGCACTCAATGCCAAACTCATAGAAGTACTTGCAATCGCAAATGAGACGGCTAATGACTATTGCCTAATACCTGCACATCCTTGGCAATGGCAAAACACCTTGATTCAAGCATTACAACCATTGCTTGCCACGCAAGAAGTTATCTATTTGGGTAGTGCAGGTCATCAGTACCGCGCTCAGCAGTCTATTCGCTCATTGACGATGCTTGGTAATGCTGATGACAATGTTAACGGTGATAATGATGCCAGTAATAATAAAGCTTACTTAAAGCTAAGTATGCATCTGATTAATACCTCAAGCACGCGAATACTAGCAAAGCATACCGTGATGAATGCTGCTGTTGTCACCACTTGGTTGAATCAACTGATTGCAGATGACAAAACTGCCCAAGCATTACCCATTGCATTTTTGGGTGAGACGGTTGGCATTAGTTTAGACCATGAGGCGTTACGCACACGTGGCTACCAGCATCCAAATATGTATGGCGGGCTGGCTGCGATTTGGCGAGAAAACGTAAACCAGTATTTATCAGAAGGTCAAACAGCATTTCCGCTCAATGGTGTCAGTTATATCAATGCTGATGGCTCGCATCTGATAGCACCTTGGCTTGATAAATATGGTGTAGAGACATGGATTGCGCAGTTAATTAAGGTCACTGTCACTCCTTTACTACATATCTTATTTGGTTATGGTGTGGCACTAGAGTGCCATGCGCAAAACATCGTTTTGGTACATGAAAATGGTTATCCCATAAAAGTCTTATTAAAAGACTTGCATGACGGGGTTCGTTATTCACCTAATCATTTGACCCAACAACATCTGCGTCCAGACTTTTATAGCTTGCCACCTGCCCATGCTGCCTTAAATAGAGGCTCATTTATCGAGACCGAAGATACCGATGGTATTCGTGATATGACGGTTGCTTGCTTGTTTTTTGTGGCGTTGTCAGACATTGCGATTTTTATGCAGACGCATTATCACTATTCTGAAGTGACGTTTTGGCAACAAGTTGCTAACTGCGTGACCGACTATCAAACCTCTCATCCAGAGCATCAAGTACGGTTTGACTTGTTTGATGTATTCGCTGAACAAACGCGCATTGAGTCATTGGCTAAGCGCCGATTATTCGGAGATAAAGCATTCCCGATTAAATACATCAATAACCCATTATTTAAAAGTCAGGGGTAAGACGATGCATACCTTATTTCCTGTACAAGATTCTGCGCAAAACAGCCACCTTGATGCAAATCCTGATTCAGATGTCGAGGCCATTCAATGGTCGCTGATTAGTCATTTGGTAGAGTGCTTCCTATTAGAGCAGTGGGTGGATGAGCATTTTATTCAAGTGACAACTACCACTGAGTACTTGGCAAATCATCAGACGACTCAAGTTCAAAATGTACGTCAATCTTTAGAAATGCTATCAGAGCAATATCGAGATTTCTTTGATCAAAATAACCCGTTAATGGTGATAAGAATCGACCAAGAGAGACAGTTATTACTACTGGTCGAACCTGCTTATGCTTCACCATGGCGATTATCTAAATTCTGTCTGCCTATCATACATAACGTCAATGCCAGTCTGAACAGCAATCTTAATAGCATCCTTAATAATAGCCATCATGTAGATAGCGCTTTGCTCGAGCCAGTAAGCTCAGCACAGCACTTGTTAGACATCTTTTTATTAATGATGGATAGTGCCACGTTGTCTGATGTCGGTGTCTTAAAGCTAAAAGAGAGCTTAGAGGCTTCTTTTATAGCTCAGAAACAATCAGCAACTGCAAATATCGCGACTACAGTATGTCAGCATACGCATTGGCATCAAACCTTGATTGCAGCGGAGCAGTGGGCCTCGCTCATGGATCGTCCTTTTCATCCATTGGCAAAAGGTAAATTGGGCTTTACTGCACAAGAATATAAACGCTATATGGCAGAGTTTAACCAGCCCATTACGCTGGTATGGGTCGCCATTGCCAAAAGCCATGTCATGGTGGCAGAGCATGTTCAAGACACAACAACGCAAAATCCAGCGGCCTACCTTTTGGACACTACGCAGCAGCAGAAATTGATGCGAGAGCTAGACGATAAAGGTATTACGCAGACGCACATTGCGATGCCCGTACACCCTTGGCAAATGACTCATGTGGTTGATGACATATATGCCGACGATCTTGCCAATGGCACAGTTGTTTCCCTCAAGTTTGACAAGCTAATCACTTATGCCAGTTCATCCATGCGCAGTATGCTGATTGATGCTGATACGCCAAATAGCATTAAGCTGCCCATAGGTGTGTACGCACTAAACTCAAAGCGTTACTTGCCAGCCCTCAAGCTGATCAATGGTGAAAAAAACCAAGCCATATTGATGCAGGCAAGAACGTTAGACCCTGTACTATCAGCACAGCTACGGTTATGGGATGAACGTCTATGGTGGGGTTATATGTCACCCTCTCATTTGCATGATAAAAGCGCTATCAATCCTTACTTTTATCAAGAAAAACCCACGCATTTAGGCGCGATGCTACGTCAACTGCCAGCAGATCTTTGTGACGATAGGATTCGACTGTTACCAATGGCAAGCTTGGGTATGTTGGTATATCAGCAAGGTGTCAGTCATCATGTTTTTGATGGGATTGTTCAGGACAGCATCCAGCATGGTAGCCAAGACAGCGCGCAACAGAATAAAAAACCCGCTGTCATAGCGTGCTTTAAGAATCTTTGTGATGTGTTTTTGGGGACTATGCTGCGCTGTCTACGCCTAGGGTTTGCGCCTGAGATGCACGGGCAAAATATTGTTATCGTATTAAAAGACAATCGTTTTACCAGTCTGTTATTGCGTGACCATGACTCTGTACGCATCTATGTACCATGGCTGGCACGCCATAAAATATCAGATCCTGAATATTTAAGCCCGCCAGATTTTAAAAATCGTCTATATCGCGAGACGCCGCAAGCGCTAATATTTTATCTACAGTCGCTAGGGTTACTGGTTAATCTTCGGGCGATTATCGAGTCATTGGTTGAGCACTATTATATCAATGAAGAGACTCTGTGGCACGAGGCAATGATAAGTATTGAGGAATCCTTGGTGACTATCGATTTTGATGACGATCAACGTCAGGTTATCCGTGATGAGTTATTGAACGGTTCACATTATCCGCATAAAACATTGCTATTGCCCGTTATTGCCCGTGGCGCTGATCCTCATGGCAGTATGCCAGCGGGAGAAAGTAAAACGATCAATCCGTTTACGCGTGTCAAGAAAAGTAGTTAAAATTATGAAATACCATGATGAGAACATAATGAATGATATTGATATTCACGACCTTATAGACGGTTATAAAGAGATAGGTACCTCAACCATTGGTCATCTGACTGGGGAAGGGTATTTACCAGATATTAAACCACTCAATCCCTGCACGGCTACCATAGTAGGCCGAGTGTTGACAGTCCAACTAACATCGGACAATACGGATGTGATCAATCAGGCACTGATTCAAGCAGCGCCTAATGATGTGTTATGTATTGATGCTCAGGTATTGGGCGTCACCGCATGTTGGGGAGCACTGCGAACTTGCGCGGCTATCTATGAGAAGCTATCCGCCGTCATTGTCATTGGACAGGCAACGGACTCGGTACAGATTCAACAATTGGGCTTTCCTGTATTTGCAAAAGGCGTCAGTGCTGTGACCACCTTTAAAAGCGATCACATACAAGGCACGCTAGCATCCGATATTGTCTATCGCTTTGGTGAGCAGACAACGATTATCCGTTCAGGTGATATCGCTATGATGGATAACGATGGTGTGTTTATATTGCCTGTTGATGTAGCGCAGAAGTTATTACCAGATTGTCAAAAAAAGCACAAAGAAGATGAGGTGAAGTTTCAGATATTTTTTGAGGCTTACCGTAATAATCAGTTGGATAAGTTGTTTGAAAGCCAGTGAAGTTATTAATAATAGAACGACTCAAGCGCACCTAAAATTGGCATATATTACTACTTACAACAAGGTAAAAATTCATCTGGAAATAAAAACAATTATCATTTACAATGCTATTCACAAAGTTAGTACACACAGTATTATTAGCTAAATATAACTGATACCACTATTTGACGACCCAACTAAGTGAAGTAAATATGAAAAGCCATCATCAAGTTGCTCTATCCGTTCTTACCCTCTGTATTAGCCAGCAGTTATATGCACAAACCAATGATAATACGGCATCTGTGGCCGAAGATACTTCAGCAGAGCTGGCGTCGAGTGCAGCATCAACTGAGACGCCTAATGTGACTTTAGATACCATTAAAGTCACTGCTAGTGCCAGAACAGGTACTGCACTGGCTCAGAAGATTAGTGAGATGCCAGCCGTCACGCAAGTGATTACTGAAAGCGAGATTCAGATGCAGGCGACGGGCAACCGTACCACTGGTGACGTATTGGCACAGCTGATTCCGAGCTTAGGTACCAGCAGTGGTTCGACCAGCAACTATGGCACCACCATGCATGGCCGCCCAGTACAGTTTTTGCTAAATGGTGTACCGTTAAGCGGTTCACGCAGTCTTTCACGTGAGCTCAACAGTATTGATACGTCACAGCTTGAGCGGGTAGAGGTGCTTTCGGGTGCCACCAGTATCTATGGTGCTGGCGCATCAGGTGGTCTGATTAACCTTGTGACTAAATCTCTGGTGGGTTATGGCCCTATTAGACAAACCAGAGTGGGCGTTAGTAGCAGTCGTGACTTTGATTCAGATTCATTTGGCTATAATGTAGGGCAATCTTTAGGATATGGCGGCGAGCGGGTTTATGGGCGCCTAGATGTTGATTATGAGACCAAAGGTGGTAAGTTTGATAGCAAAGGCGACCGAGTTAGCCCTGATGTCAACCAAACGGATCAACAAGATACCGAATCACTAAGTGTGAACGGCAGCTTAGGTGTAGAGCTAACGGACACCCAACGTCTTGATCTCGCAGTGACTTATTATAAAGATAAGCAAGATACTGACTACGGCCCAGACTACGGTGATGGTTTAGCAGTGTTATATGGTGCCAGCCCATCTTTAGTAGCCATTGATGGCGCCAACGTAGAAAACCAGCCTTATACCGAAAAAAGCTCGGTAAATTTAAATTATAGTGATGATGATTTTGTAGGCTCAGGTTCTAGCTTAAGCTTGACTGGTTACTACAGAAACGAAAAAGGTCGTTTTTACCCTTCCGTTAAAGCTGTAACAGAGCAAGATGATTATGTTTATTATGCAAATGGTAATCCATATTTTATCACTCAGTCAGAAGCGGAAATTGATGTCATGGGTCTGCGTGCCGCCATGCAAACAGAAACTGAACTTGCTGGTAAAAAGACATTATTTAGCTACGGCGCTGATTTTGAACGTGAAAACAGCGAGCAAACCTACGATGGACAAGACTTTACGGCATTTTATGTTAGCAATGGCTTAACGGCTAAAACAAACGGTCTCACCTATAATGCTGGACCAGATACCACCATTGATAAACTGGGTGCTTTTGTCAATGCAGATGTGGATTTGACCGATAAGTGGCATACCAGTGCTGGCGTGCGTTATCAAAAGCTGTCATCGGATACTGATGCCTTTGTACCGGTCTACGAACAAATGATGGAAGAGTATTACGCTAACGATCCTACAAATAATTATGAAGCAGGAACGGTAGAAGCAGGCAGTACCGACCATGACAAAGTACTCTTTAATCTTGGTACCAGCTATCAGATAACACCGAAAGATCAATTGTTTGCCAATTTTTCACAAGGTCTTGACACCGCAGATATACAGCGAGCGCTGCGAGATGTGCGTGCCGGCTTCGTGGTTAATTCAGACAATGTTCAACCGATTGCAACCAATAACTACGAGTTTGGTTGGCAGGGAAAACACGGTGATACAGCAGCACGCTTGAGCGGTTTTTATAACGAATCAGATAAAGTAGTACGCTTTACAGACAGCTATACTGTCGAGGTTGTGGATACTGATGAGCGTGTTTATGGCGTAGAAGGTTCACTTACTCATGATCTTAGCGATCAGTGGCAAGTGGGTGGTAGTGTGGCATATACCCGTGGTCAATATGACTATAATGGCGATTGGTTGGAGCTAGATGCTGTGCGCCTAACACCGCTAAAAGGTACTGCATTTGCTCAGTATAACTTTGATGAAGGCAGTAACATACGTCTGCAAGCATTGGCCGTTGGCGGTGATGATAGAGCCTCTAAAGATCAACAAAAAGACCCTGATTCTAGTGCATTGCCAGTTACGGGTTACATGACATTGGATGTGTTGGGACAAGTAGAAATGCCAGTAGGCCGAGTAGGTTATGGTATTTATAACCTACTTAATAAAGACTATTTAACGGTTTACCATCAAACCACTTACGGAGACCTGAACCGCTTACCAGCAGCAGGCACCACCTATGGTTTAAGCTATACCGTCGATTACTAAAAACAGAACGTATAAAAACCCTTCACGCTATGAAAATTTAGCGTGAAGGGGTTTTTATGTTTTGATTGTCAGTAATACGGCTACCTACACGTCGTAGAAACAACATCATTACTTTTTAGAGTTATTTCGGAGCTCATCTATATAGTTTGCCCAATCCTGCATCATCTCTACTCTGATATCTATCTCATCGAGTCTGTTGTAAGCACCACCATGCGTGTCTTTGATTCGATGACCCAGCTGCAATTCTGTGACAATATCCGAATAACGTAACTCTGGCTGTTCCATTAGCAATGTTTTAGCCGATGCCCGAAATCCATGCGCACATTGCACATCTTTGTATCCCAGCCGATGAAATATCTGCACCAACGTGGCTTTACTAATATAAGCATTGCTTGAACCGCGCATCGAGGCAAATACATGTTCTTTGTGGCCCGTGATTGACTGAATGTGTCGCAAACGTGCAATCACTTGTGTCGCCAATGGTACGACTAAATGCGAGACCATATCATCACGACCTTCGCCTTTAATAGGAGAGAACGACCACAAGTTATTATCCCAATCTATATCATCCCAACGCATAGACCGTAAATCGATACTACGTACAAACACATAAGGTAATAAGTTCATCGCCTCTAATGTAATCTTACTTGCACCTCTAAAATCAGACATATCCTTTAAGAGAGTCGCAAATTGATCTGGCTTGGTAATAGCTGGCAAATGATTGCCTGAGTTGGCAGGTGCAAGCTCACCACGTGTATCAATCGCCACATTTCTATCGCACAGTCCTCTTGCGACAGCGAATGAAAACACCTTTTCAGTATATAGCCGAGTGCTTGCACCAACGAAAGTCGCTTGGTTTTCATTGTTTTGAATCGACTCACACAAGCTTAATATCATCTCGCTGGTGATATCGTTCATTCTCAAGTCGCCAATTTCACGACACATATATCCGAGGCATAAATCCCAAAACTTAAGGGTCGACTCACTAAATGACGGTTTTTTAGATTTGCCTTGTTGGCGACCTGATGTTTTGTGATCTCGCCACGCTTTTGCAATCTCAGAAAATGGTGCGTTTTTTAGATGAGCATATTTATTGGTTTGCTCTTTTTGATGGATGGCTTTAGGGTCAGAGCCTTTTGCGACCGTATTAAGTATAGTCTCTGCTTTATACTTAACTTCATAAAGACTTATATCTTCAACTTTACCCAACATCATCCTAGGTCGCTTACCATTGATGTGCGGATGAGAATATCGCAGGTAGTATTCCTTTTTACCATTTGGATAAATACGAAGACTCAAACCTGCCACACCTGAGATGCTGACCGAATAGTCTTTATCTCGGCATTCAAGTTTGTTGATGTCATTTGCATTGTCGACAGCCATGATGTGTATCCATAAATATAATAAGTAAGGCGAATGATAGGTTTAGGATTTATAACTTATGAAAAGCGTCCTATCTATAAGCATAAAGAACTATTGGACACTGGTATGGACACTAGTATTTGAAAATATAACCTATAAAACCTTTTAAATAATGGTTATTCATACCTAATTATCCCCAAGGTTCACTTGGGGATGATTATAGCATAATGGTCAAAATAAGGGGTAGGCCATGTAGTTGTTGGCCTACACACCATTTTTGCCGGTTATTTTGAGAGATGATTAAACATCATTTTGGTACAGACAGTCCATTAGGTAAGCATTTGAGAGGATTTTATATAAAACACATGCTCCTGTACTCGCACAGAATATTTAAATCGGGGTCATAGTACTGTTCTGTGCAAATATGAAGCATGGCTGCAGATAGCTAAATAGCGAGCGAGTGAGAGTGATATTGCAGAATGAATTAATACTAAGACGGCTAAATGCTCAGGCAAATATTATCGAGCTGACTGAACAGCTCATTTTTCGATGGTTAAATTCTCAATGCACTTAAGTAACGTTTGAGTCGCTTACCTTCATCAAAGATAAAAAGTATTGGGGTTATTCATTTCGACGCGGATTATTTGAAGTACAAGAGGCTGACTTTATAGTTATTGCCAATGCTATGAATATACATATTGACAGGGCATAAACCCGATTTGTTAATTACGCTATTGAGTAGGCGTTTCATTTTATTTTTTGGGATACAAGTGGAGAATAAAAAGTGATCATTAATCCAAAATATGCCGGACCTTTAATAGGCCTTATTATTTCTTTAGGGATGAGTTTTGTGATGTCCTTTGTCATGGTTTCTATGAATGTAGGATTCACCGCAAATTTTTTAAATAAGTGGATGCATGCTTGGGCAGCGGGGTTTTTAATTGGTTTTCCTGCATCTGCTGTATTTGTTCCTATTGCTAGAAAGTATGTGTTTATTCACATAATACGTTTAGGTTTGTTATTAAGTAAATGTTGCACTATTTCACGCAGTACGGGGTTTTGCATGCGATTGGCTGGATAGACCAATGAAACAGGTGTTGCAGGCATATGAAATGGTTCAAGAATAGATACGAGTTGGCCACTATTAATATAGTCCTGCACTAAAAAATCAGGCAAAAACGCGATACCATGACCTGCGGCTGAGTATTCAGCCGTAATATTTCCGTAATTAACTTCAATCGTTCCTGTAACATTAACATGTCGCTCATTGTTACCTTCAAAGTAGCGCCAGCGACAGGGGGTACGAATTGAGGAATCAAGTATACAGTTGTGTTTTGTAAGTTCTTTAGGATGTTGGGGTGTACCGTATTTTGCTAAGTAATCAGGACTTGCGACATACAACATATTTAATTCAGTAAAATTTCTCGCAATAAGCCGAGAATCCGACAATTCATGTACTCGAATAGCAAGATCAATACCTTCCTCAACTAAGTTAATATAACGATTTAGTAATATAAGCGTGATTTTTACAGCAGGGTGTTGATGCAAAAACTCCCCAATTAAATGAGTGATACCAAGTTGTTCAGCATTAGGGGGAGCACTAATTCGAAGGTGCCCAGCAATGATGTGCTGATTGATGTCTGCTCGACCCTCAAGGTTTTCCAAAGCATCAACAATCAGATTGAACTGCTCTAAATAATACTCACCTTCCGCAGTGAGGTTCATCGCACGCGTTGTGCGATGAAGCAATTGACAACCAAAGTGCTTTTCTAGCTCAGATACCTGCTTGCTAACCGCAGAAACAACAATACCCAGTTGGTCCGCTGCCTTGCTAAAACTGCCCAAATCGAGAACAACTTGAAAAGTTGTTATAGCACGAACAATATCTATTTTTCTCTTCATATGAATAGTGTTTTTGTTTTTAGATTGTTTTTCAATTATAAGTCTATTGTTATACTTTACTCAACCTTAAAGAGACTGGAATAAACAATATGAAAATTTTATTAATAGGTGCCTCTGGCACTATCGGAAAAGCAGTAACTAAACGCCTAGCAAATAACGATGAGATTATAGCTGCAGGATACTCAAACGCAGATGTGATTGTGGATTTAGGTAGCGCAGAGTCAATTAAAAAAATGTTTGAACAAGTCGGACAAGTTGATGCGGTTATCTCAACCGCTGGGGTTGCAAACTTTGGATCTTTTGATCAACTTTCTGATGATGAGTATCAACTAGCACTTAACAACAAGCTAATGGGGCAAGTTAACTTAGTACGCTTGGGACGTGCTTATATTAGCAACGGTGGTTCAATAACGTTAACCTCGGGTGTATTGTCACGAGAGCCTATGATTGGTAGCACAGTCGTTAGTATGGTTAATGGCGCATTGGAAAGCTTTGTTAAAGCAGCGGCGATTGAAATTGACAGCTTTCGACTTAATGTTGTGTCTCCAATTTTTGTAAAGGAAACAATGGCTATGATGGGTATGGACACCGAAGGCGGCCTGTCGGCAGATGACACAGCTAAGGCATATGTTGCTGCTGTAACGGGTTCAATGCATGGCGCAACACTTGATGCCCCTGATCACGTTAATTAACCTGAAATAGCTGCTTGAGATGGATTTATTATCCAGAATTCAGGTTACTTAATTTTATTTAGAGGGAATAACGAATTGCTCCTATGCCATTGGACATGAGTAATTCGTTATTCCCTCCACAACAAAGTATTAATCAAGGGTGCCAACGAATATTTGCAGTCTATTTTTAATTGCCTTTATGTAAACTTGGTCAGTTATCTATTGTTAGATGGTATGATGCCACTGGTTTTTTGCGGCTCAATGCTGTTAACTGATGGCGTATGGACGTAATCAGCCAAGCAGCTGTCATAACATTATCTAAGGTGATTAATTTTGATTTCTTATAATAAAAACATACTATTACTAACATTATGTGCAGGATTTATCGTATCAGGATGTACTCAGCAGAAGGCCAATAGTGCAGCTGTGTCAGCCAAGGTCGATAGCGCGCCTACACAACTCATCAGTAATCATGAACAACCAAAGCAAGAGTTGCTTCAAGCTCTGCGATTCTTTGAAGACAGCTGTGGTTTTGTAGATGGCGCAAAAAATAATGGCTTTGATGCTAGCCCGAGTGAAAAAGACTTTTATGCGTTCAAATCTTCTTTTATTGGTCATGATTCTAATGCCGCATTTGAAGACCAATACTATCTAAAACCATTGTCCAGTGTACCCAAGCAGTACCGTAAGGCCATTGATGATATTCAGGTAGAGCAGGATGAAGAAGGCAGTATGCGTTATAGTGTTTACTTCAAAAATGCGACCTACCGCGACCATGACCTCGACAAGCTTGTTATTTTCTTTAAACCTGAAACTGATTACGCTTACGATACGTTGTATTTTAAAAATAAGAACTTTGTCGATTTAAAGCCTTCATTCAAACAAGTCTATGTAGATTGGTTAGGCGGTTATAGCGGCGCTGTTTTTAAGAAAATAACTCAGTGACCTGTGATTACAGCCGTTAGATTAGGGCGTGTCTCACAAGATTTACGGTTCAACATCGCTTAGTGTTTGAAAAAGCTTGTCAATAGATTGGGTGATTTCATATTCATTGAGACTCCCAAACCCAAAGCGTATATGTGATGGCTCTTTTTGTGTTTTGTTAAAAAAAACATTTAACGTCGAGTCATCATTGTCAAAATTTGCCAGATTTTTCCCTTTAGAAATTTTCGATATATCTACCCATATGGCCAATCCTCCCGTAGGTAAGATAAAGGATATTTGATCACCAAATATCCTTTGAAACTCTTTAGCAGCATGATTTCTCCTTTCCTTGTATTGTTGCCTTACTTTCCTAATATGCCTTTTTACTTCTCCAGATTCCATCAAGTCAGATAAAACATGCTCTGTAATCGTATTGCCTTGTCTGTCGATAAGCACGATCTCTTGAGCGGCTCTTTTTATAAAATGCTGATCAGCCACGACATACCCCAATCTTAGCCCTGGTGCAAACACCTTTGACATCGAACCAATGTGAACCACATTTTCGGAGTTGTGCAGGCTTGCTAATGGCGGAATAGGGTTGGTGTCATAGTGAAACTCATGATCATAATCATCTTCAATGACCGCAAAATTATAGAGTTTCGATAACTCTAACAAAGCGAGTCTGCGATGCATCGGTAGGCAAACGGTAGTGGGATATTGATGATGGGGCGTCACAAAAACCCCTGCCACGTCATTATTTGACAGGATGTGGCGCAAGTGGGTGATATCCAAACCTTGCTCGTCCAGCTGACATTTTAAGACTGTAAACCCGCTTGCTTCGAATGCCGCCTGTGCTGGCAAGTAACACGATTCTTCCATGACGATAGCACCCTCTTGCGGGTTAAGTATCCTTGATGCTAAATAAATCCCCATTTGACTGCCTCTGACAATGCAGATTTCTTGTTCAGAACAATTCATAAACCTTTCGCTCGTCAACATCTTTTGAACAGAACAACGCAGTTCAATCGCTCCTCTAGGGTCGCCATAGCCAAGCTTGGAGTGCCGACTAAGGCTAATACATACTCGGCGATAGGTTCTTGCTAACAGCTCGTAAGGAATCAATCGAGCATCGGGTATGCCGTCATTTTTTATGGATAAATAATCAGACAGCACTATCGCATTTTCATATAGCGTTTCCGTCAGTTTAGACGATGATTTGGTTGTCTTTAAAGGGCTGATTAATTTTTTATCTGACTCTAGTAAGTGATGCTCTGGTAGCACATGAGAGACAAAAGTCCCTTGTCTCAACTTGCTTTCAAGCCAGCCTTGCACCTCAAGTTCTTCGTATACTTGCTGGACCGTTTTACGGTTTATGCCTAATTGCTTTGCTAAAGAACGGGAGCCCGGCAGCTTTCTCCCTGCATTCAGACGGCCACTTTGAATGCCTTGCGTTATATAGTTTAGTAGCTTCAAGTGCAGGGTCTTACCCGACGCATCTTCTAAGGTAAATTGAGTATCCCAAAGCATAAACGTTGTCGCTCCTTTTTCTGGACTATTCTGGAATATGTTGTCAGAACCATACGGTAGATTTTATCTGGACCAGTAAGTTTTTAATATCTGGCTCTTTGTTTTAGTCCAGATTATCGCTAATCTGTGTTCATTGTCAACGCATCACTTAAAGGAGATATACATGACGACAATGAATATGACTAAAGACACACTCATGAAAAAAGCCCAGCACGATATGGAAACGCTTATCCAAGACATTGGTTTGACCGATCGTCAAAAGCTAGCAGCGACATGCCGTATTTTGTTTGATAAAGGTCATGATGCAGGATTGGCAGGACAAATCACTTGCCGTTCTGAGGCTCAGGGGACGTTTTTGACTCAGCGCTTTAGACTAGGGTTTGATGAGATCAGTGCTGATAATCTGATAGAAGTAGATCAAGACCTCAAGCCTTTAGATGGACAGGGTATGGCCAATCCTGCCAACCGTTTTCACACATGGATATATAAAGAACATCCAAAAGTGAACTGTATTATCCATACACATCCTACTTATATCGCTGCACTGTCCATGTTGAAAGTGCCGTTAATCATCTCTCACATGGATACGAGCGCGCTATATAACGATTGCTCTTTTGTCGCTGAGTGGCCAGGGGTGCCTGTGGGAAATGAAGAAGGGCAGCTCATATCGAATGCGCTGGGCAACAATCGTGCCGTGTTTCTTGCTCATCATGGACAACTGGTCGCTGGCGAAACGATAGAAGAGGCTTGCAACCTAGCAATACTCATTGAGCGGGCCGCTAAGTTACAACTACTGGCAATGGCCAGTGGCCAGATTCAACCAATATCTCCTGAGTTGGCACAAGAAGCGCACGATTGGGTTTCTACAGACAGAAGAAACAAAGTGAACTTCGCCTATTATGTAAGACAAGCACTCAAAAACCATACTGACTTTATGTAAGGATTAACCAATGAATTTAACAGGCATTATAGGTTATACGATAACCCCGTTTACAGAAAATAATAACGTCGATTTTAAGCAACTCGAAACAGTGATTGACACGTTACTTGATGCAAAAGTCGATGCAATCGCGGCTTTGGGAAGTGCAGGGGAAGCCGCTTATTTGAGTGAAGACGAGTGGGAGAGTGTGGCCAGTCATACTGTCAGCTATGTCGCAGGCAAAGTACCCGTGGTGGTTGGTATCGCTGAACTGACGACTGCACAAGCCGTGAAGCGTGCTAAATATGCTCACAAAATTGGCGCTGACGTCGTCATGTTGTCTCCTTTCTCTTATTATAAATTGAATGAAGATGAGATGTTTTTACACTATAAAAGTGTGTCAGATGCCACACCGCTTCCTATCATGATATACAACAACCCAGCGACTTGCGGTGTGGATATGTCTCCTCAGTTTATGCTAAAAATGGTAGATGGCATCGAAAATGCGCGCTGGATTAAAGAAAGCACCGGTGACATACAGCGCATGCATAAGATTTATAAATTATCAAAGGGGAGCGTGCCTTTCTTTAACGGCTGTAACCATATGGCTTTAGAGGCACTCAATGCAGGCGCAGTAGGCTGGTGTACTATCGCTCCGTGCCTGATTGGCGATCAACCAAAGCAATTGTTTGACGCGATCAAAAACAGCAATAACGAAAAAGCTAGAGAACTGTTTTATCAACAGTACGAGTTTTTAGAGTTTATTGTCCGATCAGGTTTGGCTGCTGCAGTGAAGGCTGGCATGTCTGCACAAGGTATCCAAGTCGGTCATCCTAGAAAGCCTTTGCTGCCTCTAACGCCCTTGAAGCAAGAAAAGCTGAAAAGCATGCTAATCGATTTAGGCTGTTTTTCTTAGGTTATTTACCGTTTAGGGTTCAGATGGGAGATATGCCCTAGTACTCGAAAAATCAGATCTTTTGTGTCAGTTATTTATGCTTTAACAGTCCGTAAATTTTGATGCATTAGGTCTGCTTATTCGAACTCACTCAATCATTTGACAAAGGATTGAACATGAAAAATGTCTTGGCTATTAGACATGTGCATTTTGAAGACCTTGGCGTGTTTGAGGAAGTACTCATAAACTCAAACTTCCACATCGAATATATCGATGCTGCTACTGTCGATTTCGATACGATAGACCCTCTATCTGCAGATTTATTGGTGGTTCTTGGTGCGCCAATTGGTGCTTTCGATGAGGATATTTACCCATTCCTCAAGTCAGAATTGGCATTTATTGACAAGCGCTTAAAAGCAAACAAGCCTTTATTGGGTATTTGTTTAGGCGCACAGCTCATTGCTCGATTACTGGGCGCTAACGTCGCCTCTATGGGTCGCAAAGAGATTGGGTTTGGTGCTATGCAAACTCATCACTCAACTGGCAATCCTCTTATAGGGCTGTCAGACATTCCTGTATTGCACTGGCATGGCGATCAGTTTGAGATTCCTCAAGGCTGTCGCTCTTTGGCAGCAACGGATATCTGCCCAAATCAAGCTTTTGCACGTGGGAATAATATATTGGCGCTACAGTTTCATATAGAAGCACGGCCAGATAATATTGAACAATGGCTCGTCGGCCATGCTCACGAGTTGAATAGCACGAATATCGATATTAAACAGATTCGCTATGAGGCTAAAAAATATGGAGTGGCGATCACTTCAGCAGCACAAAAAATATTTTTGAATTGGCTTAACGCCACTGAGTAGGTTGATGAAAAGATTGGTTAACAAGTTGGTTGAGCGGTTGTGATTGTGATGATGTAATACGGTATATTTTTTATCACGACCATACAACACAACGCCATGCAATATTTTGTAGTGAATGATTCATCAATCTAATGCTCAATAGAGTCTATTTAACATAATATACATTATGCGAAAACAAACCAACGGTTTGAGGTGATTTTGAATAAATATTCTGAACAGCATTAAAATCCTCTTTACTAACTTGTTCCAGTATTTTTATGCTAACGTCTAATCATACTTGATCACATATTTAAGGATATTTTTATGACAAGAGCATCTTTTTCAAAACTGTCCACTATTGGGATTTTAGCGCCAGTATTATTTATCACTGGTTGCCAATCTTTGGCGACAACATCTGATATTCATAACAGCGGTCATTCATCTGAAAGCCACGCTACACTGGAAAACAACCAACAGACGCTGATACAGCAAGCCACACATATTCAGCAAGCATTAGCGAGTCAAAACTATGCTGCTATCATTGATGATATTCATCCAACACGCGGCGTTCGGTTTTCGATGTACGCTTATGTGCGTCCAGAGACTGACAAAGTCTTTAGTCGTGAACAATATGCGCAGTATCTACAACAGTCCAAAATTCGCTTCACTTGGGGCGAAAAAGACGGCACTGGCGATCTATTAATCACGCCGCTACCAACATATTTAGATGCTTGGGTTGCAGCCAACAAGTTTAATAGTGTTACGCCTAGCAGCAATGACCTTAAGTCTCATGGCAATATGATTAATAACATAGACAACATATATCAAAAATCAGATGTTGTAGAGTTCTATCATAAAGGTACAGAAAAATACGCTGGAATGGACTGGCGCGCTCTACGCCTAGTATTTGATGAGTATCAAGGCAAGCGTTATCTGGTGGCGATTATTAATGACCAATGGACGGTTTAGAGTTTATAGAAACGATTGAATGACCACTTTTGTAAGGCGCGTTTAAAATGGAAGCCTACGCCATCTGATTATAAATACCATATATTCAAATATTGATATATATTTTGCAACTTATGTTACTTTGTTTTTGGTATAGTTTTTAATGACAAGCTTTTTTACTAGCCCTCTAACGACAGCATATTCATAATCAATTTAATCAAAGTCTCTTTTTGATTAGGGTCAGATTCAGCGACCAATAAGGTTAATGCCGCAAGCCCAGTATTATTGATGACCATGTCACCTTTATCATTCAGCAGTCGGTGATTACGGTGTAAAAAATCCACGAATAAAAAAGCGCCGCTGCGTTTATTACCATCAGTAAAAGGATGGTTTTTTACCATAAAGTACAGTAGATGTGCCGCTTTACTCTCGATAGTCAGATACGCAGGCTCACCAAAAACCGTTTGTTGTAAATTACCCAATACACTATCCAAACCATCACCACGAGGCTTGGCAAATAATTCAGTCGCCTCACCTCTATCTATCAGCTGTGTTTTCAAATCAGTTAGCGCTGCCAGGGCCTCAGCCGTACTGGGTAAGATACCACCATCTTGTCCTGTAGGACTATCCAGTAGACCTTCATCATAGCGCTGCAACCATAAAAACGTCTGCGTATAGCGGCTTATAATCTCAACCAGTCCGCGTCCTTCGTCGGTTTTAAGCTCGGGGCTTTGTGCGGTTTTTTTGATTAGTTTTAGCGCTTGTTGCAATTCAATAGAGTTTTTATCGAAGCGCTGTTGATTGAGCGTATAGCCTTGTACCAAGTATTCACGTAAGCGCTGCGTTGCCCAACGCCTAAATTGCACACCCTGAGGAGATTTTATGCGATAACCGACTGAGATAACCACATCTAGGTCATAAAAAGTCACCGGACGGTCTGAATTTGCAATATGCATTTTTTGCATATTGCTTTTTTCATCGATTTCTTCATCTCTTATGGCATTGGCGATATGACGAGAAACCACTGATTGGTCACGACCAAATAATTCGGTCATTTGTGCTTGTGACAACCAGACGGTTTCTTGCTCAAAACGTACATCTACTTGCGCCTTTCCATCAGCACTTTCATAGATTTCTACTTTTGCCATATCATCATTTATAGCGTTACTCATCTCAGCTTCCCCAATTCCAATATGCTGTTTTGAATACAGTTTACTGTCACAACCTCTATAAATATCACTCATAACGGCGTCTGACGAAAGAATTTCACCATAATCTCATAAATATCAGGATAAGCATCTATCAGTTTTTGCGGTGTTTCAAAAAACACTTCACTCAAAACTGCAAAAAACTCAGCAGGATTCGTCGCTCCATAACGATCTAGACCTGACTTACGATGTATCTGAAAGTCCTCAAAATCGCGGCTCATAATCTGTGTCCAGTTTGCAGGATCCATATCAGGCTGCATCGGTGGAAAGCCATTGGCACGGCCATTCATCATATCGAGTTTATGGACAAACTCATGAATGACAACGTTGTGTCCATCACGCTCACCTGAATGTTTGGCATCTTTCCATGAGAGAATGACAGGTCCTCGCAGCCATGCTTCCCCGCTACGGTGCTGAGTGCCTTCGTGGACGATACCAAACTCATCTACCGTGGTGCTATCGCTCTTGTACGAGCCAGGATAAATGATGATGGATGACCAGCCAGCATACCAATCGAGACTTAGGTTTAATATTGGCAGGCACGCTTGCAACGCAATAGACTGTCTGACAGCATTGGTAATCTCGAATCCTTGCGCACCAGTAAATGATTTATCAGCCAAAAACAATGTCGCGAGCTCAAATAAATGTATCATCTCGTCAACACTTAATCTGTCGAGTATCACAATACGTTTAGCAGCCTGCATCCAATCAGCATGGCTAAACTCGCTATTATCTAGTATGCGCTGCTCGCGCCAGCCTCTTATGATGCCAAACATACATGCCACCCCTATTCTTTTAATATTTCGCACACATTGGTATTACTGAATCTGAGTATTATATCGGTAATCAGCAATATGCCTTTATAAGTAATATATTGACATGTATGAGTAAAAAACGCTGCTCATAAATGAATTATTGAGCAGCGCAGACTTACATTCACACATCAAGATTTAAAATTGATATTGCAAGCCTAGTTGTACTGAGCTGTCTTTATCGTCACGTGCAAAGGTGGTATCACCATTCAGATACGCATAAACGTTTTTATGAACCTTGTTACTCACACTCAACTCAAAACGTCCATAATCGTCATCTTTATCTGTTTGGGTGATGCTAACCTCTCTTGTTTGACCATCAGCTAAAGACGTTGTCGATAAACCATCTATTAAACCATCTTCGAAAACATGCACGTAAGCGATTTTTCCTTGAAGTTTGGCAGGCGTACCCATCAAGTCAAAACCATACTGCAACTGATAACCAAGCTCTGAATCCCATGCCTCGCTAGAAGTGCTATCAACCTTTAGCGCAGTGCGAGAATCAGCATTGCCACTGGTATAACCATCTATGTCTGTATCACTGTAGTTCAGACCCAAAAATGCACCATGCGCGACGTTTTTCTTGATAAGAAAATTATAGCCAAGCTCATTGTATGCGCTCAACACATCAGCATCCGCATCACTGCGTTCGCTATTGTTGATGATGTTTATGCCGTCATTACCATCCAGTTTTACAGTTCTGTTAACGTCTAAGTCATGTTTAGATAAGCTCAGGGATGTGGTGTTCCACCAAGCCGTGTCTTTTCCGCCCAATAAAGAATATGCCTGAACACCGTAACTCGTATCTTTTTTAATACCGTTTTCGACGGTGTTATTGTTTTGATTGGCCGCTTGCACACCTGCGCCAACACGCCAGCTTGGCTGTACCATATATTCGCCATATAGACCAATATTGGCGCGAGTGCCCTCTTGTACCTCATTAGCATCCACGTAGCTTTGGGAGCCATCTACCCAAACCTGAGTACGCGAATCTGAATCAAAAGGCTCCGCATCATCGAGAGTATGTAACGCCAAAGCATTGGCTCGCTCAAGCACCGCTGAGTGCGAGTCGGTAGCATTGTCCTGTAAAGCTAAGCCCATCGTATTTTGAAGATTGAGCGCACTTTTGGTTGATGCAATGATATCAGCATTGGTTTGCTCCACAATCAACCTGCTGATGATACGAGAGTAGTCACGCATTCTTTGCGCTATGCGTTCTTCACCAAAGGCCGCAGTAAGCACTTCTTCGTTATCTAATGCAGGGTTATGCCACGTATAGCCGCCTGGAATATCTGGGTTTTCAGTTTGTGTGTAACCATCATAATCAGGCCCAAGGCCCCAGTTAGTAGCCTCAAATCCGACGACCTCCATGACACTATCAAAAGACTCCTGATCGCTACAGCATCCAACGCCATAAGGCTCGTATGGCGCTGTCTCACCTGGTGCAATAATGGCTGGATTGACTTCTAGTGTAATACCAAGCTCTTTAGCAATACGCAGTGCGTTTTCACGCAAACTCACATTGGCAGCCACTTCATTGCCGTCACTGTCATAAGCGTTTCGCCCTGCATTGGCGTACATTTTGTCGCCTGTAATCAGACTGTCTAGGTTAATCATGCCCAACGCTGTTGATTTTTCTGCGTCCGTTAGCTGATCAACAAACGCCTTTGAACCATTGAGACCGCCCTCCTCTGCACCAAATGCCACAAACTGGATATCATACTCTGTCTCAATGCCTGTCAGGTTTCTGGTCAACTCAGTTAAGACGCCAGACCCAGAAGCATTATCATCCAGTGCCTCTAAATTTGCATAGTTTGGATAGGCGACGGCAGAATCATAATGTGCACCGACAAATAGCGTTCTGTTGCTGTCAGCACTGCCTTTTTGAGTCACGACAACGTTATTACTCGTTAACGTTTGACCTCTGAATAAACCACGAGGCGCTAAAAAATCAAAAGTTTGACGATTGACTTGGTTGTTACTGCTATCGATTGTCATACGCTGCTGCATATAATCAGCAGCTTGGACTTCTTTATCTGAACCTGTATAACGACCAGCATAGTCACGGGCAAGCGTCAGCGCCGTTTCTGTACCATAATCACCGTACTTGGCTTCTGCAAATACTTGCGAGCCTGTAAGCAGTGTCAGCGCCGCAACCACTGAAATCTTAAGCGATGATAAGTTAGTATCCAAACTGCTTCTCCTTGGTTAAAGAACTGCAATCAATACTAAAAAATAACCTAAAGCAATGCAGTTTACAAGATAAAAGACTTATGTTTGTTAATTAACTTTTTAAGCAGAATGGTGGCTCATCGAAACGCTATCTACATAGCTATAATCAATACTTACGGATCGCTGTTTGATATTGATTTTCACCTCCATACTGCTGATTTATCGGCTCGTTTAGGAGTGCTTTACTAATGCTTAGCTTTAGTTATACCAATGGCATCCAACTGTACTTCTACCACTCGTAGCGCCATTGATTTCCAGTCCAAATTTATATCATCGGTAAACACCATGTGGTGACTGATACTCACGTACCCATGTACGATGGCCCAAATATCTAGCGCTATTTGTCTGCGCTCCTCAATAGTAGCACCATCTGGTAGATACGAACCCGCCACCCGTACCAGTTTCGAAAACGCACTGTCTCTAGCAGCAATGGCTTCTTCAGAGGGCTGATATCCTGCATCAGATTCCCCAAAAATTAGCCGATAGTGTGCCTCGTGGTGCTCGCCCACATTGAGATAACCCAAGCACGCTTCTAATACTTGCTCTTTACATGCTTTGCCCTCTGGAATCACATCCATGGCTTCACGGACTAAGTTAAATCCTTCTATGTACAGCGCGTCTAGTATGCCCTGCTTGCCTTGAAAGTGGCTATATATACCGATAGTGGATAGACCTGCGCGTTTAGAGATACCACGCACGCTTAAGGCATCCCCGCCTCCTTCTAAGAAAAGCGCTGATGCAGCATTTAATATTTTGGTTCTGGCATCCATTAGATTCTCACTAGGTCTTGACAATTATAACAGTGTTATTTTAGTATATAACACTGTTATGTACAAACAGTTATATAAGATTTATATGGATAAATTCAACTTAAGAGTAAGGATGCTATGAATACTCAACACCTAGAAACAGATTATCTAATCATTGGTAGTGGCGCGGTGGGTATGGCTTTTGCCGACGTGCTACTTACAGAGACAGATGCTAATATTATTATCGTCGATAAGCATCATAAGCCAGGTGGTCATTGGAACGATGCCTATTCGTTTGTCACACTGCATCAGCCTTCGTCTTTTTATGGTGTTAGCTCACGTGAGCTTTGCGGCGGTATGATTGATAAAATTGGTTTAAACAAAGGCTTGTCCGAGCTGGCATCAGGCGCAGAAGTCATGGCATACTTTGATAAAGTCATGAAGCATACGTTTTTACCAAGTGGCCGTGTGACATACTTCCCGATGTGTGAGTATCAAGGCGATGGTAAGTTTTCATCGTTACTGTCTGATACCCGCTATGAGGTCAAGGTCAATAAAAAAATCATTGATGGTACTTATTTCAAAACTTCAGTACCAGCAACCCATACCCCAAACTTCGAGATTGCTGAAGGTGTTAATTTTGGTCCATTAAATGACTTGCCGAGTCTAACCAAACCTCGTGATGGTTACGTCATTATAGGTGGTGGTAAAACAGGTATTGATGCAGTTTTATGGCTACTAGAGAATCAAATTGATCCAGACCACATTACATGGATTATGCCAAGAGACGCTTGGCTGATCGATCGTCAGAACACCCAGCCTTCTCGTGATTTTTTTGTGAACACTATAGGGGCGCAGGCTACTCAAGCAGAAGCGATTGCTGAAGCTGAAAACATCGAAGACCTTTTTAATCGTTTAGAAAAAGGCGGCGTATTGATGCGTATTGATCCAAATGTACGCCCGCAAATGTTCCATGGTGCCACCATTAGCAGTGAAGAGCTTAAGCAGTTACGCCGTGTTAAAAACATTGTGCGTAAAGGTCGTGTGACCCGTTTAGATACTGACAAGATTTATTTTGGTGATGACAGTATTGCTACTACCATCAATACCATGCACATCGACTGCTCAGCACGTGCAGTACCAGTGACAGAGACGTATGATGTATTCCAAGGTAATACTGTGGTGGTACAAACCGTACGTACCTATCAACCTGTATTTAGTGCGGCGTTCATCGCCCATATTGAAGCCAATTATGATGATGAAACTGTCAAAAATGAGTTGTGCCAAGTGGTCCCGATCCCAAATCATGATACAGACTTTCTGGTTGGGCTCGTTAAACAAATGAAAAACCAGATGCGTTGGTCAAAAGAGCCTGCGCTACGTGAATGGATGATTAACAATCGCTTAGACGGATTCACCAAATTGATACGAGCTAGCGAAGATACACCACCTGAAGAGCTTGCCATCCTTAAGCGTTTAAAAGAAGCAGGACCAAAAGCCGCTGCAAACATGCCCAAACTCATGGGTGAAATCATGCAAATAACGGCAGCACGTCAAGCCACCACCGCTAATACCTAAAAAGTAACTATTTAATAATAACTATTTAATAATAACTATCAAGAACAACTGTCAAGGAAGCGACTATGCAAGAATTTCAGACCAACAAGACAAACCTAACCCAAGCTCGCCTACAAGAGACGCCTATACACACTCTCGGTGATGGCGAAGTACGCGTCAAAGTTGATCGCTTTGCTTTTACCGCCAACAATATTACTTATGCAGTCATGGGTGACCAATTACGCTATTGGCAGTTTTTCCCGCCAAATGGCGATGAACCCGAAAAATGGGGCATTATTCCAGTCTGGGGCTTTGCCGATGTTGTTGAGTCCAATAGTGATGCGCTGCCCGTCGGTGAACGACTATTTGGCTATTTTCCGCCTGCCAGCGAATTAATTATTACCCCTAAGCGAGTCACCCAAACCAACTTGCTCGATGGTAGTGCCCATCGTGCCGAGCTGCCGCCTGGCTACAATATGTATCAGCGCGTTAACCACGAGCCGGGTTATGACCGTGCCAATGACAATCAGCGCATGCTATTGTTCGTATTGCACTTAACCTCATTCTGCTTGCATGATTTATTAAAGCGCAATGACTGGTTTGGTGCAGAGCAAGTGGTGATTATCAGTGCCTCTAGTAAGACAAGTACCGGCCTAGCATATGGCCTCACTGATGATAAGGACGCACCGCACGTTATCGGCCTCACCTCAAACCGTCATATAGATTTTGTTAATTCCATCGATGCTTATGACAGTGTGCTGAGCTATGACACGCTTGAGCAGATTGATGCGACCAAACCGACAGTCATCGTAGATATGTCAGCCAATACCGATGTACTTAGCCGTCTACATAGACACTTAGGCGATAACATGCGCTACACCAGCAATGTCGGTATCACGCATTGGGACGAACCACGTCATGTAGACGGTATCATTCAAGAACGTAGCCAGCAGTTTTTTGCGCCCAGCCATGTACAGCAATGCATGAAAGAATGGGGCCCTGAAGAATTTAATAAACGCTCTATGCGCTACGTCATGAACAGCACCGCAAAAACCAATGCATGGCTAAAAATTCAAGAGCTTGACGGGGTTAATGGCTTACTGGAGGTTTATGAAGACATTTGCGAGGGCAAAATAGCCGCTGATGAAGGTCTGATCGTGGTTATGTGATACATGCTCACCATCGTTAATATCAGCTGAATCAAGATATTAGTAATAAATAAAAAAGAGAGTTCAAAAGAGCTCTATTTTTTATTTTCGTAGTGTAGTAGGGTTTTAAACCAGATACCTGTTCTACTTATCCTTTCATGGCTCTAACGTGCCAAGCCTTGCTCTGTTAAGTACTCATGTAATCCTTCGGCGAACTGTCTGTAGCCTGCCGCATTGGCATGTATTTTATCAGATTTCAGCGCATCATCTGATAGCACAGTCGACCAACCATCAGAATATAGCGGTATGCCTTCAGCCTCCGCAATAGCTTAATACAGTGGATTATCACTGGCTTTTCCAAACAAGGCGCTGGTACTGAGATGCGGCTCAGCGATTAGGACAACATCAATATTTTTAGATTGCAAAGTATCAATAGTCGCGATGATATTAGCCCGCGTCGTATCAGGTGCAATGCGCTGCAATACATCATTGCCGCCCACACCCAATAGTACCAAATCAGGATTTTGCTCAGTGATCTCATTCACTCGAGTCAGTACATCTGCAGAAGTGTCACCATTGACACCCGCATTGATAACCCTCCATTTGCTGAGCTCTGCCAGTACCGTAGGATATGCTGTTTCAGTATTTGCTCCATAACCATAGGTCAGCGAGTCACCAAGTGCAATCACCGTACTGCCTGTAGGTAAAGCCGTTTGCATTGGTTCACTATCACAGCCTGTCATGCCAATAGCTGCAGCAAGTCCTATGCTTGCCAGCGCTAAAAATCTACCGTTTAGACTCATATCTGTTTCACTCCTATATTGTCAATAACTGAGCTAAATTTGTTTAAATAAATAGGTCAAGTTTGCTCAAAATCTATTATTTAACTTTTGTTGTATATCAATCAGTATACGTTGTATAGTTAATAAAGGAGATAGATTACCTGTTCAGCGCAATACTATTGCTACGCGGCTTAGCATAGACAGTGTATTCATCATAAAGTATAACTTTACCAAGAATACGTGAGGTTTTTATGAATAAAACAGCATCTCAAAGTCAGTCTACCGATAACACCCAAAACAAAGAAAGCTCTGAAAATCAAACCCAGAGTCAATCCATAAAAGCATCTGACTCCAATACCAAAAACTCTACTTCAAAAACAGTAAAAGACACTTTAGAAAAATCTGAGAAAAAAGCACAAAATAAAGCACAAAGCTTCGACGAGCTACAGATAAGCAAAGGTCAGTATCGCCCAGTGGCAAAGGCCGTTGGCAACTGGCTTGATAACATCAACATGGATGCCCTCAACTACCTCAACGAACAAGCCGAAAATATCTTTTATCGTAAAGGCGTCACCTTTACCGTCTATAGCGATGCCAAAAACATCGAGCGAATGATACCGTTTGACATTATCCCCCGAATTATCGCTGCCAGTGAGTGGCGACAGATAGAGGCTGGTTGTAAGCAGCGCATCACTGCCCTCAATGCATTCTTGCACGATATCTATCATGACCAAGCGATTATGAAGGCCGACATTGTGCCTGCCAGCTATGTCTATGCCAGCGGCTGCTATGAGCCTTGGATGATGGGTATTAAACTGGACAAACCAATCTACTCACACATCAGTGGCATCGATCTGATCCGTGATGAGTCTGGTAAGTTCTGTGTATTAGAGGATAATTTGCGTACCCCGTCTGGCGTCTCATACATGCTTGAGAGCCGTAAAATATCAGAGACGCTCTTGTCTGATATGTTTTCTGACACTCCTATTATGGGCATCAGCGATTACCCCAATCGTCTCAAAGCCTGTCTTGCCAGCTCAACGTCCAAATACGATCCACAAATCGTCATCTTGACACCTGGTCGCTTCAATAGTGCCTATTATGAACATGCTTTTTTAGCACACGAGATGAATGTGCCCCTAGTACATGGTTATGATTTGGTGGTTGAGGACAGTAAGGTATACATGCAGGGTATTCGTGGCAAGGTACAAGTCGATGTTATCTACCGACGCATTGATGACCCATATATCGATCCACTAGCCTTTCAATCTGACTCGATATTGGGTGTCTCAGGGCTGATGAGCGCCTATCGTGCTGGTAATGTCGTTATCGTGAATGCGCCAGGTACAGGCGTGGCTGATGATAAGAGCCTATATCCCTTTGTACCAGATATGATTAAATTCTATTTAAATGAAGAGCCTATCCTACCCAATATAGAAACCTATCAATGCCGTAAGCCTGACGAGCTCAAATACGTGCTTGATAATTTAGACAAGCTGGTCGTAAAAGAGACCCAAGGCTCAGGTGGCTACGGCATGCTCATTGGTCCAACCTCTACCAAAAAGGAGATTGAAGAGTATCGCCTGCGCCTACTTGAAAACCCAGCTGGTTTCATTGCTCAGCCGACTATCTCACTATCTACCAATCCTACTGCTGTCAGCGATGGCATTGCACCGCGCCACATTGATTTGCGTCCCTTTATACTAAGTCACGGCGATGGCTCGGTAGATATTGTGCCAGGTGGTTTGACTCGTGTGGCCATGGTTGAGGGCTCCTTAGTCGTCAATTCATCTCAAGGGGGCGGTATCAAGGACACGTGGGTCGTCGATGACAGTCACTTGCAGTCTTCGACCAAAAAACCAAACTGCAATGGTCAAGCTGGCAAATGCTCGCCTTTATCATCAGAGACCAATACCTCAGATCACGCCAACTATTATGATCGTGTACAGCCTCTAGAAGCAGGCTATGAGATGCTAGATGACGCACCAATGATTCTGCTACTCTCCACTGCCAGTTATCTAATATGGCTGGGCCGATACAGTGAGCGCCTGTATTACTATGATGATGTCATGAAAAAACTGGTCAAAGACGATCTCAAAAAATCACAGCTGAAGCACTTAATCGGCCATTTAGGTTTTGACGCGGATGCGGATGAATCGTTTAAGACCATGAAAGCGCAGATGCTGTCTGATTTGGAACGAAATATCATACCGAACATCGTTCAATCGATAGATGACAATGTACAGGAGGCAAAAGGCGTCATTGGTAAAGATACTGCTGAGTTATATAATTTGATTAAGCGGCTTTCAAGTGCTGGTACTTATCGTGCTGCGACCTTACAGCTACATGCATGTAACGCCGCTATGAAACAAGAGCACCCGACAGTGACTTGTTTCTGGCAATTAGGGCGTCATTTTGAGCAGCTTGAGCGAGCTGTGCTACTGGAAGAGGACTCAATAGAAGTCAGTCTTGAATTTAAGTACTGGATCAATGAGCTACCAGAGAACACGCGCTGGCGTGAGCTGACACGTCTGGCCAATCAGATGATTAGATCGAAGAAATTTAGTGATTTTGAGCTGATTAGCAAAGAGTTTAATATCATTTTGCGTCAAGGTGTCTAGCCGAAAAATGATGACAAGCGCTAATGATACAGTCAATTCGATAGGGTTTGAAAGCAAGGAAGGCACGTAAAGGCACGAACAATAGCAAACTAAGCGAGCCTGACACTGTATTCGATTTATATGGGATTGACCATACATATGAAATAAACAGAAAAATAGGAAGCTATCATGAAACTTCAAATCAGCCATCAAACCAATTACTACTACGGCGAGCTTGCACAGCGCAGTGTCCAGTATATACGCATGACTCCCATGCAGATGCCGCATCAAATTATTCATGAATGGGAGGTAATGCTCCCTAAAGTGGCGACCAATCAAAAGGATGGCTTTGGTAATGACTGGCTCACGCTAAGCCGTAATGAGGCGCATAATAATTTGCAAATGCAAGCGTCAGGTATCGTGGAGATTGATACAGAGACCCAACGTTTAGAGGATATGGCTCATGTCCCCTATCTGCTGTTTACCGTACAAACGCCATTGACCAAATGTTCACAAGAGATGCGTGAGTTTGCAGCGCCTTATCTAAAGAAACCCACGCATGACAGCCTAAAGGCGATGGCCAATGCCCTCATCATGAAAATGCCATTCGTAAAGGACGTGACCCATGTAGGTACGACAGCTGCTGAGTCTTTTGCGACGAGCGCTGGCGTGTGCCAAGATCATACTCATGTGTTTTTAGGCTGCTTACGTGATCAGCATATTCCAGCCCGCTATGTATCAGGCTATCTGTATGACGATACCGAAAACCACATGGCTAGTCATGCGTGGGCAGAAGTATGGTTAGATGGCTACTGGTATACCTTTGATATATCAAATCAGCTGTTTCAACCAAGCTCTCACGTCTACGTCGCTATTGGTAGAGACTACTTAGATACTGCCCCTGTACGCGGTGTACGTATGGGCGGCGGCTATGAGAATCTTTACAGTCAGGTACTGGTCACGCGTCTATCATAGCCTGATACCTTTTATGTTCACCACCAAGGATGTTTTATGACTTATTGTGCTGCCATTCGCCTAAAAGATGGTATGGTTTTCGCTAGTGACACTCGCACCAATGCAGGTGTCGATCATATCTCAACGTTTAGAAAGCTGTATCAGTATGGTATTGAGGGAGAACGCGTGATGGTGCTACAAACTGCTGGTAGTCTGGCCACATCGCAAGCGGTATTTACCAAGTTGCAGCATGATATTGACCAACGTTATGAAAGCAATCTCAATACTGTACTCACACTGTTTGATGCCGCACAAATGGTGGGTGAATGCATGCGTAATGTCATGAACCATGCCAAAACGGTGGCTAATGATGATAACGGTAGTCAATTTACCAGCTCATTTATGTTGGGTGGACAAATAAAAGGCCAGCCGCCCGAGTTATATATGATTTATCCCGAGGGCAATTGTATTAGGGCCACCAAAGACACGCCTTTTTTTCAACTGGGTGAAAGTAAATATGGCAAGCCAATTCTGGATCGGTCAGTCACATACGACACCGATATTCAGCATGCTGCGCGTGCATTAATGCTGTCATTTGATTCCACCATTCACTCCAACCTATCAGTAGGCATGCCGATAGATTTTGTCATTTATAAAAGTGACAGTTTAGAGACACCTGAAGGTCGTCGTATTGATGAGAATGATGAGTATTTCAATACCATTCGTCGGCAGTGGTCAAAGGCGCTACGCAATATATTGGTTGAGCTACCTGAGTATCCTGATAATTATTGGAATAAATAGCTCAGTATAAGAACACGCCATTTATATATCTTTTGCACTAAAAAAGCCCTTTGTCTAATGCAAAGGGCTTTTTTATTATCAACTAATAATCAGGCAATAAAAAACCGGAGTAACGCTGAATAAACAGCCCTACTCCGGTTTTGCCTTAAAGGCCTTGAATGCCATCATAATGATGTCGCACTCAATTGTTGTGTAATCTACCTCATGACCTGGTACATGGAAGACTCACTGGACTGCACCTAGATAAAGGCCCTAGTGCATTAGCTCAATCACGATTGCGTGATTGCGCCAGCGAGCTAATGACACTAGGGCCTTTATCTAGGTATTAGCAGGACTGAAACAGTCTTCCTTGGGTAAAATGTAATGGCTTGACTCGTGGACGACGCAACGTCGCCCCTCACCGTAAACGGTGAAACGCTAAATCTCACAACCCGTTAAGTGTGCCTCATAACAGTTAGTACTGTCAATACATAATTGACCACTTTCTTTGCTTGCGACAGTAGGTGTCGCAAGCTATTTATTTTGTGACAAAAGTCCTTGATGTTTTTTGTAAAACGCGGTTACATAGTAATCAAAATTTTACCGAAACATTCATTGTAAGCTGACAAAATAAAAATTAAGGCAAATTTCTATGAGTCTGTCCTTCGCACAAATTCAGCAAGCTTGGCACGCTCAAGACCCAAGCTTGGTTGATAAGTCATGTTTATTAGCAACACAAGTTGATGATGTTCCTGAGTCGCCCATCCCCGAGCACGAACTGACATTTGAGCGATTTTTGGACAAAATTTTAAGTCATCAGTTTCGGGAGCAAAACCCCAAAGTACAGTTTGTAGAGCGTGTGGCAATGATTGCCAAGCTTGAGGCAGACGAAGGCGTTTACCCTCTCCCTGATCGTTACAAAATCCATTTAATATTGACCGCACTTTGGGAAGATAGCAGCGCGTATTCTAGAACCATCTTAAAACAAGCCATTACAGCTTTGCCGGTCAGCTATGGTGTGTGGAAAGGATTGAAGCGCATTTATAAGCAAGCTGAATTTTCTCAAGATTATGAGATATTTGGACAAATTGCCGCCAAGATTGATTTACAACGCTTCAATCAAACCGCTGATTCTACGGTCAGCCTAGCTACCAAAACCTATATGAGCCTCAGAGCATGGCGTTATCTGCGGCAGTTGGGTCAGCAAATGCCAATTGGCTATATTGATGCTGCCGTCTCTGTACTCGCCAGCTATGACGAAACCATGACGGCTGGCAGCCCTGAACAAACGAGCAGCTGGGTGCTCAATCACATCTGCTTCCACAACAGCCTTGATTATGGCGTCAATCGATTCAGCAGTCGCTCACCTCGCAAGCTCTTTGATGCAAAAGGTCGTGCGTTTTCTGAAGCGTGGCAACGAGACCCTGAACCGCTTATCCAGCTATTGGCTATCGCCAAAAACGAGGCTGTCAGACAGTTTGCAACCGATAGCCTAAAGCACGACTTTAAGACCCAATTACGTGATGTGAGTGGTGAGACGCTACAATATTTATCTGCCGGACAAGCGCACAGCAAAGCGCGTGACGAGATGATTGTTTGGTTATTAGAAAATTCACCGCATTTTGAAAAGTCTAAATTTCAAACATTGGGCTTGCATCAAGTGGTGCTACAACTACTCCATTCACACTATCCTGCCGCTTATCAGTATGCGATTGGCTATGCCAAAAGCTACGCTCAGAACTTATCACTCACTGAGCTGATGCTACTGGCAATGTCAGATTATGAGCCTATTAGAAGCTTTGCCATCAACAATATCTTGAGTCGTGATCCTGTTTCTGATATCGGTGTCAACGGTTGGGGTCAGCTGTTAGACACAGAGCATCACTATCAAACCGCGAGCAAACAACTTAGCAAACACTTTACAAGGCGCGATTTAACCCCTGAGTGGTTTTTTGAACGATTGACTAGCGGTAGAACACACAGCGTAAAATTTGCCATAAAAAAACTGCCTGAGCTTTATAGCGCCAAAGAGCTAGGGACTGAATACTTTATTCGCGTTGCCCAGCAGCTAGATATACCAGAGCAACAGGACTTCTCTGCTCATAATGGCAGTTACTACAATAATAATGACTGTAATGACAGCGACTGCATGGACTTTGCGTTGGACCAGCTCAGACGTTTGGATTTGAGCCAAGTAAATGCGGCAGTATGGCAAACACTATTGTTACACCCATTATCGCAAGCGACTATTACCGATTGGTTTGATGAAGATGTACTGTCAGCAGCGACGCTTGATATGAGCTATTGGCATGCACTTGCCTATGAGCCTGATTGGCAAGTGAGTGAATATATTGAACAATTAAAATCTGCTGACACCCCTATTAAAAACTGGCAAAAGCATTTGGCCTTTGATGAATATCTAGCAGAAAACGTGAGGGATTGGCTGTCTGATGTGCGTCGGTTTGCGCCGATAGATTTAGGTTTTGACTGGTTAATGCAGTTAGCCCATAGCGAACAGGCGGTATACCGCGAATTTGCGATTGAACGCATTAACAAAGGATTCTTGCCTGTCGACTTTATCGCATATCTTGACAGTAATGAAGGCGCCTCTACTGACAACGCTTCCAGTAATGGCACTGACAATAAAGACTCGAGTAGCGACGCTGCTACTGAAGTAGATTTAACCGGCCAACGCTATTTATTCACAGGCAAGATGCAAAGCATGACTCGTGGCGAGGCCGAAAAAGTTGTGAAAGCGGCTAATGGTGCCATCAGTGGTGCTGTCAACGGCAAGTTAGATTACTTGGTCATCGGTGATGATGGTTCACCGTTATACGGTAATGGCCGTAAAGGTAGCAAGCAAGTTAAAGCCGAAAGCTTAATCGCCGATGGTGCGCCGCTAAAGATTATTTCCGAAACCGCATTTTTGCAGATGCTAAGCGGTCAATCGAGAGAGGTGTCTGAAGACGATACTTTTGCAGGTGCCAACGCCCTGTGGCATATGGCAACAGATGACGCTACTGCACCCATCAGTGAGCTTGCGATCAGCTACCTCAGTCATCATCATGAACAGATCTGTATGGCACTGACAGACAGACCAGTCGATCCCGATGCGATTATCCCTTCTTCGTTCTTTGATGCGGAACGTGTCATTCCTTTATTGCAACACCGTAATAGCCAGCTGCGAGAATTTGGCTTATTACTGAGTGAGTATGAAATGGCGACGTGGCAACCAACGCCAGCCCTATGGCTGATGATGGCAGAATCTCCCTATACGGATATCACTCAACTGCTAAAGCGTGCACTATTGGACAAGCCATCCGTTGCCAATCGACGTTACCACGTTCAGTCAGCACAATTGAATGCTGGCATGCTGAATGCGTTGATTGAAAGCAAAGCGCGAGTCGCTCGCCAAATCGGCATCACCTTGCTGCAGCGTCACGCCAACTTCCAAGATGTGCAGTCTCTATATCGATTGACCCAAAGCACAGACCGCGAAGTACGCTATGCCGCCGTGACCATGCTATGGAAACACTATAAGGCGCGTCACGTGTCTCCAAACTGGCAACCAAACACTACCGATAAAGATGCTGTACGTGACAAAGACAGCCGCGCACAACCAGTCATAACAGAGCAGTCAGATAAACGTTTGGCAAGCTTGCCTGCAGAGGTTGATCAATTATTAATGTTGCTACGCCGTGGTCTTTTTGAGCTACCGCCTGGCCGTCTAGGCGGTTCGCAAGAGCCAAGTGCTAGTGACAGCAGTAAGCAAAAACATCAACGCTATTCAGATAAAACCTCATCAGAGCAAACTGAGTCAGATAGCAATATCACGCTAAAACCTATATCTGCGAGTCGTGCCAAACTGGCATTGATTGAGACCTTTCGTGATGTGGCATTGGCTGACAGCACCTTTGCGGCGCTCATTATGCCCACACTGTTCACCTTTACGCACTCGGCAGGCAAGATGGAGCGTCATGCGTGTTTGGTTGCTGTCACACGGTTATTGCATCGCTATCCTGAGCTATCTAAAAATATGCAGCCAATGGCATCTGCTTGATGGCTTTTGCAAACAGATATAGATAAAAGATACTTAAAAAAATATGACGTCACCTCAACTGAGATAACACCATGAAAACAATAACACTCCCCTATTGGGGTCAAATCATTGGCTTAGTCAGTAAGGCTAACAGCACTCAAGCGGCAACTCAAAAAACAACCAAGCAAGATGGGCGCAGTCTTTTTATTACTCGCCAGCAGCAAGCATCTAATACGGTCTTATACATCCTTGATCAACAAGGTGAGCAATTTAGCTTATCGACAACTGCACTGCCTTGTGCGATGCAAGCCATCACCAAAATAGATGACAGCACTATTGTTATGATTGGTGACGATGGTCATCTTTATCAAACGGATTGGCAAGCAAAGAAAGTTAAGAAGACTAGTGCTACATCCTTGCTTGATGCACCTGAAGATAACAACAGTGCTATAGGCCGTGCTGTAGCAATGGCACCACTACAAAATGCGTTGGCTATCTTATATCCAAAACACATTGTGATATGGCCTTATCAGGACAGTCAAGCCAGCAGTACTGTCATCATTGAGCCTTATTCGTCTTCTATAGCAGCATCAAGTAAGGAGTCTGCATTAACAGCGCTAGCAACCTCAAATGATGGCTCGTGGTTAGTCGTAGCAGATAAAACAGGAGCTGTTAGTAGCTATCAATGGACCTCAGAGGAAGCCCAGCTCAATCTAAGTAGTCGCAAACAGCTCCACCAAGGTAAAGTAAACGCGCTTTGTTTTGAGCCAGTTGGGCAGTATTTCTTCTCAGCAGGCGCAGATAAGTGCTTATACCGTACTCATATCCAAGGCGATCTGCATCCTGTTGATAGAGCCAAGTCTAGCCAACACAGCGAAATGATCACGGCGCTTTGTGTCTCAGACACTCGGTTGTTCACTGCCGCCGATGACAAGAGCGTCAAATCATGGGCATTTGATAAAGGTCAGCCAAACAGCTGTAAAGAGGATCTAACCAAGGCTCGACAGATCGCCTTATCTTCTTACGCTGAACAACCAGCGCTCATCGTAGTCAGTGCCGATCAGAGCCTACGTTTCATACCTATTGACCATACTCAAAGTACGTCAAAAAATAGCAAGCTATTGCCAGTCACTTATATCATCAAAGATGGCTATCAGAGAATCAGCAATCTGCTCACAGATACTTCAAACAATAATGATGTGTCGTTTAAAGAAGGCTTGGCGCTGCTACAGGCACAAGCAGATAACCAAATATTAGAGCTGGTTAAAAAATCACTTGCTGATAGCGATACGCTCACGGCCAATCAAGCATTGCAATTGGTACAGTGGGTTGCTACTACTAATCTTGATAAAACTGCACAGGTTTTAGAGCAGCAACTAAGCTCGGCGCACAGTGCAAAAGTACGCCTTGCTGCTTTTCATGCCTTGGCCGACCGCGCAAGTACGGCAAAGCGCCCGCTGCATTATCTAGAAGAAGCCTTTAAAAACCGTTACTACGAAGAAGTGGTGGCTTCTGCGTTACAAGGTTACCTAAAGGTTGCGATGAAGGATGCCACCAGCCAGCGCCGCATCTTACCTATTTTAAGAGAAGCGTTGTCACACAGTTTTGCGAATATTCGTAAGCAAGCATTGGCGTCCCTTGAGACTTTATTGCCAGAGAACAGTCCGCAAGCAGATTTGATGGCCTTAGACTGCAATCAATCAGACATTGTCCAATCAGGGTTAATTCGTCTGTATCAGCGCGGCATGCTAAATCACCTTGAAGTCTCGCGTCAATTGATGCTGCTACAGCATCATCGTAATACAGAGATTAGGCAAACGGCGTTTTACGTCTCATTGCTGTCTCAGCCTAAATTGATAGAGGCGTTGAAACAGCAAGGTGACACGCAAACCTTACGTACCCTAACTGATTTTGATGACTTTCGCTTACTGCGTGGCACGCTATTAGATAATGCTAGCAGCACAGCGACCAATGATAAGAGTGTTAAACAATCAGAATCCGATGAGGCAATACGTTTAACCTTATCTACGCAAGATTTTATCTCGCAAGCAGATAGTACCCAAGCATCTAAGAGTAAGGCTAAAACGGCCAAATCCAAGAAGCCTGCTGCTGAATCTATAAAGCTAAGCAATGACACGTTAGAGCCATTATTACAAAGCTTAAGCAATAGTCACGAAGATATCAGTTTCCGAGCGGCTTATGCGCTGGCTTGCCTACAAGACAAACGAGCGTTTGGCACCCTGATTAGTCTGATGAGCCATGATGACAGCGCCATCATCCGTGCTGGTGTGGCCACCGCGCTTGGTCATTTAAATATAGAAGACGCCAAAGCAGTCCTACCGACATTACTAGATGATAAGGACGCTGGCGTGCGCCAAGTCGCCATGCAAGCCTATGGTAAGTTGTCAGACAATGCATTATCCTGGGCAGCGACGGGTTTTGCTTCTAAACATCAAGATATTCACGAGCAGTCTTTAGCGCTGTTTTTAAAGCATGTTGCACCAGATAGCGCAAATAGTGGTGATAGCAGTGATAAAAGCGCTCAGATGTCGTCAGAGATGACAGACATACTGCTACAGGCATTGAATAATCCTTTTACCAGCATTCGGTTAGAAGTGGTTAAAGTTCTATTAAACCGCCAATTTAAGCAGTCATCTGACAGCGCCATCGTTGACATCATTGAGCTATTGCAGCAAAGCCTCTTTGAAGATGTGCATCAAGTGGCGATAGAAGAATGGCAACGACTGTTGCTGTCGATGACATCGAAACATAAAACGAATAAAGCCAATAACACTGAAGAAACTAGCCACCAAAAGACCAATCAAGCTGTCCTGACCCTGTTCTTTGCAGATACGTTTGCCGCTATTCGTCAGCAAGCCTTTGACATCGCACTTAAGCAAAGCAAGCATTTAGGGTTTGCTGACGTAATGCTGAATGCGCTTGCCAGCCCTTATGCTGATACCAAGCAACTGGCCTTTACGACAGTGCAAGCCAGAGCGAATACGACTCAGCTGACACAGTTGATGCCAGCTCTAGTGGCTATGTTCGCTGATGACAGTATTGAGCTGCGCAAGCAAGCCTTGACGGTTGCTTTGGCGCTGACAGACTTACAGCCTACTATTTTAGCGAATAAAAACGGCACCGATGATCAACCGAATCAACACGAAGCATTGATTACCGCTGCCCTCAACAGCCCTTACCCTGATATACAGCTAACAGTCGCTCAACTACTGGCCAGTCAATCACGCTTATACACTGACGAAGAACAGGCACAGCGGAGTGATGAACAAGCGTATCAAGTCTTTAAACACTATCTAGAACTGCCTATGCCCTCTCAAGGTAAGAAAAGTGATAGCTATACCCAGTGGCACAGTCATGTTAGCCAAGCGCTGTTTGGCTTGTCTAAACTGGCATACCCATCAAAGCATGATGCGCTAGGTTGGTATGCTAAATATCTACACCACCCTGATGCTGATTTTAAACCTCTTGCACCAACGATTACGCAGATAGTTTCTTTTGAGGACATTGATCTACTGGTGAAATGGCAAAAAGATGAGCGCGCCATTATCAGTCAATCAGCCAGTTTGTGTTTGGCTATTTTGGGTGATGCTCGAGGGCAGTACTTCCTTACTCATAACATAAGAGACGAGACAGACAATCTGAGTACGCTTGTTGCACCGATGACGCCTACGCATTGGCTACAAGCGCAGCACGGTTTAGGTATTACACATGCACGGCAATTACAGCCTTTGTTTGAGTCAGAGTCCTATGCAGTAGCAGCCAGACTGTTATTGATATTTAATAACTTACAAGATGACTGGCAAGATAGCCTGCAAGCTACTAAAACAGACACTACTAGCACTGGTCGACCTAACCGACTGATAGAAGCCCTAAGCTTTGCGGATAATGACACGGCAGTAGTCTACGCCAATATACTCGCTCGTTACCCAAATGACGTACAACACCCTAATAACCAGCCAGCACTATCGTCAACGTGGCAGTACCTAAGTGATTACTTGTCACGTAAATTAGGCAGTGTTTTATCCGCTCACTCTGAAGTCATTACAATGATGATGGATGCCATGCCAAACATGGTAGATAAAGGTGGTGTTAAAGGACAGTCGAATAATACGGCCTCTATCCGAGCAAGTACTCTGACAACCGTCAGTACCGAAAACTTACAACAGCTCGCCAACCTCAGTTGCCATCAGCAGCCATCGGTACGCGCCCAAACTATCGATGTTATCTGCAACTTATCTGAATTACTCGCTCATGATTATTATGACGATGAGGACGATGTTTTTGAGACACTACAAAAATGGCAACGCAGTTTGCAGGCATTGTTAAGTGCTCACCCTGTATCAGCTTCTATTCAGGATGTTTCAAACGACGATGCGCAAACAGTAGGTAGCTCTCCTACTGACAAACAAGATAGTTCTGAGGTGCATTATCCATACCAGTCCCTTGCTTTTGGCGCTTGGATTGGTGTCATACGCGCAGGCGATGATTATTATACTAATAGCAGCACCACAGACCAAGCCATGCGAGGGCTAATGTGGCTTGCTACTCAATCATCGCAGCTTAACACCAATAACAACACTAATAACGATGAGGACTGGCGAGATAGTACCAGTCGCGTGTTGTTGCCACTACTCAACCACAGTAGTTTTGACACTCGTGAGTTGGCTTGGGCATGCTTGTATAAACTGGACATGCCTGCCAAAAAGCTGGCTGACTATGCCATGAGCACGCCCTACCGTGATATGGTCAAACGCGGCTTGGATCTATTGCTAGATACCGCAAATAATAATGCCGTACAGCAGCAAAGAAAACCATCGGATACAGCTACTGTCAGTAGTAGGGCTGATCAACAACTCATTGATTTATTAAAAATCAATAATCACACCTTAGCAGAAGAGACCTATCAGCTGCTAAAAGGCCGACTAGGCCATCTGCCTGCTAGCTTACTTGGGCTACAGACCTATTGTCAGTCGCTACTGCCTCAGATCGTTGCTGAATGGAAACAAGTCATCGTCACGCCCTTTGCAAACAGTCAATCGCCGTCAGTGCAGCGCCAAGACAAACTGACGTTTTTGCTGCACGCTGTGAAGAGTGATGATTGGAATGCAAAATATCAAGCACTGAGTCAACTGGTCGAGTTTCATGACGTACTCTTTGCGGACAGCACGCTATTTGATAGCTTATTTGATTTTGCTGAAGACGCTCAGTCCAGTAATGAGAGATATCGTAGCTGGAAATTACTTACTGAGGCACTCACGTCGTACCAATTCATCAATAAGAACACTTTAGAGGGTCGTTTAAATAGCAGCTTTGATATTGCGACTGCTGAACAGGTCGCCAATGAAGCGCACTTACGATTATTAGCCTTACTTGATGATCCACATATCAACAAACCTAAGCAGTTTATTTATTGGGATATCGCTGACCTACGTAACACGAATCTCGTGGCGCCATTACTACAGCGTTTAGAAAGTCTGTTTGAGCACACGCCGCAAAAAAATAAAGAAGAGCGTAAATATTTATTTGATACCTTAGTAAAAATCAGTGGTTACGATCAAAACATTGAGGATTATTTGGAGGAGCGTGAAGACACGCGCTGGTTACAACGTCAGCACCCTAGAGACTCGCAAGTCTTGTTGTCACTGTTTACTACGCTTATGAATCATAGTGATTATGCGCTTGCCGCGCAGCTATTACCGTCACTGGCATGGGTACAATCGGGCGATAGCGATTTATCCTCACGCATTGATACTGCTTTAGCCCTAGCCTACGAGCAGATGCCAGCTAACCATACCTTTAAATTGGTCGAGGCACTGGCATATCGAGCCAAAAGACGACATAGCAGCATTGCCTCATTACAAAACGCTCTACGCAATAAAGACGCTGATGTGCAATTTGCCGCGGCTGAAGGACTGGCTAAGTGTGGTCACGCTGATGGGGTCAATATCTTGATGGCAACGATAGATTACAACCCTGATGCTGAATTCCGCAGTTGCAGTGTGTTAGCCATTGGCGAGTTGCTAGGCAGCAGTGACCATCAAAACCAAAGTGATAACTCGCCTAATGCCAAAGCGCCTGTGAACAACGCTGATCAAAACTTACAGGTTCATACTTTATACAAAGCCTATGATAAGTTAATCAAACTGGCCGAAGATGATGAACATTACTTGCAAGACGTGGCTAGCGAAGCCTTGGGTCGCCTTGCACAAGGTGGTGATTTTGAACATAGCCCGCATATTTTTGAGCTATTAAAATCGCACTTGTCAGACCCCGCAATCCATTTCACCAATCCCGGCATTGTCCATTGGTTAAATGGACTGCGCTGGCTCAACACAACGCCTGCTTGGGAAGAAATACGCCACTATATACGCATTCATATCGATAAAGCCATATTCTTCCGTCCACAAAGGCATGCGGTATGGCTACTGCAGATGAATGATAGCGATGCCAATAAAGCATTAATTTTAGATATCTTAAAGCAAAACAACCTAGATCGTGCTGTGCTCATGGCGGCTTATACGGCATCACAGAAAACGTGGGGCAGTCTTGCGACGCAGATTTATCCTTATGATTGGGCAGCCATCCAAAGCCATAATAATGACTTTATAGAAGAGACTGAGCATTTGAGTCTAAAGCGTATCATTGATAATAGCAGCATCGATGAGCTGGCAGCATTTATCACCCAGTATGGCGCGCACTTACCAGCCGACACCTTGATGGCACTGCAAAATGCCATTATGGCCAAGCAAGACATGCCAACATCGCAGCTTACCGCGTTGATTAGCAGTAGTAACACACTGACACAGCATATTGGACTGTGCTATCTGACCCAATATCCAACTAGCTATTTAGACAAAGAAATGGTTGCGACGTTGCAGCAGCGTTTTGACACTGCAAGCGAGCAATGGCATACGCTTATCGATACCATCAACTGCAGTCCAACGACCATCAATAATAGTCAGTGGATTGATATGGTTGAGCAAGTGGGTGGCACCATCAGACAACTGGTTTGGCTAATCATGCGTCATATAGCCATTACAACTGCCAAAGGCGCTGTCGACAAAGCGGCTACTAAGCAGATCGCGGCAATGCTTGATTGGCTCAATGATGCTCGTCAACCATTGACCATCACCTCTATTCCACTGCTCTCTACGACTGTTAGCGGTTGGTGGCAGCAAGCGCTGTTAGCATTGCTGGCTAGACCTGCCGCTGAAGATAAGGTGCTATCAAGTATCTTGCCAACGTTGAGCGTTGTCTCGACAGCAACTCAATCGCAGCTTACTTATGACAACCAAGCCTTGCTAGGAACTGTGATTGCTCGTATTGAACAAAGCGGTACATCTACCCAAAAATCCATAATAACGGTAGTAAAGAATGCGCTAAAACATAAGGGCTCGTCTACCGAGATACCAATCAATCAGCAGCTACTACAGTGGATCAGAGCCAAAGACGCTGATGCACTCTATCATTGTGCGAGTAATGACAACATGGAGCTGACGGTTCGTATCCGTGCCATTGAAGCGCTTGGACAGCTACATGATCCAAATATTGAACAATGGCTGACGACGCTCATGGCACATGAAAATTCAGACATTCAGAAGCTTGCTTATAAAGTACTACGCCGCTGGCAACGTGCCATGATACGAGCGCAGCAAAAGCGTCCGTTGGCATATAGTCAGGACAGCAGTCAAAAAAGCAATCAGGGTGAAGGAGACAGTCAATGACTATAGACAATCAATTAGACCAAGCATCAGAAACAGAGTCAGAAGTAGTAGCAAACACTGATGGCCTGATGATGCAGTTGGACTACGCCGCACCTAGCCAGATTAGTCAAGTTAACGAATCGTCAGATTCATTGTCGGAGGCGCAAACGACCGAACACACTCAGCATGTGGCTCTATTTGCTCAGCTGAATCGATCGGAGGTTAACTTCCACGGTAAGGTCAAATCTCCCCTTGTCTTTCGTGACAGTTTGCTAGCCTTATTTGATGTGGTGAGTAGTGATTATCGCTATGTGCCAAAAGACCGCTCAGCGTACACGGTATTTATGCAGATGCGCCGTGCCAGCAGCAATAAAAACCTATTTACTGCGCAGCGTGATTATTTCACGTGGTTGTTCGACAATGACCCACTGGCTTTTTGTATTTTGGACCCGATTATTCAGGTGCATGAGCAAGGTGTTAGCTTTGAGGTATTTAGCCGTGATGAAGGCTGCTATGCTCAATTGACATTAACCAATGAGATTTTTGAGCAAAGTGCCGAAGCTACCCTTGGTACCACAAGTATTGATTATAGTGCGGCGTTGTTTAACGGTATTGAGAAAATTCGCGACCATCAGCAAACAATGTTAGACATTGGTCATGAAGCGGTCGGCTTACAATTACTCGAAACCATGCCAGAGACAGCTGAAGCAGATACTGATAGTACAGTGGCCACGCCCACCGTAAAAAAACAGATCATAGAAAAGCGCATTAATGTGCCTAAAAGCTGGATCAGAGCACTGTTACAAGTACAGTCTGCAGGTCAATTACCACAAGACACCATTCATCTTGATCCAATCGCACTGTATAACGTATTGTTTGAGCTGCGCATGCATGCTGATATCAAAGGCAAACGCCGAGGATTGTTGATTGAGCTTAGACCTCAGCAGCTGCCAGTGATTATATTAGAGCCTTTTGACATCACTGTTACTAGCCAAGTCAGCCAACAGCAAAAGCCCTATCAAGGTCAACAAGCGAAGCTGATTCGCTTATGGGGTCGCCGTCGTCTCAGCCTATTAAAACGTCTGTTGCCACATACTGACAGCGTTTCAGTATCGCTACTGGGTCAAGGCATGCCAAGCTACTGGACACTAAAAGGCAAAGGCTTTCATTTCACCTTTGCTATGACAGGCTTTAGCCAAGCCAATTGGTCACAGTCGTTAAACTTTGACTTGTTACTACCCAAGCGCCCACAGCAAAACACACTCAGCGCGGATAATAAGCAAGCACGTGAACAAGTAGCAGAAAGTACTGATAGTGGTTTAGTAAAGGTCGTTGATATTCTTACTCGCCGCCCAAGTACGGTAGAATCATTGACCCAGCAGCTATCAACGCAAGAGTCAGAATTAAAATCAGCACCTATCACGCAAGCCCAAGTGCGACAGTGGCTACTAGCAGGAACGCAGCAAGGCTTGATTCGTTATGATATCGCGCAAGGGAGCTATTACTATCGCCCATTGACGCAGACACCGCTTGATATGGCGCAGTTTGCTTATCACAATGAGGCAGAAAAACAGGCCTTTGATTTGATTGGCCGTGCGGATGCCGTGCAGAAGTTCTCTGTCGAGACCGTCGCTACTAAAGGCGTGAGCATCAGTGCTGATATCTATGTTGAAGAGGATCGACGTACTTACCACAGTCAGCTGCAACTGGGCGATGAAGCACTGGTCAGCCGAGCAGAATGTAGCTGTCCGCAGTATTTACAGCACCGACTCACACAAGGTGTGTGTGCACATCTCATCGCATTAAGGCTCAGTTACAACAATTACGACAGTACCACTGCCAAAAATGACAGCTGGCATGACACTCGCATATTGAGTCAGCGTGTACCTGCTCATCACCCTATTCGTCACTCTATTCGCCATTCCACTAAAGCTGCCACTCAGTATAAAAACGAGGCTATCACAGCATCTTCAGGCTTGGTGATGGACTTATCTGCATTGGCGCAGCTATCAGAACCATCTCTAGATAATACAGCAGAAAATATAAAAGATCGTATAAAAGAAAAGGCTGTGGTCGCAACAGATGAGACCTGTATTACTTATATCTATCTGACCATTGCACATAAAAAAATAACGATTGAGCAGACCACGGGCGATGACAGTACGCATCAGCACTTTGTGTTTAACCAACCTGCTCAAGCCAAAGCGGCTTATTTACAACATATTGCCAGATTTGAAGCCAAAGGCTTTATCGAAAACCAAGGGGTGTAAGGTATGACGACGCAGACAGAGCAGCAAAATGATTATATAACCCCTGTGCCTAATGCCACGCCCTTTGAGCGACAGTGGCAGCAACTATGGCAAGACATTGAGCTGGCAGGCGGACGCTATCAATACGTTCAGCAGCAGCTGGTGAAGAACGGCTTTATGGTAGATCGCCAACCTGTCGATAATATGAGCCCAAAAGAACGGGATCGCTATAAAAAAGCCTTGAAAAAAGAGGCAGCAGAAGAAAGAATCCTCAAGAAATCAGCGTGGCAAGCCTATAAAGCCCATCATATTGTCCATCTTGGTCACCAAGTTTACTGGTCAGATGACACCAGTACCGATAAATGGGATATCAAAGACGCTTCCAATCGGCTTATTGAAAATAAATTACCACTACTCAACAAGCATACTGAGCTGGCAGACGCAGTTAACCTAACCGTGCCCCAGTTGAAAGGACTCTGCTATCAAAGGGACGTCGCAACCAATCTGGCCTATTCGCATTTCACTATTGCCAAGCGCAATGGAACAGCGCGTCAAATTTGGTCGCCCATACCGCGTTTGAAGTTTGTACAGCGCTGGATTTTGAATCAAGTCTTAAACAACTTAACGACGCATGATGCCGCACATGGTTTTGTTCGTGGCAAATCCATCGTGACCAATGCAGCCGTACACAGCAATAGCGAGCTGCTTATTAAGCTGGATGTCAAAGACTTTTTTCCTAGTGTCAGTTGGCGCCGCGTCAAAGGCGTATTCCGTCATGCCGGTTATCAAGAACAAATATCCACGCTACTGGCGCTATTGTGCACCGAAGCACCCAGACAAATCATCAAACAAGATGGCGTTACCTACTATGTGGCATTGGGTGATAGAGCTTTGCCACAAGGTGCACCTACTAGCCCTGCACTATCCAATATCGTCTGCTTAAATTTAGATCGACGCTTAACGGGACTGGCTGACAAAATTGGCTTGCGCTATAGCCGCTATGCCGATGATTTAACGTTTAGTTTGCCAGTATCCAATCAGAAATCCAACACTGCAAAGAGCGATTCAGACACTAAGCACAACCAATTGATTGGTCAGCTCTTAGGATCAGTGAATAAAATATTGCGAGAAGAAGGCTTTGCACTAAATAATGACAAGACACGTGTGATTCGTACAGGTAATCAGCATAATGTTACTGGCATGGTCGTTAACGGTAGCGGTGTGCCAAGGGTATCACGCCAAATCAAGCGCATGTTACGAGCAGCCGTTCATAACTTAGAGTCAGGCGGCACATTACGCGCCGATGAGACTTTAAATACGCTGTCAGGATATGCTGCTTGGATAGCCTCGGCAGAGCCAGAGTTGGGACATAGTTATCTAGATAGAATTGAGCGTTTGCACGTGCAGCAAGAGACATCTGCATAGATATTTATTTATATTTATAAAAAATGAGTATTAGAAAAATTCTATTTCTAATACTCATTTTTACATCATTACATGTTACTGATGTAAAGACACTGATATAAATATAGCGCCATTACACCAATAAAAATGGTGCAGTACGGCTGTCTTTTGACTGAGAAACGTCATATGGCGTACCTTGAGCAACAATCATTCCGCCCGCATCTCCTGCCCCTGGCCCGATATCAATGATCCAGTCGCTATTGCTAGCCACTTGCATATCATGCTCAACCATGATGACGGTATTGCCCGCATCGACGAGACCATTTAACTGCGTCATGAGCATAGACACGTCAGCAGGATGTAGACCTGTGGTTGGCTCATCCAATATGTATAGCGTGTCGCCTCGTTGCACACGCTGCAGCTCAGTGGCAAGCTTAATCCGTTGCGCTTCCCCGCCCGATAGTTCGGTGGCAGGCTGACCCAGACGTAAGTAGCCAAGTCCAACTTGTAGCAATGCCTCTAATGCACGCAAAATAGGTGCCTCATCAACGAAAAACTCATGAGCCGCTTCAACCGTTAAGTTTAATACTTCAGCGATGTTTTTATCTCGATAAGTGATTGCCAGCGTATCCTCGTCATAGCGTTGGCCATGACAAACCTGACAAGGCGCATAGACGCTTGGTAGAAATAACAGCTCAACACTGACAAACCCTAAGCCTTCGCAATTTGGGCAGCGGCCTTTTGTGGTGTTAAAGGAGAACCTGCCAGCATCATAGCCATGAGATTTTGCTTGCTTGGTGGCTGCAAACAGCTTACGTACATCGTCAAATAAACCCGTATAGGTTGCCAAGTTAGAGCGCGGTGTACGTCCAATCGCTTTTTGATTGATATTAATAAGCCGACGGACGTGCTCCATGCCAGCGACGATTTCACCACCAATTATTGACTCAAGCTCTTGCTCTAACAAATCCGCTTCACCAATAGGCGCTTCTGTAACTGTCTTTTGTCCCAATGCTTCATTGATAAGCTCTACCAACGCTTGACTGACAAGGCTTGATTTGCCTGAGCCCGAGACCCCTGTGACGCTGGTCATGACCCCAAGCGGAAACTCAACGTCTAATCCTGTTATGTTATTTCGCTCAATGTTGGCAAGCTTGAGCCAGGCTGCTGGCTGCCTTGTGCTAGATTTTGACTGTGCGTTAGACGTAGCATTGGCAAATAGATATTGACCAGTATGCGACTGCGTAACTTCACGAAGTCCATCTGTAGGACCACTATAGACAATCTCGCCACCATGCGTGCCCGCCTTTGGCCCGACATCGACTACCCAATCGGCATGTCTAATGACACTCACGTCATGCTCAACGACAAACACCGAGTTACCAGCCGCGATTAGCTCATCTAACGCCCCTAACAATGCTTGAGTATCAGCGGGATGTAAACCAGCTGATGGCTCATCAAGAACATAGACCACACCAAACAACTGCGAGCGAATTTGAGTAGCTAAGCGCAACCGCTGTAACTCGCCAGGAGAGAGCGTCGGTGTGGTACGCTCAAGCGAGAGATAGCCTAACCCTAACCTTGTCAGCGCCTCAACACGAGAGAGAATGTCACTGGCGATACGCTGGGCGACGATGGCTTTTTCGCGGTTTGGCGTGTTATCAGCTACCTTGGTACAAGCGGTTACTTCTAATTTTTCCGCCATTTCTGTTAGCGTTAACTGTGATAGCTCGCCTATATCCAATCCTGCAAACTTAACCGATAGCGATTCTTTCTTTAGTTTTTTGCCATGGCATTCTGGACACTCAGATATCTGCATAAACTGCGAGACGCGCTTTTTGGTACGTGGGCTTTGAGTGGTGGCAAAAGAGTGCAAAATGAAGTTTTTGGCACTGGTAAAAGTACCCATATAGTTTGGCTTTTCGCCCTTCTCAATCGCATCGCGCGTTTGCTCAATATTGTATTCAGGATAGACAGGCACCGTCGGCGTATTATCCGTAAACAAAATCCAGTCGCGTGTTTTTTTCGGCAATGTGTGCCATGGTTTATCAATATCGTAACCCAATGTGGTCAATATACGGCTGAGGTTTTGACCTTGCCACGCTGGTGGCCATGCCGCAATCGCACGCTCGCGTATGGTCTTGGTATTGTCTGGGACCAGCAACTCTTCAGTGACCTCAAACACGCGGCCAATACCTGAACAAGTCGGGCAAGCACCATCTGGCGTATTAGGAGAGAATGCATCGGCATATAGTATTCCTTGATCTGCCGGATATTCTCCTGCTCGTGAGTACAGCATGCGTAGACCATTGGATATCGTCGTCACGCTACCCACGGACGAGCGCACTGAAGGTGTACCCCGCTTCTGCTGTAGTGCGACTGCTGGTGGCAACCCTTCTATAGAATCAACATCTGGCTCATCGACCTGATCAATGAGTCGTCTTGCATAAGGGGATACCGAATCAAGATAGCGGCGTTGTGACTCAGCAAACAACGTACCAAATGCCAATGACGACTTACCTGAGCCGGATATACCTGTAAAGACCACCAGCGCATTACGAGGTAAATCAACATCGACGTTCTTCAAGTTGTGTACGCGTGCGCCTCTGACCTGAATGTTTTCTTGGTCAGGGTTATAGAGAGCGTTCTTTACTGTGCTTGTTATACTTGTTTTTTCTTCTAATTTTTTTGGGTTTGCCATAGTGCTACTGTTCCTATTAACTTTTTGTTTATTCCTAACATGCCTATTTGTCTTTATTCAATTAGCAGAAAGGTTAACACGTACTCATGCAAGGCTATGGCTAGGCTTACGTATCAATAGCATAGATAGACAAAACGATAACTCAAGTCACCCAATCATTAATAATAATAAACCCGCAATTAATGCGGGTTTATTTAGCAAAAAATACTATCAGGATAATGGTTACTGGGAGATTAAGACACGGCTAATCGCATCAGCTGCGTGCTGATATAACCACCAAATGTCCCTACCGCATAACCTAAAATACCCAAGAATACCCCGACAGGAGCCAGTGACGGATGAAAAGCCGTTGCCACAATTGGTGCAGAGGATGCGCCGCCAGTATTAGCATTGGAGCCAACCGCCAAAAAGAAAAACGGTGCTCGAATGAGTCGAGCGACAGCAAAGATAATCACGATGTGAATACTCATCCATAACAGACCGATTAGTAATAGTCGCCATTGCGAGACGATACCGGCCAGATTAATTTGCATACCGATCGCGGCGATTAATACAAAGATAAATACCGTGCCTATTTTTGATGCACCAACATGATCAAGCCTGCGAATCTTAGTAAAAGAAAAGATGACGCCTATTAAGGTGATAATCACCACCATCCAAAAGAACGAGCTGGCAAAGCTATACTGTACTGCCCATTTGTATGGGGCAAAAAACCCTGCAATCTGTCCTCCGACGAAATGCGCCACTCCGACCATCGCAAAACATAAACCAAACATCACCATCAAATCATTGATGGTTGCTGGGCGCGCATGATCACGCTCATAGCTCTCGACGGCTTTAATAACCTTATCGATACTACTGGTATCCGCGCGTAGAAAACGGTCTATCTTGTCACTGTGTTTTGCCATCACCAAGATAGCCAATAACCATAATGAGGCATTGGTAGCATCAACCAAAATCATCATACCAAACAAATCATCACTGACCCCGAATAGCTCCTTCATCGCGGCTTGATTGGCTGCACCGCCGATCCAACTACCCGCCACCGCTGAAAATCCGCGCCATAGCGTGTCATCTGTGAACATACCAGGCGATATCCACTTAGCCACTCCTAAACTGATTGGACCGCTGATGACGATGGCGATACTCGCAGCGAAGAACATGGCGATCGCTTTCCAACCTAAGCCCAATATCTTGGGCACATCCATCGATAAGGTCATCAACAGCAAACTTGCTGGCAGTAAATAAGTCGCAGTAAAACCGTAAATCTGTGAGCCAATACCATCAGCGAAGACGCCTAAGCTATTCAGAGTGGCTGGTATAAAGCAGCACAACACAATACCTGGTAGTACCGCATAAAACCGTCGCCAAAACTTACCCGGTAAGCCTTGGGTATAAAAAACCAGACCAATAATGGCCATGATGATGCCAAAAGCTAATGGCAAATTATCAATTGCTAAATTTGAGGTGGCAGACATCAAGGTGCTCCAAGTGTTACAACGGGCAAAAGTAAATCAGTATAGACAAGGCAAAAAACTCATACAAGGACAAATACAGAATTATCAAACGCAAAAAAGCCAGATAACAAGTATCTGGCTTTTTTAGTGTTATTTTTAGACGATCAATGAATCAATCATTTTAATCGTCAAATATAACCGTATTACGAGTTGTTACCACGGTTGCCGCCGTTTGGACGACCTTGGCCACGGCTGTCAGAACGACCAGCTGGACGACCTTGGCTGCCGCTTGGACGACCGCGACCAGTTGCAGCGCGCTCACCACGTGGAACGCCAGTGCTATCACCGCGGCTAGGGCCACCAGTGCGCTTGCCTTGATAAGGCTTGCCACCTGAACGCTCATTTGGCTTACCAGATGAATCACGTGGCTTACCTTGATAGCCGCTGTCATTGCTAGCACGTTGACCAGTTGATGAGCTGTCGCTTGAACGACCACGAGCATTAGCAGGATTACCTTGATAGCCACCGCTTGAACGACCACGGCCTTGACCATTACCACCACCGTTAGAGCGACCACGACCACGGCCACGACCATTACCTTTGTTTTCGCTAGGTACGTAAGTTTTCTTAGGCTCCATGCCTTCGATGATACATACTTCCATTTTGCGATCTAAATAACGGTTGATGGCGTTAAGCTGTGGACGATCATCCATGCTACATAAGCTGATAGCGATACCAGTACGACCAGCACGACCACAACGACCGATACGATGGACGTAATCTTCAGTTTGGCGTGGAAGATCATAGTTGATAACGTGCGAGATTGCTGGGATGTCTAGACCACGAGCAGCAACGTCAGTCGCTACTAGGATTTTAACTTTACCATTACGCAAGTCTTGAACGATACGGTTACGCTTGCTTTGTGGCAAGTCACCATGTAGGAAGCTTGCTTTATGACCAGCTTCTTGTAACTGTTTTGCTAGTTTTTCAGTGCTACGTTTGGTAGCAGCAAAGATAATGATCTGTTCCATATCTTGCTGGCAAACGATTTTGTCAAGTAAACGGTTTTTGTGATCGAAATCATCACAGTAGTACACTTTTTCTTCGATGTGTGCAGATTCTACTTTGATTGATACACGCTCAGGGTTCTTAGTGAAGCTGGCAGCGATTTTACCTACTGGGCCATCCCAAGTGGCTGAACACATGATCGTTTGACGATCAGTAGGAGCGGCGCGCAAGATGTCACTGATGTCATCAGCAAAACCCATGTCTAGCATGCGGTCAGCTTCATCAAGTACCAATACTTCTAGGCTTGATAGATCAACACGACCAGCATTGATATGGTCAAGTAGACGACCAGGAGTCGCAACGATTACTTGAACGCCTTTTTTCAAAGCAGTGATCTGACCATTGTACGGTGCGCCGCCAACTAGTGGTACACAGAACAGACCGCGCATATCTTTAGAGTATGTACGAACGCTGTCATGTACTTGCTGAGCAAGCTCACGCGTTGGCGTTAGGATAAGTGCTTTGGTTAGTTTGTCAAAGCTAGTAGCACGGCTTAAACGGTCAAGTACTGGGATAACGAATGCGGCAGTTTTACCACTACCCGTTTGCGCTGACAATAAAAGATCACGACCTTCTAGAGCAAAAGGAATAGCTTGTGCTTGGATAGGCGTTGGGTTGGTGTAACCACTGCGATCAAGTGCAGTTAGAATAGGCTTAGCGATGCCAAGATCAGTAAAAGTAACTTGGTTTTCGTCAACAGCGTCAGTAGTAGCCGCTTGAGTGTCAGTGTTTGGGGTGTCAGTGCTTTCGATGATACCGTTTTCAGCGGCGATTGCAGATAAGATGTCAGTCATAGTAATCCTTGGTAAGTATAAGCTGCTGTAAATTCAGCAAACTTGATGCATACCACTGATAACCGTTCACCACGCTGCCTTTATTAAAGAATCACCGGACCACTGTAGGAGTGTCGATAATCAGAAACCCAGCCAATAGAGCTGTTGTTTCTACAATAAATGCGTTCGTGCTGTCTGACGTATTTTGGTGGTAGTGCCGAGTGTCTTATCCTTGCTTGATATACGCGCATTATCGATGCTTTGTCTAAAGCAGATAAAGGCAAACAGCAACCAATCTAATCCATACTTATGGAACAGTAGATAAGATATGAGTCAAAAATAACGGATATTTTAAAAGGTTATTTAAGTACACAAAATCATCGGCAACAATTACTTATGGTCATCCTAGACCCAAAATCGCAGGCGATGTTATCAATCTCATAATTCACGAAAGCTATAAGCTAACGTGGCGACGTAGTATATCATAATAAAAGTACAACTGTACCTATTTTTTCACATAATTATTAAATAAGACTTAGCCAATAACAGATCGATGTTTAAATATCGATCTGATTCAGCAGGTTATCGTTTATATTCAATACTATTTACTTGTTTTAACTTCTGTCACGTAGGTCGGTAGCTGCCAGGCCCCACCTGCTTCAATCATGCGGCACAGCCCAGTACTGCTCTGATGGCTTTTTTCAAACGATTTTCCCGTCCATATCCAGTCAGTCTTAGTTAAGCAGTCACCGATACCACGACCTTTTTGTACTGAAGTGACTATACCTTTATCGTAGTCAGTAGCGTTGGTCGTTACCAGTGTTGGATTGTAAGGTTTGGTGTCATTGATAACCCAGGCACCCGCCCCTGTATTATAAGCACTCGTCCAACAGTCATGCTGTGCTATTAGTTTTGAGCTGTTCAAGCGACTAACTCGCCATGGTGATTTATCTGACAAATTTGGGCAGTCATCATCGACATCTTTGATAGTGCCTTTCATCAGTGCGGCCAATTGCGACGACTTCATGACAAACTTTTTCTTATCATTCACGGCGGCATTCGGTTTAGGCGCGACAAAACGTAATGCGGGTGCCGCTTTAGGTGCTAACACACCACTATTAGGTTTAATCGCACTAGCATGATCAATGAAAGCGCTCGATGTTCCTACTCGCCCCTGTGCTTCGTCCGCTTTGAGCATAACGGCACTCGCGCCTTTATCAGATAGCTGCCAACGTGAGTTACGCAGCACCAGTTCGATATTGCTTGATTTGGTCAGTGCCTCTAACAGTGCGGTCACTTGTGTTTTAGTCAATTCGGCACTGCCTGCTGTGGCCGAAAACGGCTGAGTTTCACCGTAGTCTTTGTCATTAATAAATAATGATATACGGTGACGGTTACCCAGTTTCATCAAGGCTTTAGATGAGCTCTCTTTGGCACCGCCAATTTTTACTTTGCCATCCACGATCGCATTCGCACCTGCACGGCGTGTGAGTAATACAGATATAGGGAATTCGCTATTGTTTTCTGCTTGATAGCCTGCCAGCCGGCACGTACGGGTGTTATCACAAGCAACTTGCCAATCTTGGCTGGTCAGCTCAACGCCTGAATGTGCCATACTTGCTGTACTAAATAAAGTGGTGCTGATAGCAGCAAATAAAGATAATCGTATTTTATTTTTTATCATTAATAAGGGTGTCTTTTTTGTTTTTTTAGAATTAAGTCTTAGACGAGTGGTATCGTTCGGTTGTAAGTATGGAGAGACGTCTATATGTCGATGGTCCTGCGCGGCCTTGACCTGAGAATAGCAAACAGCAAAGCGATCACTGCTTGTTTGTAGTGATATACCCATCAGCTTATGGTTGTCATCATTCATAGTCATTACTCATCAATAGAAGTAGTACAAATATCTACCCATTAGGGCAGTGTCTGCTATCTTAACGTATCAATGTTTCTATCTGTTATACTAATGTACTATTATGTAAACGGGCAAGTATATGATTATTTTAATATAACCATATATAGATACAGAATAACTGTGAATTTGATGGCTATAAACATCTATAAAATAAGGCTGATAAGCAATCCACTTATCAGCCTTATTATTACGCTGTGTACTGCTCAACTATGGTTTAAGAACGCTAAAACGGTACAAGGCAGCCGACTTTAGATTGTACATATAGGAAGGCTAACGCCGTAGCAGTTTAGTCGTTCTCCAATTATAGCTAACCCATTGATTTTAATGGCAACTCTACAGCACGCTTAATCGCTGGTCGCTCAGCAATAGCCTCTGCCCAACGTTTTACGTGAGTATAATCATCTACTTGTAAAAACTCTGCTGCATCATAAAGCTTACCAAGCACTAGCTGACCATGCCATGACCAAATGAGCATATCCGCGATATTGTAATCCGTCTCATCATTACCACACATGTACTTGTTGTCTTTTAGATGGATATTAAGTACATCAAGCTGACGTTTGGCTTCCATCGTATAGCGGTTGATTGGGTACTCTAATGGTTCGGGTGCATAAGCATAGAAATGTCCAAAGCCGCCACCGAGAAACGGCGCACTACCCATCTGCCACATCACCCAAGACAGACAGTCGGCCCGCGATTTGCCAGCTGACAAAGGGATAAATTTGCCAAACTTTTCTGCTAAGTACATTAAGATGGCGCCAGACTCGAAGATAGCAATAGGCTCACCGTCGTTTCTGTTAGAATGATCGACCAAAGCTGGGATTTTTGAGTTGGGGTTTATTGTCACAAAGCCAGAGCCAAATTGCTCGCCCTCAGAAATGTCAACTTTATACGCATCGTACTCAGCGCCTTTGACACCAATTTCGGCCAGCTCTTCTAGTAGCATGTTTACCTTGACGCCATTCGGTGTATTCAGCGAATACAATTGTAGTGGCGCATTGCCTACTGGTAGCTCTTTGTTATAACGTGCGCCAGCTGTCGGGCTATTGATGTTGGCGAACTTACCACCGCTTTCTTTATCTTGCGTCCAAATTTTTGGTGGTACATATTTATTATTATCCTGACTCATAATTTATCCTATTATTTTCTGGTTGTGATAGAACTTACAGTAGCACATTCACCGCTATAGGGTTGAAAAGTGAAATAATCAGTAGAGTAACTGCCCACAAACTGGATGATATCAATACCATATTTTTGGTATGGGTTACCTGTGCCGATACTACCCGCTATATGAGCACCTTTCACATTACATTGATAGCCATCACGATTGCAGTGACATACTGTATTGTTCTTATAACCCAAATTCTTTATATCGGCGTTTATGATAGTGCTTTGTTGTGTGAGACCTTGCACTTGCGACCCTTTATGAGAGCTTACGTAAACAACTCCTACTATGTTGGTATTACGAGTATTGTTTATTTGCCATTTAATGGCCTCATAAGAGCTTAAGTATAATACTACCGGTTTGGAGATAGCAGGTATATCTAGCACGACAGCTTGATTATCCGCCTCATAAACACCAGCGTATAATGCTACAACATCTGGGTATCGCTGCTTGATGGTGGATAAAATTTGATTTGGGTCTTCAGGTTGATTAACATTCTCCATAGGACTGATATCCATTGCCACATCTGTTGTATGCCAGCCATTGCGGTACTCAACTTCGACAATATGATTACCAGCTGGTATATATACTTTTTGCATATCATCACCGCCTTTGTTGTCCTCAATGATAATATGTTTATCGATAAGCACCCGTGCCTCAGAGTGACTTTTACTAATCAAAACTTGATAAAACCCCGATTCAGGTACGCTTAACGAGCCTACCCAATATGCCATGAATTTTTCTGATGGTATATTTTTAAAGTCACTCCAACTATATTTTTTTGCCACTCCTGTGACGTGTTCTCTTTCTATTACCTTTGATGGATTGTCTGCATGCATATAAAAAACTTGATATCCCCGATGAGGAATACCATGATTGAGCTGATAAGTATCGTTCCACGTATTAAAGGCTAATGGGAAGTTATGTAAATGACTATCAAACGTGATGATATTATCGTCTTCAGCACCTGTTTCAATAGGCGGCAGAATGACTGTTTCAAGAAGGATATCGCTATCTTTTTCAATCTCAATATTGTCAGCTATGTCCGGAGTTACTTTAGGCATCTCTGAGTATCCATCACATGCATTTAAACTAAACATATTTAAAAAAGCCAGTTTTTTACCAGCTTCACTAAAGTCACCATCAAACAACTCCGAGATGGCTTCCTCCAATAAGTGCCGTTTAGTTTTTTGCGCATCCCTACAACCATCTGTCAGAATATGAGTACCGTTTACTGTATTGTCAGCAGAATAGCTGTCGTTGATGGTGGTTTCGGAGTTAGCAGTTTCATCATCACTGATCATTAATACTAAAAGTGTGACAACTATCAATGTTACAATGAGTGCAACGGACTGTCGTTTATACATATGATTACATACTCGAGAACAGCTACATCGTAGGATGTGAACGATATGACTATAGCTGTTATATTAATTTAGAAAAATTGTCGAGTAATAATTATACAAGATAATAACAAATGAAAGTGCGTAAAATGACTTTGTCTAAGGTCTGTTGAACATTTAAATTTCAATGTTCAACAGACCTTAATCTTACCGTTAGTTATTTTTTTATGGATGATTAGCATTAATTTCAGCCAATCTGGTTTCTACACTGCTCAAACATTATTAATTGAACATAATTTACTCCACATGCCCCATAACGCTTTCGACTAACAATCGACTAAAATATGATTTATGTCTACTATACTTAATAAAAATGAGTCTAAAATCACCCTGACTCCAACGCAAGATAAATACTTACCCTATGTGCTAGCAGTCGCGCTGTTCATGCAGATTTTGGACGCTACTATTTTAAATACGTCCTTACCGCAAATGGCACAGGCGTTGGGCGAGTCGCCACTGAAGATGCAATGGGCAGTGATCAGTTATGCCTTGACCTTGGCTATATTCATTCCTATCAGTGGTTTTTTGGCGGATAAATATGGCACACGTCGGGTATTTCTATCGGCCATCATCATTTTTTGTATTGGCTCTTTACTCTGTGCTGCCTCACCTACGCTAGATTTTTTGATTGGCTCACGCATCGTGCAGGGTATTGGCGGTGCGATGATGACGCCCGTTGCTCGTTTGATACTGGTTAAGTCTTATCCTCGCAACAAGCTCTTGACTGTGATGAACTTTGCGGTGATACCGGCATTGGTCGCGCCTTTGGTTGGCCCAGTATTGGGTGGTTATATCGTACAATATGCCAGCTGGCATTGGATATTTTTAATTAATATTCCGATGGGTATCATCGGTTTTATTATGGGCAAAAAACTCGTGCCTGCATTATTTGAGGATACTAAGCGTCTAGATTGGACAGGGTTTTTATTGTTTGCGGCAGCCGCTTGTGGGTTTACGTTGGCGGTAGAGTTCGGCTCACAGGTAGGACGAGAGCTTTATGGGTTATTCTGTGGTTTGGGTGCGGGACTGCTGATAGGTGCTTATATCTGGCATGCCAAAAAGCGGGATGCGCCACTGTTTCCTTTGAGCCTATTTGACATTCGTACCTTCCGCATTGGTATTACGGGTAACTTATTTACGCGACTCGGTATCAGTGCGGTTCCGTTCCTACTACCGCTACTATTACAGGTAGTGTTTGAGTACTCACCATCACAGGCGGGTTGGTTACTGGCCCCTATCGCTGTAGGTGCCATCGGTATCAAGCCATGGGTGAGTAAAATCATTCAGCGTTACAGCTATCGCACTGTTTTGGTTTACAACACCTTTTTTATGGGTTCGCTTATCATCGTATTGGCACAGTTCAATGACGCATCACAATGGCTGTGGTTCATACCCATCTTGACTGTCATGGGCGCTTGTAATTCTATGCAGTTCAGCGCAATGAATACCATTACTATTGGCGACCTTCATGGCACACAGACCAGTAGTGGCAACAGCCTAATGGCGGTCAATCAGCAATTGGCCATTAGCTTTGGTATCGCCTTTGGTGCAGCAGTACTTAATTTGCTGCGTGATAGGTTCGAGCTAGATACCTTGGCTGCATTCCAAACCACTTATTGGATACTTGGTATTTTAACCATTCTCTCAGGATTGTACTTTTTACGCCTAAAGCCTGAAGATGGTCGCGGTCTATATTAAAGAGTACCGGATAGAGTCTGTCAAATTTCAGACATAAAAATGCCAGCTCATGTTTTGGTTTATGACCAATCATAGGCTGGCAAGTTTAGAAAATATGATCTATTTATCTATCACATCATCTTATGGTGCGTCGTCATCACTCATTTGTGATTGGATGTATCGTTCCACCCCGACACTCTTAATCAAATCTTCTTGCGTGTCTAACCAGTCTTCGTACTCTTCGTTACCATCTTTTAAGATAACCAATAGCTGGCGAGATACATAGTCAGATTTTGTCTCACATAACGTGATGGCGTCCGTGATAATTGCAAATTTTTGTTTTTCTAAACGCAAATTACAGTCAATCATTTCAGGCACATCTTCAGCGATGAACATTTTGCCATAGTCTTGCAAATTCGGTAAACCGCCTAGCAATAAAATCCGTGCAATCAGATCATCAGACCATTTCATTTCGGCAATAGACTGCTTATAAAAGCTTTCATTAAGGGCTTCTAATCCCCAATGACGCGCAATACGAGCATGCAAAAAGTATTGATTAATCGCAATCAGTGACTGTCCAAGTACTTTGTTTAAGGCACGAATGACCTCTTTATCCCCTTTCATTATCTCTCTCCTTATTCATTTATTATTTAAGCTAAATATTATTCATCTAATTATCTAGGACATGCCCTAGCATAATATTAGATGAGATTAGGAGTGACTTCAGCCATTTGGCTTTGTAGATAATTGGGCAGGCCAATCATATCAATTAGGCGCAGTTGTTGCTCAAGCCAATGAGCATGGTCTTCTTCAGTGTCTTTTAGTTGTTCGACCAGCATCTCACGTGTGACATAGTCATGCTCTGCTTCACAGAGTGCAATACCATCCTTTAAGTGCTGCTGTACTTGATACTCTAAGTTAAGGTCAAGCTGAAGCATTTCGGGAACAGTCGCGCCTATGTTAATAGCATCAACCGTCATTTTAGGCGTGCCACTTAACATTAAGATACGGCGAATGATGGCTTGGGCATGCAGTGTTTCATCGGCCATCTCATGATGGATACGATCATACAACTTGCCATAATGCCACTCAGCATACATTTCTGAATGAATAAAATACTGATCACGAGCGGCAAGCTCACCACCTAATAAGAAATTCAAATAATCAATGACTTTTGGGCTACCTATCATAACTTATACTCCCCTATTTATACTTTACAACTCACAGTGCATTCATAATTACCCATATAAGGATAGTGTTATTAGCAAACTGAGTAGTAGATATCAAAACCAACAAAATGCCTTACAGCGTCAGACATATATAGTAGCATACCGGCTCTGATATCGCTTGTAACGTTAGGAACTAAGAATAAGATGCTAATTGAGAACAATAATTAGCTAGCGTCAATTCTGATTATTAGAGGTGCTTAAAATAGGTGTATTAGCGAAGTTATACGGACGCTTGCAACTTACCCTTTATATATAATAGTTAAAGCGTAAGTGAAGTCTGTTAGATACTTTGTGTGATGCTAAAGCGTATTCTTGATTTTAATATTAAAAGTCGATGCTGCTTAAACGGCGTAAGCTAAGACATCAAGTTTAGCATGGTGCTCTTCTAAGTAATCATTGACCATAGGTTCACAGCAGCCACAGCAAGTCGCTACATCAAGCGTGTCTTTTAAACCATCAAGCGTATCAATGCCTGAGGCAATAGCTGCTTTAATTTGCTTTTCTTTTACGTCATTGCAGATGCATACGTACATGAACTAACTCCTACGAATATCGCTATTCAATAACTACTGGCTAATCATTTTTACTGCTTGACCTATAATAACGATAACTATTATCATTTTCAATAGTATTTGATATATTTTAATGACAGCGAAGTTTTTTTAAAGGAAAGGTATAACTTGGCAAGAATATTGCAACAATTAATCTATGTAAGCGAATATAAATATTTATGTTATGATATAGATGAATGGTAGTAAATTTACGATAAACTGTAATTTAGCTTATTTTTTAATCGATTTTGTAGATAACTACTGCTATATTGACCATCTATCAACAATAACCCCATAGGGATTATTTTATGTCTGATAATAATTTTACGATACGACCAATTGAATTATTTAAAGTTCTATCCGATCCAACGCGTTTAAAAATATTTCAAATTCTTTTTAATAAACAATCACGTTGCGTGGGAGAGCTAGTAGAAATATTAGATCAACCTCAACCAACGATATCGCGTCATTTAAATCATTTGAAAAAATTAGGTATTTTGAACTGTGTACGTGATGGTACATGGATGTGGTATGAAGTTGCCGATGATTTACCAGAATGGTGCCAAGAGGTTTTAGAGATTACTTATAAGCAAATATCTGCCAATGATGTTGCACTACCAAAAGTAGGCTAAATGTGATTGGTATTAAGAAAATCTGAGGCATCGTTTAACATAAAAAAGACCTATTTATCATAGGTCTTTTTTATGTCTGCTAACAATGTGACTATGAGAATGTGGCTGTAATAATATAACTATAGCAATGTGTCTTTAGTAACGTGGCTTTAGCAATATGGCTATGCCATATTCAATTATGTCAGATCTAAAAACTCACTGATAAAGGCACTGGCTGGCTGGTGTATCAGCTCTTCTGATGTTCCTACCTGCTCCACTCGCCCTTGGTTCATGACAACAATCTCATCAGATACTGCGCGTGCTTCTTCTTGATCATGCGTGACCATGATACTGGTGATACCTAGCTCATGATGAATATTTTTCAACCAAGTGCGTAGCTCTTTTCGCACCTTGGCATCCAGTGCACCGAACGGCTCATCAAGCAATAATAGTTTTGGCTTGACCGCGAGTGCTCGTGCCAGTGCAATACGCTGACGCTGACCGCCTGATAGCTGATGTGGATAGGCATTGGCAATTTGTGGCAGCTGTACGAGCTCTAACAGCTCGGCCACACGCTTATTGATGTCAGCTTTGCTTGGTCGCTCATGCTTTGGTAGCAATGTCAGACCAAAAGCGACATTATCAGCGATGTTTTTGTGACGAAATAAGGCATAGTGCTGAAACATGAAGCCAATATGACGTTTTTGCACAGGCGTATTGGTCACATCTAGCTCATCAAACAATATTTGTCCTGAGTCGGCATATTCAAGACCAGCGATGATACGCAATAGCGTCGTTTTACCACAGCCTGAAGGCCCTAGTAAGGTGGTCAACTTGCCAGTAGGCACGGTGATATTGATATTGTCTAAAGCGGTAAAATTACCGAATTTTTTATTAACGCTGCGAATCTCGATGCTCATAATAGTATCTCTTATTATATTTTTTGTCGCGTGGTCCATACTCTATAAATTGGATACAGTGTCAGTCTCGCTTAGTCTACTATTTGTAGTACTGTCACTCGGCTTCTTCATACCTAAATTACATTGAACCAACTATATCGTGGCAGAGGGTCTAGACGACATTACTGCTTATTATTGCCTGCGCCATTCTCATCAGTGCTTATCTCATCAGTACTCAATGATAGCTCAGGTATGTTGGCCAGTCGCTCAGATTTAGCAAACTTGCGCTCTTGTAGCTTCGTCATGACTTGCTGAATAAGTAGCGTCACGAGAGCCAATGCAGCAAGCAAACTAGATAAGGCAAAAGCGGCGGTAAAGTTATAATCGTTATAAGCAATCTCAACCAATAGCGGCATGGTATTGGTCTCACCGCGAATGTGACCTGATACCACACTGACAGCACCAAACTCACCCATCGCCCGCGCATTGGTCAAAATCAAGCCATATAACAGTGCCCATTTTATATTTGGCAACGTCACGTGCCAGAAAGTCTGCCAACCAGTCGCGCCCAACGTCAATGCTGCCTGCTCTTCACTATCACCTTGAGTCTGCATCAGCGGTATTAGCTCACGTGCTACAAACGGAAAGGTGACAAATAACGTCGCTAAGACAATACCGGGAACGGCATAAATCACTTGGAAACCCATGCTTTCGAGCCAGCCACCAACCGTAGAATTGAGCCCGAACAGCAATATGAACATCAAACCTGCGACCACTGGTGATACTGAAAATGGTAAATCAAGTAACGTGGTGACCAACTGCTTACCTTTAAACTGATAGCGGGTGACCAACCATGCAATTGCGATGCCCATCACCATATTAATCGGCAAGACGATGGCAGCGGTAATTAGTGTCAGCTTAATGGCTTGCAACGCTTCAGGATCGACTAGCGATGCGATATATAGCTGCCAGCCACCTTTAAAGGCTTCATAGAACACCGCTAGCAACGGTATCACTAGCATTACAACCATGAATAGCACAGCGATACCGATAAAGGTACGGCGTATCCATGGCGTGTCTTTGGTTGCCGCGTTACTTTGGTAGTCGTAGCTGTTAGATATTTGCATGTTAGCGGGCTCCTACACGGCGCGACAGCTTCCACTGCACAATATTAATGGTTAATAAAATCACAAATGAGATGAGTAGCATAAATAGCGCGACCGCAGAGGCGCCTTGAATGTCAAACTGCTCAAGCTTACTGATAATAATCAGTGGTAAAATCTCAGACTGCATTGGAATATTGCCCGCGATAAAAATAACTGAGCCATACTCACCAGTGGCACGAGCAAACATCATACCTGCACCCATCAATAATGCTGGTAGCAACTCTGGCAAAATTACTTTACGGAAGGTGGTGAAACGATTGGCACCCAATACAGCTGCCGCTTCTTCAAACTCGACCGATAGCTCAGCGAGTACTGGCTGCACAGCACGGACGATAAAGGGGAAGCTGACCACGACCAAGGCCAACCAGATACCTATCGGAGTAAAGGCTACCTGAATATCGAATTTGGCAAACCACTGCCCCATCAGACCATTAGGCGCATACAGCGTGGCAAGCGAGATACCAGTGACAGCCGTTGGCAAAGCAAATGGTAAATCAACCAAGGCATTGATCAAGGACTTGCCCCAGAACTCATAACGTACCAACACCCAAGCGACCAATGTACCGAACACCATATTGGTGAGCATCGCTAAAAAGGACATCCATAAGCTCAGCTTGATAGCAGCAGTCACTTGCGGTTGGCTGATGGTTTCCCAAAACCCGGTCCAACCCATCTGCGTGGTCGTATAGGCCATCATGGCAAACGGCAGCACCACCAATAGCGATAAGCTAAAAACAGTAATGCCCATGCTTAGCCCAAACCCTGGCAGCACATTGCGTTGACGCAAGCGTGTCAGCCAGCCTTTCTTAGGAAGGGGTTTGCTGGTAGAAGATGTGGGTGCACTCATAGTGATATCCTGTTGCCCAACTGATGGTACTTATCGTAAGACCATGTTATATCGAACTTATTATTAGTATGCTTACGGTATAAAGGACATAGTGCGTACGACCATGTCCTTTATGGAATTTCTTATGAATGACTACATCACCTGATTTATAGCAAAGTAATCACCTTTACTAAATGGTTACTCAGCGATCATTCTTATCTTAGTCGTTTGCTACTGTGGTGCATTGATGGCCAGTTGATCAAATACGCCACCATCGCTGAAGTATGTACCCATGATGTCATCCCATGAACCAAAGGCATCATTCGGGCGGAACGTTTCAACTGGTGGTAATTTATCACCATTTTTATCAAGCACGCTTTGCACGCTAGGACGTAGATATAGATTGGCGGCTAACTGTTGAGCCGGCTCGCTCCATAAGTAGTCCAAATAAGCTTTTGCTGCGTCCGTTGTGCCTTTTTTATCAGTTACTGATTTGACAATCGCCACTGGGCTTTCTGATTTAATCGAGTATTTTGGATAAACGATATCGACTTGACCAGCGCCAAAATCAGTTGCTGCAAGGTTTGCTTCGTTTTCAAAAGTAACCAAAACGTCACCGATGCCACGCTGAACGAATGTAGTCGTTGCAGCACGTCCACCATTCTCATAAACTTTGACGTTTTTGAGCATGTCTTTGACGTAGCCTTTAGCCTTGGTTTCATCTTGATTAAAAGCATGCAGACCATAACCATAAGCACCTAAGAATGCATAACGACCATTACCCGTGACTTTCGGGTTTGCCATCACAATCTCAAGACCGTCTTTGGTCAAGTCTTCCCAATCATTAATGCCTTTTGGGTTGCCTTTACGTACCAAAAATACGATGGTGCTGGTGAAAGGTACGGCGTTGTCAGGGAATTTGCTTTCCCAATCTGATTCAACCAAGCCTTTTTTCTCAAGCAGCTCAATATCAGACCCTTGGTTCATAGTGGCAACGTCTGCTTGTAGACCGTTAGCGACAGACAGTGCCTGTTTGCTTGAGCCACCATGTGACTGTTTGATTAGGATGTTACTGTTTGGGTTTTCAGCTTTGTAATGCTCAACGAATAATGGGTTGTAGTCTTTATAAAAGTCACGTGCCACATCATAAGAGACATTTAGCAACTCGATATCTTGAGTGTCTGTTGCTGCGCTACCACTTGCATCTGTCTGCTCGCTGTTGCTACAGCCGACCAGACCCAAAGTTAATGCAACACCGGCAATACTTAAGACGTTCAGTGTTTTACTTTTTTGTTGATAGCGCACAGCGTATGTCATAAATCCCTCAAAGATATCTGTTAAGTAATGCAAGTATGCTAACAGCGCCATCTTATTATGTTTAATGATGAATATGCGTATGTTATTGCCAAAACGGAATAACAAGAGAGTAACGTTAAACTTATCAATCAGTTGGCAAAATCCTACTAGAAGAGCCTCGTTTATAGAGACTCAAAAGCGGATACGATTGAAGGTATTTTTTATCTGATAGCTGGCAAGTTATGCATGATTTTATAGATTACTTTACAGACTACTTTTTCACACTTGCCAGCTGATCGAATCGTCCACCATCGACAAAGAACGTATCCATAATCTGCGTCCAAGCACCAAAGACAGCCACTGGTTCAAAAGTCGTGATCTCAGGCAATGTGTCTCTATGAGCAGCAAGCACTTCTGCATTACTAGGGCGCATATACATCTCTGCCATGAGCTGCTGAGCAGGCACGTCCCACAGACCTTGTAAGTAAGCACTTGCAGCATCTGTCTTACCGCTCTTATCCGTAACGGCTGTGACGACCGCCACTGGATTAGCAATCACAATAGAGTAGCTTGGATAAACGATATCAACTTTTCCTTTAGCAAATTCCTTGGCAGCCAAATGTGCTTCATTTTCAGTTGTGATGAGCACATCCCCTAACCCGCGCTGGGTAAAGCTGGTCGTCGCCGCACGCGCACCATTGTCATAAGTGACCACGTTTGCCAATAGTTTTTTGATAAAGTCATCGGTTTTGGTAGGCGTTTCCACGTTTTCTTTGAATTGATGCAGACCGTAGCCATAAGCACCTAAAAAGGCATAGCGCGCTGTGCCACTGGTTTTTGGGTTTGGTATGACCACATCGATATCATTGCGTGCCAAGTCCGACCAGTCTTTGATGTTTTTCGGGTTACCGCTACGTACCAATAGCACCATGGTACTGGTATAAGGCACCGCATTATTCGGGAATGCCTGCTTCCAATCAGTGGCTACTAGCCCTTTTTCTACCAACAAGTTCATATCGCTTTCTTGATTTAAGGTTGCCACATCTGCTTGCAAACCATTGGCAATAGACAGTGCTTGCTTACTTGATCCGCCATGTGACTGATTAACTTTAATCTTGCTACCTGGATGCTCTTTTTGATAACTTGCACTGAATAGAGTGTTGTAGTCTTTATAAAAATCGCGAGACACATCATAGGAGACATTCAATAAGCTAATATCTTTCGAGCCTCCCGCTGTCGATGTGTCTTGCGATGTAGATTCATTAGAGTTACAACCTGCTATGAGCACCGTAACGGCCAGTACGCTACCAACTTTTAAGGTGATATTAGACAGTTTTGATTGTATGGCTGATTGCATGATTTTCTTCTTAATAGATGGTTGGGCGTTGGCAAAATAGTGGGCACTTTATTATTAATATTGCAGCCCAACGTATTTCGAAAATCACCCTATGGATAATAAAAGATATGCTAGCAGTTTGTGTACCGGACTCTTAGTGACGAATTCGCTTATCGAGTGGTTAACTTGGCATAAGCAACTTTTTCGATTGCCTTTAACTACCTGTTTTTACTTGATTTTATAAAAAACCATAAGGATATGGGTTTTCTGACTAAGACTTCATAAAAAAGGGACCAAACGATAATCGTATGATCCCTTCCTTTAAATATAGCTTTTTGGATATCGTTAGATACCGTAGTCAGTCAGATGCTGTTATATATTCGGTTCAATATAATTTGGATACAAGGAAAGCGAGTAAAAGTACTACAAGTCGTAGACTAAGCGAGCCTGACACCGTATCCAGTTTATAGAGGATTGACTATACCGCAGAAGCACCGGTCAATTTAACTTCAGCACGCTCTTCTTTTGCGATACCTGCATAGTAATCACGCAATATTTGTAGCACTTCTGGGCGACTGAAGTTTTCTGGCACCACTTCGTCTTCTGATAGTGCTTTACGTAGCTTTGTTCCAGATACTTTGACATGCTCAGAGGCGTCATGCGGGCAAGTTTTGTCTGATGCCATCGCATTACAAGCGTTACACCAGAACGTCCAGCCAATTTTTAATGGTTGAGTAATGAGGTCATCTTTACCCACGTGATCAAAGATGGTCTGAGCATCAAAAGCACCATAATAATCACCAACACCCGCATGGTCACGGCCCACAATCAGATGGCTACAGCCATAGTTTTGACGGAATAGCGCATGTAACAACGCTTCACGTGGGCCTGCATAGCGCATATCTAGCGGATAACCGGCTTGAATCACAGTATCTTGTCTAAAGTAATTATCAATCAAAGTTTTGATCGCTTCTTGACGGACGTCTGCTGGGATATCACCGGGCTTCAATGCGCCCAATAATGAGTGAATCAATACGCCGTCACAAATCTCGATGGCAATCTTGGCAAGATATTCGTGTGAGCGGTGCATTGGGTTACGTGTTTGGAATGCCGCAACAGTTTTCCAGCCTTTGGCATCCAATATTTCACGCGTTTCAGCGGGCGTTTTATAAATCTCTGGATATAGTGTTGGGAACTCGCCTTCGCTTAATACTTCTACACTACCTGCGATATTGACGTCATCTTGACTCAAGACTTGTTGTACGCCTGGATGCTCGCTATCAGTCGTCGTAAAGACTTGCTGGCACTCATGGTTTTTATCGATGGTATAGGTTTCTTCTACCGTCAAGATGCCCATGACTTCACCGTCTTCGGCGACCAATGCAACTTTGTCACCTTGGCTTAAGCTATCGGCAGTGGCTTTAGGTGCTGACAAGGTAATAGGAATCGGCCAAAACAAGCCTGCGTTGTCACCGCTTTGCAAGCGCATATTGTCTACCACACCTTGCCAATCCGCTTGATTCATAAAGCCGTTCAGCGGGGTAAATCCGCCGATACCGAACATAATCAAATCGCCGCGCTCACGAGAGCTTAAGGTAATGGTCGGTAATGAGCTGGCAAGTGTCAGCGCTTCGCTGCGAGCGTCACCGTTTAATAATAGTGGTTTGAGTACATCGCTGCCATGTGGAGGAACGAGTTGCGATGGCTTTTGATTAGAGATAGTAGATGTCATAGTAATTTTAAAACCTCAATGTATAGAAAAAAGAGTTGAATAACAGCAAGTGAATGGCTTAAAAGGCAATTTTATGAATAAGATGCTAACGATCTTCAGTCAAAATCATGCATTACCAGATATTAAATTTTAGGGGTTAAATTTGATAAGCATAGGCTACCTAACTTTCGTTATGAAAATTTATGCTGTGTTTGGATATGTATATGTCTTAAAGGAATTTATGTTTTGAAGCACAAGCTTATATGATGTAAAGCTGAACGGTACACATTGCGATCGACAACAAAATATATTACACACGCAAATCATTTTCGTCGCTGCTTTTAAGTCTAAAAACAAATTTGAGATTACGTCATGTATCAATATAACTACGCTGACCAAAACTTAGTAGAGGAACGAGTCGCCCAGTTTCGCGACCAAACCGAACGGTTTTTGGCGGGTGAGCTGCCAGAAGAACAGTTTTTGCCACTGCGTTTGCAGAATGGTCTTTATATTCAGCGTTATGCGCCGATGTTACGTATTGCTATTCCTTACGGCCTACTAGCCAGCTATCAACTGCGTAAATTGGCAGAGATTACCCGTAAATACGATAAGGGTTACGGACACTTCACGACCCGTACCAATATCCAGTTGAATTGGCCAAAACTTGAAGAAGTGCCAGACATATTGGCGGAGCTGGCATCCGTACAGATGCATGCCATTCAAACGTCGGGCAACTGTATTCGTAACACGACTACCGATCCTTATGCCGGTATTCATCAAGAAGAGATTGCGGATCCACGCCCTTATTGCGAGATTATCCGTCAGTGGTCTACCTTTCATCCTGAATTTGCTTTTTTACCGCGTAAATTTAAGATTGCTGTCGTTGGTACTGCCAATGACCGCGCGGCGACGCAAGTACATGATGTTGGATTGCATGTAAAAACCAATGACGAAGGCGAGATTGGTTTTGAAGTATTGGTGGGTGGCGGTCTTGGCCGTACACCAGTGATTGGTAAAGTAATTAACGAATTCTTGCCACGTCAGCATTTACTTAGCTATCTAGACGCTATTTTGCGCGTTTATAACCTGCATGGTCGCCGTGACAATAAATACAAAGCGCGTATCAAGATATTGGTCGAGAGCATGGGCGGTCCAGCCTTTGCTAAATTGGTCGATGCTGAGTGGGAAGCCCATACCAAAGACGGTCCACTGACGCTAACCGATGCAAACTTTGACACGGCTATTGGCTTCTTTAGTGAGCCTGATTATGTTGGTTTTGATGCGCTACAAGTACAGTCTGACTTGCAACAGCAACTCAATGCGAATAAAGATTTTGCCGATTGGTATAACCAAAATACAGTCGCGCATAAAATAGCAGGCTATCGCGCCGTCGTAATTTCTCTGAAAGCAGGCTTGGTCGACGGAACCTACGTACCATCTGGTGATGTCAGCGAATCACAAATGGATGCTCTCGCTGATCTGTCAGACAAATATAGCTTTGGTGAATTGCGTGGTACTTATCAGCAAAATCTCGTCTTCTCTGATGTGCAAACCAATCAGCTATATGAGCTATGGGAACAGTTGGCTGAACTGCATTTAGCACGCGCCAACATAAACACGCTAACCGATATGATTGTTTGCCCAGGTTGGGACTATTGCTCACTCGCCAATGCCACAACTCACAATATCGCTGAGCAAATCGAGAAGCAATTTGATGATCTCGACTACCTTTATGACTTGGGTGAAATCCGCCTAAATATGTCTGGTTGCATGAATGCCTGTGCTCATCACCATACCGGTGATATCGGTATCCTTGGTGTTGATAAAAAGGGTGAGCATTGGTACCAAATCAGCCTAGGTGGTAACTCTAGCAACGATGCCAAAGTCGGTAAAATATTGGGTAAAGCAGTACCAGCCGAAGATGTGGCGATCACCCTACAAAAAATACTGGACGTCTATTTAGAGCAGCGCGTGAGCAATGAGAACGACGTAGAAGCCTTTAGTGACTTGGTCAATCGCGTTGGCGTGGCACCTTTTAAGGAGAAGGTCTATGGGTAATCATCACGTATTAAATAGCGATGGTATCGATATCAGTCAGACCGATACGTGGCTAGCGCTCACCACTAATGAGCTACCAGGAGGTATTGCCCTAACCCACACATCACTACTTGAGCTATTGCATAAGTCAGAAAAAACAGATGTGCTGTTGCCACTTGATGATTTGTTAGACGCTACAGGCAAGATTGCTGGCGGACTATTACAACAAGTACGTGAGTTGCTGTCCCAACACACTAGCCGTACAGGCGTTTGGGTGACATCGGACAGTGACACGGATGTATTAGTTGGTTTATCAGAGTTTTTATTACAGCAAGACTTAATTGTCATTCATGTGCCATTGTTTGTCGATGGTCGCGGCTTCAGTTTTGCGCAGACGTTACGCCAAATGGGTTACGAAGGTGAGATTCGCATGGCTGGCAAGTTTGGCCGTGATCAAATCGCTTATCTGCTACGTTCTGGTGCAGATAGCTTTGTGCTCAGTGAGCATGATATGCAATCAATTTCTGATATTGGTCAAGCATTCAACGCGCTTGCCAGTAGCTACGATGGTCGAAATGCTGCTGCATTACCGATGTTTGCTAACGTTTAATTTACCATTCATTATTTATTTAACTTTTATTAAATTTATTGTTAAACCAATCCCATTGTAAGGAATGTATCATGAGTCAATTACACCCAAACCTAGATATCGATCAAGCCAACCAAGAGCTAAACGGCAAGTCGCCAGAAGAGATCGTTTCATGGGCACTAAGCCAAGCTAAAAACCCAATCATTACCACTAACTTTCGTCCTTATGAATCAGCGATTTTACATCTAGTTGCCAAGCAGCGCCCAGATATCACTGTACTATGGGTAGATTCAGGCTATAACACGGATGCGACATATCAATTCGCTAATAAAGTCATTCGTGACCTAAATCTAAATGTCGTTACTTATATCCCTAAGCAAACCGCTGCACATCGTGACGCGACCATGAACGGTATTCCTGGTATTGATAATCCACAGCATGATGAGTTTACTGACCAAGTAAAACTTGAACCATTCCGCCGTGCATTAGATGAATTGAAGCCTGACGTTTGGTTCAATGCTATCCGTAAAGATCAAACAGAATTCCGTCAAGGTCTTGATGTGCTTAGCCTATCAAAAGATGGTGTATTAAAAGTAGCGCCATTATTTGAAAAAACAGATGCTGATCTAGACGTGTATCTTGAAGAGCATAACCTACCAAATGAGTTTGACTACTTTGATCCAACGAAAGTAGAAGAAAGCCGTGAGTGTGGTTTGCATACTCAGCTGTAGATAGCGACTAAGTTATTAATGGCATTAAGAAGAAAAAAGAAGCGATGATTTCAATATCATCGCTTCTTTTTTGTGTTTAATATAGTCATTTATCAAAGGGTTTTCTCATTATTTTTCGTTAGGCAATAGCGCATTGTGCAGATGTTAAATGACTCATTTGGTATTTTTATACAACGTTTTAACGTTTTTTGGTATAACATTACGTTATTCTATGGCTTACCTTTGAGGGCTGTGCGCCATCACTTCACTAAGCCAACCCTTTTAAACCCAATTACGAACGAAATTGCCATCTTTGTAGATAATCACGCGCATCGTGTTACTCAAGATTGGTAATAGTTTTACCGCACTCATCAATATGGATATTTGTTATGCCCTCTATACAAAAAAATGACTCACTCTACGAAAAGCTCCATGATAAATTGCCTCCTGTCGGTAAAGCGGCATCTTTTCTGACTGGTGCCAGCGTCCTTACTGCCAACAGCATCTTCGTTGGTTTACCTATTTGGACTTTGGGTGCTGCGAAAGTACTAACCAAGTCAAAATACGCCGACGATGCACTCATTGCGATTACTAAATACTGGATTAACAGTAATAACGCCGTAATTAATCATGCGTTGCCTCATAAAGACTGGCGTATTAATATGCCTGACGATCTGAGCGAGGATAAACAATACCTACTCGTGAGCAACCATCAGTCTTGGGTTGATACCAGTATCGTGCAATATATTAGCCAAGATAGATTACCTTTGACGCGGTTCTTTACTAAGTTTAATTTGATTTATATTCCTGTTATCGGTCAAGCTTTTTACTTCTTAGACTTTCCAATGATGAAGCGATTTTCTTCTAAAGCGATGGCAAAAAACCCAGAACTTAAAAAACAAAATTTAATCGAAGCCAAGCGTGCGTGTCGTCAATTAAAAGATAAGCCTTTTGCGTTACTTAATTATCTAGAAGGTACGCGCTTCACCAAAGAAAAACATGACAAACAAGACTCACCTTACCAGCATCTATTAAAACCGCGGGCTGGTGGTCTGTCATTGGCAATCAATGCGTTAGGCGATCAGTTAGATTCGATTTTAGATGTCACTATCGTGTATCCAGATGGCACTCCTGACTATGATGATTTATGGAAAGGTAATATCCGTCGTCTGGGTGTTGATGTGACTCGCCTAAAGATACCTGATGAGCTGTTTGCCGCGATTATGGATGGTGGTTACGACCGTGATGAAGCCACGAAAAAGATGATGTTTGATTGGTTAGAAGATATCTGGCAACAAAAAGATGCACGTATGACTAAAATGCTCAGTGAGTTTGAGTAGGTTTTAGCATAAGACTGCATATATGATTGCGAAGATTTTATGAACATTATAGCCAGAGCACTTAAGCATACTGCTTTGGCTATAAGATTTTGTCCTTCAGCCATCCTTGCCATATATGGATGTATTTGGTTTATCTATTCCTTTTCCTATCAAAAAACACACCGCTCATATCAAAAACGAATATACTAATGCCAATTCACTGCGTGAGACGTCGCGCACGATACCTCATAATAGTGGTATATTTTACATTGAATGAATTGGTGGTGATGCTATGAACACTTTTCCATTATTTTTTAAATTAGAAGACCGCAAAGTGCTTATCGTTGGTGGCGGAGACGTGGCGCTACGCAAAGCGGATCTGCTGAGTCGTGCTGGTGCAGAAATCACTATCCTTGCCCCCGTTATTAGTGATGAAATACAAGCTTTGCTAAGCGATAGTAAGCATCAGCTCATCTATGAAAATTACAATAACACCTATATGTCAGGCGCACGCGTCATTATTGCGGCTACTGATGACGAAACGCTGAATCATCAAATCCATGCTGACGCCACCGCCCTAAATATTCCCGTCAATGTGGTTGATACGCCGCATTTATGCGACTTTATATTCCCAGCCATTGTTGATCGCAATCCTATTGTGATTGGTATCTCATCTAACGGCAAAGCACCAGTGCTAGCACGTTTACTACGTGCCCGCCTTGAGACGTTGATTCCACAAGGCTATGGCAAATTGGCCAAATTGGCAGGCGAGTTCCGTACTGAGGTAAAATCCAAGATTCCTACCTTAACGGGGCGTCGCCAGTTTTGGGAGCGAGCGTTTGAAGGCAAAGTCAGTGAGCTCATGTTTGCTGGTAATGAAACCCAAGCCACTGAGCAGCTACAAGCCGATTTAGATAGCACTGCTGCGAATATTGCCAGTGCTAATGAGGCAACAATCAATTCTACTGTGGTAGCTACTCCTGTAGTCGACAACGAAACCTCTTTGGATGCTACCACTCCAGTTGGCGAGGTTTATATTGTGGGTGCAGGCCCTGGTGACCCAGAGCTGCTAACTTTTAAAGCGCTACGCCTGATGCAGCAAGCGGACATTGTCTATTATGATGCCTTGGTCTCGCCACAAGTCTTAGATTTGTGCCGCCGTGATGCGGACAAAGTGTTTGTAGGTAAAAAGCGCAGCAACCATGCGGTCGCTCAACTTGGTATCAATGAGCTGTTGGTAAATAGCGCTAAAGAAGGTCGCCGTGTGGTTCGTCTAAAAGGTGGCGATCCTTTTATCTTTGGGCGCGGCGGTGAAGAGATTGAAAGCTTACGGGCACATAGCGTTCCTTATCAAGTTGTACCAGGCATTACTGCTGCCAACGCAGCTGCTAGCTATGCAGGTATTCCACTTACCCACCGTGATCACTCGCAATCGGTACGCTTTGTCACTGGATTTTTAAAGGCTGGCGCACCAAACAGTAACTTTAAGAGCTTTTTAAATACTGATGAGACGGTTGTTTTCTATATGGGTCTGCACTCTTTGCCTCGTTTGACTGAAGGCTTGATTGATGCTGGACGAGCTGATAGTACTCCTATTGCCATCGTATCCAATGCCAGTATGCCCAATCAGCAAGTATTAACCGGCACACTTGCCAATATCGTTGAGTTACAAGAGCAAAACCAGCTACCAACACCTGCGCTACTTATCATGGGAGATGTCGTCGCTCTGCATGATAATTTGGCTTGGTACAACTTACAAAATCAGCAGCACAATCAAAACAGTGATGATCTAGCGAAGAACTGGTTGCGCGAAGGGTCAAGAGGTAAAGTAGAAAAACAACCGATAGACCAACAAGCACATGCGCTCTCTATGATATCCAGTTTGGCTACGCAGCAAGAGGAAGGTTTAGAACAACTGATTATTGATTAATTTTTAGTATTAACTTTCAACAATAAAGAGCTCTATCGATAATAATATATTGGTAGGGCTCTTTTTTCACGCATTCCAACAGCGCAAACCACAAAAAATCTTGCTAGAATGACAGCTTCCCATTAACTGTCTTTAAGTGCAATTATGTCTACACCTGCCACTTCCAATTCAATGCCCGATCGACCATTAACCATCCTACATACCTCAGATTGGCATTTAGGTCGTAGGCTTTATGGCCGCATGCGCTATGAGGAATTCGAGGCGTTTTTGAGCTGGCTTGAAGAGACAATTAGCACGCAAAAAGTCGATGTATTAGTCGTTGCTGGTGATATTTTTGATACCATGACGCCAAGTAATAGAGCCCAAGCGTTGTATTTTGAGTTTTTAGGGAGAGTTTCCAAGTCATGCTGTCAGCACGTGGTGATAGTCGCGGGCAATCACGACTCCCCTACTTTTTTAGATGCCCCCAGTCAGGTGCTTAAGTTCTTAAACGTTCATGTGATTGGCACTGCTTGTGACGATTTAAACAACGAAGTACTGGTTTTAGGTGATGTAGATGGCACTCCGCATTGTATTATCGCCGCTGTTCCTTACTTGCGTGACCGCGATGTGCGTAGCAGTAGCGCTGGCGAGTCAGCGGATAGCAAAGACGCCAATGTCATAAAAGGTATTCGTGCACACTATGATGAAGTAGCTAGCATTGCAAAATCCAAGCAATTTGAACTTATCGAAGCGCATAATCGGCATATCCCTATCATTGCGACAGGACATCTATTTGCTGCTGGCGGTACCACAACCGATGATGATGGTGTACGCGAGCTTTATGTTGGCTCACTGGGTAAAATCTCTGCTGATATGTTCGATGAAAGCTTTGATTATGTTGCGCTTGGTCATTTGCACGTGCCACAGCGGGTCGGAGGTTGTGAGCATATTCGCTATTCAGGCTCCCCTATTGCCATGGGCTTTGGAGAAGCCAAGCAGCAAAAGCAGGTATTGCTAGTAAAGTTTGGTGCTGCAAACAATGTCATATCAGATCTAGACGCTACCCCTGATCATCATATTCCTCAGCTTATCAATACAGCCTCTCATGTTAAAACGACCAAGATTGAAAAGTCAGTAGAAAAAACCGTTAAAAAAGTGGCTATTCAGGCAGAGCCTTTGATGGATGACTTGTTTGGTTTTGATGAGCCATCGGCCAATGAGAATGATGAGATTGTAAAAACTGATGTCACAGAGAACCCTCTTGCTCAGCAAGACCTAGATAATCAATCAGTGCCTACTCATGCCGCCACTGCCAATAAAATACTGCATCACGATAATTTGAATCAGATGCAAGTAGTTTCCTTACCCATTCCAAAATTTCAGAAACTGGCACAAGTCTCAGGTGACTTAGCGTCTATTCATCAGTCTATTGATAAAGCCATTCAATCACTTGATTCAAAAGAATCCGTTTGGCTAGAAGTTATTTATATCGGCGATGATATTGTTAGTGAATTACGCGAGCATATTCAGGCCATGGTAGAAGGCTTGCCATGTGAAGTATTAAAAATTAAGAATACTCAAACTTATAATAAAGTCCTTAACCAACAGCAAACTTCTGAGACGTTACAAGACTTAAATGAAGAAGAGGTATTTGAGCGTTGCTTGACCGCACATAGTATTCCTGATGAGCAAAAGTCAACCTTGCGTGATGCCTACGATCAAATCGTTTACACCCTACGTCATGCAGATAGCCATGCCGAATAATATAAGTTATTCAACATACATAGCTTCTAACTTTTAATTACTAATAACTAATGCCTTTTAGCTTTCTCACCTTTTAACACTGCCCTATATCAAAATAAGACCTGCCCATGCGACTGATTGAACTGCGACTCAAAAACTTAAATTCCTTAAAAGGCGAATGGCACATTGATTTTAGCGACCCCGCTTTTCTCAATGAGGGCATTTTTGCTATTACTGGGCAAACAGGTGCTGGCAAGACCACCATACTGGATGCCGTTTGCTTAGCGCTATACAGTCAAACGCCAAGATTGGGTGATATTACGGGTTCAACGAATGAGATAATGACCCAAGGTACGGGCGAGTGCTCAGCAGAGGTTATCATCGAGATAAATTCCAAACGCTATCTATGCTATTGGTATCAACATCGTGCCCACAAAAAAGCCAAAGGCAACTTATTACCGATTAAGCATGAGATTAGTGATGTTGAAACAGGTGCTATTTTAGAAGAGAAAAAATCTAAAACATCAGCCTACATTCAAGATCTAATCGGTATGGACTTTAATCAATTTACTCGTTCCATCATGTTGGCACAAGGTAGTTTTGCGGCGTTTTTGAAGTCTGATATTGGTGATAGAGCTGCCATTTTAGAAAAAATAACGGGTACGGCCGTCTATGCCAAAATATCGTTAAACGTGCACGAGAAAAAACGCTCAGAGGAAGAAGTGCTTGGCAAGTTACTAGCAGGCGTTAATAGCTTATCCTTATTAAATATTGAAGATGAAAGACGACTGGCTACAGAGTTAGACACTCTGAATCAACAGCAAATCAAACAACGACAAACATTCAAAACCCTGAGTGAACAACTACAGTGGTTGGATAGCTTCTATCAACTACAACAGAACCTCTCGGTTTATCAGGCTGAGTTCGCAACAGCGCAACAGGAACAGAAAGATTTTATCCCAGAAGCACAACGCTTAGATATTGCGACCAAAGCCTTAGAAATTGACAGCCAGTTTCGCGCGCTGTGCTATAGCCGAGAGATGGTCAATAGATTGAATGCTGAGCAACAAACATTGCTTAGTAAAATCCCGACACAGGAAGAAGCGCTTGGGCAAGCTTCAAGTCATCTAAATGAGGCGAGTACTTTTGAAAAGAACGCCACAGATAACTTACAAACCGCTTTACCCATTATTAAGAAGGTGCGTGAATTAGATGCTGATATAAAACAGCAAGCTCATGCTTTATCAAATGACAATCAACGTAAAGGCGTACTGGTTAATAATACTCAACAATTACGTCAAGAAATAGCTAGCCATAAACAAACAAAGCAGGATATTAACACTCAGTTTGACAGTATAGAAAAGTACTTTAATGACTATCCAGAGGTAAACGATCTCGATACAGATATGGCAACCTTTGATAGCAGCTGTAGCCGATTAAAGTCATTGCTAGAAGACAATATGCGCTTAGCTGCCGATAAACGAACACATGGCCATCAAGCCAGCCAACTACAAGCAAGTTTTGATCAATTGTCTCAGCAGCAGGACGCTGATACGTCATTAATAACACAACAGCGTGAGCAACTTGCCAGCGTACGACAGCAGCAAGCAGCACTCATCCAAAAACAATCGCTGGTTAGTATGCGTCGTGATCAAGAACATGTTGATCAAATTAATAACCAAACTGAGCAGGCTCGTTTCAAGTTACAACGACTGTCCGAACTTACTAGCCAAATCAAAAGAACCACTCTTTCACTACCAGCACTTAGCCAAGCGTTAACTAATTTAGAAGAGATAATTACCAGTCATCAATCAGACATTCAAAATGCTAAGCTCAAACGACAAGATAAACAAGAGCATCTAAATCTACTACAGAAAGTCGCTAAGCTTGAAGACTATATAACAGAACTACAAGACGGATCGCCCTGCCCGCTTTGTGGTGCTCATGAACATCCTTATGGTAAACACCATCCGTTATTAGACAATCATATCGACGACAATGCCGACCAAAGCCAATTGTTTAAAACACAAAAGATTAAGCAAGAAATGGCGACACTAGAAACTGTTATAGACAATCTTGAGCAGATGGTATCAAAACTGCATATTGAACATGCCACAAAGAAAGAGACGCTCAATAACCAACAGCAGCAATTAGCGCCGTTACAGCAAGAGACCGAGACCTTATCTAGTGATATTCGGGTTTATCTGGCTTCGTTATTTGATGATAAAAATAGTTACTCTGAATCCATTGCAGCGATCATTCATCCGCTTACTCAAATTACAGTTAACGTCAATGGTTCGATTGACGTAGACAACTCTCTATCTTTATTGGATGCCGCCAAACACAACCTGATTGATTATAAGCAGTCTCTACAAACCATGATGGGCCAATACGATGTGCTGACACAACGTATGGCACATATTAGTACTACAATCGAAACCGATGAAAAGCAGCAACAAGTACTTATTCGCGACATCAGTAATTTGGCAACTGATATTAAGCTTAATGCACAGAAAATTGAGAGTATTAAAGAAAGTATCGCTGCCAACTTCTCTGAATTGGCACCTATTATGACCGCTGTTTCAGCTCTAGCGCATAAATACCCTATAGATAACCATAAAGAGTATTTATCTATAGCTTTTAATGCAGTAGACATTCAAGACGCACTCAAGCAACTGAATGATAGTATTACTAAGCAGACTGTCATAGACAGTTCAGATTATAATCCTCATATCGAAAGACTGCGTCAACAGCGTGGCGCCCTAAGTCAGTTAAAGCAATATTGCCATGAGCAAAAAAACGAACAACAGCAGCTAACCAATACGATAAGCGGCTTAACAGCACAGATTGAAGCCAAACAAGCACAGCTTGCCAATGACGAAAAATCGCTCAAAGAATTAGAGCGCTTAACTACTAATAAAACCAATACTATCGAGCAATTAAAGCAAGACAGAAAAGAGATTTTTGCAGATAAAGAGGTAGATGCTGAGGAGACTCAATTACGAAGTGCGGTCGATAAAGCTCAAACTAGTAAGGTAATGGCACAAAGGCAGCTAGATACCATTCAGCAGACATTAGAACAATTAAAAGTTAGACAGCAGCAGCTAGCAACAGAGCTACAATCTGCGACTGGTACGCTTAATACGCAACAAAGTGAATTTACGGATTTACTATCAGAATCACAGTTCGCCGACGAAGCTGCTTTTGTCAGTGCACGCCTGCCTAAAGAAGCGCGCGAAGCACTACACATACGTAAATCGACTATCGACAATGCCTTGCAACAGGTGAAGTCACAGCTAGATAGTACTCAAAAGTCATTAGCACAAAAACTTGCTGCGCCTATGACAGATAAGGATAGAGAAACGCTGGCTGGCGAGTATCACCACATACAGACGGATATTGATCAACTCAGTCAGCAGATCGGTGCAATTGACCAAAAACTCAAAGATAACGACAATCAAAAAGGCGAACAAGTAGCACAACTCGTGGCTATCGATGAGCAAAAACAAAAGCTACAAGTTTGGCAGCAGCTACATACGCTAATTGGGTCAGCTGATGGTAAAAAATATCGTACCTTTGCTCAAGGGTTAACGTTTGAAGTTATGATTAGTCATGCCAATACGCAGTTGCAAAAGATGAGTGACCGTTACCTACTCATCCATGACGACCACAATCCGCTTGAACTCAATGTGATTGATAACTATCAGGGTGGCGATGTCCGAAGTACTAAAAACCTCTCTGGTGGCGAAGGCTTTATTATTAGCTTGGCACTCGCATTGGGGCTATCGCAAATGGCCAGTCACAACATTCGTGTGGATTCTTTATTTTTGGATGAAGGCTTCGGCACACTGGATGAAGAGTCACTTGATATCGCTCTTGATACGTTAACGAGCTTACAACAGGAAGGTAAGTTGATTGGTATCATCTCTCACGTGCAGGCATTAAAAGACCGTATCTTAACCCAAATTAAGGTTGAGAAAATCTCTGGTGGCTTTAGCCAAATTAGCGGTCAAGGGTGTCAGAGAGTTGTCGGTGAAAAAGCCTCGTAAGTTAATTCATTTTTCAATAATAGAGTGTCAGTAATCAAGATGTAAACGCTCTTGTTTGATTAAATAATAAAAAACCACCGTTAATTAATAACGGTGGTTTTTTTGAGATAGTATTTTATTTAGTCAGCGACTTATTTAATCGCTCATTTAGTTACTTAATTAATTACTTAGTGACTAAACCACTCAACTCACTCATCAATACGGATAGTGTAGACAGGCTGATTTGACTGTCTGCATCATTAGCATGAAGCTGATCTAACTTGCTCATCTCTGATGTGACAGATTCCAGATGATCTAAGTGACGTGAGCGCCACTCGCCAAATGCTTGTTTCGCATCCGGTTTAGATAATATGGCATCCATCAACAGACGCAAGCTACGTGACAGCTCATTCATCAATGCATGGCGTGCGCGACGATCCCAGTAATCTTGCTGTGGTAAGGTGGCGATATTGTCCATCATCCAGTCTAACTGCAAGACATGGTAGGCTTCAAAGTATAGTGTTGCAATCTCATCAACAGGACGCTCATACAGCTCTGCTAACAGCGCGGCATCGAGGGCATCCACATGATAAGGTAGCATCGCAAACAACGCAGCATCACTATTAGACAAATCTTCCTGCATCAGGCTGGTCGTATCTTCTTGCAAGTACGCTGCAAATTGTTGCTCAATGAAACCACCTGGTTTCGTTAGCTTTTCAACACTATCACTAAATCGGCTAATCATATCAGCGACTTGTAAGTCTTGACCAAAGGCATTGATAAACCAAACAACACCGCTCTCAAGTGCATCACGTAGACGTAGCTCAAGGTTCAGCAGTAACTTAGCATCGACTTGATTGTCCAACGACTCAAGCGTTTTCCAAGCTTTTGACACATCAAAAACATCACGGCTAATCGCATAGCCACGCACGATGGTGGCCAGTGATTGATCGGTCTCTTCGAACAAGCGGAACAGTGCTTCGATACCCAAACGGTTGACCACGCTATTGGTCAGATAAGTACTGATAATCTCACGATGTAAGCGATGCTCTGTCATTTCATTGAAGAAGCGCGACGCTAGCTCATCAGGGAAGTACTTACGTAGCTCGTTGATGAAGTATGGGTCATCAGGTAAATCAGAGGACAACAAGTTGTCATATACCCACATCTTACCGTAAGCCATCACGACGGCTAACTCAGGATTGGTCAGGCCAGCATTCGCTTTTTGGCGTTTGGTCATCTCTTCATCTGATGGTAGATATTCGATTGCACGGTCGAGACGTCCCTCTCCTTCTAGCATTTGAATAAAGCGCTGATGGTCGCTTAGATTCGCTGATGCACGAATGTGACTCAGTTCAATCGCTTGAGGCTGTAGGTAGTTTTGGCGCAGTACCAACTCTGCCACGTTGTCGGTCATGCTCTCTAGCAGCTCATTACGCTGTTTTAAGGTCATATCACCTTGCTCAACCACTTTACCCAATAAGATTTTGATATTGACTTCGTGATCTGAACAATTAACGCCGCCTGAGTTATCGATAGCATCAGTATAGACACGACCACCCGTTTGTGCGTATTCAATACGGCCTTGCTGCGTGAATCCTAAGTTACCGCCTTCACCAATCACCGCACAACGAAGCTCGTTGCCGTCGATACGCAGTGAGTCATTCGCACGGTCACCGACATCAGCATGCGTCTCATTAGCGCTTTTGACATAAGTACCAATACCGCCGTTCCAGAGGAGATCAACAGGCGATTTCAATAACGCACTGATTAAATCATTGGGTGCGAGACTGTCTTCATGGATATCAAAGATTTTTTTCATCTCAGCACTGATAGCGATTTTTTTGTCTTGGCGTGAGAATATACCACCACCTTGGCTGATTAATGAGGTTTTATAATCTGCCCATGATGAGCGTGGTAACTCAAACAAACGTGCGCGCTCAGCATAAGAGGCCGCAGTGTCTGGATTAGGATCAATGAAGATGTGCAGATGGTTAAAGGCGGCGACCAGCTTAGTATGCGTTGAGAGCAGCATACCGTTACCGAATACATCACCACTCATATCACCAATACCGACGACAGTGAAGTCATCACGGTTTTGGATGTCCATACCACGCATACGGAAGTGACGTTTGACCGACTCCCAACCACCACGTGCAGTGATACCCATCGCTTTATGGTCATAACCTACTGAACCACCTGATGCAAAGGCATCATCGAGCCAAAAGTTGTACTCTGCTGCAAGCGCGTTGGCGATGTCAGAGAAAGTCGCTGTACCTTTATCCGCAGCAACAACCAAGTATGGATCGTCTTCATCATGTCTGACCGTATTGGCTGGCGGGACAATTACACCGTCTACGATGTTGTCTGTGACATCGAGCATACCGCGCAAGAACGTCTGATAACAAGCGATACCTTCTGCTTGGAACGCTTCACGACCATCCGCCATGGTTTTAGTTTTGACGATGAATCCGCCTTTTGAACCAACAGGCACAATCACTGCGTTTTTCACCATCTGTGCTTTGACTAGGCCCAGTACTTCGGTACGGAAATCTTCCATACGATCTGACCAGCGCAAACCACCACGGGCAACCTTGCCACCACGTAAATGGACAGCTTCAACACGCGGCGAGTATACAAATATCTCAAACATCGGTTTAGGTTTAGGCAAGTTAGGAATGTCTGCTGCCAAAAACTTAAACGACAAACGATCTTTACGCTGACCATCGGTATCAGTCTGGTAGAAGTTGGTACGTACCATCGCGTTAATCAAATCCAAGTACCAACGCAGGATACGATCTTCATCGAGGCTGTCTACATCTGCTAGCGCCGCGATAACTTTTTCTTGCACCTGAGCAGTTTGCTGTGTGCGCTCATCTTCACTGTACTTCGGATTCATGCGAGCATCAAACAGGCTGACCAGTGCCACACTGATATCGCTGTTTTTTACCACAGTTTGTTGAATGTAGTTACTAGAGAATGGTGCGCGGGCTTGCATCATATAGCGTGATAGCGCTCGTAATAATACCACCCCATAAGTATCCAAGTTGGTCGTTAATACCAATTCGTTAAAGGAGTCACTTTCAACTTTTCCGGCCCAAATCTGCTTGAGACTGTCTTCGAACTGACCGCGTACCACTTGCATATTAACGGTATCGACATGTTCTAGCGTCAGCTCATACTCTTGCATCCAAATCGGCTGCTCTGGCAGATCAAACTCATAAGTCTGTGCTGAAATAACCGACACACCAAAGTTTTCAAGAATTGGCAGGACTTTGGATAAAATGACAGGCTGCTCACGACCGTAGAGTTTTAGATGCAACTGGTTGCTTGCATCACCCGTTGATTGGTACAAGTGCCAAATCATCGGTTGCTCTGCGGTCAATACAGCCAAGCGCTTGGTATCTTCAACCGCTGTACGTGCATCGAAACGCTCTTGATACGCGGCAGGAATGTAGTTCAAAAAGCGACGGTTTAAGGCGTTGGCATGCTGCTCACCGACATTATCAAGAAGTACTCTTTGATAGTCATCGCTCCATGACTCCATCAACGCTGACAATTTGGCTTCTAGTGCTGTCGTGTTGACGTCGTTCACTTGACCAGGCACTGTTCGTACATGGACATGCACACGAGCATGAGCAGATTCATTGAACTCAGTGGTAAATCCTGAAGAGGTTCCACCATAAGCATCTTTTAGCACGTTTTGTACTTTGATACGCAGCTCAGTGTTGAACTTATCACGTGGGATGTAGACCAAGCACGAGACAAAACGCTGATAATGATCAATACGGCTGAATAGACGCAAGCTCTTTTTGTCTTGTAACTGGCTAATACCAGATACGATAGGATATAACTCTTCGACACCGGCTTGGAATAAATCATCACGCGGTAACGTGTTAATCACGTGCATCATTTTATGATGAGCATGACCGTCACGTGGCAACTCTGCCATGGCCATAATCTTATTGGCTTTTTCACGTAATAATGGTATTTGCTGCACGGTAAGCTGATACGCTTGTGATGTCAGTAGACCGATGAATCGATATTCACCAACCAATTTACCGTTATCATCAAACTTATGAATACCCAAAAAGTCCATATATACAGGACGATGCACAGGTGATACACGGCTTGATTTTGATAGCATCAATACGCGTGGTTCAGTCAATAGTTGCTTCAATACTTTGGGCAGTTGGCTAAAGCTTTCTGACAATTTGTCTTCTTCAGCACCGCGCAATAAACCAAGACCACTATTGCCAATGGCAAATAAATCTAAATCCACAGAATCGGTATCAACTTCAACAGATTTTCCACCTTCTAGGCGGTATTCGCGATAACCCAAGAATATAAAATGATCGTCTAATACCCAATCTAAAAACGCTTGAATTTCTTGCTGTGAATAAAACACTTCTGGCAATGGTTTTGTAGACAGCTCTGCTTTAATATCTGTCAGTTTAGATCGCATTTGTGTCCAGTCACCAACGACTGTATCTAGCGTATCGATTTTAGCCAATAGCATTTGTTGTAGCACGTCCAAATCTTCGTCATTTTGATAAGCAATCTCGCAATGAATCAAAGACAGATGTGAAGTGGCACTTTCATGTGCGCCTTCGATATGCGTAATATCGCCATCATCGTTACGATCAACGCTAACAATGATATTGTAAGTACGATGTACATCGATACCCTCCGCTTCGAGACTCATCAGAATCGTATCGACTAAGAACGATCGGTCATACGCCACAATTTGGATGACTGTGTGCGAACTGTGAAAATGCTGCTCTTCCGCTTTAGGGTTGAGTACAGTCAGTTGTGGTCTACTGCGGTCATAGGCTTTGAGCAAAGTAAAGTGATGTAACGCCATGCCTGCCAAATCAGCATTACTGATGACTTTTGCCGTTTCTTGGTGGAGCGGCTGGTAATAGCTATGAATAAAATGGTCAAACAACGACTTATCTTTTTGTACATAACTGGTCGCAATATCGCTTATCTGACTGATTCGCTCTGTTGCGATACTAAGAGAGTTTGGCATGTTCTTTATCCTTTTTTATAGATCTGGTCTATCTATTATTTATTTGAGTTTATTAATGAGTAACATCACTGGCAGCGCATGAATATATTGAATACTATTGATGCCGCGAGGCAGTATAGCCATTTATACAAATTATTCTAATTTTTTCTTACTTTTTTGAGTTTTTCTCCTATATTTACTACTATATTTCGATGACATGCAGCAATCAGGATATAACGCCATTAATCTAGTGAAGTGTAACGCAACTAGGGCGCTAGCTGAAGTGTGCAACATCATTTCATGAATCAGCAACATGTCGATAACATTTGCTAATGAGATAAAAGTATACTTTTGCTTGTCTTTGTTATTGATTGGCTGCTGGCAAGTGATACTCATGGTAATCAGTACGACTTTTTTGTTAGAATATGCCGGTATATTTGAGAGTGTGTGACTAACTCATTATTAATTTTAATGCTAAGGGCGAGACGTATGATGAATATTTTGGTAATCGGTTCAGGTGGTCGCGAACACGCGCTGGCATGGCAGTGTGCAAAAGACGATAAGGTCAATAATATCTACATCGCTCCTGGTAATGCTGGTACTGCACTTGAACCTAAATGCCAAAACGTAATCTTAGAATCTACTGGTGATAACGCTAGTGAACATAGCGCAGTGATAGCGTTTTGCCAAAATAATGATATCGACATGGTCATCGTTGGACCAGAAGCACCTTTGGTGACTGGTATCGTTGATGCATGTCGTGATGCTGGCATCAAAGCATGGGGTCCGACAGCATATTGTGCACAATTAGAAGGCTCAAAGACCTTTGCTAAAGAATTTATGGCGCAAAACAATATCCCAACAGCTGCTTATCAAGGCTTTACAGATGCAACAGCAGCCAAAGCTTATATCGATGAGCAAGGTGCACCAATCGTTATCAAAGCTGATGGTTTAGCTGCTGGTAAAGGCGTCATCGTTGCTGAAACGATCGAACAAGCACATGATGCAATCGACGACATGCTAGCAGACAATAAATTTGGTGATGCAGGTAGCCGTGTGGTTATTGAGCAGTTTTTGCAAGGCGAAGAAGCCAGCTTTATTTGCATGGTTGATGGCGACAACATCTTACCGATGGCAACCAGCCAAGATCACAAGCGTGCTTTCGAAGGTGATACAGGGCCAAACACGGGCGGTATGGGCGCATACTCTCCTGCACCAGTCGTCACTCAGGATGTACATGACAAGGTAATGACTCAAGTCATTCAGCCAGTGGTTGATGCCATGAAAGATGCCGGTCATCCTTATACGGGCTTCTTATATGCTGGCCTTATGATTGATGAAGCAGGCGATCCTTATGTGATCGAATTCAACTGCCGCTTCGGCGATCCAGAGACACAGCCTATCTTGATGCGTTTACAGTCATCAATGGTAGATTTGGTCGCTCAAGGGCTAGCAGGTCAGTTGCCTAGTGATGCTAAATGGGATGCCCGCCCTGCTCTCGGTATCGTTGTTGCGTCTAAAGGCTATCCAGAAACCTCTTCAAAAGGTGACGTTATCGCTGGCTTGCCAAAGTTAGATAGCAATAATGACAATGCCGTTAAGGTATTCCATGCGGGTACGGCATTTTCTAATGCTGACGAAGCCAGCTCTGAGAATGAAGTGGTGACCAATGGTGGTCGTGTGTTATGCGTGACTGCACTGGCAGACAATATCGCTGATGCTCAACAAGCTGCATTAGCCGTGACAGGTGCGATTAGTTTTGATGGTGCACAGTATCGTCGTGACATTGGCCATCATGCCATTGCTCGCGAAAATGCTCAGTAAATTCATTACCGTAAAATCAGTTAGTCATCTAACTGAGTAAAATCCTTCTATTCTATTATTCGACCTAGCAACACGCTAGGTCTTATTTTTTGATACAGTTTCGTTTTCCAAACAGACCCTAGTATATTTCTACAAAATGATACCCAATAATTTAGCAAAAATTAAATGTTAACATAAGTATCAAAGAGGCTATTCAACCTTAGTATTATCAACAGACTCATCAACCAGATATGCTTTATATGATACAATTTTACCCCTATGCATCGTATCTCCCTTGTATTGTAGGTTCCTAACCCACAAATCAATACCAACCGGATGAATGATTATATTTATGGCAAATGATACGTCTAAACCTTCTAGCAATAAGCAATCCATCGATAACTTAAAAACCTCAGGGTTTGAGCGTCGAATGTCGATTGCCAAAACTTCCTTAAACATTGGTCGTCGTTGGGCAGGTAATAGCGTGTCTGGCATGTTTTTGAATAAAGAGACGCGTACAGCGCGTAACCAAGCTTTTATGGAAGAACAAGCAAATTACCTTGCATCAGAGCTCGGTAAGTTAAAAGGTTCTGTCGTAAAGATTGGCCAAATGCTGGCAATTTATGGTGAGCACATTTTACCACCTGAAATCACGCGCGCGCTCCAAACCCTAAATGACGATACGGCTACATTATCATGGCCAACGATAGAGCTTACATTACGTCAGTTGTTGGGTAAGAAGTTAGATGAACTAGAAGTTGACACTGTCCCTATTGGAACCGCTTCACTTGCCCAAGTACACCGCGCAACAGTCATCGAAACTGGCGAGCAAGTAGTACTAAAAATCCAATATCCAGGTGTGGCCGATGCTATCAACTCTGACCTTTCTCTATTCAAGCAATTATTGAAAGTCAGTAACATCGTTCCACAAACTCGCTCACTCGATGCATGGTTCGAAGAGATACGTGACCTACTCCATCATGAAGTCGATTATGAAGCAGAAGCATCAACCACAGAACGTTTTTATGAGCGCCTAAGCAACGATCCGCGTTATGTCGTTCCTAAGATTAACCGCAGTTATTCAAAAAAGCGTTTATTGTGCATGTCTTATGAGCCAGGTATCACAGTTGTATCTGATGCCCTACAATTACTCCCTCATGAGCGCCGTAATGCCATTGGTCAAGCTGCTATCGAAATCATGATGCAAGAGATTTTTGTTTGGGGTGAAATGCAGACAGATCCAAACTTTGGTAACTATCTAGTTCGAGTCAGTGAGGATAAAGATGGTATCGATAAATTAGTCTTACTAGATTTTGGTGCGATTCGCCAGTTTGATAATAACTTATTAACCATTGCCCACGGCTTGTTAAAAGCTGGCTACCGCCATAACCATCAAGCGATGAATCTAGCAATGACTGGTTATGATTTCTTTGATAGTATGAGTGGCAAAGTGCGTTCCGATATTGCTTCGCTATTTCTGTTGGCAACAGAGCCATTCAGCGATCCAGCGATGAATCCTGATATCCCGTCTGTCTGTCTAGATGAAGGCAACCGCTATATTTGGGCGAATAGCAAGCTACACTCGCGCCTTTCTACAGAAGCCACACGAGCAATGCAGTCTTTCGAATTTAACCTACCACCGAAAGAATTTATGTTTATCAGCCGTAAATTCATCGGAGCTTATACTTTTTTGACAGTTTTGGATGCTTATACCGATTCTAATAAGCTCGTTAAACCCTATTTATAGTATCGAATAATTACCTATTTTTTGGCCGTCTTTTAGTGACGGCTTTATCTTTTATTGATTTTATTTGCTTAGGCTATTTTATATTTGTTAGTTTTGATTATTCCAGTCCCTCTTCATATTCATATTATTTTTACTTAGGCTATTTGTCTTCGCTTATATGGCCTACTTGCCATTCATCAAACCTTGTTTTATACCCTTCTGGCTTACGCATGTTCAGCTCCCAACATGTTTCTCCGCGCGCTAGATACTTCACTTCAAAATGTGTGCGCTGGCTATCAGTCGCTACTGTATATCGAGTGTTTGGCAGGCACCATACCTTGGTTGCCTGCTGCTCTGCATTATCCATATATGCTTCTATATTGGTGACGAGCACTACCTCGCCACCTATCTGCAAACGTGACAATAGAAACTCAAAAAATGGCATATTTAGCCACTGTTGATTGGGGTTATGCTGTTCAGGATTTGGATAAAGAATAAATATTTTTGCCAAACTGTTCGGCTTGATAGCGTGCACCGTCCATGCAATGGCATCAGCATGAATCGCGTCTAGGTTCTGTGAAGCTTGTATTGCCGCCAGTTTCGCAAATGCTTCGAATTTGTTGCGTGTACGCTCAATTGCTATCAAATGCTTATCAGGATTTTGTACTGCAAAACCAAGCGCATGCTTGCCCTTCCCTGCACCAATCTCTAATAATAAGGGCAGATTATTTTTGTTTTCACCAATGATGCTTGGCAAGATAAAGTCACGCGGTGCTGAGAGTCTCTGTGGTTGAAATGCACGCTCTTGTTGATGCGTAAGCTCAATATTGTCAGTCATTTACTATCCTTAAAGTATTTGTCTTTTGCCATTATTCGGCTGCATGCTATTATATAGTCAATCCGCTGCAATAGTAATATGACGACAGCTAGCAATGCTAAAACCGTCTATTAATCATCACGTAGGCAAACCTACTGACTGTCATTCACTATTAATAATTCAAATAAATCGAGGATGCTTTCACTCTTATTATGACTGACCCTACCCCCAACACATCACCCAAGACTTATCCTTGCCCACGCTGCGGCACCCAAACAGCATGGCAGGATAATAAATATAAGCCGTTTTGTAGTAGTCAATGCAAACTTATCGACTTAGGTTCATGGGCAAATGAAGACTATACTTTGCCTGCGGAAACCACGCCATTCTCTGACGAGCTATAACCAATCACTTTTCTTTTTACTCACTGTTCCTCTTAAGGATGTTTTATATGTCTGCTACTTACCTGATGCCCACTTATAACCGCCAGCCAATCAACTTTACGCGTGGTTCGGGCAGTTGGTTATATACCAAAGATGATACGCCTTATTTAGACGCACTGACTGGCATTGCTGTCTGCGGATTGGGGCATTGCCATCCACAGGTGACCGATGCCATTCAGCAGCAAGCAGCGACTCTAGTGCATACCAGCAATCTATTCGGTATTGACTGGCAAGAGCGTGCAGGAGAGATTCTGTGCACGGCAGCTCGAATGGATAGCGTGTTTTTTGCCAATAGTGGTGCTGAAGCAAATGAGGCGGCCTTAAAACTGGCAAGACTATACGCACATAAGCAAGGTTTTAAACGTCCAAAAGTTATCGTAATGGAACAATCATTTCACGGTCGCACATTACTGTCACTGTCTGCCACTGCCAATCCAAAAGCGCGTGAAGGCTTTTATACATTAGATGATGACTTTATTCGTGTTCCATTTGGCGATATTTCAGCCATTAAGCAAGCAGCACAAGACCATGATGATATTTGCGCTATCTTTGTAGAGCCTATTCAAGGTGAAGGTGGTTTGAACACCGCTGCCAACGGGTTTACGTACCTTGAAGAGATACAAGCAGAGTGTGAAGCTAACAACTGGCTATTTATGTTGGATGAAGTTCAGACAGGTAACGGCCGTACTGGTAAGTATTTCGCTTATCAACATAGTAATGCGCGCCCTGATGTATTGACAACAGCTAAAGGATTAGGCAATGGTTTCCCAGTGGGAGCCTGTATGGTACGCGGACGTGCTAATGGTTTGTTTGGTGCAGGTAGTCACGGCTCAACGTATGGTGGCACGCCATTGGCAAGCCGCGTGGTGCATACTGTCTATGATGTACTCGGCAACAGTAACATAATGGAAAATGCGGTTATTGAAGGGCTATTCATTCGAGAGACGCTAGTTGATACACTGGGACAACATGGCGTGAGCAGTCGCGGTGCAGGGATGATGATTGGTATCGCCTTGCCTGAAGACATGGACTGTAGTCAGCTCGTAGATCGTGCACGTGATGAGCAAAAGCTAATCATCAACGTTACTGGTGGCCATGTGATACGTTTGCTACCGCCGCTGAATATGAGCCGAGATGAGAGCACACAAGTGGTTGAACGCTTGGTTTATTTATTACAACCGTCTTTTTAGAGTGTGGCTGATAAATACCATAGTTAATTCACAATCATTTGAATATGTGCAAGTCAGATTAGCAAAAGCACTATAGATGACAGACTAAGCGATAAGGCTCTTCACACTCTATTCAGTTGATATAGAACTGAGAACCATAAAAAAGCCTATAGATAGTTATATCTATAGGCTTTTTGCTGACTGCTAATCACTGAACTTCTAGCATGTCATTAAGTTACCACTTAATTGGCATGAAAATACTTTTTCAAAACTTCTAAACAGCGAGTTATTTTAGCGGGTTGCTGTTCACCATTTAAGGTAACTGCATATAGCACAAAGCTTGGTAACTGATAACCAGTTAAAACTTCAACCAACTCACCACTCTCAAGCTCTTTCTTGATATCCATTTCCAACATTCTAACCAAACCATGGCCTTCTTTGGCCAAAGTGGTTGCCATAAAGACATTGTTGGTATAAATGCGTGAGTTCATTTTTGTGCGGGTTTTTTTACCCGTTTCGGTTTGAACCAAATCAATTTGATTGGCATCTTTCATGATTTCAATACAAATCAGCTGGTGATCGGCCAAATCTTTGGGCGTTTGTAACTTAGTATGTTGACGTAGATATTGCGGTGAAGCAACGAGCATTTGACGCACGTCTGTCAAAGGATGACTGCTCAGACTAGAGTCATTCATCGATGGGCTCATCCGTATCGCTATATCGATACGCGCGTCAATCATATCGACATAATGATTGTCTGCTAAATAGGTAATGCTAAGATCATCATGCGCTGCCATCCACGTAGATAGTGCTGGCAAAATATGATTCACACCTAGCTCAGGCGTTGTAGCCACGCGTAAGCTACCTGCTAACTCATCACGCAGTTGATTAACCTTTATTCGGCCTTGTTCAGCCGCACTCACCACATCTTTTGCGGCCTCGTAAAAACTTTCACCCGCTTCTGTTAAGCTCAGCTTACGAGTTGAGCGATGCAGTAACACCACACCTAAATCATTTTCTAATGATCTGATTTGCTGACTAACTGCACTGGTGGTAATACCTAGCTCACGAGCTGAGCCACTAAAAGAACCATGTCCGACCACACTGGCAAACACAGCCATACCGCGTAAATTATCCAACATACTTTCACCTAAGCTACATTTCAATTTTTAATATAACTTAACCACTATAACGAATTTTTAATTTCCTTATAGTAATTAAGCATACTTCTATTATTCGGATTTATCCATTTTATAAGCAATAAAAGTAAAAACATCAAGACGATAGTACAATATCACCTTGATGTTTTGTGTAGTAATTGCGTCTGACAACTATATAGAACTTTAAATAATTTTAACAATATTTTTTCTGACTGCTTAATACAAATGTACCTTACCCATCCTTCCTTCACCACGTTCAGTTAGGTATTGCATCACTGGAGTGTTCAGCAATTTTGACTCTGCAACCGCCTTAGCTTGTACTAAGCGTTTTTGTTGGCGACGTTCAGGTGTTTTATCTTCAGCCATCATGACGCTACCATCAATTTTCAGGTCGATCTCCGCTTGGGTAAACTGCTGTTGCAATTTGGCTGCTAACTGTTGAAAAGTCGTTTGCAGATGTCGGCTATCCACACTGGTCACAAAGACTGCCTGACCATCACATAAACCGGTCATCATGCCTTGACGAGCAAGCGCCAACTCATCTTGGGCCAAGACATCTGCCTCACGAGCCGTCTGTAACCAATAATCCCATTTCTCTGGTGTCCACTCACCCACCAGCTCTTGTGTCGGACAACGTAGTAAGGTACGAGGATCATCAATATGTGAGGTTAACTGAGAATTATTTACGCCAGGCTCAACAACTGGTTCAGGCTCAACAACTGGTTCAGGCTCAACAACTGGTTCAGGCTCAACAACTGGTTCAGGCTCAACAACTGGTTCAGGC